>NZ_JACHDM010000029.1:0-79300 GCF_014201065.1 Paraburkholderia sp. Cpub6
AGACGCTCGGCTGGGACTCCCCCGAGGAAGCAATGGCTAAAGAGTTAGAGAAGGCCGGATTAGCTAAACGTTGCACTTGACTCTTGAGACTGCCCAGTATCAGTCAACACGCCAGAGAGTTTTTGAAAGGACTTGAGGCGAAAGAACGCGCCATCAATGCAAAAGTGCACGTACCGTTGTTTCAGTACGTGTACGATGCATTGGTGAGTGTTTTTTTTAATGCTGTAGCAGACCATGCTGCGGACGAATTGACGCATCGCGAAAATCAGGTGACTACCGAAATATTCCGAATTACATAAAAAAGATTTCGCTGTTCCTCGAGCTTGCGTCAACGCCGGGAAACGGAGGCTGGAGTGTTCTCTGAAGGTGTATATGATGCGTCCCACTAGAATGCTTGCTGTGCGGCTTATCATGGTTTCGATGTTTAACTTTCTTGATTCAACTGCGCTGAGCAAAACAATTTACTCGGTGCAGTTCGACTACAAAAAAGCAGCGCCATCATCGGTTTATTTTTCCGGAAAATTGCGCGAAGAAATTGACCGTCTTTGCAAGACCGGTGAGCACGCGGCAACCGCCGATATCGCTGCGTGCAGCCACAGGAATTTCGAACAAATTTACGCAGAATTGAATTCCACGATTAAATCGTTGGAAACTGAGTTGAGGAAAGGCGATGTTGATTTGAAGGTCGATAACAATCCTGTCGCATTGCCTTACTTTGAGAAAGGACAAAGGGCATGGGTCGAGTATCGCGACAACCAGTGTTACGCTGAGACCTATTCATTAGGCGAAGCGTCGGTGCGTTATATGACGTTTTGGGATTGCATGGCGCGCATAACGAAAGGGCGGATAAGCGATCTGAAGAGCACGGAAGACTAACGGAAGGCAACCGCGCCTCAAACAAGTCGCCCCGCTTTGCGGGCTTTCCATTCGAGCGTCAACGTGCTTGTTTCTGCACTGCTTTGCACGGCAAGCCGTGGTTCGAGCCGCACCGCAAGCGACAGAAATCCTCCACGGCCTTCCACGATCAACCATAATTTCCCCCACCCCCAACCCACAAATCCGCTGCGCCGATGTGGCAAATCGATCAGGTGACGCTGCGCTTATTCATCGCCGTGTGCGAGGAAGGCACGATCGCGCGCGCGGCCGAGCGTGAGTTCATCGCGCCGTCGGCGGTCAGCAAGCGGCTCGCCGATCTCGAAGCGCTCGTCGATGTCGCGTTGCTGTCGCGCAGCCAGCGCGGCGTGCGCGCCACCGCCGCCGGCGAAGCGCTGTTGCGCCACGCGCGGCTCATCATGCGCGGCCACGAACGCCTGCAGGCCGAACTCAGCGAGTACGCGGCCGGCGCGCGTGGGCATGTGCGCGTGCTCGCCAACGTGTCGTCGATGGTGGAGTTTTTGCCCGAGGCGTTGTCGGCGTTTCTGCAGGCGAATCCGGCGATTCGCGTCGACGTCGAGGAGCGCGTCAGCGCGGACATCGTGCGCGGACTGGAAGAGGGTGTGGCCGATCTGGGCATCTGCCGCGACACGGTGCCGCTCGGCAGTCTCGACACGCTGCCGTATCGCGCCGACCATCTCGCGCTGATCGTGCCGCGCGCGCATCCGCTCGCGGGCGAGACGCAGATCGGCTTCGAGCAGACGCTCGGGTTCGATCATCTGGGGCTCGCATCGAATGCGTCGGTCAATGCGCTGATGCAGCGCATCGCGCTGGAGAAGGGCAGCGAGTTGAATTACCGCACCTATGTATCGACGTTCGACGCCGCCTATCGCTTCATCCAGGCGGGTCTCGCGGTCGCGATCCTGCCGCGCGAGGCGCTGCCGCGCCATGCGGCCGACGAGTACGGCATCGTCGCCGTGCCGTTGCGCGAGGCTTGGGCCGCGCGGCGCTTCGTGATCTGCATGCGGGATCGCGCGGCGTTGACGCTGGCGGCCGCGCGATTGCTCGAGCATCTGCTGAGCGCCAGATAAGACGGGCGACACGCCTCGTCACCCACGCCTTCGCCACCTCCCCAGACAAACCCCTAGGCATTTCACCCAGGCGAGCGCCAAAGCCCGCCCCATCGGCCTGAGCGGCCATCGCGAGCGGCGATGGTGTGCTTCGTCAAAGCAGACTTTGCCGCGCGTCGTCACGCGGGCACGCTGTGACCCAGTCAGCGCATCACTTCCATCCAACGGGCCTCTGAAGCCCGCGTCCACGACCAGGATTCCAACCAATGAATGAAACCCGCGAGCGCGTCGTCGTGACCGAGGTCGGTCTGCGCGACGGTCTGCAAAGCATTGCCCGCATCATGTCCACCGACGACAAGCGGCGCTGGATCGACGCCGCCTACGCGGCCGGCGTGCGCAACATGGAGGTCGCGTCGTTCGTGCCGGCGAAGCTGCTGCCGCAAATGGCGGACGCCGCCGACGTAGTCGCCCACGCCCGTAGCTACGACGATCTCAGCGTGAGCGCGCTCGTGCCGAACCTGAAGGGCGCGCAGCACGCGCTCGAGGCAGGCGTAGAGCGCATCGTCGCGCCCATTTCGGTGAGCGCCGCGCATAGCGCCGCGAACGTGCGCAAGACGCCCGCCGAGATGATCGACTCGTTCGCCGCGATGCGCGAGCTGATCGATGGCGCGCCCCCGCCAGGTGGGCGCCGCGTCGAGTTGATCGCCGGTTTGTCGACGGTGTTCGGCTGCACGCTGCAGGGCGCCGTGCCGTACGCGGATATCGCCGCGATCGCGCGCGCCGCGGTGCAGGCCGGCGCCGACGTGATCGCGCTCGGCGATACGACCGGCGAAGCGACGCCGCGTCAGGTCGGCGAGGTCATCGAGCTGGTGCGCGACGTCGCGGGCGACAGGCTGCGCTCGCTGCATTTCCACGACACGCGCGGCCTCGGGCTCGCCAACACGCTGGTCGCGCTGCAGCACGGGATCCGCGAGTTCGATGCGTCGCTGGCCGGTCTCGGCGGCTGTCCGCATGCGCCGGGCGCAACCGGCAACGTCAATACCGAAGACCTCGTGTTCATGCTCCACAGCATGGGCTACGACACCGGTATCGACATCGCGCGGCTACTCGCATCGCGCGCGGTGCTGGCGCAAGCGCTGCCGGGCGAGCCGCTGTACGGCTATCTCGCGCGAGCGGGACTACCGAAACAGTTCGCGCACGCGCAAGCGGTCGCGCGCGACTTCGCCAGCTACGCCGAATCTTTGCGTCGTCCCCATTCTTCCGTTCCGCAGGTGCCGCAATGACTCCGCTTTCCTCCGCTACTTCAGCTTCGTCGTCGACGTCTTCGCCGCAGCCGGGTACCTTGCCGCTCGCGGGCATCCGCGTGATCGAGTTGTCGCATATGGTGATGGGTCCGACCTGCGGCATGATTCTCGGCGACCTCGGCGCCGAAGTGATCAAGGTCGAGCCGCCGCGCGGCGACAGCACGCGCCGGCTGCTCGGCACCGGCGCGGGCTTTTTCCGCACCTTCAATCGCAACAAGAAGAGCGTCGCGCTCGATCTCGACAGTGAAGCCGGTCTCGCCGCGCTGAAGCAACTCGTCGATAGCGCCGACGTCTTCGTCGAAAACTTCAAGCCCGGCCGCATGGCGAGTCTCGGCCTCGATTACGCGACGCTGCGCGAGCGCAATCCCAGGCTGATTTACGTGTCCCACAAGGGCTTTCTCAATGGTCCGTACGAACATCGTCTGGCACTCGACGAAGTCGTGCAGATGATGGCGGGCCTCGCGTACATGACCGGTCCGGTGGGCCGTCCGCTACGCGCGGGCAGCTCGGTCAACGACATCATGGGAGGCATGTTCGGCGCGATCGGCGTGCTGGCGGCGCTGCACGAACGGCACGCGAGCGGCCGCGGCAAGGAGGTGCAGAGCGCGCTGTTCGAGAACTGCGTGCTGCTCTCGGCGCAGCACATGCAGCAGTTCGCGGCGACCGGCGTGGCCGCCGCGCCGATGCCCGAACGCATCAGCGCCTGGGCCGTCTACGATGTGTTTACGCTCGCGCACGGCGAGCAGATGTTCATCGCCGCGACCGGCGACGCGCAGTGGCGCGCGCTGTGCGCGATTCTCGAACGCGACGATCTGCTCGCCGATGCGCGCCTCGCGACCAACAACGACCGCGTGCTCGCGCGCGGCTGGCTGCTGCAGACGCTCGGCGAAAGCCTGAGCCGTCTCGACGGCGCGACGCTCGTGCCGCTGTTCGAGCGCAATCACATTCCGTTCGCGTCGATCACGAAGCCCGAGGAGTTGTTCGACGATCCGCACCTGAACGCGAGCGGCGGCCTGGTGCCGCTGACGCTCGACGACGGCAGCGAAACCGCGATGCCGTTGCTGCCGATTTCGCTCGACGGTGCGCGTCTCGGGCCGCGTCGGCCGATCGCGAAGATCGGCGAGCACACCGTCGAGGTGCTGCGCGAACTCGGGTTCGACGACGCGCGGATCGCGGAGCTCGGCGGTGGCGTGCAATCGCGGGCGCCGCGCGCGGCTGCGTGAGCGTCGTGCCGCGCTTGACCCGCTGCAGCGGGCAATAGACCAATAATTCTGGAGACAGACGATGAAATCGTCGAATCAGGCCATGTACTCAACGGCGCTCGGCGATGCCGGCGCGCTCGACGGCTCACCCACGGACGCGGGCGCAGATGCAGCAGGCCCGGACCGCGCCGGCGCGATCGCGCTCGACGGCGCGCGCATTTCCGCGCGGCTCGACCGGCTACCCGCGACCCGCACGATCTGGCAGCTCGTGATGCTGCTGAGCTTCGGCATGTTCTTCGAACTCTACGACCTGATGTACTCCGGCTATATCGCGCCGGGACTCGTGCACAGCGGCCTGCTGACGGCCACGACGCGCGGCCTGTTCGGCACGAGCGGCGTCGCGAGTTTCATCGCCGCGCTGTTCGCGGGCCTGTTCATCGGCACGGCTGCGTGCGGCTTTCTCGCCGACCGCTTCGGCCGGCGCGCGATCTTCACCTGGTCGCTGCTGTGGTACACGGCGGCCAACGTCGTGATGGCGTTCCAGCACACGGCGCTCGGATTGAACTGCTGGCGCTTTATCGCGGGAATCGGCATCGGCGTCGAGATCGTCACGATCGGCACATATATTTCCGAACTCGTGCCGAAGCACATTCGCGGGCGCGCTTCGGCGTGCTCGCAGGCGGTCGGCTTCTGCGCGGTGCCGATCGTCGCGTTCCTGTCGTATCTGCTGGTGCCGCAACGCCTGTTCGGTCTCGATGGCTGGCGTGTGGTCGTGCTGATCGGCGCGCTCGGCGCGATCGTGGTGTGGTGGATTCGCCGCGGCTTGCCGGAGAGCCCGCGCTGGCTCGCGCAAAAAGGCCGCCTCGACGAAGCCGACGCGGTGATGACGCGTCTCGAAGCACGCGTCGCGCGCGAGTATCGGCGCCAATGCGGCCTGCCGTTGCCCGAGCCCGCGCTGCCCGAACCGGTGCGCGCGCGGGCCGCGTTTCGTGATCTGCTGGTGCCGCCGTATCGCAGGCGCACGCTGATGCTGATCATCTTTCACGTGTTCCAGACGATGGGCTACTACGGCTTCGCGAACTGGATTCCGACGCTGCTGATGAAGCAGGGCATCACGGTGACGACGAGTCTGATGTACGCGAGCATCATCGCGATCGCGGCGCCGCTCGGGCCGTTGCTGGGGCTGCTGATCGCCGATCGCTTCGAGCGCAAGACCGTCATCGTCTGCATGGCGGCGATCAACGTCGTGTGCGGACTCGCGTTCAGCCAGGCGCGCGAGACGGTGCTGCTCGTGAGCCTCGGCGTGTGCCTCGTGCTCGCGGGCAACATCATTTCATACAGCTATCACGCGTACCAGGCCGAACTGTTTCCGACCGGCATCCGCGCGCGCGCGGTCGGCTTCGTCTACTCGTGGAGCCGGATTTCGGCGATGTTCTCGGCGTTCGTGATCGCCGCCTGCCTCGGTCGCTTCGGCGTGAACGGCGTGTTCGTGTTCATCTCGGGGGCAATGGCGATCGTCATGGTCGCGATCGGTACGCTGGGACCGAAGACGCGCGATGTCGCGCTCGAGGATCTTTCGAAGTAGCTAGGGCCTGTGAACAGGCCCTATGAGTCCTGGCGAGTCTCGTCGTTGCTCGACAGCCGGTCCGATACGTTGCCGAGCAGCAGCGCGAGCAGCACCACGCCGATCGTTGCGAACAGGAACCCGCCGATCATCGTGGCAAGTATCAGCGTGATCCATGAAATGCCGTTCATGTGTGCGGTTCCAGCGCGTTTGTCGGGGGCATCGTAACCCCGTTCAGAACCACTTTTATGTGCGCTTGCCCGCCGTAAACCTGTCAGGCGACGCCAAACTATCGTCGCGTCGTGCCATTACGCGGCGCGTTTTGCACGGGTGTCACAGTCGTTGCGTAGGGATGGCGGACTTCGTTCGCTGTCCCCAACCCCCTTGCGGAAACCTCGTAGTCCATTTCCGCAATCGGTTGGCGGAAATGCACCCGCTCGCACCCGACTTATTCCGCCATTGGCCCATCTATTGCGGGGGCGCTAAAGTCGTCCGATATCCGTGTTTCAGGTTTGAAACGTTGATCGCCACGTTTATATTCCCGTCATTAGTAAAAATGAATTAAATAATCTTTTCTGGCGCGTTGAGTGCTTACATTGGACGGCGGAAGGGTCGGTTGCGCGGCGCTTGCGCGGATCGTCAGGGGAAGTTGTCGATGCAGCCGGACCCGCCTGGTAGGGCGGGGGGTGTTTCACTCATCGATAGCCAATTCCGGCAAAAAATCTCTTTTAAAATGCCGCCTCGGCGGGTACATAAGGCGGGACACGCCGTTTTTCGAGTAGCCGCGCAGTGTGCGCTGGCGTACGCATTCATTTTTTAAATTGCATTAAGATTTGCGAGTGCATATTGAACCATATGCGGTTAGACGATTAATCCATTGAAAAGACGGTCGTTTCGGTATTGTGCCGAATTGCACTGGCCGATCACGTATTCATAGTGCCAATATGTCTGCACTTTCGGACATGACGGCAGAGCGCCGGAGGCCGTCGCTATGATGCACTGCGCGGAGTTCGCATTGTGCGTGATCGTAAAAGGTGTAGTAGATCGTTTTCTGTCGAGAGGATGACTATGACCTGCGCGAGTCTGGAGTCTGCAATGCTGCGCTGGGTGCATGCTCCGAACAAGGGCGTGCGTCGTGTCGCGATTCTGTTGTTCAACGACTGCTCGCTGCAAGGGGCGGGCGTGATCGCCGAGGTGTTCCAGGCTGCCAACGAACTCGCCACTTCCGGTTCGGGCGCGTGGCTGTACGACGTGTCGTTCTTGTCCGCCGGCGGCGGCATGGTGATTTCGTCGTCGGGTTTGCGCGTCTGGACCGACGGACTCGACGCGCGCCATTACGGCGGCTTCGACGCGCTCTATGTGGCGGGCGGCAAGGGCGCGGCGTCGGCGGCGCGCGATGAGCGTCTGCTTGGTTGGCTGCGGCGCGTGCGTCGCAACACCGCGATGATCCGGCCGATCGCCGAAGGGCGCGCGGTGCTCGACGCGGCGGCCCTGCCCGAGGACAAGGACGGGAGCGACCCGCACCAGCCGGCCTTGGCCAGAAATGGCGCGGGCTCGGCGGAGCAGGGCGTCGTCGACCTTAACGACCGGCTGGAATCGATGCGCAGCGCGCTCGCGATGATCAAGCGCGATCTGGGCAACGCGACCGCGCGCTCGGCTGCCGAGCGGCTGCTGTCCGACTCGTGCACGAACCTCGCGCCGCTGCTCGGCGAGGACGGCGGCATGAGTCCCGGCGACAAGGTTCGCGCGGCGGCGCGCTGGCTGCAGGAAAACTGCCAGCAATCAATTTCGATTGCGGATGCCGCGCAGTTCGCGGCGATGAGCGAGCGCAACTTTCTGCGCCGCTTCAAGATGGAAATGGGTATCACGCCGTCGAGTTTCCTGTTGCACGAGCGCCTCGCGGTGACGTGCAGCCTGTTGATCGAATCGGAATTGCCGGTCGACAAGATCGCCCGGCGCACCGGGATGGGCAACGGCGACCGGCTCGCGAAAGTGTTTCGCAAGCGGATGAGGATTTCGCCGACCGAGTTCAGGATTCAAAGCCGCCGTATGGCAGGCGAGTAGCACCGACGGAGCCAGCCCGGTAACCGCGCGTGACAGGCGGGGACTGGTCCGTTGTTCGTCGTACCTTGCAGATCGAAAAGGATTCCCGATATGTTGACGCAGGCAGGTGTGAGCGCCCGATCCGTCGAGCCGAACGGCGCAAGCGCCGGGGTTGCTGGCGCGCGCTGCGCGCACATCGTCCCGGTCATTCTCGCGGGCGGCTCGGGCACGCGGCTTTGGCCGGTGTCGCGCGAAAACTTTCCGAAGCAGCTGATCGACGTGGTCGGCTCCGACTCGCTGCTGCAGGCGACCGCGCGGCGGCTCGAGGGCTTCCCGGCGGGCTGGAGCGTCGACGCTTCGCCGATCGTCGTGTGCGGCGAGGAGCATCGCTTCGTGATCGCCGAACAGTTGCATGAAAACGGCGTCGACGCGCGTCTGATCGTCGAGCCCGCGCGCCGCGACACGGCGCCCGCGCTGACGCTCGCGGCATCGCTCGCGTGCGCGGCCGGCGACGACGCGATCCTGATCGTGATGCCGGCCGACCACGCGATCGCGGACGTGCCTGCCCTGCAGCGCGCGCTAGCGTGCGCGGCGCACCATGCGAGCGAGGGCGCGATTGCGACGCTCGGTGTGCCGCCGACGCGTCCCGACACCGGCTTCGGCTATATCCGGATCGGCGCGGCATTGGCCGCTGGCGGCCACGCGATCGCCGGTTTCGTCGAGAAGCCCGCCGAGGAAATCGCGAGGCAATACCTGGCGGCCGGCACCTACTGGTGGAATAGCGGCATCTTCATCGTGCGTGCGCGCGTGTGGCTCGACACGCTCGCGGCGCTGCGGCCCGACATGCATGCGCCGTGCGCAACCGCGTTCGCGAGCGGCAAGCAGGACGGCGACGTATTCCGGCCATCGCACGACGCGTTCCTCGACGTGCCCGCCGATTCGATCGACTACGCGGTGATGGAGCGTTTGACCGAACCGGCGCCGGCGCAAGACGACAGCGCGAGCAACGTCGAAGCGCAAGGCGCGGCACAGACTGACATGCAAGCTCAAAGTCGAGCCGCGGTCATTCCGCCCGGCGTCGTGATCCCGCTCGAAGCCGGCTGGTCCGACCTCGGCTCATGGGACGCGGTATGGGCGGCGATGGAGAAGGACCCGAACGGCAACGCCGGGCGCGGCCGCGTGGCGTTCGAAGGCGCGGTGTCCTGCTATGCGCATTCGGAAGGGCGGCTCGTCGCGTGCGTCGGCACCGCGAACGTCGTCGTGGTCGAGACCGCCGACGCGGTGCTCGTGGTGGATCGCTCGCATGTGCAGGACGTCAAGGGGCTCGTGTCGCGCATCAAGGCGCAGCACGCGCCGGAGGCCGACGCGCATCGCAAGGTGCGGCGCCCGTGGGGCTTCTACGACTCGATCGATCGCGGCGAGCGCTTCCAGGTCAAGCGCATCGTCGTGACGCCCGGCGCAAAGCTGTCGCTGCAACTCCATCATCATCGCGCTGAGCATTGGGTGGTCGTGCGCGGCACCGCGCTCGTCACGCGCGGCGAAGAGCAGTTCCTGCTCAGCGAAAACGAATCGACCTACATTCCGCTCGGCACGCGTCACCGGCTCGAAAACCCCGGCAGGGTGCCGCTCGAAATCATCGAAATCCAGTCGGGTACCTATCTCGGCGAAGACGACATCGTGAGGTTTGACGACAACTACGGCCGCTGCCCGTAGGACGCCCATGCACGCCCCTTTTTGCGTACAGGAACGGCAGAACGAGGTAAGTAAAATGCGCAAGTTTCAGGATCTGCTCGCGCGGATTTTCGATGTCGCTCTGGTATTGGCGGGTGCGACCGTGGCGTCGCGGATCCGCTTCGATTATCTCGGCCAGTCGGGTTTCTACTGGGCGCTGGTGATGTTTTCGGCTGCGTTCGCGCTCGCGATCTTCCCCGCGTTCGGCGTCTACGAATCATGGCGCGGCCGCTCGAAGCTCGGGCTCGCCGGTCAGGTGTCGCTCGCGTGGCTGATCGTGCAGGCCTGCGCGCTCGTGCTGATGTACTCGCTGCATCGCATCGATATCGTGTCGCGGCTGTGGTTCTCGTACTGGACCGCGACGACGGGTGGCCTGCTGATCGCGAATCGGGTGATCGCGCACGCGGTGCTCGCGCGGGCGCGCGGCGCGGGCATGAACCTGCATCAGGTGGCGATCGTCGGCAGCGGTTCGCAGTGCGATGCGCTCCTGCACCGCATCGAGTCGGCGCCGACCGCGGGCTTTCGCGCGACCGCCGTCTACAACACGCGCCCGGACGACTCCGGCGTGACGAATCCGCGCGTGCCGGTGTTCGATCGCGTGGATCTGCTGGCCGACTACATCCGCACCAACGACGTGCACGAGCTATGGCTGATGCTGTCGCTGTCCGAGGAGCCGCTGATCTGCGCGCTGATCGACGAGTTCCGCGACGACCTCGTGAATATCCGCTTCATGCCGGACGTGCGCAGCCATGCGCTGTTCGAAGGCAGTGGCGTGGTCGATCTGCTCGGCGTGCCGGCGATCAATCTGGTCGCCTCGCCGCTGTCGGCCAACGCGATGCTGAAAAAGGAAGTCTTCGACCGGCTGTTCGCCGCGGCCGCGATCGTTGCCCTCGCGCCGCTGCTGCTTGGCATCGCGATCGCGGTCAAGCTGTCCTCGCGCGGACCGGTGCTGTTCAAACAGAAGCGCAAGGGCGCGGACGGCCGAGTGTTCACGATCTACAAGTTCCGCTCGATGCGCGTGCATACCGAAGCGAAGGGCACTTTGAGCCAGGCGACGCGCAACGACAAGCGCGTGACGAAAGTGGGCGCGTTTCTGCGCCGCACGAGCCTCGACGAGCTGCCGCAATTTTTCAACGTGTTGCGTGGCGACATGTCGGTCGTAGGACCGCGTCCCCATGCGCTCGAGCACGACGACCTCTATCAGAAGGTGGTCGCGGGCTATATCAATCGCTACCGGATCAAACCGGGAATCACGGGCTGGGCGCAAATCAACGGCTTCCGTGGCGAAACCGACCGCATCGAGAAGATGGAGCGTCGCGTCGAACATGACCTGTACTACCTGGGTCACTGGTCGTTCGCACTCGACATGCGGATCATCGGCGCGACGATTGTCGCCGGACTGGTGCATCGAAACGCTTACTAGAAAGTCGATAACAACGCCTCGGGGCGAAGGAGTAAAGATCATGAGCTCACTTGGTTTTCGCACAGGAAGTCTTGTGGTTTTCGCAAGCGCAGCATTGCTTTCCGGATGTCAGATCGTACCGGGACAACGGATGGTCACGCCGGCCGCGATTCAGGACACGGGTGGCGAATTCAGTACCGAAGCCTCGCAGCAGAAGCAGATTCCGATCACCGATATCAATCTGGAACTGCTGAAGAAGCTGAATGCCGACCAGACTGCCTCGGTGTTGCCGCCGACGACGACGGGTCTGTTCGGCAAGCCAGCCATGTACAGGGTCGGCCCCGGCGACGTGCTGCAGATCGTCGTGTGGGATCACCCGGAACTCGCGGCCGCGCTGGGACAGCCGCCGACGACCTCGCGCCCTTCCGATGCAAGTCCGGGCTTCCTGATCGACGAGAACGGCGACATCCAGTTTCCGTACGCGGGCAACCTGCACGTCGCCGGCAAGGACGTCGCGACGATCCAGCGCGAACTGCATTCGCGGCTGAGCAAGGTCTATCAGAAGCCCGAGGTGACGGTGCGCGTCGCGTCGTTCCGTAACGCGACGGTGTATATCGACGGCGAAGTGCGCACACCGGGCACGCAATCGATCAACGACATTCCGATGTCGCTGACGAACGCGATCGGCCTGAGCGGCGGCTTCAACGCGACCGCGGATCGCAGCCGGGTCGATCTGATCCGCGACGGCAAGACCTATAGGCTGAACATCGACGACCTCATCAAGCACGGCCGCAATCCGTCGGATATCTATCTGCAGCCGGGCGATACGGTGCGCGTGAACGCGCGCGAAGACAGCGGCGTCTACGTGATGGGCGAAGTCAACAAGCCGGCCACGGTGCTGCCGTTGCGCAACGGCTCGCTGACGCTGTCGCAGGCGATCTCCGACGGCGGCAGCTTCGACTCGAATACGGCCTCGGGGCAGCAGCTGTTCGTGATCCGCAATTCGACCAGCGACTCGCCGCAGATCTATCACCTCGATGCGACCTCGCCGGTGGCGATGCTGCTCGCGAACCAGTTCGAGCTGCAGCCGAAGGACATCGTGTACGTCGGTCAGGGCGGTCTGGTTCGCTTCAACCGTGTGTTGAACCTGCTGTTGCCCGCGATCAACGCGGCGGTGACGGGAGTCGTCGTGTCGAAGTGACGCATGCGTGACGCGATATCTGAACCGGCAGGCCTTGTTGGGTGAAAACATGGCAATCAATTACGAAAACCGTTACGCCGGCGTGTATGAACCGGGGCAGTTGCATCTGTCGGACTACGTGCGCACGATCGTGCGCGGTTGGCGCACGATCCTCACCGTGACGCTGATCGCGCTCGCGCTCGGTTGCGCGTACGCGTTCCTCACGCCGCCGGTCTATCGTTCGGACGTGCTGTTTCACGTCCAGGACAGGACGGCGAACGCGGTGAACGTCAATGCGAACGGCCGGGACGCGGCGGCGCCGCTTCCCGGCGCGTACGATTCGAAGCCGTCGACCGCGGCGCAGATCGAGCTTTTGAAGTCGCGTCTCGTCACCGAGGAAGCGGTCCGCGCGCTGCACCTCGACATTACGGCGAAGCCGCGTTATCTGCCGGTGATCGGCAGCAAGATCGCCGGACTCGTGAACGGGCACTGGTGGTTCCGGCTGCCGTCGTTCGTCAACCTGCGCGGGTTCGCGTGGGGCAACGAGAGCATCGCGGTGTCGCGCTTCGACACGTCGAAGGACTTGTATGGCGAGACCTTCACGCTGGTCGCGGGCGCCGGCAACACCTTCATGCTGCGCGATCCTCACGGCAGCGCGATCCTGTCGGGGCGCGTCGGCGAGACCGTGCAAACCGATACCGCGGTCGGCCCGGTCACGCTGCACGTCGACACACTGGTCGGCGCGCCCGGCTCGCGTTTCGAGCTGACGCGCGCGTCGACGCTCGGCACGGTAGAGCGTCTGGCGAAGACGATGGTCGTGCAGGAAACGGCGGAGGACTCCGGCGTGATCCGCGTGAGTCTCGAAGGCGCCGATCCGGCGCTGACCGCGGCGATCGTCAACAACGTGGCGCGCCAGTTCGTGCGGCAGGATCTCGCGAGCCGATCGACCGAATCCGACCACACGCTCGCGTATCTCGAACAGCAACTGCCCGACGCGCGCAAGGCGCTCGACGACGCGGAAGAGCGCTACGGCAAGTTCCGCAATACACATGGCGCCGTCGATCTCGGTGAAGAAAGCAAGCTGCTGCTGCAGCAGATCGTCGACAACAAGACGAAGCTGCTCGATCTGCAGCAGCAGCGCGCGGAGCTGTTGCAGCGTTTTACGCCGAATCATCCGATGGTCGCCGCGCTCGATGCGCAGATCGCCGCGTTGCAGGGCGCGCAGAGCACGATGAACCACAGCGTCTCGACGATGCCCGACACCGAGCAGACCGCGCTGCGTCTGCAGCGCGACGTGCACGTGAACACCGATCTGTACACGAACCTGCTCAACAGCGTGCAGCGACTGCGGGTCGCGCAGGCGGGGCAGGTGGGCGGCGTGCGCGTGGTGGACTTCGCCGAAACGCCCGACGATCCGGTGTGGCCGAAGCGCATGCTGGTGATCCTGATCTCGCTCGGCGGCGGCCTCGCGCTCGGCTTGCTGCTGGTCTTCTTGCGGCGCGCGATGCGCGGCGGCGTGGAGCGCCCGGACGAACTCGAGGGGATGCTCGGCGTGCCGGTATTCGCGGTGGTGCCGCGCAGCCAGACGCAATTGCGCCTGCAGGAAAAGGTGTCGCTGCGCCAGCGCGGGCAGCATGTGCTGGCGCAACAGGCGCCCGAAGATATCGCGGTGGAAGGGGTGCGCAATCTGCGCACCTCGCTGCAGCTGTCGCTCGATCATGCGGCCAACAACGTCGTGATGATCACCGGCTCGCGGCCCGATGCGGGCAAGTCGTTCCTGTCGGTGAATCTGGCGACGCTGGTCGCGTCGGCGAACAAGCGCGTGCTGATCATCGACGCCGATATGCGACGCGGCGACGTGCATTCGCATTTCGGCGTCAGCCATCGGCCGGGACTGTCCGACGTGCTGTGCGGCGGCGATCTCAACGCGATGATCCAGCGCGACGTGCTGCCCAACCTCGACGTGCTCGCGAAAGGCACGCTGCCTTCGCACCCGGCCGAGCTGCTGATGAGCAAACGCTTCGAAGCGATGCTCGAGGTGTTGAAGCCGCAATACGACGTCGTGATCATCGACACGCCGCCGGTGCTCGCCGTGACCGACTCGACGCTGATCGGCAAATACGCGGCGACGACGCTGCTCGTCGTGCGGCATGGGCGTCAACCGCTGCATGAGATCATCGAAACCACCAAACGCCTGCGTAACGGTGGCGTCGGTCTGCGCGGCGTGCTGCTCACCGACGTGCCGCAGGAAGCGGCGTTTCTCGGCTCAGGGTATCAGGGCGGCTATTACGGCTACGACAGCATCGCCGGCTGACACTGCTGCCCGCGCGCGCGTCTTTCGGGGCGCCGCGCGGGCGGGCGTGATCGACTGCACGCCCGTGCCGCCGTCCCGCGAGATACCTCGCAATCCTTAGTGGTGACGCAGCAGATCGCGCAATGCGCGCGACTCTTCCGCCGTCGGCTGCATGGTCTGCCACGCCGACTCGTGCGACGCGAGCGCGACGAGCCGTTGCGCGGCCTTGCTGCTCGAATCGATCCGCAACGCCTCGTTGGCGTTGTGCGACGCGCACTCCCAATGTCCCACGTTGCTGCAGCCGCGCGCGAGGCTCAGCAACGCGTCGCGTTGCTGCTCCAGCGTGCTCACCTGGGCGCGCATGCTGCGCGCGTCGCGATTGTCGGGCTGCGCGGTGATTACGGCGGCGAGGCGTGCTCTGGTCGCCGCCAGATTGCCTCGTTGCAGATAGCCGTGCGCGGCTTTCAGATTGCGCTCGGCGTCGGCGCGCTGTTTGTCGGCTTGCGTGAGCGGGGCGGCCATCGTGTCGGTGTTGGTGTTGGTGCTGGTCGACGCGAGCGCCGTGCCACGCGGCGTGGGCGCGGAGATGGCCGCGCTCGATGTCTTCGTTGACGCTACGGCGCGCGCGGTCGTGACAACGGGCGGTGTCGGTCGCGCTGCGGTCGGCGTGGTCGCAACGACGGGCGTTGACGGTCGCGCTGGGACGGGCGCGGTCGCCACGACGGGTGGAGCCGATCGCGCCACGGCAGGCGCGGTCGCAACGACGGGCGGTGACGATGGCGCGACGGTCGGTGCGGTCGCCACAATGGGCGGGCTCGATCGCGCTACGGCGGGCGCGGTCGCAACGACCTGCGTTGACGATGGCGCGACGGTCGGCGCGGTCGCCACGACGGGCGGTGACGATCGCGCTACGGTGGACGCGGTCGCCACGACGGGCGGTGCCGGTGGCGCGACGGGGGACGCGTGCACTTTCGCCGGTTGCTGCCGCGCGGCGACAACGGGACGCGGCGGTTGCGCGACGATCGACGCCGGCTTCGGCGCCGCGGCAACCGACGGCGCCGCATTCTGCGCAACGTTCTGTGCAGGGGCTTGGCCAGGGTTGTCCGGGCGCACCGTGCCGAAGACCGTGACCGGCGTGTCGACGCTCGCATCGTCGTCGTTGAGTAGAACGAAGCCGACGTACACGACGCCGAGCGCCGCGAGCGCGGCTGCGGCAAGCGCGAGCGGATGCCGCCGTCGACGCCCGCCTGGCTCGAACGTCGCTTCGTCGAGCAGATCGTAGGGGCTCATCTTCGTTTGCGCGGAGCGTCGCGAGGAACGGTCCGCGGGCAAGCTCGCGGCCGCTGGCAGCGGTTCGAGTTGCGTGCGCGATGCGCTCAGCGCCCGGGATCGCGCGGAGCGCTCGCCGGGCTTGTCGTCCGTATCGAACGAATCGATCGGCAGCGCATGGCATGCGGGACACGGCGAAAAGCGGCCCGGCAGCGGCACGCCGCAGTATGCGCAGTGATGGAAAAACGGCTGGTCGGAGGTCGTGTCGCGCGGCATGGCCGTGTCGCTCCACTGGCGCCGAAGGGCGGCGCCATCAAAAAGAATGAATGCAACGACGCCCGCAAGCGGCGTCGGCCGGACTACTGGACGACGTAACCGCGCGCCTGCATGCACGCGCCGTAGGCGGCCCAATAGCGGGTCATCGGCGGCTCGGGCGCGGGTAGCGGCGGCAGCTTCACGTTCGACGCCGCGTTGGCCTGCAGCGAAGCGGCCGCCCCATCCGACGCGCCGGGTGCCGCGTTCTCGCTCGCGCCCGGTGCCGCCGCCGATGCGTTCGACGGTGCATTCGCCGCCGCGGTGGCTGGCGCGCCTGGCGCGCTGGCGCCGGCCGCGGCTTCGTTCACCGGTTTCGCCGACGATGCGCCGCCAGGCGCTTGCGCGCCAGCCAACGGCGCGCTCGCGGCTTCGGGCGCGCTCGCGCTCCACGGCAGCGGCGTGGCTGAGAAGGAACTAGGCGGAAGCGGCGGCTTCGACGGTACGCCGGTCGACGCACCTTTGGCCGCGGGCGGCTGACGCGGCGGAATCTGCGACTCGTGGGCCATGTTGACCCCGGTCACGCGGTTCGCCTCGGCGTAGCACATCGCGTTGTCGATGCTGCGCTCGTAAGGGCTCTGACTTCGGATCGGATAGGTGACAGGCCGCCACGCGAACGCGGCAGTGCTCGTCACCAACAGCGTCAGTACGGTATATGTTCTAAATGCCATCGCAGTCACTCCCGCAGCGATGTCTCGCCTTTTTGTGTTTGATTTCGTGTCGTGCTTTCGTTCTGTGCTCGTTGCGCGTCGTGTTCGAGCTCGTTCTCATGCCTGGCGCTCGTGCTTCTGTCGCGGCCTGCCGATAGGCCGTGGCGTTGCGGTGCTTGCGCCACGGCTCCCCGGAACGGGCACGTCGCGAATGCCGCTTTAACGAGCGTAGCACCGCGGTTTGGCCACGCGATGCATCGGATAGCGCGCGAAAACGCCATCGTGCAGTGCAATCAGGACACAATCGGCGAGGCGGCGTTGAAGATCGGGACAATCCCTGGTCGCCACGAAGGATCGTCAGGAGTCGAAGATGAAAAACCTATCGTATCGCTATCGGCCGCTTTGCGCAGCGTTCTGTCTGTCGGTGCTGTCGCTCGCCGCGCCGCTCGCGAGCGGTGCGAGCGACGCCAACCTGAGCGCGGAGACGGCGGGCGAGCGCGCAAGCTTCGCGCAGGCGTTTTGCGACGTGTCGCCCGAGCGGATCGGCGCCTATAAGGAGCGGCTCCGAAAGGTCCTGACCGGTGCGACCGATTTCGATCAGCACTGGGACACGGGCTGGCACCGCGCCGACATCACCAATAGCCAGATGAACGCACTGCGCGAGCGAGATCCGAAGGAATTCGCGGCGCGCATCAAGGTCAATTGCGAACGGCTCAAGTGGATGGCGGGTAATGCGTTGCACCGGCCTGCGCAGAAGTGAAGTGAAACGAGCGCGCTGTCGGGCGACCGAAACTGGCGGATCGTGGCCTGATGCAGAAGGCTTCGCCGGGCTGAATCTCGCGCGGCTGTATTCCGCGACATGCGAACCGACTGGAACCGGGAGCTTTTTGCATCACTCGACGGTTTCGGCCAAAAATACACATTATTATGACTTTCGCTTAATGTTCGGCTAACCGTCGAGTAGTCTGCAGATGTAACTGTCAACGACTTTTCGAGCATGTAACTAATTCGCGAATATCGTTTTGTCCGTACTACGGCACATTTGCAGCGGTAATGAGGCCTGCTATGCGAATATTAGCTAACGTAATGCCGGACCGACCTTCTGCTCGGCAAGCTTCCAGGTCAAACGCTGTTTGACCTATTGCCGTTATCGTTTCGAAGTGGGGAGCGATTATGTTGAACCCGAAGACGTTCGGACACTTCCTTTGGCTCGTCCGCAAGACGTGGATAACACGCGGGCCGCGTTTGTACTACTCGCAGTTTGGAGAGGACGCGGTGTTGCGCGAGATAATCAGTCCCCGGTGCAATAAGGGTGTTTATGTCGACGTTGGTGCATACCACCCTGTCAAGTTCTCGAACACACATGCGCTTTACAAGCGTGGTTGGCGCGGCATCAACATAGACATGGATCCAGTGAAAATTGAAACGTTTTCTCTTGCGCGGTCTGGTGATGTCAATGTATGTGCGGCCGTCTCGAACGAGAAACAGCTCAAGGAAGTCTATAATTTTTCAAATTATGGGTTGACTTCGACCATAGATCCCATAGTGGCTGCGGCCGAAGTCCAGAAGCCTATCTCTGTCCGGACCGTTGAAACCACCACATTGAACGACGTTCTCGAGCACACCCCGTACGCCGGCCAGGAAATCGATCTGCTTTCCATCGACGTGGAAGGTCACGATTACGAAGTCTTGCGATCGATTGATATCAGCAGGTATAAACCAAAGATCATCATTGTGGAGTCGACGCTGACTTCGATAAGGGAAGTAATAGATTCCGCCATATTTCGCTATCTGGAGGAGCGCAATTACCGACTTGTCAGTTGGACATATTTGTCGCTGATCTTCAGAGTGGAAAGATCTCAAATCTTTCGAACTCAGTTATAGCGCTACGGTTCTGCAAGTATCGTCCTTGCAGCTGCTATCAATTTCACAATCCCACTATCAACGGCCGCTGCAACGGTCCAGATATACCTGGACCGACTGGTGCCTCAGCCGTGAAGCACATTCACGAGCCGCCTCGACTTGCCTGAAGGCTGACTATCGTAACGGCCCGCGCTTATGGGGATTTCCCTGGGTTTGACGTTTCGAGCGGGCGCGCCGCTCCGAAGTCGCTGCCTCGTCATGGCTCGCCTCTTTCTTCACGAAGGGCCGAATCTCGACGCAACACGTCGGTAAATTATTGTTTTCTTAGAGAAAATGCCGAACGGCAGACGTTCCGCACGGGGCGGGGTTCAAGCCCGAGCGAATCACGTTTCAGGGTCAGAGACCTTCGACCGCGTTCCCCCTTCTTGAATTTGTCACTGCCCGTCCATATAATTAGCACTCGCTGCACGAGAGTGCTAACAACATCTCCGGTTGGCTCGGCCAGCCGGGTTTTTCTCAGCGTTCTTCAGTCTCAATCAGAGAGGAGTATGTATGAACCTTCGTCCTTTGCATGATCGCGTGATCGTCAAACGTCTGGATCAGGAAACCAAGACCGCGTCGGGCATCGTGATCCCCGAAGCCGCAGCGGAAAAGCCGGATCAAGGTGAAATCCTCGCAGTCGGCCCGGGCAAGCGCGACGACAAGGGCGCAGCCATTGCGCTCGACGTGAAGGTCGGCGACCGCGTCCTGTTCGGCAAGTACGCAGGCCAGACCGTCAAGGTCGACGGCAACGAACTGCTCGTGATGCGCGAAGAAGACATCATGGCCGTGGTGCAGAAGTAAGCGCAAGGTCGCTACTTCACCGGTTATATCCAAAGTATTCAAGGAGTTAGAAGATGGCAGCTAAAGACGTCGTATTCGGTGATTCCGCCCGTGCCAAGATGGTCGAAGGCGTGAATATTCTCGCCAACGCCGTGAAGGTCACGCTGGGTCCGAAGGGCCGCAACGTGGTTCTCGAGCGCAGCTTCGGCGGCCCGACGGTCACCAAGGACGGTGTGTCGGTCGCGAAAGAGATCGAACTGAAGGACAAGCTCCAGAACATGGGCGCGCAAATGGTCAAGGAAGTCGCTTCCAAGACCAGCGACAACGCAGGCGACGGCACGACGACCGCTACGGTTCTCGCGCAATCGATCGTCCGCGAAGGCATGAAGTACGTCGCATCGGGCATGAACCCGATGGACCTGAAACGCGGTATCGACAAGGCTGTTGCAGCCGCAATCGAAGAACTGCGCAAGATCAGCAAGCCGTGCACGACCAACAAGGAAATCGCCCAGGTTGGCGCGATCTCGGCGAACAGCGATTCGTCGATCGGCGAGCGCATCGCTGAAGCAATGGACAAGGTCGGCAAGGAAGGCGTGATCACCGTCGAAGACGGCAAGTCGCTGCAAGACGAGCTGGACGTCGTCGAAGGTATGCAATTCGACCGCGGCTACCTGTCGCCGTATTTCATCAACAACCCGGACAAGCAAGTCGCCGTGCTCGAGAACCCGTTCGTGCTGCTGCACGACAAGAAGGTGTCGAACATCCGTGACCTGCTGCCGGTGCTCGAGCAAGTCGCGAAGGCTGGCCGTCCGCTGCTGATCATCGCTGAAGACGTCGAAGGCGAAGCGCTCGCAACGCTGGTCGTCAACAACATCCGCGGCATCCTGAAGACCGTTGCCGTCAAGGCTCCGGGCTTCGGCGATCGTCGTAAGGCGATGCTGGAAGACATCGCGATCCTGACCGGCGGTCAGGTCATCGCTGAAGAAACCGGCCTCACGCTCGAGAAGGCAACGCTGGCTGAACTGGGCCAGGCGAAGCGCATCGAAGTGGGCAAGGAAAACACCACGATCATCGACGGCGCTGGCGAAGCAGCGAACATCGAAGCTCGCGTCAAGCAAGTGCGCACGCAGATCGAAGAAGCGACCTCGGACTACGACCGTGAAAAGCTGCAAGAGCGCGTCGCCAAGCTGGCAGGCGGTGTTGCGGTGATCAAGGTCGGTGCTGCGACCGAAGTCGAAATGAAGGAAAAGAAGGCACGTGTCGAAGACGCACTGCACGCAACGCGCGCGGCTGTGGAAGAAGGCATCGTGGCGGGTGGCGGCGTCGCGCTGATCCGTGCACGTACGGCAATCGCTGGCCTGAAGGGCGCTAACGCCGATCAGGACGCAGGTATCAAGATCGTTCTGCGCGCCATGGAAGAGCCGCTGCGCCAGATCGTCGCCAACGGTGGCGAAGAAGCGAGTGTCGTCGTGGCAGCGGTTGCTGCTGGCAAGGGCAACTACGGCTACAACGCAGCGACCGGCGAGTACGTCGACCTGGTCGACGCAGGTGTCGTGGACCCGACGAAGGTGACGCGCACGGCGCTGCAAAACGCAGCTTCGGTTGCTGGCCTGCTGCTGACGACCGACGCAGCTGTCTGCGAACTGCCGAAGGAAGATGCTCCGATGCCTGGCGGCATGCCCGGCGGCATGGGCGGCATGGGCATGGACATGTAATTCCGCTCGGGCCTCGTGGTCCGGCCGCGTGGTTGAACTGCCGCGCGTCTGGATCACGGACGAGGCCCGGCTGGAAAGTCCATGTGGGGAGTGCGCCGCGAGGCGTTTCCCCAAACGAAAAAACCCGCTTATGCGGGTTTTTTTTCGTTTGGGGCCGGCGTTGATGTGCTTGCTGGCGAGCGCTTGCGGACGCCCTTTTGCCGGATCAGGCGCCCGCGGCGTGAGCCGAGCGATGAGAGGACCTTCCGAGGCACTTTTCGCGCAGGTAGTGGAAGATCTGCGCGACGCTTTGCGCGGGGCTCAGCGTTCCCGTGTCGACGTGCAGGTCGGGATCGATCGGCGCTTCATAGGGCGCTGATACGCCGGTGAACGAGCTGATCTCGCCAGACCTCGCTTTCGCGTAAAGACCTTTGGGATCGCGGCTCGCGCAGGTGGCGAGCGAGGCGGACACATAGGTTTCGACGAACTTGTCGGCACCGATGATCGCGCGCGCCATCGCCCGATCTTCGCGTAGCGGCGAAATCAGCGCGGAAATCACGATCAGACCCGCGTCGTTCATCAATTGGGCGACGTGCGCGACCCGGCGGATGTTTTCGCGCCGGTCGTTGGGCTCGAATCCAAGGTCGCTCGCCAGACCGTGGCGGATGTTGTCGCCGTCGAGCACATAGCAGGCGTGACCGAGCGCGATCAGCTGCTCCTCGAGCGCGAACGCGAGCGTCGATTTGCCGGCGCCGGACAGGCCGGTCAGCCAGATCGTGGCGGGCATCTGATCGAACATGCGTATGCGGTCCTGCACCGCGATCTTGCCGTGGAAGCGTTGCACGAACTGGGGCGGCTCTTTCATGGATAGGTTCTCTTGGCTCTTCTGGCTCATTCGCAGTGCCAGCCTTGCCGCCACGTGCCGGCGTTGTGCAGGCTTTCGGTGGAATTGGCAATGGTAACGCGAAAGCCTTCCAAAATATCGTTCGGCAGTGGAATCGAAAATCCGCTGTTTGCGCTCGGATAGCCGGCGCTCGCCACATCGGGCCGCGGCTCGCCGCTGCAGCCGGTCGCGATGATCTGCGTGCCGACCCGCACCTCGAGCGGTACCTGCCGCTGCGGCTCGCTCAGGTTGACGGCCCAGCCGCACACTACGCCGTCGCGCACCGTGTCGACAAAACCGTCGAACAGGTCGACCGGCGGACGCTGCCGGCTTCGCGCGAACTCCAGATAGGTATCGATCGGCGCGAGATCGAAGCGGCGGATCACCTCATGCACGCGCGACAGGAATGAGCCGTCGAAGCCGAAAACGGTCGAACTATAGACGTGCGGATTGTCGAGCTGATCGATTTCGGACTGAATCACGCGGACCAATTCGAGCGCATTCGAAAAGACGCTGCCCGTTTCTTTCGCGTAAGCTTCCACGATCTGACTCGCGTCGCGGAACAGTTCGTAATCGAGGCTATTGTCCTCGATAAATTTTTGTCTTGTTGCGTCGCTTAAGTGAGCCTTGCCCTTCGCCGTGCCATTGGTGCGATTCGCTTCGAAATAGAACGGCAATTTTATCCCAGTCGAACCGCAAAGCCGCAGTAAGAATTCGCTCATGTCCTCGCAGACGCCGACGGTGCCGATCTGTTCGCGCAAATGGATTTGCGCAACGGCGAGGCTCGTTTGGTTAGCCACTGGCTCGCCGCTCAACATGTGCACGAACAGGTTCTTGCCGCCGAGCGATTCGCTGACCCACTCGTCGAGCGACAGCACACCTTGCTGCGCCAGAGCTTCCGGCGTGGACACGCTGACGCCGCGTGTGACCTCGCCGTTCTTGCCGTTCGCCGCATACCAGTAGTGCGAGATCTGGCGCGCGAGCGGCTCGCGCAGGATCGTGCAGTAGTTGACCGGATGTTTGATCATCCGATGAATGCCATACGGGAGATGACCGCCGCCTACCTGCGTCTCGAGCAGTTTTGCGCGACAGTTTCCCCATCCATCCTGATCCCAGACAAAGCTAATGAATTGGTCATTACCTTTATTCAAATCAAAAAACGAAATAACGGTCGAACCGCCGCATTTCGGTGGATGGATGAAAAAGGTGGGAAATGACATGTGGGGACATATGACTGATCGTGATGCGTAAAGTCTAGACAAAAGATGTCATCGGCGTTGTAACGTTTGATTACGCGGTAAAACGTCTGGTTGCATCGCCGACAGCAAGATTCATGCGGCTATGCAAAATAATTGACTGGATGCCCGCGAGACGAATTGGGCGCGGCAGTATCGATAGCTACGCGCTAATTACATTGTTCAATTTGGATAAATCGAATGGAAAGTCGCACCAATCGCGAAAGTCACATTAATGAAAAACCGGCTGACAGGGGTTTTTAAGATGCCGACGAATGGCGAGGTCAGTGCCGCGCTTCCCCCGGCGCCGCGCCCTTGCCTTGCGCGGGCGGCGTTTCGTCTTCATCGCTGCTTCGCGCCCAGAAGAAGCGATCGGGCATGTACGCCCCCATGCCGGGCCGGAACGCATTGCGCACTGCCTGATACAGATACTCCTGGCTTTCGCGCACCGCTTCCGCGGGCTCCTGGCCGTTGGCGAGAAGCGCGGCGATCGCCGCGCCGAGCGTATCGGTCAGGCCCGTCAACCGATGCGGCGCGCGGTCCCACATGTCCTGACGCAACTGGCCGTCCTCGCTGAAGAGTGTATTGACGAGCCGATGCGTGCCGGTTTCGGTCGACAGAATGTACTCGCAGCCCTGCGACAGCAGATGCGAGATCGCCGCGTCGAGGCTCGGCGCCTCCGCGTCGCCGTCGGGCTGCGCGAGCGCGAGCAGCGTCGCCGAGTCGGCGACCAGCAGCGTGGTTTGCGGCGCGAGCAGATCGGCGATCGCTTCGCGCAGTTCGTCGGCGGCGAGCACGTGCTCGTCGTCGAGCGTGAAGTCCGGGGCGAGGATCAGCGGGATGTCGTCGTAGTCGGCGACAACTTCCGCGATCGCGCTGACCACTTCGGCGCGCGTGCACGCGCCGACCTTGAATGCGGCGATCGGCATGTCCTCGAGCAGCATGCGCGCCTGCGTCGCGACGATGTCCGGGTCGAGCCCGGTGACTTCGTCGCAGTTCGCCGAGTCGCGCACGGTATAGCCCGTGAGCACGGAAACGCCGTGGCAGCCCATGCTGGCAAGTGTCAACAGGTCCGCCTGCAGGCCGGAGCCGCCGGTGGGGTCGGAGAGACCGAAGGTGAGGACGATCGGAGGCGTGTCGCTGGGCATGAAAATGGATAAGGAAAGCAGGATTTCGGCGCGCAATGCGCAATTGGCTCAATTATGCGGCCTAAACCGTGGAGAGGGCGTTTTTTCGCGCGGCGGGGATCGCCAGAGGCTGGCTCGCGGCCCGCTGACGCGCGGCCGGCGGGGATCGCGTTGAGGTTGCCACGCTAGCGCCGCGAGCTTGCCGAGGGCGCCCTCTATCGCGCTGCCGGGTGTCCCCACCGCCATGCGGCATGACGCCGCGAGCATCGTGCGCACGGCGCGCGGGCGCACCGCCGAAGCCCGGTCCACGCTACGATTGCGAGTTTTCGATTGCTAGGCATGGGGGCGGCAACACGGTACCATCATGGCTCCCGCTTCCACGGACTCAACGACGCGACAAAAGAATGGAATATCAAAGCTGGATGTGCCTGATTTGCGGCTGGATTTACGACGAAGAGGCCGGCTTGCCCGACGAAGGCATTGCGCCGGGCACGCGCTGGGAAGACGTGCCCATCAACTGGACGTGTCCTGAGTGCGGAGCGCGCAAGGAAGACTTCGAAATGGTCCAGATCTGAAGTTCGGCAAGCCGCCGGCGTCAGCCGGCCGGTCGTTCGCGTCGCTTGATCATTGTTCCGGCGTCGCGGTTTGATGGGCTCGTGCGACACGCCGGAAGCTTCGGCCCCCAAACCGGGTCCCGAGATTCGGTCCAAACCTGAACCCTGAGCTTCGATCCCGAAAAGTCAGCGGCGTCATCCGCCGCGCAATTGCTGCAATCGCTTGATGCGTCCGGCACGCCCGGCGCCTGTCTGAGCGCGCCGGCGCGGAACATCGCCGGTCGCGTCGTGTCGCAACGGTAGTCTGTCATTGTCCTGTCGCCGGTTCGCGCGGTGGCCGCTCACTCAGTATGCGGCGCGAAGCGACGGCCCCGTCAGCTTCGTGTCGCCTGCCCATGACTCTTCGATCCGCAGCACCCGTTTCCATCGATGCACTGCCGAACCCGCGCGGCGGCGCGGTCCGCCCTGCGGAACTCGCGCTCGCCGAGGCGTCGCTCGCGTTCGAGCAGCGCGACGAGAGCGGTGCCGCGCTGCTGCGCGCGTCGCATGCATTGCGCACGGCGGGCTGGCTCAGCGCGCAGCGTTTCACCGACGCCCTCGTGCGGCTCTCGCCGCTCGCGAGCGGCGAGCCAGCCGAAGCGGAAAGCGCGCGGCCAGTGTTCGGCGCGGCGCTGCGCGACTTCCGCGCGGCGCTCGAGCGTCACAATCTGCGCGAGCTCAGTTGCTCGCCGACCCTGTTCAACCACTACCGCGAGCTGTGTGCGCAACTCATCGAACCCACGCCGGGCTCCGCCGTCGCGTTCGAAGACCTCGCGCTGTGCGCGCGGCCAGTGCCGCCGGCTTCGCTGCACGCGCAATCGGCCGATCAGCTTGCCCATCTGCGGGCGCGCTACGAGCGCGCGTTGCTGCCGGTGCTGCGCTCGCAGGCCGACACAGGCAGCGCGGTGGCGCTTGCGGTCACGAACGCCGCGCTCGACGAGCTCGACGCCGTGTTCACCGAACTCGCGGGCCCAGATCCGTATGACTTCTGGCGGCTCGCGCGCGCCTGCGCGAAGGCGCTGCGCGCGCGCGGGCACGCAATCCGCGATATCGAGGCGCGGCGCTTCTACGCGCGCTGCAACCTGGCGCTCGCCGATCACGCGCGCGGCATCGAGCGCGCGCCGCGTTCGCTGGTGCGCGCGACGCTCGCGCTGCTGTGGCGCGACTACGCGCTGTTCGGCGCGGCCGCGCAAGACGCCGACCAGGTCGAGGTGCTGCACGATTATGGCTTGACCGTCGACTGGCACGTCGCCGGCACGCAGTCGTCGGAAGCGCTGTGGGAGGCGGGCGCGCTCGAGGCGCAGTCGCTGCCGCACACGCGCGATCTCGGCGTGCTGAGCGTCAACGCGAACGCGTACGAAGACTTCCTGCAGACCGCCGACGCGTCCATCGAGGCGCTCGCCGCCCATGCGCGCGCGGCCGATCAGCCGGAAAAAGCCGACCCGAGCGAAGCGCTGCAGGCGGGCGACGCCGCCTACCGGCTTGGCTCGGCCGCCTGCGCGCTTGGTCTCGGTCACGTGGCGCTGCTCGCCGACGCGCTCGGTCTCGCATGGCGGCGTCGTGCGCATGCGAGCGTCGCGACGCCGGCGGTGCGCGCGCACGTGATCGTCGGCGCGCCGCCGGCCGACACGCTCGAGCAGGCCGCCGAGGCCTTGCGTGCGTCGCTGCACAAGGTCGCCGCGGGCGTTGGGCCGGCGGGCGGCAGCTTCACGCAGGCGGCGCTCGCCGCGCTCACGCGTGCGATCGAGCAGGGCGGCGCGTGAAGCGCAAGCCGGGTCGAACCAAACGCGCGACGTGGCGCGCGAATTGCGTCCGCAACGCTTCGACCGACGCGCGCCGAACCCGCTGAAACCCATTGTGACAAGTCACAATCCCGCTACTTCGCGACGCGCGCCGAACGTGCCGTTCTACGCGGTGTTTCGGCGCCTGATCGCGGCATGGCGCAAGTCGCGCGCGTGATAGAGTGCAACTTGATCCGGCGTCGATGGCGCGTCGCGTAGCGTGCAACCCAACGGGTTGCAATGCTAAGCAGCCCGCCATCGCGCATCGTCTTTGCTAAAATCCGAACTATGTCCAAGAGTACCGATCGCATCAATCTGACCAACCAGTTCCTGATCGCCATGCCGAACATGGCCGATCCGACGTTTTCAGGAACGGTGGTCTACCTTTGCGATCACAGTGAGCGCGGCGCGCTCGGCCTCGTGATCAACCGGCCGACCGATATCGACCTGCAGGCGCTCTTCAATCGCATCGATCTGAAGCTCGAGATCGAACCGCTTCTCCATGTCCCCGTGTATTTCGGCGGCCCGGTGCAGACCGAGCGCGGCTTCGTGCTGCACGACCCGAAAGGCGGCAGCGCATACACGTCGTCGATGTCGGTGCCGGGCGGGCTCGAAATGACCACGTCGAAAGACGTGCTCGAGGCCGTCGCGAGCGGCAACGGTCCGGAGCGTTTCCTGCTGACGCTCGGCCACGCCGGCTGGGGCGCGGGTCAGCTCGAAGACGAAATCTCCAAGAACGGCTGGCTCACGGTCGAGGCCGATCCGAAGATCGTTTTCGACGTGCCCGCCGAAGATCGTCTCGAAGCGGCGCTCGCGCTGCTCGGCGTGTCGTTGTCGATGCTGTCGGGCGAGGCCGGGCACGCATGAGGGGTCGCGCATGAATCTGCCGGCCGGACGTGAGGCGACGCTGCTTGCGTTCGACTACGGAGAGAAACGCATCGGCGTGGCAGTCGGCAATTCGCTGACGCGCCGCGCGCGGCCGCTCGTCGTCGTGCAGAACCGCAGCAGGGAGTACCGCTTCGAAGCGCTCGGCAAGCTGATCGCCGAATGGAAGCCCGATGCGCTGGTGGTCGGCCTGCCGATGCACCCCGACGGCACACCGCACGAGCGCACGCAACTCGCGAAGCGCTTCGGCAACCAGCTGAACGGCCGCTTCAATCTGCCGGTCACCTGGGTCGACGAGCGCTACTCGTCGGTCGAGGCCGAGGCGGAAATCCGCGCCGGCAATGCCCGCGCCGACATGCTCGACGCCGAAGCCGCGAGCATCATCCTCCAGCAATATCTTGACGGACTTTCCGACGATCATGAGTTTCATTGACGCCGAAGCGCTGTATCGCGCGTTGCTCGACCAGATTCGCGCGGCGTACGGCGACCAGCTCGCCGCCACGCAAGACGGTGCCGACGCGGCGGTACTGGCGGGTATCCATAGCGGCGGCGCGTGGCTCGCCGAGCGGCTCGCGCGTGACCTGAAGCTGGCGAGCTTCGGCGTGGTGAACGTCGCGCTGCATCGCGACGACTACGCGAAGAAAGGGCTGCACGCGCAAGCAAGCCCGACCTCGCTACCGTTCGAGGTCGATGGCCGCCGCATCGTGCTGGTCGACGACGTGCTGTACACCGGCCGCACGATTCGCGCGGCGGTCAACGAGCTGTATGACTATGGCCGGCCGGCATCGGTCGAACTCGCGGTGCTCGCCGATCGGGGCGGACGCGAGTTGCCGGTGGCGGCGCGCTTCGTCGGTGGCGTTGTCGACGTACCCGACGACGCGACGCTCGTGCTGGCCCGTGAAGACGACGGCGCGGGCGGCCAGCGGTTTTCTTTTCACACTGAAGCACGCGTCGATTGAAACGCGCGTGAGCGGCGTGTCGACGCGACCTCGATCACGTTGAAGCCCGTATTTGAAGCAGGTACATCATGAACACCGCCACCCCGGCTCCGCAAGATTCCTCCGCTAGCGCATCCGAGCGCTTCCGCTACGGCTTCCTGAAGGGCAACCCGCAGCTCACGAAGAGCGGCGAGCTCAAACATCTGCTGTCGATCGAGGGGTTGCCGAAGGCCATCGTCAATCACATTCTCGAGACCGCCGACCAGTTCGTCAGCGTGACCGATCGCGAAGTGAAGAAGGTGCCGCTGTTGCGCGGCAAGTCGGTGTTCAACCTGTTCTTCGAAAACTCGACGCGCACGCGCACCACGTTCGAGATCGCGGCCACGCGGCTGTCGGCCGACGTGCTGAATCTGAACATCAACGCGTCGTCGACGAGCAAGGGCGAATCGCTGCTCGACACGATCAACAACCTATCGGCGATGCACGCGGATCTGTTCGTCGTGCGTCATGCGTCGAGCGGCGCGCCGTTCCTGATCGCGCAGCACTGCGCGCCGCACGTGCACGTGATCAACGCCGGCGACGGCCGTCACGCGCACCCGACGCAGGGTCTGCTCGACATGTACACGATCCGCCACTACAAGAAGGACTTCACGAAGCTGCGCGTGGCGATCGTCGGCGACATCCTGCATTCGCGCGTCGCGCGCTCGGACATTCATGCGCTGACCACGCTCGGCGTGCCCGAAGTGCGCGCGATCGGTCCGCGCACGCTGCTGCCGGGCGGCCTCGAACAGATGGGCGTGCGCGTGTTCCACAACCTCGACGAAGGTCTCAAGGATGTCGATGTGATCATCATGCTGCGCCTGCAGAACGAACGCATGAGCGGCGCGCTGCTGCCGTCGTCGCAGGAGTACTTCAAGAGCTGGGGGCTCACGCCCGAGCGTCTCGCGCTCGCCGCCCCCGATGCGATCGTGATGCACCCCGGCCCGATGAACCGCGGCGTCGAGATCGACTCGCAGGTCGCGGACGGCCCGCAATCGGTGATCCTGAATCAGGTCACGTTCGGTATCGCGGTGCGCATGGCGGTGATGGGGATCGTCGCGGGCAATAACGACTAAGCAACGACTGATCGGGAAGCCGAACGATAGGCTGAACCACAGGTTTAACAAAGGCAGCGCATGAAGATTCATATTCAAGGCGGCACGCTGATCGATCCGGCAGCGGGCACCGAACAGCAGCAGGACATCTTTATCGAGGCGGGCAAGATCGCTGCCTTGGGCAACGCGCCGGCCGGCTTCCAGGCGGAGCGCACGCTCGACGCGCGCGGTCTGTCGATCGCGCCGGGTCTCGTCGACCTGTGCGCGCGTTTGCGCGAGCCGGGCTACGAGCACAAGGCGACGCTAGGCTCGGAAATGGCCGCGGCGCTCGCGGGCGGCGTGACGAGCCTCGTATGTCCGCCGGACACCGATCCGATGCTCGACGAGCCGGGTCTCGTCGAAATGCTGAAGTTCCGCGCGCGCAATCTGAACAAGGCGCACGTGTATCCGCTCGGCGCGCTGACGGTCGGTCTCAAGGGGCAGGTCATCACCGAGATGGTCCAGCTGACCGAGGCGGGCTGCGTCGGCTTCTCGCAGGCCGACACGCCGATCGTCGATACCCAGGTGCTGATGCGCGCGCTGCAATACGCGAAGACCTATGATTTCACCGTGTGGCTGCGTCCCGTCGATGCGTATCTGGGCAAGGGCGGCGTCGCCGCGAGCGGCGCGCTGGCGTCGCGGCTCGGGCTGTCGGGTGTCCCGGTGGTGGCCGAAACGATCGCGCTGCATACAATCTTTGAACTCGTGCGCGTAACCGGCGCGCGCGTGCATGTGTCGCATGTGTCGTCGGCGGCGGGCGTGGCGCTCGTGCGCGCGGCGAAGGGCGAGGGCCTGCCGGTGTCGTGCGACGTCACCGTGAACCACGTGCATCTGATCGACCTCGACATCGGTTACTTCGACGCGCAGTTCCGGCTCGATCCGCCGCTGCGCCAGCAGCGCGATCGCGAAGCGATCCGCGCGGGCCTCGTCGACGGTACGATCGATGCGATCTGCTCCGCGCACACGCCGGTCGACGACGACGAAAAGCTGCTGCCGTTCGCCGAAGCGACGCCGGGCGCAACCGGCCTCGAATTGTTCCTGTCGCTGACGGTGAAGTGGGCCGACGAAGCGGGCGTGCCGCTCGCGACCGCGCTCAATCGCATCACCGCGGCGCCGGCGCAGGTGCTCGGCCTCGAAGCGGCTGGCCGCATCGCGCTCGGCGCGGTGGCCGACCTCTGCGTGTTCGACCGTCACGCTCACTGGCGCGTCGAGCCGCGTGCGCTGAAGAGCCAGGGGCACAACACGCCGTTCCTCGGCTACGAGCTGCCGGCACAGGTGCGCGCGACCGTCGTGTCCGGTCAGCTCGCCTACGAACAGCGCTGAGCGGTATCGTTTCGGTCCAGTCAAGGAAAGCTCCGGCCATGAAACTCGCGTTACGCAAGGTCCGTCTCATCACGCATCTGCTGCACGGCATGTGGACCGTCGCGACGCGCTTTCCGAACGCGAGCGCCGAGCGGCGTCACGCGCTCAATCGCGCGTGGTCGCTGAAGATGCTGCGGCTGTGCGGCATGCGCCTCGTCGTGCATAACGACGCGGTGCGGCTCGATCGTGGCGTGCTCGTCGTCGCCAATCACATCTCGTGGATCGACATCTACGTCATCAACGCGTGGCGGCCGACGCCGTTCGTCTCGAAGGCGGAGATCCGGCAATGGCCGGTGGTCGGATGGCTCGCACAGCAGCTCGATACGGTGTTCATCCAGCGCGAGAAGCGCAGCGACGCGAAGCGCATCATGCACGAACTCGCCGCACGGCTCGGCGCGGGCGAGCTGATGTGCGTGTTCCCCGAAGGCACGACGTCGAACGGGCTCGAGTTGCTGCCGTTTCACGCGAACATGTTCCAGGCCGCGGTGTCGGCCGGTGTGCCGGTGCAGCCGCTGTGCATCATGTACGAGGACGCGCAGGGCCGGCAGTCGACGGCACCCGCATATATCGACGACGTGTCGTTGTCCGACTCGCTCGACATGCTGTTGCGTGGCGGTCCGCTGACCGCCCACGTATATGTTGGCGCACCGCTCGCGCCGGACGCGGACCGGCGGGTGCTCGCGGCGCAGGCTCAGCAGGTGGTGGCGAACGCGTTGCGGGACATGCAGGCCGGCAACGCAGTGGCGGGGACGGTCGCGCAAGAGGGCGACGTCGTAGATGCTGCGTCGTCGAGCGACGCCGCTGAGACGGCGGAAACGCTGATCGAGCCCGTCGATCAGCCGCGCCGCTCGGTCTAAGCGGCGGCGCTGCCGGGCAGCGTCGCCGTCTTCTGTTTAGTTGCCCCCGCGCGGCACGCCGCGCGAATCGCAATCGACTTGCGTCAACGTCCGCTCAGCCGGGACTTTCGCGAGCCGTACCGCCGACAGCTTCTGCCCCCACACGCAACCCGAGTCGAGGCCGATCAGGTTGTCGCGCAACATCAGGCCGAGCGCGGCCCAATGTCCGAACACGACGGTCACGTCGGCGGTCTTGCGCGACGGCACGTCGAACCACGGCATGCAGCCGCTCGGCGTGGATGCGAGCGTGCCGCTGCTGCTGAAATCCATCACGCCATCGGCGCTGCAAAAGCGCATGCGCGTCAACGCGCTGCACGTGACGCGCAGACGCTCGATACCCTTCAGGCCCGGCTTCCAGCGGTTCGGTTCATTGCCGTACAAGCCGGCCAGCGTCTCTTTCCAGTTCGGCGCACGCAGCGCGCGTTGCAACTCGTCGGCGAGTTCGAGCGTCAGCGTCGCATCCCATTGCGGCAGCACGCCCGCATGCACCATCAGCATGCCGTTGTCGAAATGCGCGAGCGGGCGGTGGCGTATCCACTCGAGCAGATCGGCGGCATCGGGCGCGGCGAGGATCTCTTCGATCGTGTCGCCTTTCTTCGACTTGCGAATCCCCGCCGACACCGACAGCAGATGCAGATCGTGATTGCCGAGCACCGGCACCGCGCGCTCGCCAAACGCGATCACGTCGCGCAAGGTGTCGAGCGAGTCGGGGCCGCGGTTGATCAGATCGCCGGCGAACCACAGCGGTGTGCCGTCCGGCGGCGCGGCTTTGGCCAGCAGTTGCCGAAACGGCGCGCGGCAGCCTTGCAGATCGCCGAAAGCAAGAGGGACGAGGGGAGCGGAGGTACTGGAAGCGTTAAGGGGTGTCATCGAGGAAATCAAGGCGATTCGATACGCGCGGTGCCGCACGACGCGTGCCACGCTGGGCAGAGCAGCAAGATAGCGTGAGATAATAGCCCGTTTGGGGTTCGGGTATCGCGCGATCACGTTGCGGGACGCGGGTGGAAAACCGCCGTAACACGGCACCGCGGCAACCACGCATGGACCGCGCGCGATTCCAATACAACAACAGGATGACTCTCTCGTGAACGAAGCCAGCATGTCGTCTGCCGCGGCGAAGCAATCATTTCGCACGCTCGTCACCGGTGCGAACGGTTTTACCGGCCGCTATCTGGTCGAGAAGCTGACCGGGCGCGGCCATACCGTGATCGAAGCGGTGTCCGGCCGCGACGAGCCCGACACGCCGGCACGCGTCAAACTCGACATCATCTCACCGGAAGACTGCCGACGCGTGCTCGAAACCGTGCGGCCCGATTTCATCGTGCATCTGGCCGCGATCAGCTTCGTGGGGCACAACGATCCGCTCGACTTTTATCGCGTCAACGTGATCGGCACGCAGAACCTGCTCGAAGCCTGTGTCGCGATCGGCCATGTGCCGCGCAAGCTGCTGATCGCAAGCAGCGCGAACGTGTACGGCAACGTCAGCAGCGCCGCGATCGACGAGAGCTTCCCGCTTATGCCGGTCAATCATTACGCGGCCAGCAAAGCGGCCATGGAAGCGCTGGTGCGCACCTGGTTCGACCGCCTGCCGATCCTGATCGTGCGGCCGTTCAACTACACCGGCCGCGGCCAGGCGGTGAACTTCCTCGTGCCGAAGATCGTCAGCCACTTCGCGCGGCGCGCGGCATCGATCGAACTCGGCAATATCGACATCGCGCGCGACTTCTCTGACGTGCGTTATGTGGCGAGCGCGTACGAGGCGTTGCTCGACTCCAATGTCGCCGCCGAAATCGTCAACGTCTGCACCGGCGCGCCGTATTCGTTGCGTGAAATCCTCACGACCGCGAGCGAACTCACCGGTCACGACATCGAAGTCCAGGTCAATCCCGCCTTTGTCCGCCAAACGGACGTCAAGATGCTTGCCGGTTCGCCCGCCAAATTGCACTCGCTGGTGCCGGCGGTCGAGTCGATCCCTTTCATCGATACGCTGCGCTGGATGCTCGCGGCCTGAGCGCGCTCGCGCGAGCAACCGCCTGACGGTCTGCACCGAAGGGCCGCGTTTGCGGCCTTTCGTGACGCTTTCGCCGTTCTTCTTCTTCGTTTCCCACTCTTTCCGCGCCGCGCCGCACAGTATGTGGCGCACATCATTACAGGCGCCAAAATGCGCGTAACCGCACCGAAAAGCCCCTTTTCACAGACCAACGGCAACGAATTCTGTCAAGCTGTTTCAAGTTGTTAGGGTTCTGGTTTTTGCACTGGGCGGCTTTATAATTGGGGATTCATAAAATTGGCGTCTGAGTGTCCACTCTCCGGGGAACGCGACGGACGACCAGAGAAACGGACACCACGCGGGGTGAACAGGTCGCAAGCTCTTCGCCGCCTGTCACTAACATCGACAAGGGAATTACATGATCCTGGTAACGGGCGGTGCCGGCTTTATCGGCGCTAATTTCGTGCTCGACTGGCTGAATGCGTCGGACGATGCGGTGCTCAACGTAGACAAACTGACCTACGCCGGCAACCTGGGCACGCTGAAGTCGCTACAGGGCAATCCCAAACACATTTTCGCGCGCGTCGACATTTGCGATCGCGCCGCGCTCGATACGCTATTGGCCGAGCACAAGCCGCGCGCCGTGCTGCATTTCGCGGCCGAGAGCCATGTGGATCGCTCGATCCACGGTCCGGCCGATTTCGTGCAAACCAACGTCGTCGGCACCTTCACGCTGCTCGAAGCGACGCGCAGCTACTGGAACACGCTGGGCGTTGCGGAGCGCGCCGCGTTTCGCTTCCTGCACGTGTCAACCGACGAAGTGTTCGGCTCGCTGTCGGCAACCGATCCGCAGTTCTCCGAAACTACGGCTTATGCGCCGAATAGCCCCTATTCGGCGACCAAGGCCGGTTCGGATCACCTCGTGCGCGCCTACCACCACACGTACGGCCTGCCGGTGCTGACCACCAACTGCTCGAACAACTACGGCCCGTACCAGTTCCCCGAAAAGCTGATTCCGCTGATGATCGCCAACGCGCTCGGCGGCAAGCCGCTGCCCGTGTATGGCGACGGGCAGAACGTGCGCGACTGGCTGTACGTCGGCGACCACTGCAGCGCGATCCGTGAAGTGCTCGCGCGCGGCACGCCGGGCGAGACGTACAACGTCGGCGGCTGGAACGAGAAGAAGAATCTCGAGGTCGTGCACACGCTGTGCGACCTGCTCGATCAGCAGCGCCCGAAGGCGGCCGGCTCGTATCGCGACCAGATCACCTATGTGAAAGATCGTCCGGGTCACGACCGCCGTTACGCGATCGACGCCCGCAAGCTCGAGCGCGAACTCGGCTGGAAGCCGGCGGAAACGTTCGAGACGGGGCTCGCCAAAACGGTCCAGTGGTATCTCGACAACCAGCAATGGGTCGACGAAGTCGCTTCGGGCGAATACCGGAAGTGGGTCGAGACCAACTACGCGCAGCGCGCGTAAAGGCACGGCAATGGCGCGCAAAGGCATTATTCTCGCGGGCGGCTCGGGCACCCGCCTGTATCCGATCACGCACGTGGTCTCCAAGCAGCTGCTGCCGGTGTACGACAAGCCGATGATCTACTACCCGCTGTCCACGCTGATGGTGGCGGGTATCCGCGACGTGCTGATCATCTCCACGCCGCAGGACACGCCGCGCTTCGAGGCGATGCTCGGTGACGGCAGCCAGTGGGGCATGAACATCCAGTACGCGGTGCAGCCGTCGCCGGATGGACTCGCGCAGGCGTTCATCATCGGCCGCGAGTTCGTGAACAATGATCCGTCGGCGTTGATTCTCGGCGACAACATCTTCTACGGCCACGATCTCGCGAAGCAACTCGAACGCGCCGACGATCAGACCGACGGCGCCACCGTGTTCGCGTATCACGTGCAGGATCCGGAACGCTACGGCGTGGTCGAATTCGACCAGCAGTTCCGCGCGTTGTCGATCGAGGAAAAGCCCGCCAGGCCGCGTTCGAACTACGCGGTCACGGGTCTGTACTTCTACGACAAGCAGGTCTGCGACATCGCCGCGGACATCAAGCCGTCGCCGCGCGGCGAGCTCGAGATCACCGACGTGAACTCGCGCTACCTCGCGAACGCGGCGCTCAACGTCGAGATCATGGGCCGCGGTTATGCGTGGCTCGACACCGGCACGCACGATTCGTTGATCGAAGCCGCGACCTTCATCGCAACGCTGCAAAAGCGCCAGGGTCTGGTGGTCGCGTGTCCGGAAGAGATCGCGTACCGGCGTCAGTGGATCGACGGCGAGCAGTTGCTCGCGCTCGCCAAACCGCTCGCGAAAAATGCCTACGGGCAATACCTGCAAAACATTCTCACGGATCACGTCGCATGGCCATCCAGGTAACCGCAACCGCGCTGCCCGAAGTCAAGATCATTGAGCCGAAGGTGTTCGGCGATGCGCGCGGCTTCTTTTTCGAAAGCTTCAATGCGCTCGAATTCGCCGAGAAGGTCGAGCCGGGCGTCGAGTTCGTGCAGGACAATCATTCGCGTTCGGCGAGAGGCGTGCTGCGCGGTCTGCACTATCAGATCCAGCATGCGCAGGGCAAGCTGGTGCGCGTGGTCGAGGGCGAGGTGTTCGACGTCGCCGTCGACATCCGCAAGAGTTCGCCGAACTTCGGCAAGTGGGTCGGCGTGACGCTGTCGGTCGAGAACCATCGGCAACTATGGGTGCCGCCCGGTTTCGCACACGGCTTCATCGTGCTGTCAGAGTCCGCGCAGTTCCTCTACAAGACCACGGATTATTGGTTCCCCGAGCACGAGCGCAGCATCGTGTGGAACGATCCGGCGATCGGGATCGAATGGCCGGTCGACTTCGAGCCGCTGCTCGCGGCCAAGGATGCGGCGGGCAAGCGTCTCGCCGACGCCGAAGTCTACGCATAAGGGGATCGCATGAGCGCACACGACGCGAAACGGACGATTCTCGTCACCGGCGTAAATGGCCAGGTCGGCTATGAGCTCGCGCGCACGCTGCAAGGACTCGGCAACGTGGTCGCGGTCGACCGCTCGCGGCTCGATCTGTCGAACCTCGATCAGATTCGCGCGGTGGTGCGCGACGTGCGTCCCGCGCTGATCGTCAATCCGGCCGCTTATACGGCGGTGGACAAGGCCGAAGAAGAGCGCGACCTGGCAATGCGCATCAACGGCGAAGCGCCGGGCGTGCTCGCCGAGGAAGCGAAAAAGCTCGGCGCCGCGCTGATCCACTATTCGACCGACTACGTGTTCAACGGCACGAAAGAAGGCGCGTACGTCGAAGACGATCCAACCGATCCGCAGAACGTCTACGGCCGCAGCAAGCTCGCGGGCGAGCAGGCAATCGCGGCGAGCGGCGTGAATCACCTCGTCTTGCGCACGAGCTGGGTGTACGGCACGCGCGGCAAGAACTTTCTGCTGACGATGTTGCGGCTCGGCGCCGATCGTCCGGAGCTGAAGGTGGTGGCCGACCAGTTCGGCGCGCCCACCTGGTGCAACACGATCGCGACGCTGACCGCGCATCTGTGCGCGCAGTCCTTCGCCGCCGAAGACGGCGCGAAGTGGTGGGACGAGCGTTCGGGCATCTATCACCTGTGCGCGGGCGACTCGACGTCGTGGCACGGTTTCGCGTCGGCGATCTTTGAACTCGCGGATTTGCCGAACAGGCCGAACACGCTGCCGATTCCGGCCGCGGATTACCCGACGCCCGCGAAGCGCCCAGCCAATTCCAGAATGTCGAACGACAAGCTGGCGCGCGTGTTCGGGCTCGCCGCGCCGCATTGGCGCGACGCGTTGAAGCTGTGTCTGACGGACGGTTTTCCAAAGTCGCCGGCGGCGCGCACCTGAGTCGCGGTTTCGACGCAGGGCTCGCGAGCGCCGGTGCGGCGAAGGAAACACTCGCATCGGACGTCCTGCCGCGCACGCCGCTCGCCATGATGCCGTCGTGGTCCGGGACCGATCGAGACGATTGTTGTCTGACAATGGTGAAAGGGGTGCGGCGGTAGAATGTCGCTCGACGCGAGGGCGTTCCAGGCGCGGATTTAACGTTCTATGCGCAGTAGATTGCAAACGTGTGCGTCAACCGCGCGCAAGCCAGTATGGCCACGTAAAAAATACGGTATCGAGAGGAAGCTGTGAGTTTGTTACCGATCATTCTGTGCGGCGGAGCGGGATCGCGGCTCTGGCCGGTCTCGCGGGAATCGCACCCGAAGCCGTTCATCCGTCTCGCGGACGGCGAAAGCCTGCTGCAGAAAGCGTTCCTGCGCGCGGTCGCGTTGCCCGGCGTGAAGGAAGTGCTCACGGTAACCAACCGTGAGCTGTTCTTCAAGACCGAAGACGATTTCCGCGAGGTGAACGGCAAGAACGTCGCGACCTCGTTCATTCTCGAACCGTTCGGCCGCAACACGGCCGCGGCGGTTGCCACGGCGGCCTTGCACACGGCGAAGGCGCATGGCGCAGACACCGTGATGCTGGTGCTCGCCGCGGATCACCTGATCGCGGATCAAACCGCGTTCGCCGCGGCGGTCGCGCGTGCGCAGACGCTTGCGCAGGCCGGCAACGTGGTCACCTTCGGCATGCATCCGGATACGCCCGAAACCGGCTACGGCTATATCGAAGCCGATGGCGAGCGAGTCGTGCGCTTCGTCGAGAAGCCGTCGGTGGAGAAGGCCCGCGAGTATCTGGCGTCGGGCAAGTTCGTGTGGAACTCGGGCATGTTCTGCTTCACCGCGGGCACGATCCTGAAGGAAATGCGCGAGCATTGTCCCGACATTCTCGATGCCGCGGCCGAATGCATGGACAAGTCGCCGTCCGCCGAAGGCAAGAGCGGCGCGCAGGTGCGTCTCGAGCCGGGCTGCTTCGGCGCGGTGCCGGAGCTGTCGTTCGACTACGCGGTAATGGAGAAGTGCGAGCACGCGGCGGTCGTGTGCTGCAACCTCGGCTGGACCGACGTCGGCTCGTGGACCGCGCTGTCCGACCTGTCGCCGGCCGATGCGAGCGGCAACCGCGTCGAAGGCGAGGCGCTGCTCGTCGACGTGAAGAACTCGTATCTGCGCAGCGACGGGCGCCTGATCGGCGCGGTCGGCGTCGACAACCTGATCGTGATCGACACGCCCGATGCGCTGCTCGTCGCGCACCGGGATCGCGCGCAGGACGTGAAGCAGATTTTCGCGGAGCTGAAGTCGCGCGGCCATGAGACGTACAAGGTGCATCGCACCGTGCATCGGCCGTGGGGCACGTACTCGGTGCTCGAAGAGGGGCCGCGCTTCAAGATCAAGCGCATCGAGGTGAAGCCGGGCGCGAGCCTGAGCCTGCAGATGCATCATCACCGCAACGAGCATTGGGTCGTGGTGAGCGGCATGGCGAAGGTCGTCAACGGCGAAAAAGAGTTCTTCGTGTCGACCAACGAGTCGACCTATATCCCGGCGGGTCACAAACATCGCCTCGAAAATCCGGGCGTCGTCGAGCTCGTGATGATCGAAGTGCAAAGTGGCGAATATCTGGGCGAAGACGATATCGTTCGCTTCGAAGACATTTACGGACGTACTTGAGATGGATATCAGTTTTACCAATGACTCGGAAGACCTGACACGTCACAACGAGCGCGACGACCTGCTGGTCGGCATGAAAGCGGTGCGGGTCTGGGGCACGCTCGGCTGGCACGACATCCGGCAGCGTTATCGCCGCTCGGTGCTCGGGCCGTTCTGGTTCACGCTCAGCACGGTCATCATGGTGGTCGTGCTCGGCGCGTTGTACTCGACGCTGCTGCACCAGGAACTCTCCGACTATCTACCGTATCTCGCGGTGGGTCTCGTCGTGTGGGCGTATCTGGCGTCGGTTGCCAACGAGGGCTGCATGGCCTTTATCGGCTCGGCCTATCTGATCAAGCAGATAAGGTTGCCGCTCACCGTGCACGTGTGCCGCATCGCGTGGCGCAACTTCGTGATCCTGCTGCATAGCCTGCCGGTCGTCGTCGTGCTGCTGTTCGTGTTCGGTCACTGGCAGGGCTGGGAAATCGTGCTGGTGCCGTTCGCGCTCGTGATCCTGCTGCTGCACGGCGTGTGGATCGGCGTCACGCTCGGCGTGCTGTGCGCACGCTTTCGCGACATTCCGCCGATCGTCACGAACCTGATCCAGGTCGTGTTCTTCTTCACGCCGGTCATGTGGTCGCCGGAAATCCTGAAGGACCGCGCGTGGGTCGCCGAATACAACCCGCTCTATCACCTGATCGAAACGGTGCGCGCGCCGCTCACCGGCCGCCCGACCCACTGGGAGTCGTGGGCGTGGTCGATTGGTCTCCTGATCGTCGGCTTTGCGTTCGCGCAGATCCTGATGAAGCGTTTCCGTAATCGCGTTCCTTACTGGCTTTGATATTGTGAGTTCTTCATCGATTGTCGCTCGTAACATCTCCGTCGAATTTCCGATTTACGAGAACTCGCATCGCTCGCTGAAAAAGGCGGTGCTCAATTTGACGACGGGCGGCCGGATCGGCCAGGACGCGGGTCGCCATGCGATCGTCCGCGCGATCGACGACCTGAGCTTCACCTTCAGCGAAGGCGAGCGCATCGGCCTGATCGGCCACAACGGCTCGGGCAAGACGACGCTGTTGCGCACGCTGTCGGGCGTCTATGCGCCGGTGCGCGGCGAGCTGAAGGTGCAGGGCAAGATCGCGTCGCTGCTCGACGTGTCGATGGGCCTCGACCCCGACGCGACCGGCTTCGAAAACATCTATCTGCGCGGCATTCTCGACGGGCTGAAGCCCGCGCGCATCCGCAGCAAGATCGACGAGATCGCCGACTTCAGCGAACTGGGCGATTACCTGAATCTGCCGGTGCGCACCTATTCGAGCGGGATGATGCTGCGCCTCGCGTTCGCGATCTCGACGAGCGTCGAAGCCGACATCCTGATCATGGACGAATGGCTGAGCGTCGGCGACGCCGAGTTCAGCGTGAAGGCGGCCGAGCGTCTGGAAGGCCTCGTCGGCAAGGCGGCGCTGCTGGTGGTGGCGTCGCACGACCCGTCGCTGGTCGCGCGCGTGTGCAGCCGCAAGATCTCGATGGAACACGGCAAGATGGTCGCCGACGAAGCCGTGCTGCCGTCGGAAAAATCCGACGAGCCGCTCATCAGCCACACCGCGCAGTTGCCGCACTGAGCGCGCCGGCGCGCGACCGGCGCGGCGCATGCTGCGCCTGCCGCATGTGCGCCGGCGCGCGAGCTGCCAGCGCGACGGCGGCAGGCAAATCCATCGGCTCATCGGCTAAACCGCGCCCCGGCGCAAGCCAGTCCCGCAGTTCAGCAACACCCTCGTGGCCAATCCCGAGGCGTAACAAGGTTCGAATTTGATGCGAGCTAATCACCCATTTCTGCGCTACTCCGAATCCCTGCTGGTGCGTCAGCCGTTTCGCACGCTGAAGGGTTTCGCGGGCGGCTATATCGCGTATCCGATTGCGGAGAACGCCGAAAAGCGCAACGTGCGCCCGAAAATCCGCGAGCTGCGCGAGCACTATTCGCTGCCGATGCCGCATCGCCGCCGCATCGCGCTCGAACGGCTCGTCGCCACGCTCGAATTCGCCGGCGCGAAGGTGCCTTACTATCGCGACCTGTTCCAGGCGAAGCAGTTCGATCCCGCCAAGGTCAGGAACGACCCGCGCTACCTCGAAGAACTGCCGTATCTGACCAAGGACATCATCCGCGAGCAGGGTCCGCGTCTCCTGTCGGGACCGCTCGAGGCTGGCAGGCACCACGCGTGCAAGACCGGCGGCTCGACCGGCCTCTCCACGACGATTTACTACGACCAGGAAGGCGCCGATTATTCGTCGGCGGTCACCAACTATTGCCGCGAGCGGATCGGCAAGCTGCGCCATCGCTCGGAGTTGCACTTCGCGTGCCGGTTCCCGGATCAGGTCGTGCCCGAGTGGCCGTCGCGCGAAGACTTCAAATGCTTCGCGATGAACCGCAGCAATGTCTTCTTCGACCGCATCGACGATCACGGCCTCGAGGAAATGTGGCGCACGCTGAAGCGCCGCCGCCCGTATCTCGCGCACTCGCATCCGTCGACGATGTACGCGCTCGCCTGCTATGTCGAGCGCAAGTACGGCGGCGGCAACGCGTTCCAGGTGTTCGAGTCGAGCGGCGAACTGCTCGAGCCGCATGCGCGCGAGATGATCGCGAAGGCGTTGCGCTGCCGCGTGATCGACCGCTACGGCCTCGCCGAGCTCGGTGTGATGGCCTATGAGCTCGACGGTCACGAAGGCGGCTTCCAGATCCTCGAATCGGAAGGTTGGCCGGAAAGCCGCGTCGCGCCGGACAACCCCGATGGCGCGCACGAGCTCGTGTTCACCGGGTTCCGCAACCGGCTGATGCCGTTGATCCGCTACACGACCGGCGACCTCGCGCGCGTGCAGGAGACGGAGAAGGGCTTCTTCCTGACCGACGTGGTCGGCCGGATTCACGACGTCGTGCCGATCAACGGCGTCGCGCATCCGACGCACCACATCCAGGACATGCTCGATCATCGCGTCGGCGGCATCCAGGAATTCCAGATCGATCTGCGCACGGCGCCGCCCACTTTGCGCATCGTGCTCGAACCGCACGCGAGCGCGGAGGACACCACCGCGAAGCTGCGCCACTTCTGGCAGGACGCGTTCACGATCGCCTACGTCGGCCACGACGATTTCGTGCGCGTGGGCAGTCGCGCCAAATTCCGTCACGTGGTGAGCGCATGATCGGCGTCGCGTATCCCGATGCGCGCGCCGACGCCGGCCAATACGTGCTGGCGGCGCTGCGGCGCTCGGTCAGCGCGACCCAGGCCCAGGCGATCGCGCGCAACATGCTGCGCGAGATCGCGCCCGACGTCGTGGTCGCGGTCGACGCGCCCGATGCATGGAGCGCCGACCTGATCGCGTTCGTGCAGGCGCGGCCGCGCAAGCTGATCGTGTTCGGCCATATGCCGATCGCGCTCGCGGACTATCTGCGCTATCGGCCCGCGGCGTTGCCCGCCGACCTCTCGCAAGCGAGCCGCAGTGCAACGGCGCCTTCGGGCGAGTCGCGCGAAAGCGCGGCGGCGGTGCGCTACGGCGCGCTCGCGCAGACACTCGGCGGCGCGCCATGGCATCGCCCGTTCGAGCGCTTCGATTTCACCGACGAATGGAACAACCTCGGCTACGGCGCGATTCGCGCCGACGGCTCGATCTGGGCGCTCGCGCAGGCGCCCGAAGTTCCGGCCGAAGCGGAGCTGGCCGCGGTCGTCGTGAACGGCGAGCGACAGTTCGCGTACGCGGCGCTGTGGGATGCGGGCGCATCGGCCGTGCTGTGGTTCAACCGGCCGGTCGGCCCGTGCGATTCGTTCGAATGGCGCCTCGTCGAGCAGTTTCTGTCGGGCTACCGCGCTGATGCGCTGCCATGTCAGCCGGTGCTGAGCGAACTCCCGTGGGGTTACGACGCGGCGATCACGTCGCGGCTCGATTGCGACGAGGACGTCGAATCGGCGCGCCCGTTGTGGCACGCGTACCGGCGTCTCGGCGTGCCGTTCACGCTCGCCGTGCATACGCAGAACCTGCAACGCGGCGGCCAGCACGACATCCTGCGCGAACTGCTTGCCGACCGGCAGCAGGGCGCGGTGCTGTCGCACACGGCGACGCACTCGCCGAACTGGGGCGGCAGCTACGACACCGCGATCGCGGAAGGCGTGCAATCGGCCGACCTGCTCGAACGCGCGACCGGCGTGCCGGTGCGCTACGCGGTGTCGCCGTTTCACCAGTCGCCGCCGTACGCGATGCGCGGCCTGATCGACGCGGGCTACGCGGGCTGCATCGGCGGCATCATCCGCAACGATCCGGAGTTTCTGAGCGCACGCGGCGGCGCGTTGGCCGGTTTGCCGGCGGGCTTCGTCGGTCATAGCCAGCAGTGCATGCTGCACGGCGACTGCATGCTGAAAGAGGGCGATCCGCTCGCGATCTTCAAGCAGGCCTTCGACACCGCGTACGCGACCAACACGCTGTTCGGCTATCTCGACCATCCGTTCTCCGAGCGCTATGCGTACGGCTGGTCCGACGAGGCGGCGCGCATCGACGCGCACGAGCAGTTGATCGCCTACATGCGCGGCAAGGCCCAACGGCCGCTGTTCCTGCACGAGGAAGCCGCGCTCGATTTCCTGCGCTTGCGCTCGCTCGCGCAGATCGTCGAACACGACGGCGTCTTTCGCGTCGTCACGCCCTTCGCCGACACGACGCCGCTCGCGCTTGGCGTCGAGTTCCGGGGCGCTCATACCAAAGTCGAGGCGGGGAAAGCACTGCAATGAAAGTCATGGTGGTGATGGGCACGCGGCCCGAGGTCATCAAGCTCGCACCGCTCGTGCGAGCGCTGCGCAGCGAGTTCGACACGATCGTCTGCGCGAGCGGGCAGCACAGGGACATGGCCGCGCAGGCGCTCGAATTCTTCGGCATCGAACCGGACATCACGCTCGAAACGATGCACCCGGGTCAATCGCTGAACGCGCTCGCGTCGCGCCTGATCGCCGCGCTCGATCGCGCGCTCGACGAAACACGTCCCGATTGGGTGATCGTGCAGGGCGACACGACGACCGCGTTCTGCGCGGGCTTCGCGGCGTTCCAGCGCGGCATCCGCGTCGGTCACGTCGAGGCGGGGCTGCGCACCGGCGATCTGGCGAGTCCGTTTCCCGAGGAAGCGAACCGCAGCCTGCTCGGCCGCATCGCGACGCTGCATTTCGCGCCGACCTCGCGCGCGCGCGACAGCCTGCTCAGCGAAGGCGTCGCGCCAGAGAAGATCGTCGTGACCGGCAACACGGTCGTCGATGCGATCGGCGAAGTGCGCGCGAGCTGGAGCGTCACGCCGCCGGCGAGTCCGCTGCCCGCATGGCATGGCGCGCAGCAGCAGCACGTGCTCGTCACGTGCCATCGGCGCGAGAATTTCGGCGACGTGCTGCAGGACATCTGCCGCGTGCTGCGCGACCTGTGTCAGCGCTATAGCGATTACCGCTGGGTGTTCCCGGTGCATCTGAACCCGGCCGTGCGCGAGCCCGTGCATCGCGAGCTCGATGGCATTCCGAACCTCGCGCTGATCGAGCCGGTCGACTATCCGACGAGCCTTTATCTGATCAGCGGCAGCGCCGTCGTGGTCAGCGATTCGGGCGGCATTCAGGAAGAAGCGCCAACCTTCGGCGTGCCGGTCGTCGTGATGCGCAATCACACCGAGCGCCGTGAAGGCGTCGACGCCGGTTTCGCGACGCTCGCGGGCCAGAGCGCGGCGAGCATCGAAAGCGCGGTGATCGGCTGGCTCGACGATCCCGCGCGGCGCGCGGCGCTGCGCGATCGCGCGAATCCGTACGGCGATGGACTGGCCTCACGACGCATCGTCGACAGCCTGCGCGGCCGACCGGTCGAGGTGTTCGTTGGCTGACGGCAAGAACCCCGTGCTTGCCCCGCAAGACTGCGTGCTGTTTTCGAGCGCCGACTGGGACGAGCCGTACTGGACCAACAAGCAGCACACGGCGAGCATCCTCGCCGCGCGCGGCTGGCGGATTCTGTATGTGGAAAGCGTTGGCTTCCGCTCGCCGAAAGTGGCCAGCGGCCGCGACTGGTCGCGCCTGTGGCGACGTCTGTGGCGCGGCGTGCAGTCGCTCGTGCTCGGCCCGCCGCGCCGCGCCGACAACATCTGGGTGCTGTCGCCGCTGATGGTGCCGGCCGGGCATCATCTGCCGTTCGTGCGCTCGCTGAATCAGGCGATGCTGCGTTTTTCGGTGAACCGCTTCGCGAGGTCGCATCGCTACGTCAAGCCGGTCGTGTGGACGTACCACCCGTACATGCTCGATGCGATCGCGACGCTGCCGCGCGGTCCCCTGGTCTACCACTGCGTCGACGATATTGCGGCGATTCCGGGCGTCGACGTCGACGCGTTCCGCAATGCCCAGCAGGACCTGCTCGGGCGCTGCGAGGCGGTATTCACGACTGCGCAGTCGCTGAAGGACGTGTGCCAGCCGTTTAACCCCAATACGCATTTCTTCGGCAACGTCGTCGATGAAGCGCACTTCGGCGCGGCGCGCGCGGACGGCCCACTGCCCGCCGAGCTCGCCGCGATCGACGAGCCGCGGCTCGTGTATCACGGCGTGCTGTCGGACTTCAAGGTCGATCTGCCGTTGCTGCTGCAAACCGCTCAGGCGCGGCCGCAGTGGCAATGGGTGATCATCGGCGAGGAGCGCGAAGGGCAGCGCAGCGACCTGCTCGCGCAGCTCAAGCGTCTGCCGAACGTGCATCTGCTCGGCTACCGGCCGTATCGCGTGCTGCCGCAGTATTTGCGCGGCATGCGGGTCGGTGTGTTGCCGACGCTGATCAACGAATACACGCACTCGATGTTTCCGATGAAGTTCTACGAATATCTCGCGGCCGGTCTGCCGGTCGTATCGACGCCGCTCGATTTCGCGAAGGAACCGCGCGCGGGGCTCGAAGTGGGCAGCGATGCCGACGCGTTCATCGCGGCGATCGAGAAGCAGCTTGCACGCGGCAAGCTGAGCGTGGAGGAAGCCCGCGCGGCGGTTGGCGAGAACACGTGGGAAGCGCGGCTGGACAAGATGCTGGCGATCACCTTCCACTTCCCGCAGGCGGGCGGCAGCAGCGCGCGGCCACACGGCGCTGAGGTGCGCACGTGAGGGTCGTTCATGTGTACCGCACGTACTTCCCGGACCCGCCCGGCGGCCTGCAGGAAGCGATCCGCCAGATTGCGCTAGCGACGCGCGAGCGCGGCGTCGAACCGCGCATTCTGACGCTGTCGCCGAGCCCGACGCCGACCGTCGTCGAACGCCCGGAAGGGCAGGTGATCCGCGAGAAATCGTGGGCGGCGCCGGCATCGTGCGATCTCGGCGGGCCCTGCTCGGTGATCAGGTATCGCGAGCTGGCCGACTGGGCCGACGTCGTGCATTTCCACTTTCCGTGGCCGTTCGCCGACGTATTGCATCTGCTCGGACGCACCAGCAAACCGACGGTGATGACTTACCACTCCGACATCGTGCGGCAGAAGCTGCTCGGCGCCGTCTATGGACCGCTGATGCGGCGCACGCTGCGCAGCATGTCCGCGGTGGTCGCGACGTCGGCCGCCTATGCGCGGACCAGTGAGACGCTTGCCGCGTGCGTGTCGAAGGAGCGTTTGAAGACGATTCCGCTCGGCATCATCGACTATCGCGACGAGCCGCAGCCGCTCGACGCGCAGCGCAAGCTCGAGAGCCGGCTCGGCCTGGCGCCGGGCGAGCCGTATTTTCTGGCGCTCGGCGTGTTGCGCTACTACAAGGGACTGCATACGCTCGTCGAGGCCGCCCGGCATGTGCAGGCGAAAATCGTCATCGCTGGCTCGGGGCCGGAGCGCGAGCGGCTCGCCGCCTTGGCGCGGCAGCATGGCGCGACCAACGTCGTGTTTGCCGGGCAGGTCACGCATGAGGAAAAGGTTGCGCTGCTCGAGGGCTGTCGCGCGATGGTGCTGCCTTCGCATTTGCGCTCCGAAGCGTTCGGGATGGTGCTGGTCGAAGCCGCGATGTTCGGCAAACCGATGGTGTGCTGTGAGGTGGGGTCCGGGACGTCGTTCGTCAACGAGGATGGGGTGACGGGGTTTGTCGTGCCGCCCGAGGCGCCCGAACCGCTGATCGCCGCGATTAACCGGCTGGCGCTGGATGAAGCACTGGCGCGCGGCATGGGAGCGGCGGCGCGGCAGCGATATGAGCGGCTATTTTCTGGGCCAGCGTTGGGAAACGCATATAAATCGCTGTATGAACACGTATTGTCTTCCTGAGTCGTTATTTTCTTTCTCTCTATATCGCCGAAAAGCTTGCGAAAGTGTTTAATTCACCTTTGTTTGCGCAAATTCGGCCTATATGCGAGATGTTGGTATTATCTGCGCGGTCGAGCCCGGTACACTGATTATTCTGCTTCGTTACAGATATTGCGAGCTCATGGTTGTTAAATCAGTCGGCAATAAGCTGACAAATAAATTGGAAGCGGGTTGTAGGGGAGGGCGCGAGATGGTAGCGTGATGCCGCTTTACGCGGTCCGGATTCTGATCCTCGTGGTTCGACTTGACCCGCTGCCGCGCCAGAACGAATTTCTACGGCATCGCATGTGCCTTCCACACTCTTTTCTGCCCTGCGGCGGTTCACTGAATGAGCAGCAAACCACTCGTCGTCGATCTTGATGGAACTCTGATTCGCTCGGACGTCCTGATTGAATGCGGATTTGCTTTCACCCGATCCGCTCCCCATCGGTTCTACGAGCCGCTTCTGTGGCTCCTGCGCGGGGGCAAAGCCGGCCTCAAAGCCCGCTTGGCCGAAGCGACCGATATCGACGTCACCGTCCTGCCCTACGACGCCACGGTCATCGAGTGGCTGAAGGAAGAACGGGCCGCCGGGCGGTCGCTCGTGCTGGCGACCGCTAGCCATGAACGCTACGCGAAGGCGATTGCCGATCATCTTGGGCTATTCGACAAAACCTTCGCCACGCATAGCGACATCAATCTGTCCGCGCATCGCAAGCGCGACAGGCTCGTGGCCGAGTTCGGCGAGAAAGGCTTCGACTACGCGGGCAATTCGCACGACGATGTCGCAGTCTGGGCCGCGGCCGAGCGTGCTTATGTGATCAATCCGTCGAGGGGCGTAGAGCGCGCGGCCCGCAAGCAGGGCAACGTCGAGCGCGTCATCGACCAACGCTCCGCGTGGCCGGGAACCTGGGCGAAGTCGTTGCGACTGCATCAGTGGCTGAAGAATCTGCTGATTTTCGTTCCGCTGCTCGCGGCGCATCAACTGTCGGACGCCGCGCTGGTCATTGCCGCGCTCCTCGCTTTTTTTGCCTTCGGTGTCTGTGCGTCGAGCGTCTACCTGTTGAACGATCTGCTCGATCTCGAGGACGACCGGCATCATCCGACCAAGCGCAAACGCCCGCTTGCTTCGGGCGCGTTGCCGCTGGTTTGGGGCGCGGCGCTCTGTCCCGTTCTGCTGGCCGTGGGCGGCGCGATCGCGTGGTTCTGCCTGCCTCATCAGTTCGCGCTGGTTTTGTTTGGATATTACGTACTCACGCTGGCCTATTCGTTCCATCTGAAGCGGCGAGTCATGATGGACGTGGTGGTGCTGGCCTTGCTGTATACGACACGGATCATCGCCGGAAGCGCCGCGATCGATGCGCGGCTCACGTTCTGGCTGCTCGCGTTTTCGATGTTCATTTTTCTCAGCCTCGCGCTCGTCAAGCGGTATGCGGAACTGCACGCGTTGAAGGAGCGCGGCCTCGTGAAGTCACGCGGCCGCGGCTATGTCGCGAGCGATCTGCCGTTGATTTCGTCACTAGGCGCGGCCTCGGGCTATCTGTCCGTGCTGGTTCTCGCGCTTTATATTCAGGACGGCAATACGGCGAGCCTCTATCGGCATCCACAGTACATCTGGGTGGCCTGTCCTCTGCTGCTTTACTGGGTGAGCCGCACGTGGATCATCGCGCATCGCGGCTCCATGCATGACGACCCGATCATATTCGCGGCAAAAGACCGGAGCAGCTGGCTGATCATGGCCCTATGCGGTGCCGTGTTCTGGATGGCGATCTAGCCATGTCGAAAGTCCAGTCCTGGGGGCGCTATCCGTACGCGCTGCAAGAGGCCCATCCGATCGCCTGGCGTGATACGGCCACGGCGGTATGGCGAAGTGTCGGCGGCACGCAGCGCACGACCCTTGCCTTCGGCAATGGGCGCAGTTACGGCGACAGTTGCCTCGCGTCGTCGGGGCACGTGGTCCAGACGCTGCCGCTGGACCGGATGATTCTGGCCGACTGGCAAAACGGCGTATTGCGCGCTGAACCGGGCATGACGCTCGAGCAGATTCTCGACGTGGCGATTCCGCGTGGATGGATGTTGCCCGTGACGCCGGGGACGAAGTACGCGACGTTGGGCGGCGCGATCGCCAACGACGTGCACGGCAAGAATCACCATGTACGCGGCACGTTTGGCCGGCATGTGCGGCGTTTCTCCTTGCTGCGAAGCGACGGCACGCAGTTCGAATGTACGCCGGACCTCCACCCCGAGTACTTCACCGCGACGATCGGCGGCCTTGGTATGACGGGGCTGATCGCGTGGGCTGAAATCCAGCTGATGCCGATCAGGTCGAGCATGCTCGACGTGACCAGTATCCGCTTTGCCAACCTCGACGAGTTCTTCGCGCTGTCCGAACGGCTCGACGAACTGCATGAGTACAGCGTGGCGTGGGTGGACTGTCAGAGCCGCGATGCCGCGTTGGGCAGAGGCATTTTCATGGTCGGCGATCACGCCTCCGAGGGGGGGCTCGACGTCGAACGCCGCAAGACGCGTACGGTGCCGTTCACGTCGCCGATCCCCGTTTTCAACCGCCTGACCCTGCGCGCCTTCAACGAGTTGTACTACAGGCGGCAACGCGCGGACGCGGTTCGCTCGACGGTCAGTTACGACTCGTACTTCTATCCGCTCGACAGCCTGCTTGAATGGAATCGCATCTATGGCCGCTCGGGCTTCCAGCAGTATCAATGCGTGATCCCGGCAGACGTTGCGCGCGAGGCAACGCGGGCCATTCTCGACGCGATTGCCCGCAGCGGCACGGGGTCGATACTTGCCGTGCTGAAGCGCTGCGGCGCCATCAAATCGCCGGGCTTGCTGTCTTTTCCGCTCGAAGGCACCTCGCTCGCGCTCGACTTCCCGCAGCGCGAGGCATCGAATCGCAAGCTTTTCGACCGGCTGGATGCGATCGTGCGCGAGAGCGGCGGCCGTTTGTATCCCGCCAAGGACGCGCATATGTCGGGCGAAGATTTTCGCGCTGCCTATCCGCAGTGGGAACAGGTCGAAGCGCTGCGTGATCCGGCTTTGCTGTCACGCTTTTGGGAACGAACCACTCGAGTATGAAAAACATCGTTATCGTAGGCGCCACTTCGGCGATCGCCATTGCCTGTGCACGGCAATGGGCTAAACAGGGCGCGCGGTTCTTTCTCGTCGCGCGCAACATGGAGCGCCTCCAGCAGGTTGCCGACGACCTCAAGGCACGTGGTGCGCAAGACGTGCTGTGTCAGCAGTTGGACATCGATCAGCTCGGTGAACATGCCGCCATGATGCAGCGTTGTTCGGCCGAGTTCGGCGCGCTCGACATCGTGCTGGTGGCGCCCGGTACGCTGCCTGACCAGCAGGACTGTCAGAACGATGCCGACGTCGCGGTCCGCGAGTTCAATACCAATGCCGTATCGATCATCGCGTTGCTGACGCGTTTTGCCACTGTGATCGAGCAGCAGCGGCGCGGCACGATCGCGGTCATTTCGTCGGTGGCCGGCGATCGCGGTCGCCAGTCGAACTATCTGTACGGCAGTGCAAAAGCAGCGCTCTCCGCGTTTTGCGAGGGCCTGAGGGCGCGCCTGTTCAAGGCGGGCGCGCATGTGCTGACGATCAAGCCTGGCTTTGTCGCGACGCCAATGACAGCGGGTCTTCCCTTGCCGGGACCGCTTGTTGCTACCGCGGACAAGGTCGCGGGCGACATCGTGCGCGCGGTGGAAAAGGGTAGGGATGTCATTTATACCCCGTGGTTCTGGTGGGGCATCATGCTGATCATTCGCTCTATTCCTGGCCGCGTGTTCAAGCGGCTCTCGTTGTGATGCATTGCATGCATCGCGACGGATCTGCCGTGCTCGACGGCAACCGTCGCCGCCCAGCGAGCGCATGGCGCGGCGAATGTTCTTTCGACCTTCCTGACCTGGTGTGCCTTTCGTGAACTCCTCGGCAACTCCCATGAGCGCGTCGCGCCTCGTGATTTTTTACGCGATATTCGCGGCAGTTTCGATCGCCGCGAATATCGGTCTGCAGAAGCTCTCGCTGATCACCTATTCGGGAGCGTTCAGCGTGCCGCTGTCGGTGGTCGTCGGAACGGGTGGCGGGCTGGTGGTGAAGTTCTTACTCGACAAGCTCTGGATCTTTCGATACCAGCATCGCGATCTGTCGCACGGCATACAGAGTTTTCTGCTGTACACGGTGATGGGGCTCGCAACTACGGCGATTTTCTGGGGCTTCGAATTCGGCGCGGACGCGATCTATCATTCCGAGCCTGCCCGCTTTACGGGCGGCGTGATTGGCCTCGTGATCGGTTACATAGTCAAATATCGGCTCGACAAGAAGTTCGTTTTTGCCTGATTCGGGCAATGCATTGATTTTTGTAGTTGCGCTGCCGCACGCGCGTAATCAGAAAATATTGACCAATGAACATGCAACGATTTAGACAGTACCTTTCGGAGAACGCGCTTCTACTGCCGGTCACCATTGCCGTGGGTGGTTATCTCGCGTGGCAGACGCGCAACTTTCAGCTCGATGATTCGCTGATCTATCTGCGATATTTGCGCAATCTGTTTGACGGGCAAGGGCTTACCTACAACGCGGGCGATCGCTTCAACGGGCTCACCTCGCCGTTGTACTCCTACTTGCTGATCGTGGCGAACGTCGTGGCCGGTAATTTGCAATATACGACGATCTTTTTGTCGTTCGTGTTCCTGTGCGCGGCCGCGATCACCGGAGCGCATCTGCTGGCGAGCGGAAAATACGAACAGACGCTGTGCGCGCTGATCGTTGTTTCCTTCAATTATTTTTACGACACCTTTGGGATGGAGACTTCGCTGTTTCTGTTCCTCTCCGCGCTCGCATTGGTACTCTATCGCAGGGAGCAATTTTTCGGTCTGGGTGTGGTGCTGGGCCTGCTGTTCATCACGCGCAGTGAAGGTGTGTTCCTTGGCCTCGTCGTGGTCGTCGATTACTTCATCAGGAACAGAAAACTGCCTCATGTTAAGTATTTGGTCGCGCCGGTCATTCTGCTCGCGGCCAATTTCATATTTAACTACTACTACTACGGCGCGTTTCTTCCGGCCACCGGCAATGCGAAGCTCGGACAGGGCAAGTCGGGGTACTGGGGCGAGGGACTGATTTTTCTCCACGTGCAGTACATGAAGGACGCTTTCTTCGGGGGCGACTTCCGGCTGCTCGCGTTCATGCTGCCGATCGGTCTCGTCGGTGTGCTGTCGAGTCTCGGCAAAAGGATCGCGTGGCTCGTCATTCTCTATCTCGTGCTGCTGGGCTCGTTTTATGTGTTTCTGCATATTCCGAATTACCACTGGTACTACGCACCATTCTTCTTCTTCGGCTTGTTGTTCGTTGGTGTCGGCGCGTGGAGAGTGCTCAGCTTCACGTACGAGCGGTCCCGGGAGAGTTCTGTTTTCCTCTCGCTGTTCCTTGCGTTTTTTCTCGTCACGAGCGGCTTCGTTTACCACAGCTTTAGTATCTCGAACGTGCAGCGCGGCCCCATGGACGCATACAAGAATATTGGTGAATGGATAAAAACCAACACACCTGCCAAGGCGGTCGTTGCAAGCGTCGAGATCGGAACCGTGGGCTGGTACTCCGACCGGTACATCATCGACATTCTCGGTCTGACCAATCGCTATAACGCGGACTACATTGCTCGCAAGGATCTTTACTCGTGGCTCACGAAGTACAGCCCGGATTACATTCTCGTGCATGAGCCGCTCTGGACTTTCGAGGCAAGCGCGAATTGCCTGCTCGCGAGCCAGGCCTATGCTCCTGTGGACACATTCCATTTCGCTGGTTACCGCCTGCTACGGCGCAGTGACGCCGCGGGGACGCAGCAGCAGATTCAAATATGCGCAAAAGGGCCGCGGACCTGATGAGCCCTGCAACACTCGTTGCGATTTCATGCCTGCCGGCTTGAGGCAATAACGGCCGACTCGATGTTCGAGTCGGCTGTGGGCTTCTGCTCATCTTTTTGTCCAAAAAATACTGAATTACGGGTATGCAGCGAGAAAAACCCCGCCTCTTCCCATTGCTCGTGTTTTTATGCGCGTTGCTGCTCATGTGGTATCGGGCGCCTCAGCGCATCGAGCACGGCTTTCTGTGGGCCGAAGACGCCACGATCTTTATCGCGCAAGCGCACGAACTGGGTATCCGGTCATTCGTCCAGGGCTATTCCGGCTATTGGCATGTCGTTCCGCGTCTGGTCGCGTGGCTGCAGATGAAAACGACGCCAATCGACGAGGCGCCGTACTTTTTCATGTGGGCGTGCGCGTTGATCACGGCCGGGTCGAGCGCCTACATGGCTCACGCGTTTAGAATCTTCTCGCGTCCCATCGCCGCACTTCTCGCACTCGGACCTCTGCTGGTCCCGCAGACGGGCGAGACGCTGCTGAACGTTACGAATATTCAATGGATACTGCTTCCGGCGCTCATCGTTCTGCTGTGGGAAAACCTGTTCAATCCGCCGACATCCTGGTATAGCGTTCGGGCCTTGGCGGCTGCGGTCATTGCGTTGACAGGCCCCTTTGGCATCATCACGTTCGGCCCGACCGTGCTGGCTTGTATCTGCGCGCGGCGTCGTGGGAAGTTTTCATATCGTCAGACTGGCTTTCTGGCCGTCTATACCGCGGGCGTAGCGGGGCAGGTTTATGCGGTCGCAACGAACGCCTCGCCGCCGCTCGACTTCGGCCCGGCGCCGTATGTGTGGCGTTATGGCTCCCGGATGATCCGCGAGCTGTTTTGCAGTCTGCTGCCGTCCCCGGATAGCATTCCGCTAATCGCCGGCTTGATCCTGGCGATCGTCTTGGTGTTCGTCGTGGCGAGATCGCGAGCGGTTTTTGCCTGTCTGCTGCTCGCGCCGATGGCGGGCATCATCTGGTTGCTCGGCGCCGCGAGATCGAATCCGTACTCGGTGCACATGGAGTGGTACGGCTTCGGTGCCCGGTACATCTATCCTGCCTTGCTGTTCTTTTTCTGGGCCGCGCTGCTGTCGATCGCAACGTCGAGGTCGAAGCTGTCGCGGGTATTAGCGGGGGGATTCGCCGTCGTTATCCTGCTGGCCAGCGCTACGAGATTTCCCGCGTCGGAATGGCCAATGTGGAACATTACGGCGAACGACAAGGGGCATACGCTAAAGGTCGCGCCGAACTGGGCGGTACAGATTCCTGCTAGCCCGCCCAGCCATTAGGTCATCGCGCGTTTCCCCGTCTCGATCGTTACCTCGCTTCAATGGCGACCGGAGCAGGGGCAGCCTGAGCCTCGGGGGCCGGCCGCAAGGCCCGCCCCTCCCGCCATCCATATTGAAGGTAATGCTGACCCGCATTCACGCCCACCGCCGCCACGTCCGTATTGACGGCGAGATATTCCTGCTCGTTGAAACCCGGCGGCAATTCGACCGCTACGTCCGGGTCCAGTTCGCTGGGCTGTCCGCTCACGCGCGGCGTGCTCTTACGGGCGTTCGGTCCGGCGCATAGCTCCTTGAGTTTGCGATGCGTGCGCCAGAACGGCACGGCCGGCGTCGCGTCGCTGGCCTCGCGCTCCATTCGCCGCCAGCTGTCGGCAATATATTGGCGATCGCGCGAGCGCCTCATCACGACAGAAAACTCGATATCGTTGTGCAGCGTGTCGTTGAAATCTTCACAAGCGAAATCGATCAGCTCCATTTCGCAAAGATCGGCGATCAGTTTTGCAAACGAGCGCGGCGTGAAAACCCAGCAGTGAACGTCGTGATAGGTGCCGTTTTCGAAGGCGTCGCGTGCGACATGCAGCGCGCCCTGCCATGTATGGAGCCGCTTGACCGAATGTGGGTCGATCCGCTTTTGCCATGCTTCCAGCGTCGAGATATCGGCGGCGGACAGGCAGTGATCCAGTACCGAGTAGGACTGCGGTACCCGGGCACGGGCGATATAGCTTGCCAGCACTTCGGGCAGCCGGCTTTCGCGGCGTAAATAGTCGAAGGTGAAGCGCCGGTCGGGCACGGCGAGACGCACTTCGCCGGTCCGCTTGAGAACCGTGGCCAGTTCTCTTAGCCACGTCACGAGATCGGGAACATGCTCGACGACATGAGAGGCCACCACGTAGTCGACATAGCGACCCTTGATAGCTTCGTGCAGCGTATTGCGCCCCCATATCGCATCGACATCGACGATCTCATTGACGTCGAGATTAGGATCGTCCTTGTACTTCTCTCGCAGGTGCGGCGTGTCCGTATGGTCGACGTAAATGATCTCGCCGCCGTCGCTGCGTCGCACGAGAGGCCAGCAAAGCGGGCCTATTTCCACGCCGACGCTTTCCTTGACGTTCAGGCCTTTCAGCAAACGGCAACGCCGCTTATCTCGAAATTCATCGATGCTTGGAGCATTGTCTTCCTTCGCCATGTTGCCTCCTCGTATTGGACGGCACAGCTTCCAGTTATGACCGATGTTCACTGCATTGCGCGAGACCGCTTACACCATCAGGTATGCATCTGCACCTTGATGGAGTCCGAACTTTTGTCGCTGGCCAGACGAAAGGCCTCGTCGACGTCGTCGAGGCTCAGGTCGTGCGTGATCATGGCGCGCAACGTATCGCCCTTGCGCGCCAGCAGATCGATCGCGAGCGCGAAGTCGTGCTGACCGTCGATATAGCCGTAGCAGTTCGGCAAATGAATCGTCAGTTCCTTGATGTGCGGTTTGATGATTTCGATGTTCCTGAAGCCGTGATCGAAGGCACCGAGCACGCACACGTGGCCGAGCGGGCGCACGAACTGACAGGCGAAGTCGAACGTGTCGGCCGTTCCGCCGACCGCTTCGATCGCGTAGTGCGCGCCCAATCCGCCGGTTGCCTGTTCGACCATGGCGAGCGCTTCGGCGCGATCGGCCGGCAGGATCGCGGTGGCGCCCATCGCCAGCGCCGCGCGCGCCTGAGCCGCGTGTCTTGCGACCACGTAGACATTTTCACTGCCAGCGTCCACCGCCGCGGCGAGTGCCGCGAGGCCGATCGTGCCCGCGCCGATCACGACGCCGACCGAGCCGCGCGCAATCGGCATCTTGCGGCACCCGTGGATGCCGACCGCCACCGGCTCGACGATGGCGCCGAGCTGATCGTCGACGGCATCGGGCAGCGGGAACACGCCCGATTCCTTGGTGCGCACGTATTCGGCAAAGCCGCCGCCGAACGGAAATTCGCGCGCGCGGCAGTGAATCGGCGTGCCGAGCTTGCAGTACTCGCATTTGCCGCACGCGGTGCCCATCACCATGTCGATCGTCACGCGCTGGCCGACGCGCACGCTCGTCACGCCCTCGCCGATCTCGACCACGGTGCCGCTCAGTTCGTGGCCGTTCGGAACGCTTTGATGAACGTCGACGTTCCGGTAAGCGTGCAGATCGCTGCCGCAGATACCGACGCTCGCCACCTTGACGATCACGGTGCCGGGTAGCAACTCAGGTACCGGGATGCGGCCGACCTTCATCGCGCGCACCCCGTCTTGCAAGCCGGCTCGCATGGACGCGCCTTCGGTGCGATGCTCGAGCGCGTTCGTCGAAGTCATCTATCAATCTCCGCAAAAGGTGAGACGTTTGCGCCGCGGCGCCTAACGTGTCTTTCGAATCCAGAAGCTCGCGCCGGGATTGCGCATGAAGAGCGGCATCCGCGCGTTCATCAGGTCCGCATGGAAGTGTCCCATGAACGTATTCATCAGGACAACTTCGAACGCGCTGTTGTACTGGAGGAAGGCGCGCAGCAGATAGGCTTCGTTCCACGCGCGGCCTTCGTAGATCCACTGCGGCGGGTATTCGAGCGGCAGGAACACGTCGTGAAAGTGTATGTGCACGCCGGGCGCGAGGATCGGCAGTATCTCGAAGACGATGCGGTTCACGTCGCTGCCGATCTTGCTCACGTGCGACGAATCGACGAACAGTATGTCGTTCGCTTCGAGCTCCGCGAATACGGACAGGTCGACGTCCTGCGCGAGCGACTTGACGATCTTCGAGGTGACCTTGTCTTTCTCGGTCAGCAACGACAGCAAGCGTTCATTGTTCGGTTCGACGAAGGTGCACTGGATCTGGCCGTCGAAGAACAGGTCGTTGGTATCGAGCGAAACGGCGGACGAGAAACCCGAGCCGATCTCGACGATGCGGCGCGGCCGCAGGTGGCGAATCATGCAGTGCAGCGACGTCGCGTCGCCATACGAGAACATCACGTTCTCGAAGTAGAAGCGCAGGCCGTCTTTCTTGTGCGGCTCGAACGGCATTTCGCCGTAGTACTTGTCGGCGAACTCGCCGACGAGCCGCACCTGCGCCTCTTCGTTGAACTCGATGCCGGGCAGCGTGCGCGAGACGTTGCCGAACAGCCGTGCTTCGTCCTGTTTGATGTCGGGGATCGACGGGATCGGCGAATAGTAGTGGCCTGGAGGCACGTCGCCGAGATTCGAAAAGTGCGGAATATTGACCTGAAGCGCGTCGCGATACTTGTCCCGTTCAGCGATCAGTTCTGCAATCTCGGGATGCTGCGCGGCAAGTGAATCGAGAAGCTCGGGCGATGCCGACATCTTGTTTCTCCGCTTGAAAGAATTTGCGAAAAGCCATGACAGAACAGCGAATTCATACCGATATGCCGACTGGCTGGCGAGCCGGCCCTCCCGGCCGGCCAGTCTATCGTACCCCCAGTATTCTGCACGTCCAACATTTCCTGATGTTCCGACATGAGCCCGCATTTACCGTTACTTACAAATTATTCGTCATAGCAATCGGCACAGCCGCGAGGCCAAGGGTCATGCGCCGTCCGTTTTCCGCGGATACCGCGCGTGGCTCGCGAGTGCGCGGCAGAAGAGGGCGGGGCGGTCATCGTTTCGTAAGCCACGTAAGCCGACGAAAGCATGCAGCAGGGTGCTCTGCGCGTCGCTCGTGGGCGATCGTCTGCGTGACGATTTGGCGTAAAATCGAGCCCCTGCCGATAATAGTCCGCGCCTGTTTCACAGGTCGCGCGAACGCGCGAATTCCGCACCGTCCGGCGGACGGCAGCAGCGCCCACGATACGGGACGATTCGGGACGGAGCCCGCAATATGCATTTTAAAATTCTCCTGACTACTCACAGTACCGCGTTCATGACGAGCGGTGGTGGTGAGTCGGAACTCGTGCAGGTCGCCGAACTTCTCAACGATTCGGACGTACAGGCCGACATTTACGGCATTCGCAGCCGGCCGCTACGCTTTTACGACGCGGTGATGCACTTCTCCGTCCATGCGGACGGCGAAGCGATCGTTCGCGAAACGGTGAATCAGGGCAAGAAGCTGTTCCTGTGGCCGAACGTCTGGTGGTTGAGCGCGCCCGACCCGGCGGAAATCAGCCGCATCGAGGCGTTCGTGCAGCGTGCCGAGCGGCTACTGTTCAAGTCCTCCGCCGAACTCGCGCACTTCAACAGGTACATCCCGGTCGATCCAGGTAAATGCGTGGTGGTGGGCTCCGGCATATCCGACCGGTTCCTGCTGCCGGCCGACAAGGATTTGCTCCCCACGGTCTGCGACGTCTCGGACTACGTGCTGTGCCTCGGCTTGATCGAGCCGATCAAGAATCAGCTCGAACTGATCCGCGCACTGAACCAGCTCGACATGAACGGCCTGATGGTCGGCGGTTTCAGGGACGAGGAGTATTACCGGCAGTGCGTTCGCGAAGCGCGTCGGGGCATTCATTTCCTGCCGTTCATCCAGCCCTGCAGCGCGCTGTTGCGCTCCGCGCTCGCCAGCGCGATGGTAGTGGCGGAGCCGAGCCTCGATCCGCCCGGGCGCTCGTGCCTCGAAGGCGCGTTCGTGAAGCAGCCGCTCGTCATGGTTGATGGGGATTGGCAGCGCGAGCACTTCGACGACAATGTCTGGTACGCGGCTTCTACCCGCGCGCCGGACATCGTTCCCGCCATTCAGGCTGCCCTGACCGACCCGGACAGGGACGAAAAGATTGAAAGTAACTACGAACGCGTCTATGCACGGCACTCGTCGAGCACGGTAGCAGCAGACCTAATCAGACACCTGATCGATGCCGGCCTCACAAATTACTAAGATTCCCCGACTGCTCGTCGTTCAGCGGCGCTCCATGACCGATGGGCGAATGAATTCGCGCACCATCGGCGCGCGCTTCGCGCCTTTGCTTTCGTACATGCAGCGCCATCGGTTGATCGAATGGGAGCAGATCTCGGAGGCGGACGTTGGCGTCAGCCATCTGCATCGCTTCGACGTCGTGCTGTTCAACAAGCACGTGTCGAATCTGTCGCTGAAGATCATGCGGATGGCCAACGAACTCGGTCTTCATACGATTTACGATCTCGACGACTGGCTGCTCGATCTGCCGTCGTGGAGCGTGCTCGAAATGAACGAGGACGTGCTCTACAACGTGCTCGCGATGATTCGCGAAGCGAGCGCGGCCACGGCGTCGAACTCGCTGTTGCAGGAGCGCATGCGCAAAGTGCGGCGCTCGGACGACGTGCTGATCATCCCGAACGGTTTCGACGATCAGGCATTCGACCTGTCGCCGGAACTGTGGACCGAAACCCAGCCGCCGAAGATCGTCTTCTCCAATCTCGACGGCATCAAGCTCGTGAGCTTTCGCAAGGAGTTTTTCGGCACCTTGCGCAGTTTTCTCGCGCGCCACGAAAACGTGTCGATCGACTTCTGGGGCGATCCGTTTCCGGAGCTCAACACGATTGCCCGCATGACGCATCGCGGCAGCCGCGGCAACCTCGAATACAAGAAGGCCATTCGCGACGAAGGCTACACGTTCGCGATCGTGCCGCTCGGCGCCGAAGAGGATCCGGAGACGCTGTTTTTCAACTCGTGCAAGTCGCCGATCAAATACGCGGACTACGGCAGCCTCGGCATCCCGAGCATCTATTCGGATTGCCCGACCTACCGCGAGAACGTCAAACATCGTGAGACGGGATACATTGCGTCGAACACGGCCGAGAGCTGGGCACGAGCGCTGGAGGACATGCTGGGCGACCCGCAGCTTCGCCAGTCGATCCGCCGCAATGCCTACGCCGACGTGTTCGACCGTTTCAGCGTGCGACGCATTTCGTCGATGTTCCTGAAGGCCTTGCCCGACCCCAAGCCTTAAAGCAGCTAACACCTATGGATCTTCTTCTGATTCGCCACGGCCAATCGCACGCCAACGTGGCTGGCCTGTTGAACTCGACCGAGCAGGACGAGTTGACCGAGCATGGCCTGCAGCAGGCCGCGAAGCTACGCACGCTGATGGAAAGTCACGGTTTCGCGCCCGACCGCGTTTTTTCGAGCCCGTGGCGGCGCGCGTTGCAGACCACTGAAGTGCTGTTCAAGGACAACAGCGACTGGACCGTCGACGCCCGTCTCGGCGAAACCAATGCGGGGCGGTTCGCGACCTGGAAGGCCGAAGATTTTCGTCTGGCGTTTCCCGACTGGGGCAAACATCTGTCGGACCGTTACGAAGGCGGCGAGTCGCATCTCGAACTGGCCGCGCGTTCGGTGAACTGGCTCGAGGAGGAGGTGCTGCGGCACGCTGAGCAGCCTGGCCTGATCGCCGCCGTGTGTCACGCGGGACCGATCTCGGTGATCTCGCAATACCTGCTGAACGTGCCGTTGTCCCGCTTTCCCAACGTGCTGGTGCCGAATGCATCGCTCACGCTGTTCCGGCGCAACGTGCATACGGGAAACTATTATCTGCAGATCGCAGGGCTGTCATGAGTGCATCGATCAAGATCTTCGAGCCGCTTTACGCACCGGGACAGGTCCTGTCCGAACAGGCTTTTCATCCGCTCGAACTGCGCGATAACGCGCACGCCGCGTGGCGCGAGTTTTATATTCTCGTCGACATGTACCGCAAGGGCATGCATCGGCAGCAGCAGATCACCGGTCTTTTTTCGCCGAAGTTCGCGCTGAAGGCGCGCATGGACGGCAGCCGGTTTCTGGAGTTCGTGCAGGCCAATGCCGACGCCGACGTCTGGATGATCAATCCGTTTCCGCAACTCGCGTATTTCTCGTACACCGCGTGGATGCAGGGCGAGCATGCGCATCCGGGACTCGTCGAGCGCAGCCAGCAACTGCTCGACGCCTGCGGCATTGCGTGGAATCTGCGTGAGGCGCCCCGTCAGTCGCCGCACACGCTGTGCTATTGCAATTTCTGGGTCGGTTCGCAGTCGTTCTGGGAAAGCTACGTCGGCAAGGTGCTTGAGCCGATTGCCACGTTTCTCGAAACGCAGAGCGGCACCGAGGCCGCGCGCGGGGTGCTGGAGCCCACGATCCACTCGGACGACGCACCGTTCCTGCCATTCGTTGCCGAGCGTCTGTTCAGCACGTATCTGTCGCTGCATCCCGAACTGAAGGTGGCGGCCTATCCGATCGAAGGCGATCGGGTGCTGGACTATTGCGTCAGCGATTTCGAAAAAGACATCGTGCGCTACATGCAAAAACCGATCGACGCGGCGGATCGCGCGCCGGTCTTTCCGCCCGAGCAGATTGCATTGATGGACTTGCTGTGCACGCTATCGCAGAAGTACGTGCGTGCGCATTTCTCGTTCACGCCGCATCCGCATACGGGGCAACCGATCGACTTCGACAGGACCGGCAAGCCGTTTGCGAACGAGTGATGCGGCGCGATCGGGTTGGATCGCGCCGATGGGCGCCGGGATGCGTTGGTGAGCGGCGGCGCAGACTATCTATCTCTTTTCAGCGAAACGGCCGCCGTACCCGCGCGCGCATGCGTTGACGCGGCCGCCATGCCGACCCCGGCGCCGATGAAGATGTTGCGCCATACCTCGTCGCTGGCACGTTGCAGCACACCGTCGGCGTGTTTGACGAAGGCCGTGTCGATCGGACAGCGGCCGTGGGTCTGGCCGAGGCGCTGCGTGATCACGGGTATCCAGGCGGCGAGCTCGGCATGGGCGTCGAACACGCAGTCGGGCGGGCAAATCTCCTGAGCGGCCGTGCCGCCACGCACGAATACGGGCTTGCCGTAATGCATCGCTTCGAGCACCGGCACGCAGAAGCCCTCGTGGCGGCTCATCGCGAGCAACGCGTGGGTGGATTCGTAGCACTCGAACAGATCGGCGTCGTCGAGCATGCCCTTGAAGTCGACCTGCTCGAGCACGCCGAGACGCCGCGCGTGATTGATCAGAAATTTCAGGTAATCGTAGTTCGGCGTGCTGCCGACGATGCTCAGCGTCGCGCCGAAATCACGCTGCTTCAGCAGCGAGAGAATCTCGATGCCGTCCTCGATGCGTTTATGCGGCACCACCCGGCCCACCATCAGCAGGTTCGGCTCAGGGCGCTTGCGGCCCTTGCGCGGTCCTTCGCGCCGGAACACGTACATGTCGGGAAAGATCGGCGGCACGACCTTGATGGCGTCCGCCGCGACGATGCCGGCGAGGCTCGCCGCCGTGCTGCGCGAATTCGCGACGACGGTGTCGAAGTGCGCGAGCAGCGGCAGTTGCGCGAGTGCCTTCTCGCACAACTGTGCGGTGCGCGGTTCGAGCGCGCGCAGCAACTGCGGGTCCGTCACGCCGTGGATGTAGCAGATCTTCCTGCAATCGAGCGCGAGTATTCGCTCGAGGTACGGATCGTGGATCGAGTAACTCAGCAGAACCACATCGTCGCGAGTGACCTCTTCGAATAATGCGTCAAGCGGGCGCACTCCATTCGTTCCCTCCTCGAAACCGCTTGCATACAGCTCGGCCCTCATGCCGAGACGTTCAGCCATGCGTACGAAACCGATGCAGTGGTTACCCACCGCATCGCCCGAGAAAATGTCCGGAGCACATACCCGCAGCGTCATATCGTCTTCGCCTCCGCAATGTCGTTCAACCGTCGCGCATACGCGCGTGCGACTGCCTCAACTGAGTAGTCGCGCTCGATGCGCGCCTTCCCCGCCAGTGCGATGCGCTCACGGAGTGGCGCATCGTCGATCATGCGTTTGAGCTGTTCCGCCGCGATCGATACCTCCGGATCGCACCAGTACTGACCTTCGGCGAACAGGTAGTCGCCGGGGCGCAGCGGCACGAGTTCGCCATCCACGAGGAACGCGGTGTCGGGTTCGCAAAAGTCGACGTTGCCCGAGAAGTTCGTGACCACGACCGGCTGCCCCAACGCCATCGCCTCCGCGATCACGCGGCCGAAGCCTTCGCTACGGTGCAGCGAAATGTAGGCGTCGCAGCAGGCCATGAAGTCGGTCGAGTCCTGGCGGCTCAGGCGCTCGGACACGATGTGAATGCGGCTATCGCCCGCGACAAGGTCGAGCACGGCGCGCCACACCGGGTCGTCGTCGCGCACGTTCATCGCCTTGATGACGAGCCCGACGCCCGGGGAGCTGTCGCCGAACGCCTGCTTGAACGCCTGCACGCCGGCGAGCGGATTCTTGCGGCTCAGCCACGAGTTGCCGTCGAACATCAGGTAGAACAGGAACTCGTTGGCCGGCAGGCCAAAGCGCTCGCGCTTCGGCTCGAGCGGCGCGGGGACCTCGACCGCCATCGGCATCTGGTAGACCGGCGTGTTGCCGAGCCGGCTGTAGACGCTCTGCACGAAGCGGCTCTGCGCCCAGATTTCGTCGACCATCTGATGCACGTTGCCGAACGCGTTCGGCCAGTGGGGCAGTTCCCATGGCCATGCGCCGATCTTGTGCGTGGGCGCGTCGATCAGGCTGCGGCCGCCTTCCAGCGCGAGCCGCACCATTTCGGGCGCCGGCAGGCAGATCAGGCTGATGTTGTACTTGAGCTCGTCGCTGATCAGATGATCGACCGAGTGTTCGAGGCGCGCGGGTCCCGCCATCGGCGCATTGAGCAGCGTGACCGGCGTCGACGACAGTTGCAGTACGCGGGCGGCCATGCGCGCGTCTTCGCCGAGGCCGAGCACGCCTTGCGGGAAGCCGATGATGTTGACGCCGAAGTCGTAGCCGATGCCTTCGACGCGCGCGTGATAGCGCGCGGGCTCGTGCGCGTCGTCATCGGCTTCGTCGTCGGCGCAGTCGGTCCAGCGCACCTTCAGCGAGCCGACCAGCGGATATTCGGTCGACGCCCATTCGTTCCACCAGCGCACGAGCTGGTCGCGGCCATCCGCGGTGTTCAGGTCGTACACTTCGCGCAGATCCGGGCGGTCATTCGCGATCATCGTCAGGAAGCGCGGCAGCAAGGTGTCGTCCGCCGGCTGCTCGTCGTCGATTCTCGCGAGCTCTTCGGCCAGATGAGTCGGCGTCCATTTGATCGCGTAGTACTCGTCGTGCCCGTGCTTGTCCCACCAGGAGATGAAGCCGAGCCGTTCGCTGAAGCTGTTCAGGTTGAACGATGCCTGCAGGTCGGGCCGCTCGTTCCAGATCAGCAGCAGAAAGCGCGGCAGCAGCGGCAGCGCGCCTTGCTCGCCGGCTTGCGCGCCGAACAGGCTGTCGGGCAACGGCGGGATGGCCCAGTGAAGCGCCGGATACTGGTGCTGCCCGTGTTCGATCCACCACGACAGGCACTTCAGACGCCCGGTGAAGGTGTCGAGCGAGCAGAGCTCCTGCAGATCCTGGCGCTCGTCATGCAACAGCCGCAGGAAGCGCGGCACCGGCAGCCAGTCGGCGTGCGTGCCCCATTCGGGCTCGAACATCAATGCGGGTGTGGCGGGCGGCACCCATTCGCCCTCGCGTTCTTCGGCGAGATGCGTCGGCGACCATTCGATCGCGTAGTACTCGCTGTGCCCGTGCTTTTCCCACCACGAAATGAACGCGAGCCGCTCGCGGAAGCTGCTCAGGTTGAACGACGCCTGCAGGTCGGGCCGTTCGTTCCAGATCAGCGGCAGAAAGCGCGGCAGCAGCGGCAGCGCGCCTTGCTCGCCGGCTTCCATCCTGAACAGGGTGTCGGGCAACGGCGGGATGCCCCAGTGAATCGCCGGATACTGGTGCTGCCCGTGCTCGATCCACCACGACAGGCACTTCAGGCGCCCGGTGAAGCTGTCGAGCGAGCAGAGCTCCTGCAGGTCCCGGCGCTCACCGTGCAGCAGCCGCAGGAAGCGCGGCACCGGTAGCCAGTCGGCGTGCGAGCCAAATTCGGGCTCGAACATCACGGCGGAGGGCGTGGGCGGCACCCATTTGATCGCGTGGTACTGATGCTGGCCGTGTTCGATCCACCACGACAGACAGCTGAGCCGCCCGCGGAATGACTGCAGCGTGAAGGTCGCCTGCAGGTCCGGCCGGTCCTTGTAGATCTCGCACAGGAAGCGCGGCACGTAAGGGCCACCGTCCGCGGGAAGCGCTTCGGGCTCGAGCATGAAGCCGCCGATCGGCGGCTGCGACCACTTGATGCGCGGATACTCGCGCTGGCCGTGGTCTTCCCACCAGCTGAGCGCGTTGAGCCGCGAGGTGAAGCTGTTCAGATTGAACGCGCTGCGCAGATCGGGCCGCTCGGTCGTGATCAGCGCGAGGAAGCGCGGAAACGGCATCGCGCTGGAGTCGCGCGCGTCGATCGGTTCCAGCAGCCCGGGCCACGCGATCGGCGGACGCCACGTCACGCGCGGGCAGGTGAGCTGACCGTACTGCTCCCACCAGTCGAGGCAGTTCAGATAGCCGGTCAGCGTGTTCAGGTTGAATGCCTGGGACAGATCGCCGCGATTGCGCACGACCGTCGTCATCAGCTTCGGCAATTGCAGGCCGGCTTCTTCGAGCACGGTGACGGGCTCGTGCAGCGTCTCGCTCAGATGCTTCGCATCGAGCACGCTCGGTTTGGTCGAGCCGAGCCAGTACGTGACGGCGTCCGGATGCCGCTCGATCAGCGTGTCGTTGTCGAGCTGACGCAAATATTCGAGGTCTTCCTGTCGCAGCACCCAGTTGAAGTCCGGATACGTTTCGCGCGCCGACATTTCCCACCAGAAATACAGAGTGACGCGGTCATCCAGCACTTTGGAATTGAAGCGCGCGAGATCGGCTCTGAACTTCATCAGAAAGTAGATCGCGCTCGGCAGGCAGAACAGTTCCCCCGGCGATGGATGGCGGTACTCCGCCAGCCATCCGGTCTTGTTTTTTTGGGGTCCCAGATTAATCAAGATTTGCAATCCTTGAAGGCCAAGCAAAGGAAAAATCGTCGGCAGTCAGTGTCAGATTGGGTGAATAGCAGGGATCGTTCATCAACAGATGCTCCCAGCGCTGTCTGACCAACTCAGATTCCTGGTTGAAGCGGCTGATTTTTTCCGGTGTGTCTTCGGCGCCGCGGGTTGCCGATTCGTGATGATAAAGCTCCGCGTAGGGCGTCCACACATTGCGGTAGCCCGCTTGCCGCACACGCAGGCAAAAATCGATGTCGTTGTAAGCGACGTGTAACTGTTCGTCGAGGCCGCCGACTTCCTCGTAGATCGACTGGCGAATCAGCAGGCACGCGGCGGTCACCGCGCACATCACGTTGCGCAGGCGCGCGCGCGCGAAGTAGCCGGGGTGCGAATTGGGGAAATGCTTGTGCGCATGGCTCGCGATACCGCCGACGCCGAGCACCACGCCGCCATGCTGGATCGTGTCGTCCGGATACAGCAGTTTTGCGCCGACCGCGCCGACATTCGCCTGCAGCGCGACCGACACCATTTCCTCGAGCCAGTCGGCGTTGATCACTTCGATGTCGTTGTTCATCAGACAGACGAAGTCCGCCGTGCTCGCGAGCGCGACGCGGTTGTTCAGCGCCGAGTAGTTGAACGGCGAATCGTCGCGCACGACCTTGATGCGCTCGTCCTCTTGCAGGCGCGCGAACAGGTCGTGCGTTTCAAGCTTGAGCGAGCCGTTGTCGATGATCGTGATGCGGAAGTTCGGGTAGCTCGATTTCTGCCGCACCGATTCCACGCATTGCTCGACGAGTCCGGCGGAATCGCGCGTCGGAATGATGATCTCCACCGACGGCAGCACCTCGGGCAAGTCGTACACGACCTTGTTGAAGGCGTCCGTGCCCGGCGCGTGCTCGGTGTGGGCGCTGATGCCGTTGCGCGCGAGGTGTTCGTCGAGCGCGCGCATCGCCGCGATATGCGCGTACGGCTTGGCTTCATGGCCGGCCGCCGTGCTCTCGGGGATCATGCGCCAGTGGTACAGCGCGCGCGGCACGTGATACACCGTGTGATGACCCGCGCGATCGATCACGCGCAGCGCGAGGTCGTAGTCCTGCGAGCCTTCGAAGCCGGTTCTGAAGCCCCCGACCTCCTTCATGACCGAAGTCTTGTAGACGCCGAAATGCGAGATCATGTTCTGGCTCAGGAACAGATCGTAGTTGAAGTCGCATTTGAAGTACGGGTCCGAGCGGACCCCGTCGATCGAGATCTTGTCTTCGTCGCTGTAGATCACCGTCGCGTCCGGATGCGCGTTGATCAGTTCGGCGACGCAGTAGAGCGCGAGCGGATGCAATTCGTCGTCGTGGTCGAGCAGGCCGACGAATTCGCCGACGGCAAGCTCGAGCGCCGTGTTGCTGGAGCTGCTGATGTGGCCGTTCGTCGTGCGGTACGCGACCTTGATGCGCGGATCTTTGGCGGCGTAGCTGTCGAGCACCTGCTTGACCTCGGGGTTCGTCGAGCAGTCGTCGGCGATGCAGAATTCCCAATTCTCGTAGACCTGGTCGACGACCGAATCGATCGCCATGCGTAGCCACCTGGCCGGCGTGTTGTAGGTCGGCATCACGATGCTGATCAGCGGTTGCAGCGCCCACGCCTTCGAGCGCGCGCGCAGTTCCGGGTAATGCGACGCGGGCGGCTCGTGCCGCTCGATCCATTCCTGATACGTGTGACCCACGGTTGGCGCCGGCGCGGGCTGAGCGCCGCCGCTCCATGACGCCATCCGGCGCGCGCGTTCGAGCAGTTCCGTCGGGCAGTCGGCGTCGGCCACCAGTTCGACGTTGAAGCCGGTGATCGAAAACAGTCCCGAGCGCGCGATCGGATCGAGGCGCAACGGACCGACGAGCGGCGGAAACGCGACGACCTGATCCACCTTGCCGTCAGCGTCGACCACGAGGCCGATCGTCGCGTGCTCCGACATGCCCGCGCCCGCGTCGAAATAGATCATGCATGGCGAGGCCGGCATGTCTTCTTTCGCGAGCTCGAACGAAATACGCGCGGCGCGACCCGACAGCTCTTCCCATCCCGTCAGCTCGAACTGCGGATCGCCGTTCGTCGCGTTCCAGGCGAACCCGGAATTCGAGGACGCCTCGACGTTATTCAAGGGACGAAGTTCGAAGTTCTTCATGAGGTTCTTCACGAGGTTCGTCACGGGTTTTGTCATTTCGTCAGCAGGGAATCGTAGAGGTCTTTCAAGGGCGACAGGACGGCCTGCCAGGTCAGATCGCGCGTCGGAGCAGCGGCAGCGCCGTGCGGTTGCGCGAGCGCCGCACGAATCGATCCGGTGATGCTGTCGACGTCGAACGGATCCAGGTAGGCGACGTGCTGCGCGAAATATTCTTCGGTAGAGCCAACTTTCGTTACTGCGATACGCGCGCCCGCGGCATGCGCTTCGAGCGCGGCGAGCCCCGGCGTTTCGAGCGTGCTCGGCAGCACGAACGCTTCGCAGGCCGCGTAGGCGGAGCGCAGCAGCGGCGAATCGTGGGGCAGCGTGCCGGCGTAGACGACCTGCGCGCCACCCTCGTCGAAGCATGCCTTCGCATACTCGGGATCGCGCTGATGGCCGATCAGCACGAGCTTCAGGTCGGGGAACGACTTCATCGCCCGGATCAGCGCGAGCTGGTTCTTGCGCGGCTCGATGTTGCCGACGTTCAGGATGAAGCGGCCCTCGATGCCGGATTCACGGCGGAACGGCTCCGCCGCGACCGGCTCGTAAAAGCTCTGTTCGACGCCGTTCAACACGCTCGCGAACTTCTCGCGCGGCAGATCGAAGATGCGAGCGAGCGTGTCGCATTCGATCTCGGAGTTCGCGACCACGCGGTCCGCGAGAGAAAACTGATGCTGGATCTCGCCGATCGGATAGAGATGCCTGGTTTCCTCGGTCACCCACAGACTCGACGACACGACGAGCGGCAAGCCGAGTTGCTTGACGAAGTTGCAGAAGTGCACCGAGCCACCGACGCACGAGAAGAAATGCACCACGTCGTGTTCTAGAAAACGCGGCTGCCACGGATCGAACAGCGTAACGTCGACGCCATGCGCGGGCAGATGCTTGTGATACGCAAGCAATTGGATTTCTCCGCCGCCGGGGGTATGGAAAGCCATCGGGTAGGTGGCAAACAGCACTTTCATAGGTGGGACTCTAGTCGCTCAAACAGTTCTTTTCTTCAGACCAGCACGTCGCGGCACGCCGCTGCGCGTAACGCGCGAACAGGGCGGCGAGACCGGCAGGTTTCGGGGCATTCATGTGGATGCTCGCCGCGCGCTTGCGCGGCCGTCAGGCGCGGACTTGCCGGTGCGCGGGCCGGGGCCTGATCGCACGGCCAGCGAGCAGGCCGGCGTGTGCTGTTGTCGAGCACGTCGGATCGATACCACGAATTCCACATGCGCGAATATGTTTGAGTTGTTACGAAGTGTACGAACGACGCGCCAGCAGGCGCAGGTCCGTTTTATTATCACGGCCCGAATACAATACGTTCCCAGCCAGACTTCCTGAGAAAGCACCGCCGATGCCAGATTGTATCGTGTCTGATCCGCCTTTCCCGCCGTTTGCGGCCGCGTCGAGTCCTGACGGCGATCGTCTGTTTGCGTGGGTCGCGCGGCATGACGTGGGCGTAATCGTGCGCCGCGAAGTGCATGACGGAGCATTGCGATGAGTCTGCAGATCCTCGTCACCGGCGCTAACGGTTTCGTCGGCCAGGCGGTGTCCCGCGCGTTGCTGCGGCGGGGCGATCGCGTCACTGGCGTGGTGCGCCGGCCGCAGACGGCCGCCGAGGGCGTGCGCGAATGGCTGCTCGATACCGAAGACTTTGCGGGCATCGACCAGCGCTGGCCGGTCGCGCTCACTTGCGATGCGGTGATCCATCTGGCGTCGCGCGTGCACGTGATGCGGGAGACCCTGACCGAGCCGCTCGCCGCCTATCGCGCGACCAATGTCGAGGGCAGCTTGCGCGTCGCGGCCGCGGCGCGGCGCGCGGGCGCGAGGCGCTTCGTGTTCGTCAGCAGCATCAAGGCGATGGGCGAGGCGAGCAGCGGCCGGCCGATCGCTGAAACGGATCAGCCCGCGCCGTCCGATGCGTATGGCATCTCGAAACTGGAAGCCGAGCGCGCGCTGTTCGACTACGGCCGCTCGACGGGTCTCGAAGTCGTCGTGGTGCGGCCGCCGCTGGTCTACGGGCCGCGCGTGCGCGCGAACTTCCTGCAGCTGATGAACGCGGTCGCGAGAGGCATTCCGTTGCCGCTCGGCGCGCTCAGCGCGCTGCGCAGCCTCGTGTTCGTCGATAACCTCGCGGACGCGCTCGTGCATTGCGCGACCGATCCGCGCGCGGCCGGCGAAACCTTCCATGTGACCGACGGCCGCGACCTCAGCGTGCCGGAACTCGCGCGTCTGCTGGCCACGCAGCTTCACGTGCCCGCGCGGCTCGTGCCGGTGCCGGCCAGCCTGCTGCGTCTCGCGGGTCGCCTGACCGGCCGCTCGGCGCAGATCGATCGATTGATCGGCGAGCTGCGCGTCGACAGTTCGCATATCCGCGAATGTCTGAACTGGTCTGCGCCGCACACGGTCGAGCATGGGCTGCTCGAAACCGCGGCGTGGTATCGCTCGACGCATTGACCACGGGTTGAACCCGCCTTGACTCCGACCTGAACCGCTAACGCTATCGATGCCGCTCGCTGCACACTCTGCCTCTTCCGTCGTCTCTCTACTGCCGTGGGGCGTCGCCGCGCTCGCCGCCTGCGCGGCGATCCTGTGGACGCTGCTGCGCACCGGCCTCGCGTGGCGGCTCGCCACCGACATCCCCAACGACCGCTCGCTGCACACGCGCCCGACGCCGCGCGTCGGCGGCTGGGGCATCGTGCCGGTCGCGGTGCTGCTGATCGCGCTGGCGGCGCCGTCGCTGTGGCTGCCCGCGCTTGCCGCGGCGCTGCTCGCGGCGCTATCGCAGCTCGACGATCGACGTGGCCTGCCCGCACGCGTGCGCTTCGGCGGCCATGCGGCGGCGGTGGCGGCACTGATCGCCGTCTATCCGGCCGACGTGCCGTGGTGGGCGCTCGCGTGCATGGCGGTTCTGCTCGTGTGGCTCGTCAATCTCTACAACTTCATGGACGGCTCGGACGGCCTCGCGGGCGGCATGGCGCTGTTCGGCTTCGGCGGCTATGCGGTGGCCGCCTCGCTGTCGTCGCACGCGGACCCGGCGCTCGCGACGGCGAGCCTGATCGTCACAGGCGCGGCCGCGGGCTTTCTGCTGTTCAACTTTCACCCAGCGCGCATCTTTCTCGGTGACGCCGGCTCGATCCCGCTCGGCTTTCTGGCCGGCGCGCTCGGCTATTGGGGGTGGCGCGAGGGTGTATGGCCGGTGTGGTTTCCGGCGCTGTGCTTCGCGCCGTTCATCGGCGATGCGTCGGTCACGCTGCTCAAGCGCCTGCTGCGCGGTGAAAAATTTTGGCAGGCGCATCGTGAACACTACTATCAAAGACTGGTGCAGTCGGGTTTCGGGCACGCATCGACCGCGTGGATTTGGTATATGTTCATGGCGGCGGGCATAATACTTGCTGTCTGGGCGCTACAATTCGCTCTTCTGTATCAATGGCTGGTTGTCGTCGCATGGGCTGCCGTGCTGGTCGTCGCGGGCCTGTGTATTGATCGCCGCTGGCGGCGCCATGTGTCCCGTTCCGGGCCAATCTGAGGTTCTGCGCAATGAAAAGCTTCAAAGCCAGATGGCTTTCGTTCAGTGCGTTTGCGTTCGACCTGTGCGCGGTGGCAATGGCCTGGCTGCTGGCCTATGTGATCCGGTTCAACGGACCGGTGCCCGCGCCGTTCTGGTCGAGCGGGCTGCATGCGCTCGTGTGGGTGCTGCTGATCTACGCGGTGATGTTCCGCGGCTACGGCCTCTATCGCGGCATGTGGGTGTTCGCGAGCCTGCCCGATCTCGTGCGGATCGCGAAAGCGATCGGCGTCGGCGCGCTCGTCGTCGTGATCGGCTCGGCGCTGTTGCAGCCGGCGCCGGTCGTGCCGCGCTCGGTGCTGATCGTGTCGCCGATGCTGCTGTTCCTGACGATGGGCGGCTCACGCGCGCTGTATCGCGCGGCCAAGGAGTTCTATCGCTACGGCGGACTGGTCGGCCAGGGCAAGCCGGTGCTCGTGCTCGGCGCGGGCAATGCCGGCGCGAACCTCGTGCGCGAGCTGAAGCGCTCGGGCCAATGGCGCCTCGTCGGTCTGCTCGACGACGATCCGATCAAGCAGGGCCGTGAAATCTACGGCTATCGCGTGGTGGGTGCGATCAGCGATCTGCAGAAAATCTGCACGGAGTTGAAGGTCGAGCATGTGATCATCGCGGTGCCGTCGGCGTCGGTGGAGGCGCATCGGCGCATCGCCACGCTGTGCGTGCGCGCCGGCGTACGCGCGATGACGCTGCCCGCGCTCACGCCGCTCACGCAAGGTCAGGCGTTCCTGTCGCGCGTGCGGCAGATCGATCTCGAAGACCTGCTCGGCCGTGACCCGGTGACGATCGACACCGAGCACGTCGCCGCGCTGCTGAAAAACCGCGTCGTGATGGTGACGGGCGCGGGCGGCTCGATCGGCTCGGAGCTATGCCGGCAGATCCTGCGCTTCGGTCCGGTGCAACTGGTCGCGTTCGACATCTCCGAGTTCTCGATCTATCGGCTGAACGAAGAACTGCGCGACAAATATCCGGAAGTGTCGGTGGTGCCGATCGTCGGCGACGTGAAGGACTCGCTGCTGCTCGATCAGGTGATGGCGCGCTACTGTCCGCACATCGTGTTTCATGCGGCGGCCTACAAGCATGTGCCGTTGATGGAAGAGGTCAACACGTGGCAGGCGGTGCGCAACAACGTGCTTGGCACGTACCGCGTCGCGCGCGCGGCGATCCGCCACGACGTCGCGCATTTCGTGCTGATCTCGACCGACAAGGCGGTCAACCCGACCAACGTGATGGGCGCGAGCAAGCGGCTCGCGGAGATGGCGTGCTCGGCGCTGCAGCAGCAGGGCGCGCGGCGCACGCAGTTCGAGACGGTGCGCTTCGGCAACGTGCTCGGTAGCGCGGGCAGCGTGATTCCGAAGTTCCAGGAGCAGATCGCGCGCGGCGGGCCGGTGACCGTCACGCATCCGGAAATCACGCGTTTCTTCATGACGATTCCGGAGGCGTCGCAACTCGTGTTGCAGGCGTCGAGCATGGGGCGCGGCGGCGAGATTTTCATTCTCGACATGGGCAAGCCGGTGCGAATCGCCGATCTCGCGCACGATCTGATCCGCCTGTACGGTTTCACCGAAGAGCAGATTCGCGTCGTGTTCACGGGCCTGCGCCCGGGCGAGAAGCTTTACGAGGAACTGCTAGCGGACGACGAAACCACCACGCGCACGCCGCATCCGAAGCTGCGCATCGCACAGGCGCGCGAGGTGCCGGACAGCCTGATCGACAATCTGCTGCCGTGGCTGATGCAGCATCGCGTGCCGGCCGACGATGAAGTGCGGCGCGATCTGCGGCGCTGGGTGCCGGAGTATCTGCCGGCGACGGCGACGACGCTGCGTAGTGTGGCGCCGGCGACCCGGGTGTCGTAGGCGTTCCGCCGCCGCGAGTCATCGGAGTAGTCGAAGCATTGGATCGGTACCCGCGAAGGCAGGTCATTTGACCCGTTGAAGTTGGCCGTCGGATGGTTATCGATAAAAGCCCCTGCAGACCTGCTGGGGCTTTTTTTTGCCTTGGAGAGGTGACGACCATCGTGCACGCCCCGGCTTTTCGGAGTCGTCTGAAGCCTGCGCCCGGCACATACACCTAGCATTGAACAGTCGCCACCCGGTATGTCATTCCCGCTGAGGTGGCGGCTCTATTGGCTCTTTTTCTGTGATGCAAAGGTATTGCGCGCCCTTGAGGCGCGTTTTTTTTGTCCGGGCGAAAGAGGCGGCAAATCCGGAATCGCCTGTAGCGCGCCAGCGGCACGCGCGCTTATGGTCAAGGTTCACCAACGGAAGGAACCTATGCAGAACGCGATGACCTACAGCCAGCGCAATCAGGAGGCGTGATACGTGGCCTACACGGGCAAATTTCTCGTGAATAACGAACCCCTATCACCGCTCACCATTTTTGGCATCGGCACGTTCAACGCGTATTCAGGCAACAATCAATACCGCAATCGGGGCGGCTGCACGATGGTGCCTAATGATGGGCCGCTTCCTGCCGGTAAATACTGGATCGTTGACCGCCCCACGGGCGGCATCCGTTCTCAGGTGTTTGCATGGGCAAAAGATGAGTGGAATGCAGCAATGGGTCACCCATCGAATCACGGTGAATGGTTCGCGCTATATCGTGATGATGGGACGATTGATGATGTGACGTGGATCAATGGCGTCAAACGCGGGCAGTTCCGTTTGCATCCGGCAGGCGGACGCGGGATTTCGCTTGGCTGCATCACGCTGCCGAGCCATAGCGACTTCATGAAAATCCGCAACGCGCTGCTGCACACTGTCAAAATTCCCGCGCGCTGTTCGGGCCTTCTCGCCCACGGAACAATTGAGATCATCACATATGGCAACACTTGCCCGTAGGGTGTTTAAGATTGCCCTGTTTATCGGCCTGTGCTATCTGTCCCTGCTCCATGTCCGTCCATACCATTACGAGTGGACAGAAAGCGAGTCGCGCGCATGGTTTGCTGCTTCGCGCTGGCTCGGTGTTCGCGATCCCGAAGATTTGTATTTCGTGGTGTGGGTGACGATTGAACTGATCGCTGCGGCGATGGCGTATGTGGCGATCATGAAGCTATGGCGGTGGTATCGCACGAAGTAGACGAAAACCTCGGCGACGGGGCTTTTTTTGGTTCATCGAGGATTACCGGGGTAGTCTCTGTTCGGACTCGAAGCGGACACGTGTGGCACGAAATTGAATACCAATCAGCGGACGGTCAAATGCCGGTCAGCCAGAACTCGTGAGCGACGGATACCATCAAAGCACGTGCTCTCGTAGAATCTATGAACAACATTAATAAACTGAGCTCATGAGATTCGATCCCAATGGTCCCTCCTTACCGGATATCCTTCTAGAACGCTGTGATGCTGGTCGCGTCGTGTTTCTGTGTGGTGCCGGAGTTTCGTTGCGGTCCGGAATGCCGACGTTTGTCGGCCTCACTCAGTACGTCATAGAATTCTTCGACCCGCCAGCCGACTCAGAGATCATGGCCGCGTTCCGACCATGGCTGGACGGTCAATCTGCGGCGAATGTCCCACTCGATCAAATCTTTAATCTGCTTCATCTTGAATACGGTAAGGATGAAGTTAACGCTCTAGTCACAGAGCGGTTGAGTGCTCCTCTAGAAAGCAAGGATCCTGGACGTGAGCACGGTCTGATTAAGCGCATTTCTTCGAGCCAGAGCGGCGTGCCGCAGATTGTCACGACGAACTTCGACCGATTGTTCGAGATAGGGCAAGAGGGAGAGCATCTGGTCCGGCATGTGCCGCCTGCTTTTCCCGACCTGAACTTCGGATCGAAGATAGAGGGGATCACCTATCTACATGGGCGACTGGTGGACACAGCCTCTGAAAGTCACCCCTACGTGCTGAGCAGCGCGGACTTCGGACGCGCATACCTATCTGAAGGATGGGCTACCAACTTTATCAGGCACCTCCTCGAACGATATACCGTCGTTTTAGTCGGCTATCAGGCGGAAGATCCTCCAGTCAAATATCTTCTTCAGGGTCTCAACCATGACGGCCAGTATGACCGGTCTAGACTCTTTGCCTTTGACCGTGGGCTTCCTGAAGAGATCGAAGCCAAGTGGCGTGATCGAGGTGTTACATCCATAGCCTATTCCGATCATCCGGACCTGTGGAAGAGCATGGAAGCGTGGGCTAACCGGGCCGACGATCCGCGTAGGTGGCGTGCATCCATAATCGCTAAAAGCCAGCAGGACCCGAAAAATCTGGCTTCTTATGAGCGCGACCAAGTTGCTCATGTTCTTCGCACAGTACAGGGTGCAAGATCGTTCTCGGAGATCGATCCGGTACCGCACCCTGAATGGGTATGTGTGATGGATGCGAATGTCCGATCAGGCAAACGGAGCAGTGGCTACGACAGCGACGCGGAGACCTTCGACCCTGTGATCGCTTATGGGCTTGATGACGATCTGGAAGATATCCCTGAGGATGCTCGCAGACAGGACGTCAATAACGATAATCTTTTAGTCTGGCGCAGCGAAGACGACAATCCACATGAGTTTCATCGGTTGGGCGGGCGACAGGTCGAAGGTTTCGAGGCGACGCCCATAAGGCTTGGTCACCTCGTCGCTTGGGCGAGCAAGTCCGTCGACAGTCCTGTGCTGGCTTGGTGGGCCATTCGGCAGAACGGACTGCATCCGCGACTGCTGCAACAGTTCGAGTGGCAAGTGGAGCATTCGAAGGCTCTCAACGAGCGTGCTCGTCATATCTGGAACCTCATCCTCGAATACCATCGAGACCCTCGCAATCGTCAGTGGAACAATGAATGGTTCGACTTAAAGAAACGGATCGATGCGGAGGGGTGGACGGCCAGTGTCCTACGAGAATTTCGGAGAGTCGCGACACCGCGATTGGAGATCAAGCCACCGTTTGGCTTGGGTCAGTCCAGACCGCCGTGGGCGCCTTGGGGTGAAATTCATCTCGGCGACCTAGGTCAGTTCGAAGTCGTTTTACTTGAACGGCACAACGAGGATCTAGAGGTCCCAGACGATCTGTTGCCGCAGGTCTTTAGCATATTAGAAGAACAGCTAACCGTCGCCTCGGGGCTACTGGGGGATATCGAGACCGTTTGCTTCCAGACATCGACCTGCTATCCGGACCGTGAGGTCGATGGGAGAGAACACATCACGGAAGCCGCCGAGGTTGTGAGTTGGTTCATCCAACTGTTTGACCGAATGGCGGCCAGATGGCCAGTGCTGGCGAATGCACATGCAATGACCTGGCCTGCGACAGACCGTTTCTTCTTCCGAAAGCTCAAGCTGTACGCGTTCAGCAAAGCGGATGCCTTTGAGGCCGATCATGTTGCCGAAGAAGTCTTGTCCTTGGACCAAGAGACATTCTGGGACATCGATGTGGTTCGAGAGCTTCTTTTCCTACTGGTGGACCGATGGGGAAAATTTTCTCAGGAGAACCGGAACCAACTCATTGACCGCATCTTGACCGGCCCCGATCAGCTTCCCTATTGGTCTGACGAGGAGTTTCCAGGGCTACGGGATGAGTGCGCCGCCAGATACGCCCGGTATCTCGAACTACAGGGTTGTGAACTGACGGCTGATCGCAGTGAACAACTTGCCGAGATGATCAGAGGTATTCCTGGATGGACCGACGATTGGGCGACCTCGACTGTGATCGACAGGGGCTTTCACGTGGGCTCGGTCGGTACGGACGAAAACCCCGATGCAATCTTGAACCTTCCCGTGGGCGAGGTGGTATCCAAAGCAAAGGAAGACCTGAAGCGGGACTTCGGTAGCTTCACTGAGAAGCGCCCCTTTACTGGTTTGGTAAAAGCCAATCCGCGAAAAGCGTTGTCTGCGCTGACGATTGCAGGAAAGGCTGGCGACTACCCAGAGGTGTTCTGGTCGTCCATGATCAATGAATTTCCCGCAGGTATCACGCCCAGGCTGAGACGGGTATTCCTGAACCGGGTAGCGCGACTGCCACACTCGGTTATCGCCGAACTGCGCCATACCCTGGGCCGATGGCTCGAACAGAACCTGGTTGCGGTCCTTGAGTTTGACGATGTTCTCGGTTGGGCAGTCTACGATCACATCGTCGATGGCATCCTGAGCGGTGGAGCAGATGCAGCGAAGAGCGGTCTGGGCGAAGTCCGTCAAGGTGGAAAAGTCATTCAACAGTCCCGGCGCACATTCGGCCATGCGATCAACGGCCCTATCGGCATGTGTGCGAAGGCCCTTTTCCACGCAGTCCCTGGAGAGAAACAGGAAGCTTGTTCACTAATCCCAGATCACGTCAAGTCTCGTGTCGAGCGCCTCTTTGCGGCATCAGGTGAGGGTTCAGATCATGCCGTGTCGATAGCAAGCGCAAAACTGAACTGGCTCATGTTCGTCGATCCCGCCTGGACTGAGGAACGTCTTATTCCAATGTTGGCGTTTGAACATCCAGCTTCGGAACCCGCATGGAACGGGTTTCTTCATAGCAGGCAAGTGCCTTCGCCGCCGTTGGCAGAGGTCATCAAACCGCTCCTGCTTAAGGCAACGCTGATTAAGTCCACCGATCCGGTACCTCAAGCGTTATAGAAATCGGATTGAACGAAGAAGGCGAAACAGGATGAAGCAGCAGACGCTGGCGATGGCAGCC
>NZ_JACHDM010000030.1:0-73041 GCF_014201065.1 Paraburkholderia sp. Cpub6
TCCATTCCTCGTCCGAAACATCTGTCGGGTATGGCTTGCGTTCTATCATCCCGCCAGGTTACCAGGTCTGACAGAAAGTGCCTAACACGCTCTAAGAGCAAATCCCATCTCTTTGCGTCATCGCACCACACAGAATATCTACAGAGACCTTAAACATGTGCCGCCGGTAGGTTTCACTAAAAATTGGGTGCATCTATTTATTAATCGAATATAGCAAGATATAACGCCATTTATTTTCGTATGAAGTTTTGACCTCGTCAAGCGTTATGTATCAGCCAATAAAAATTTAACGATTATTTACAATTCCGGATTTACCAAAACGTCGGCTCCTCTCGAAATTCTTATGTGTATCCATGCGCTTTACATATAAAATCTCGACGCAAACAAAGTAATTTTATGAGAAATGCATGAAATGGTGCCGTCATTTTTTGAGTGGCAGTTCGATAATGAGAAGGGAGACCACCTCGGGACTTGCAGGATAAAGATGTCGACAAAGGTGCTACGAGAATCTTGGTACTAAGATAGTCCGTCCTGAACAAACCGAAGTGCCTTGTACAGCAAGGGCTTGACGCAGAAAGCGGTTGATGCAATTGCAGGAACCTGGCAGATTGATGGTTGTTTCCTGCAAATTCTGTCGAGGTCTGGATGGGTCCGAAGACGCCGATGAACGAAGGTGACTTTTTCCGTCAACCGCTTCGTGAGCAGATCAACCTGAAGCATCCGTTGATCAGGCTGGCCGATCTGATTCGGTGGGAGCACTTGCAGGAAGTGATGAGCGCAAGCTTTCGCTCGCGTCGCAGGCGCCCCGCAACGGACACGCGGCTGATCGCGGGACTACGGTACCTGCAGCATGCCTTCGGCTTGTCCGATGAAGAGGTCATCTGGCAATGGGTAGAAAACCCGAACTGGCAGGTTTTTACTGGCGAGACGTACCTGCAGACGAAGCCGCCTCTTGATCCTTCGAGTCTGACGCGCTGGCGCACGAGGCCGGGTGAAGCTGGCGTGGAGGAGTTGCTGGCCGAGACGATCGAGGCGGCCAAACGGGCGGGCGTGCTCAAGCCCAGCAGCGCGAAGCGGGTGATTGTAGATACAACGGTCATGGAGAAGGCGATCGCGCAACCCGACCGACTCACGCCTGTTTGAGCGTTGCCGGCAGCACCTGTTGAAGGCCGCTGCGCGCCACGGGCTGAAGCTGAGGCAGAACTACAACCGCGAAGCACCGCGGCTGGCCGCTCAGATTGGCCGCTACGCGCATGCGAAGCAGTTTCGCCGCATGAAGAAGTCACTGCGCACGTTGCGTTCGCGCGTGGGACGTGTGATGCGTGATGTTGAGCGGCAACTGGATCAGGTTGGTGAAAGTGCTCGCGCTGCACTGGACGAGCTGATCCACCGTGCGAAGCGCATCCTCACGCAAAAGCCCCAAAGACAGCAACAAGCTGTACCCGTTACATGCGCCAGAAGTCGAATGCATATCGAAGGGCAAGGCGCGCAAGCCGTACGAGTTTGACGTCAAGGTGTCGATCGTCACGACCCACCGCGAAGGACTGGTGATCGGTATTCGCTCGATGCCGGGGAATCCCTACGATGGCCATACCTTGGCCGAAGCGCTTGAACAAAGCCGCATGCTGAGCGAGGCGAAGCCCGAGACGGTCTTCTTTGATCGCGACTACCGGGGTGTCGAGATTGATTGTGTGAAGATCTGGCATCCGGGATTGCGTCGCGGCGTGACGCGTGCGTTGCGTGCAATGATCCGGCGGCGCAGCACTATCGAGCCGGCCATCGGGCACATGAAGAGCGACGGCAAGCTCGGGCGTAACTGGTTAAAGGGCGCCGTGGGCGATGCGCTGCATGCCGTGCTGTGCGGCGCTGGTCGCAACCTGCGCATGATCCTCAGGAAGCTGAGCGTTTTTTGCGCTCTCATTCTTGCGATGCTCTATTGCGCTTCTGAAACGAAGAGTTGAACCGGTTAGACATTCCGTCAACACGGCCTCATCGCCTCATCTGAGAGCGGCATTACTCGTCGCATCGCCTGACCGCGTAGCAAAACGAATTGTTCAGCGACGACTAATCTGCTTGCCGGCTGCAACGCTCGCGGCGCAACACCGCCATCCTGCAAACGGCCGAAAACCGACAAAAAACGGTGCCTACTCACGGGGCACCGCTTCTTTCACCGGATCGGCCCACCAGAGCCGACCGCATCTCACATTACTTCGCCGTCACCGCACCGGCCGACGCCCACTTCGGCTCCGGCAACTTTTCCGAACTCCTGGCCATCAGGCAGACCACGACCGCGGCAATCAGATCGAACACCGCCAGCACGACGAACAGCGGGCTATAGCCGATCTGCGTGACGAGCACACCGAACAGCGCGGTGAACGCCGCGGCGCCCAGATATCCAGCCATACCGCCCATGCCCGTCGCGGTCGCGACCTCGTGCTTGCCGAACATGTCCGATGTGATCGCGTACAGTGCACCCGACAACGTCTGGTGCGCGAAGCCGCCGACGCACAGCAGCGCCACCGCCATGTACGGGCTCTCGACGAGACCGACGCACGCCGGCCCGATCATGAACAGCGCACCGACCACGAACACCATCTTGCGCGACGTGAACAGCGACACCTTCGCGTACTTGTGGAACAGCGGGCTCAGATAACCGCCGAGCACGCAGCCGATGTCGGCGGCGAGGAACGGCATCCACGCGAACATCGCGACTTCCTTCAGGTTCATGTGACGCTCGGTCATCATGTACAACGGAATCCACGCGTTGAACGTTTGCCAGGCCGGCTCGGACAGAATTCGCGGAATACCGATCGCCCAGAAATCGCGGCTCGCCAGCATCGCGCGCCAGTTGCGCTTCGGCGTGTTGATGTCATCGTGATGCTTCGCTTCCTGGCCGCTCAGAATGTAGTCGCGCTCCGCGTTGCCCAGCAGCTTCTGGTTGCGCGGATGCTTGTAGATGATCATCCACAGCACGCTCCATACGATACCCGCCGCGCCGACGATCACGAACGCGAGTTGCCAGCGGCCGTGAAACAGTGCCCACACGACGAGCGGCGGCGCAAGCAGCGCGCCAATCGACGAGCCAATGTTGAACCAGCCGATCGCAACCGACCGCTCTTTCGCCGGGAACCACTCGCTGGTCGCCTTCACGCCAGCCGGAATCCCGGCCGATTCGGCGAGACCCAGGATACCGCGGAACACCGCGAGGCTGCGCCAGCCCGTCGCCCATGCCGCCGCCGCGCAAGCCACCGACCACGCCAGCGCGAACACCGCGAAGCCGACCTTGGTGCCGATCGTGTCGAGCACGAAACCGGCGACCGGCTGCATGAACGCATAGCAGAGCTGCCACGCCACGACCACGTGCGAATACTGCTCGGTCGTGATGTTCAGCTCCTTCATCATCGTCGGAGCCGCAACCGACAACGTGTTACGCGCCAGGTAGTTGATGATCAGGCCGGCCGCGACCAGCGCGACCATCCCCCAGCGAATACCCTTGATCTTCATTGCTGCCACTCCTCGTGATGCAATGCCCGTCAAACCGAACGGGACTTAAGCCTTGCGCGAATAGTCGATGCCGACGAAGCTACCGCCCTGGTAGCGCTGGCACAGCTCATCGAGCGGATTCGGGCGCGACAGGATGTCTTGCGCGTAGTCCTCGGCGTTCTGCTTCGGCTCGTAGCCAAGGCGCGCGGCGCCGCTGTTGTCCCACCAGCTGCGCGTATTGGCCGACACGCCCCAGATGGTCAGGAAGCCGACGTCTTCCGCTTCGATGCAGCGCTCGAGGAAATGCATCAGGTCCTTGTGGCCGAACCAGGTGCTCAGATGGCGCTGCTCGGTCGGACGCTCGAGGCAGCTGCCGATCCGCACGCACACGCTTTCGATGCCGTGCTTGTCCCAGTACATGCGCGCGAGCGCTTCGCCCCACACCTTCGACAGGCCGTAGAAGCCGTCCGGGCGCAGTTCGCAGTCGAGGTTCAGATGCTCGGTGACCGGGTACATGCCGATCGCGTGGTTCGAGCTCGCGAACACGATGCGCTTCACGCCGTTGCGGCGCGCGCCTTCGTAGACTTCGACGAGGCCGCGCAGGTTGTTCTCGATGATCTCGGGCAGCGGACGCTCGACGCTCGTGCCGGCGAAATGGATCAGCACGTCCACGCCGTTCAGCAGACGGTCGACCACCGCCGGATCGCGCAGGTCGCCGTTCATCACGTCTTCGCCGTCGACGAGCGGCGTCAGTACTTTGGAGCCCGCGGCCGAGCGCAGCGGCACGCCGCGCGCGACGAATTCAGCACGTACCACGGAGCCGAGCTGGCCGCCGGCGCCACTCAGGGCAATCTTCTTCATAGGGGTTCCTTTTACTGCGCCGCGCGCGAGGTCTTCAGAGAACAGACAGAGGATCTGAGCGGCCGGCGAAATCGCGCTGCGCGCGTCGCATAACACACTCAAGTTGTACGATAACGTACTATCAACGATGGACAAGCGGATTTCAACTCCGCATTTACCCTTAAATTACTGCGCGGTAGTTTCGTAGCTCTTTAAAAAACAAAGGCATAGGAACGGCGAGTTCATGCGACATCGTATAACTCGAAGTGGATTTTTGTTCCAGGAGTGGATTTACCCGACGCCAGCGGGCGCGTGGCGTCCGACGCGAGCGGCGTCCGTATGCCGCCCGCGCCCTCAACAGATCACATCGTTACGTTCGCTCAGGCGCCGATGAATTCGAGCAGATCGGCATTGACCTTGTCGGCCTCCACCGTGCACATGCCGTGCTGGCCGCCCGGATAAACCTTCAGCGTTGCGTTCTTGACGATCTCCGCGGTGCGTCGGCCGGCTGCGTCGATCGGCACGATCTGGTCGTCGTCGCCGTGCAGCACCAGGGTCGGCACGTCGATCTTCTTCAGATCTTCGGTGTAGTCGACTTCGGAGAACTGCTCGATGCAGTCATAGAGCCCCTTGATCGAACCGGCCATGCCCTGGCGCCAGAATGAATCGATCACGCCCTGCGACACCTTCGCGCCCTCCCGGTTGTAGCCGTAGAACGGCACGGCCAGATCCTTGAAGAACTGCGAGCGATCGTCCGCGACGCCCTTGCGGATGCCGTCGAACACGTCGATCGGCAGGCCGAGCGGATTATCGGCGGTCTTCAGCATCAGCGGCGGCACCGCGCCGATCAGCACAGCCTTCGCGACGCGCCCCGTGCCATGCCGGCCGATGTAATGCGCAACTTCGCCACCGCCTGTCGAATGGCCGACCAGCGTCGCGTCCTGCAGATCGAGATGTTCGATCAGCGCGGCGAGATCGTCGGCGTAGGTGTCCATCTCGTTGCCGTCCCACGGCTGCTCCGAGCGGCCGTGACCGCGCCGGTCGTGCGCGATCACGCGAAAGCCCTTGCTGCCGAGAAACAGCATCTGCGCATCCCACGCATCGGCGGTCAGCGGCCAGCCGTGCGAAAACACGACCGGGCGGCCATGGCCCCAGTCCTTATAGAAAATCGAGGTACCGTCTTTCGTCCTGATCGTGCTCATCTGCTGACTCCTTGTCGATGAAGTCTGCCGTCGCCGGCAGGTGGATGAAGCGGAAGCTGCTCACGAAGTATGCGCGCGACGCATGACAGAACGCGCGTGCGAATGCGGCAACGTGTAATGACCTATTGAGAAATTCTGCCGCGAAATAACATCAACACCAAACGAATGGCGAACGGATAATGCGCAACGAATACTGAAGAGAAAAAGCTGAAACGGCCAGGCGGCAGCGTGCATCGTAGAAGTAAAAAAATCGCCTGACCAGCACGCCCACCGACGAAGTCGCTTTGGATGGATCGATTGTCGGCTGGCGACAGACACCGCCCGCGACCTTGCCGCGCAAGGCTGCGCGAAACGAATTGCTGCAGCGCGGTCGATTGACGCAGCTCACGCGACGAGGCACACACGGCCACGTATCGGCCGCCAAAAGAAACTTGATATTCAACAACGGTTTGCCTCATCGATAAGCGTATTTCGCATAAAACAAGGCGGTTTTTTGACGCACATCGCATCGCAGCACTTTTTGTTTCGATCCCCTACTCTTGCGCCATCTGCCCAGCGCAGTGCGCACCGACATCGGTCGACGCGCGTAAGTCCGCTCACGCGGCCATCACGCACAACAGGATCATGAACTCCGCACTATCGGCATTCGATCTCGCGCGCATTCAATTCGCGTTCACCGTTTCTTTTCACATCGTTTTCCCCGCGCTCAGCATCGGTCTCGCCAGTTTCATCGCCGTTCTCGAATGGCGTTGGCTGAAAACCGGCAAGGCCTACTACAAAGATCTTTGTCTGTTCTGGTCGAAGATCTTCGCGGTGGCCTTCGGCATGGGCGTCGTCTCCGGCGTCGTGATGAGCTATCAGTTCGGCACCAACTGGTCGGGCTTCTCGAGTTTCGCCGGGCCGATCACCGGTCCGCTGCTGATGTACGAGGTGATGACCGCATTCTTTCTCGAAGCGGGCTTCCTCGGCATCATGCTGTTCGGCTGGCAGCGCGTGAGTCCGCGGGCGCACTTCGGCGCGACGCTGATGGTCGCGATCGGCACGCTGATCTCGACCTTCTGGATTCTCGCGTCCAATAGCTGGATGCAGACCCCGCAGGGCTTCGAGGTCGTCGACGGTCATGTCGTGCCGCTCGACTGGTTCAAGATCATCTTCAATCCGTCGTTCCCCTACCGGCTCGCGCATATGGCGCTCGCGGCGTTCATCGTCGCGGGGCTGGTGGTCGCGGCGGTCGGCGCGTGGCATCTGCTGCGCGGCCGGCGCGATCCCGCCGTCAAGAAGATGTTCTCGATGGCGCTGTGGCTGCTGTTGATCCTCACGCCGATCCAGGCATTCGTCGGCGATCAGCACGGCCTCAATACGCGCAAGTATCAGCCGGCGAAGATCGCGGCGATCGAAGGCTTGTGGGATACCGAAAAAGGCGGCACCGCGCTGAACCTGTTCGGCATCCCCGACATGAAGGCGGAGACCACGCGCTACGCGCTGTCGGTGCCGCACCTCGGCAGCCTGATCCTCACGCATAGCTGGGACGGCGAAATCCGCGGCCTGAAGGAATTTCCGCCGCAGGACCGGCCGGATTCGACCGTCGTGTTCTGGAGCTTCCGCATCATGGCCGGCCTCGGCGTGCTGATGATCGCGATGTCGATCGCGGCCTGGGTGTTGCGCCGGCGCGGGCGTCTGTTCGAAGCGAAGTGGTTCCAGCGGCTGTGCGTCGCGATGGGGCCGAGCGGCTTCATCACGCTGCTGGCCGGCTGGGTCACCACCGAAGCGGGCCGTCAACCGTGGGTCGTGTACGGCGTGATGCGCACGTCGCAGGCGGTGTCGCCGCTGACCACACAGCAGGTCGGTTTGTCGCTGATGACGTTCGTGGTCGTCTACTTCCTCGTGTTCGGCACCGGCATCTACTACATGCTGAAGCTGATGCGCTCCGGTCCTGCGCTGCCTGGCGGCAAGGCGAACGACATGTCCCACGGCCTGCCGCAGCCGACGCCCGCGCAGACCGCGCGCCGACCGCTGTCCGCCGCCGATCAGATGATCGACGCCGTCTAACCTACGCTTCGAGAGAAAGAAAAAATGGACGTAACCGTCGTATGGGCCGCGATCATCGCGCTGGGCCTTTTCATGTACGTCGTGCTGGACGGCTTCGACCTCGGCATCGGCATCGTCTTTCCGTTCTTCCCCGACGAAAAGGAACGCGACCTGATGATGAACACGGTCGCGCCAGTGTGGGACGGCAACGAAACCTGGCTCGTGCTCGGCGGCGCCGCGCTGTTCGCGGTGTTTCCGGTCGTCTACTCGACTGTGCTGTCTGCGCTCTATCTGCCGCTGGTGTTCATGCTCGTGTGCCTGATCTTTCGCGGCGTGTCGTTCGAGATCCGCGCGAAGTCGCGTCGCACGAGGCATCTGTGGGATCTCGCGTTCATCGGCGGCTCGGCGGGCGCGGCGTTCTTCCAGGGCATCGTGCTCGGCGCGTTCCTGCAAGGCATTCCGGTCGCCCATGGCGCCTATGCCGGCGACGCGTTCGGCTGGCTCACGCCGTTCAGCCTGCTGACGGGCCTCGGACTCGTCGCGACCTACGCGCTGCTCGGCTGCTGCTGGCTCGTCGCGAAGACCGAGGGCGATCTGCAGCGACGGCTGCATCGCGTGGTCTGGCCGCTGACGCTGGTGCTGCTCGGCTTCATCGCGCTCGTGAGCCTGTGGACGCCGCTGATGGATGCGGGCATCGCGCAACGCTGGTTCCGGGACGGGATCTTCTACCGTCTGCTGCCGGTGCCGTTCCTCGTCGCGATCTGCGCGTTCTTCATGCATCGCGCGGTGCGCGCGCGCCATCACAACACGCCGTTCGTGCTCGCGCTGGCGCTCGTGCTGCTCGGCTATCTCGGGCTGCTCGTGAGTCTGTGGCCGTATGCGATTCCGTCGAGCATCACGCTATGGGAAGCCGCCGCGCCACGCTCGAGCCAGACGTTCACGCTGGCCGGCGCGGCGGTGATCCTGCCGATCATCGTCGCCTATACGACGATGGGTTACTGGGTCTTTCGAGGCAAGGTGCGTCATGGCGACCAACATCACTATCACTGAAACGCGGGGCGCCAGTGCGTCGGCTCCCACTGCCGCAACGCCCAGCCGCAAACTGCCGGGCTGGCTCTGGTTCATCGCGCTATGGTGTTTCGGCGTGACCGCGGCGATGTCGCTCGGCTTCGCCTTCAAGCTTCTGATGAATGCGACGCTGTTCGCGGTCAGATAGCGGCGCGCGAACCCGTGTCGATCCGGCGGGCATAACCTTCCGGATCGTGCGCGTCAGCGCTTCAAAAACGGGGCGCGCGGCTCGTCTACGTAGCAAGCCGGAACCTATGCGCGGGAGACCTGCCTTAACATCACGAAGCGCATCGAACGATTCCGGCAGCCGGCCACGCGCGTCGCAGCGCAACTGCGCAGCCTGCAACTGCGGCATGTGCAACGGCGGCAGCCCTCAACGGACAGGCTCGACTCGCGGAGACATCATGAAGTTTCTTGTAGCCGACGACCATGAACTGATCCGGCAAGGCGTCAAAGGCATGCTGCGCGGCTTCGATCCCGACGCCCAGTTCGACGAAGCCGACAGCTGGGAAACCCTTGCGACCGCCGCGCGCCCCGACGCGAATCACGATCTGGCGATCGTCGATCTGCATATGCCGGGCATGAGCGGCGCGACGTCGCTCGAAACGCTGCTGAAGGCGAATCCGGCGCTGCCGGTCGTGGTGCTGTCCGCGGAGGAATCGCCCGACGAGATGCGCGCGGTGCTCGCGGCCGGCGCGCTCGGCTTCGTGCCCAAGCGCCAGCCCGCCAGCGTGATGCTGAAGGCGATCGAGCTGGTGCTGTCCGGCGGTGCCTATGTGCCGATGGAGGCGCTGAGTCTGCTCGGCTCGCGCGAGACGCGGGCGGGCACCGATGCGGATGGATCGGCACGTGTGCCGGCCCCGGGCGCCGCCGCGCAAGCCGTCCGCGGGCCCGGCACCGGCACCGTCCCGCAGATCGAACCGGTCACGCACGTACCGTCGCTGCAGCCGCATCAGCAGCATCTGCTGGAGAACCTGTCACCACGTCAGCAGGACATCATGCGGCTCGTGCATCGCGGCTGGACCAACAAGATGATCGCGCGCGATCTCGGCGTCGCCGAAGGCACGGTGAAGGTGCATCTGTCGGTGATCTTTCGGGCGCTCGGTGTGCATAACCGGTCGACGGCGATCGCCGTCATCAATGGATGGCTGGAGGCCGGGAAGACGTTGTAGCGCTTTGTGCTGCGCCGCAAGCCCAACCCGTCTTGGTTTCCCGCCTCTAAGGCTGCGTTTCGCTTTGCGCGCCTGAGCCCGCTTCGGCTTGCGGCGAGCCGGCCGCGGCGGGCGACGGCGCTGGGTCGTCCGGCGCTCCGCCCCCCAACACCACCGCACCCGCCGGCCGCCCCTGATCGAGCTCCGCCTGCTGCCACAGCATTTCCAGCGTGCGCCGCAACCGCGCCGGCGTCACCGGCTTGTGCAGCACCGGAATCCCCTGCAACGCGAGCGCCGTCAGCTCCGCCGACGCCATATCGCCGGTGATCAGCAGCGTCACCACATTGCCGTGCCCCTCCCGCGCAAGCACGCCCCGTATCGCGCTGAGCGCCTGCGCGCCGGTGCGGTGATTGGCGAGCTGGTAGTCGCACAGCACCGCGTCGGGCACGAAGCCGTCCGCAAGCGCGGCGAGCGCGCCGGCTTCGTCGCGCGCGCCGCGCACGTCGCAGCCCCAGCGCTCGAGCAGACTCGCGAGGCCTTCGAGTATCGACGGCTCGTCGTCGATGCACAGCACGCGCCGCCCCTGCGCGGCCGGGCCGCCCGCGACCGAATCGTTCAGACTCGCGACGATGCCGCTCGCGTCACCCGCCTGCACCGCAAAGCGGAACACCGAGCCGCGCCCCGGCGCCGAGCGCAGTTGCAACTCGCCGCCGAGCAGGCCGACGAGCCGCCTGACGGTCGGCAGCCCGAGCCCATGCCCCTGGCGCGCGTCGCGCTGCGGATTCTCGACCTGGTAAAACTCCTCGAAAACGCGCTCGTGCTCTTGCGGCGCCATGCCGACGCCCGAATCGCGCACCTCGATATAGCCGCCCTTCTGTCGCCCCGCGCGCCGGAAGCCGAGCCAGATCGCGCCTTGCTCCGTATAACGCACCGCGTTCGACAGCAGATTGCTCAACACGCGTTCGAGCAACACCGGATCGTCGTAGACGACCATCGTCGTAGGCGCGATGCGCAGCGCGAGCCCCTTCGCCGCGGCCTGCGGACGATACTGGCTACCGACCCGATCGAACAGCTCGGAGAGCCGGAAGTGCAACCGGATCACCTGGGTCACGCCGCTTTCGAGCCGCGCGAGATCGAGCACCTGGTTGAACAGCTGATTGAGCGCCTCGACGTTATAGACGATGTGCCCGGCCGTCTTCGCGTGCTGCGCGGGCGTCGCCGCCGGATCGTTCAGAGATGCCGCAAGCAGGCCGATTGCATGCAGCGGCTGACGCAGATCGTGGCTTGCCGCCGCGAAAAAGCGCGTCTTCGCGAGGCTCGCTTCTTCGGCGACGCGCTTTTGCGCGGCCAGCGATTCCGCGAGGTATTGCTGATCGACACGCGCCTGCACGACCTGGCGAAACAGCTTGCGATAGCTCATCGCGTAGACGTTGATCGCGCAGAAGAAGAACGCGAGCACGATCGCGAGAATCGTGCGATCGAACGTATGCGAGCCGAAATGCAGCACGATCGACGGCAGCAGCAGAAACGGAATCGACGTCGAAAAATTGAGGAGATCGAATCCATTCGACATGAACACGCCGGCCGCGAGCGTCACCAGCATGACGGTATGCAATAACGGCAGATCGGTTTGCGGACTCTGGAACGCGAACCACACCGCGAAGCCCGGCCCGCTATAGAGGAGCACACCGCGCAGCGCGTGCAGATAGATCCAGTCGCGCGGCGAGACGAGCTGCGGATAACGGCGATTGCAAATCCACAGCGCCAGGCCCGCGCAATTGGCGAGCGCATAAAAAACGAAGCACGCGATAAACAGCGGCGGGGCCGGCACATGCGGCCAGTAGATCGCCACCAGCACCGCGATCGAAAACCAGTGCGAAAAGAACGCGATCGGATCCTGCGCGTAGAGCACGCGCACGAGGTCTTCGTCGATGGCACGCTGGATCGGGTCGGCCCGCATGGGGCGGTCTCCTCTGTCGATCGGCGTGAGCGCTTTAGCGCTTACGCCGATCCCACGCAGCTTTATCGCGCGGGCATGGCAACTTCGTTGAGACGAAACACTGACGAAGCGGCGGCGCTCCGGCGCTTCGTGCAACCGCGGGTCGAAGCGGGCGACCGAACGCGCCGCCCGCGGGGTCTATTCTACGGCGAATGCCCGCTCTTCAGACGAATCGTCAGCAATCCATCAGAAGGTTTACCCGGCAGTTTACCCATCGGCTAACACTTAATCCATATAGGCGAAGGTCTTGCCGCGAACCATACTGCATTCACGTTTCAGCGCGGCATTTCAGCCACCTTCCCTCGACTCGCGGCCCACGCGCCGCGGCTCGCCGCGCTCCCTGCCAACCGACGGAGGTTTTCCATGGGCGCAGTCCCGAGCTACGAGTTCGCCCGCCAACTCGACGACGCGATCCTCCCCGATCTGTGGCGCAGGCGCACCCGGCTCTCAGCGGACGAAATGGTGTCGATGGTCGAACTGGTCAAGCGCGCGTTGCGGACCTACCACCCGCTCGAATTGCAGGCGCTCGGCGAGGACAAGGAAGAACTGGTCGCTCAGTTCATCTACGCGAAGGTGTTGCGCCTCGCGCCCGGCCATACAGAAACGAACGCGTGCGCCGACAGCGCGCCGTCCAACAGCTACGCGGTATGCGCGTATTTCCGCCGCTATCTGATCGACTGCCTGCGCAGCGCGTGCCATCAGCGCAATGTGTCGATGGAGACCGAGGGCGTCGCGCAGGAAATCGATCTGCACGCGCACGCGCTCGAAGACCCGGTGGAAAGCGTGCTGCTGCAATACGGCCTCGACGAACAGCGCGTGCGGCGCGCGGCGCGCGAGTTCATCGAAGGGCTCGACGAACCCGAGCGGATCGTGCTGGCCGGCAGCCTCGGCTGGTGCTCGGAAGGCAAAGGCGGGCTTTCGGCGGTCGCGGCTCGGCATCGGGTGCCCTCTTATCACTATCGCGCCGTCAAACTCGGCGTCACCATGAAAAAGACGGCCGGCGCCGAGGAATTTTCCAACACCAAGATCGGCCGCTGGCTCACCGGCGCGCTCGGCATCGAGATCGACGTCGACAATCGCGCGGCGATTCTGGTTGCGCTGAATCTGCTCGCGGCGGAATCGAGCGATAGCGAATTCAATGAAGTGGCCGCGTAATAGTTCGGATAACCAACAGGCCACATAAGAAGCCCGACAAGTGCGCGCATGCCCGTACGGCCGGGTACACCCGGCAACGGCCGGCCGGGCGTGCCGCCCTGAACGTCGCACGCTACGACTTCGGCGCGCCCTCCACGGCGCGCTTTTTTTGCGCCGATATTCCGCCTACGATAAAAAAGCTCGCGCAGCACGCCGTCTTTGTACCGAAGTCGAGCTTCCGTTCCCCGCATCCGATTCCAGACGAGGTGGTCCTGATGAACCGCTTATCGAGCGCGCCGACGGCGCTGCAACGGCATTATGAGGTGGTCGTGATCGGCTCGGGCTACGGCGGCGCGATCGCCGCGAGCCGCATGGCGCGCGCGGGCCGTCGCGTGTGCGTGCTCGAGCGCGGCCGCGAATTCATGGCCGGCGAGTTTCCGCGCACGCCCGTGCAGGGCGCCGAGCAGATCCAGTACAACACGGCCGAGGCGCAGATCGGTTCGCCGCTCGCGCTGCTCGAAGTGCACGTAAATGAAGACGTCAACGCGGTAGTGGGCTGTGGGCTCGGCGGGACGTCTCTGATCAATGCGAACGTCGCGCTCAAGGCCGATCCGCGCCTGTGGGACGACCCGCGCTGGCCGGCCGCGCTGCGCGCCGACCAAGCCGGACGCGACGACGGCTATGCGCTCGCCTGGAAAATGCTGTCACCGTCGCCCGTGCCCGACGACTTCCCGCCGCTGCCGAAGCTGCAGGCGCTCGAAAAATCGGCGCAAGCGCTCGGCATGGCCGACCGCTTCAGCCGTCCGCCGATCACGGTCACGTTCAAGGACGGCCCGAACGCCGCGGGCGTCGAGCAGCAGCGCTGCGTCGGTTGCGGCGATTGCAACTCCGGTTGCAACTACGACGCGAAGAATTCGACCCACATGAACTATCTGCCCGACGCGGTCGCCCACGGCGCGCAGATTTTCACCGGCACGGCCGTGCATTCGGTACTGCGCGATCCCGACACGCAGCAATGGAAGGTCAACTTCCAGCTCGTGAAGCTCGGCCGCGAAAGCTACGACGCCCCCGATCTGTTCGTGCTGGCCGATGTCGTCATCGTCGCGGCGGGCACGATCGGCTCGACCGCGCTGCTGCTGCGCTCGCGCGACGCGGGCTTGAGCACGTCGGAGATGCTCGGCCAGCATTTCACCGGCAACGGCGACGTGCTCGCCTTCGCATACAACACCGGGGACACGATCAACGGCGTCGGCTGGGGCGAGCACAAGCCGGGGCAGATTCCGCCGGTCGGGCCGACCATCACCGGCCTGATCGACAATCGCGCCGACGAGAAAAACGTCAGGGATGGCTATGTGATCGAGGAAGGCTCGCTGGCCGGTGCGGTCGGCGAGGCGCTCGTCGGCATGCTCGGCGCGGTCGCGCCGCTGGAAGGCGTGGATGCGGCTGGGGCCCCGTCGCTGCTCGAGCGCATGAGTTATGACGCGCGTGCGCTCGAAAGCCTGATCCGCGGCCCGTACCACGGTGCGATGAATCACACGCAAAGCTACCTCGTGATGGCGCACGACGACGAAAGCGGCCGCATCACGGTCGGCGACAAAGGCCGTGCGCGCATCGAATGGAAAAACGCGGGACGCCAGCCGATCTTCCAGAGCATCGAGAACGTGCTGATCGAGGCGACCAAACCGCTCGGCGGCAAATATCTGCGCAACCCGATTTCGACGAAGATCGCCGGCCGGCGCACCGTCACCGTGCATCCGCTCGGCGGCTGCGGCATGGGCGAGGACGCCGCGCATGGCGTGGTCGATCATCTGGGCCGCGTGTTCAGCGGCACGGCCGGCGTCGCGGTGCACGACGGCCTCTACGTGATGGACGGCGCGGTGATGCCGATGTCGCTCGGCGTCAATCCGCTCCTGACCATCTCCGCGCTCGCAGAGCGCAATTGCGCGCTACTGGCCAAAGCGCACGACTGGTCGATCGACTACATGTCGAAGGGCACCGCCACCGCGCCGCCCGCACAGAAGATCGGCCTGCGCTTCACCGAGACGATGGTCGGCACCTACACGCCCAGCGTGGCGGGCGAAGCCGCGAAGAGCGCGATCGAATTCACGCTGACGGTCGAGTCCGACGATCTCGCCGACATGCTGAGCAACCCGAATCACCTCGCGCGCACCGCCGGCACACTGACCTGCCCCGCCCTGTCCGCCCAACCGCTGACGATCAGCGACGGCACCTTCAACCTGTTCGTCGTCGACGAATCCGACGTCGACGAACGCAACATGAACTACCGGATGACGCTCGACGCGGTCGAAGGCAACACCTGGTATCTGACCGGCAAGAAGATCATCACGCGCACGTCGCCGATCAACCTGTGGGAGCAGACCAACACGCTGTATGCGGAGATTCGCGCCGCGGCGCAGGACGATGCGCCCGTCGTCGGCACCGCGACGCTGATCATCACGCCCGAAAACTTCCTGAAGCAGCAGCGCACGCTCGAAGTCACACACGCGCCCGACCTGAAGACGCGCCTCGAATGGACGCTGAAGTTCGGCAAGTTCTTCGCGGGCGTGCTGTTCACCGAATACGGCGGCGTGGCCGCGCCGCTGCAGTTCTACGATCCATACACGCCGCCGCGCGCGAAACGCACGCTGCGCGCGCCGGCGCCGCAGGTCACGTACTTCGACACACCCGACCGCACGCGGCTCAAGCTCACGCGCTACTGCGATCCGGCCGCGGGCAAAGCCGCGAAGCCGATCCTGCTGATCCACGGCTCGGGCGTATCGAGCCGCATTTTCTCGACCGATCTGATACCGACCAACCTCGTCGAATATCTGTACGCGTCGGGCTACGACGTGTGGCTCGTCGATCTGCGCGTCAGCATCGAACTGCCGAGCGTGCTCGTGCCGACCAACGTCGACAAAGTCGCGCGCGAGGACATTCCCGCCGCCGTCGCGAAGATTCGCGAAGTGACCGGCGCGCCGAACATTCAGGTACTCGGCCACTGCCTGGGCGGCCTCGCGCTCAGCATGTCGCTTCTCCATGGACTCGACGGCGTGCGCTCGGCGGTGATTTCGCAGGTATCCGCGCATCCGGTGCCGGGCACGTTGCAACGGATCAAGGCCGGCTTGCATATTCCCGACCTGATGCAGCATCTGCGCATACGCGAGCTCACCGCCTATACGCAGGAAGATTCGTGGCCCGCGAACCTGTTCGACGAAGCGCTGCGTCTCTATCCGCTCGATCACGGCGAGGGCTGCGGCAATCCGATCTGTCATCGCGCGACGTTCCTGTATGGCCTGCTCTACGAGCACGACAAGCTGAACGAGGCGCTGCATGCGAACCTGCAGGAACTGTTCGGCATTCACGACATGGCCGTGTTCCAGCATCTGGCCACGATGGTGCGCGCGGGCCAGGTCGTCGATGCGCGCGGCGACGACGTGTATCTGACCGGCGCGGACGGCATGAAAGGACTCGAGGGCATGCGTTTGCCGATCGGCTTCATTCACGGCGAGAAGAACGAAACCTATCTGCCGGTCAGCACCGCGCGCACTTACGACCTGCTGCGCGAGCGCTTCCCCGAGCAGCCGTACGAGCGGCATCTGATCCCAGGGTATGGGCATATCGACTGCATCTTCGGCAAGAACGCGGCGGTCGATGTTTATCCGTTGATCGTCGGCTATCTGAATGCGCATTGACACGGCTGCATTGCCGATGCGCCACGCATTCGGACAATAAAGCCAAGCATAAAACAAGAGATTTTGATGGAGGCCGGCGTGTCGCAATATTGTGTGGATTTGTTCGACCATTATCTCAAAATCACGAGGCGCGATTAATACGTTAGTATCGACCCGGTCGTAAAGGCGAGGCGCAAAGTTCAGGGCTACACGCTTACGGATGGATCGAGGTAACGACAATTGGCGACACTTGCCCGTAGACTTTGCAAGCTGTTTCTTTTTTTGGCTTTGTTTTTGTTACCGGTGCGATATATCCACACGTACCCATCACCCATGACGCTGGAGCAGCAGCAAATATTGATCGAAATCTCCGATAAGCTCGGAGTGGCCGATTATGAACTGCTTTACATCGCCGCAATAACGGCCATAGATCTGATTGTGGCGATCGTTCTTTATGTGCTAATCGTGAAAATATGGCGGACTTGCACGCGAGGGAGAAGTCGTTGATTTGCTTCTCATCGAAACTCAGAACAGCTTGCCCGGATTCAAAATGCCGTTCGGATCGAGCGCACGCTTGATCGCGACCATCGCCGCAAGCTCGGCCGGCGAGCGCGAAATCGGCAGGAACTCGCGCTTCAGCGAACCGATGCCATGCTCCGCCGACACCGACCCGCGCAACGGCCTCAGCATCTCGTAGACGAACGCATAGACCGCGTGATGATCGACGCCCGGAATCGAATGACCATCCACGGTCAGATGCAGATTCGAATCGCCGATATGCCCGAAGAAATACGCTTCGTTGCCGGGCCAGCGCTGATCGAGCGCCGCCCGGCAACGGTCGACGAACGTGCCGATCTCGCCGATCGGCAGACTCACGTCGAAGTTAATCGGATCGAGCTTGAGCGGAAACTCCGCGGTGCACTCGCGGATCGCCCATAGCGCGCGCGCATCGGCGACCGATTGCGCGATCACCGCGTCGCGCAGCGCGCCCGCTTGCAGCGCATCGGTCAGCGCCTGGGCGAAACGTTCGCCCGCGTCGTCGGCATCGAAGCCCGCGTGCTCGATCAATGCATAGAGCGGATGCGCGGCGTCGAACGGCGAGCGCGCGCCTGTCAGCTTCACGCCGAAATCGTAGAAGTCCGGCCACATGATCTCGAACGCGCCGATGTCGTTGCCGAAGCGCGTCGCGAGACGGCGCAACAGGCTCACCGCGGCATCGTAATCGTCGAGCGCGACGAGCGCCGTATGGCGCGCCGCACGTCGCGGATGCAGCCGCAGCACCGCGCGCGTGATCACGCCGAGCGTGCCCTCCGAACCGATGAACCAGTGCTTCAGGTCATAGCCGGTGTTGTTCTTGACCATCTTGCCGAGCGAACTGAGCACGTCGCCATTGGCGAGTACCACTTCGAGCCCGAGCACCTGGTCGCGCGCGGTGCCGGACTGGATCACGCGATTGCCGCCCGCGTTGGTCGCGAGATTGCCGCCGATCTGGCATGAGCCGCGCGCGCCGAGGTCGAGCGCGAGTTCGAAGCCCGCTGCTTCGGCGGCTTCCTGCGCGGCCTGTAACGTGGTGCCGGCACGTACGGTCAGCGTGGCCGACGCCGCGTCGAGTTCTTCGACGCCGGCCAGACGTTCGAGCGATAACGCGATATCGTCGGCGCGCGCGATCGCGCCGCCCGCGAGTCCGGTCATACCGCCTTGCGGTACCACCGGCTGATGCGCGGCGTGGCAGATCGCGAGCGCACGCGATACTTCGTCGGTCGTGCGCGGCATCAGCAGCGCCGCCGGACGCGTCGGCTCGTGGCGCGTCCAGTCGGTCAGCGCGCGTTCGCCGATCTGCTCGCCGACGCGCACCGCGTCGACGCCGAGCGCGGCGCGCAAGGCCTCGAGTGTCGTCGCGAGCGGTGCGGTTGCGGTTGCGGTCGGGGTTGCGGTCTGGGTCGTCTTGTCGTCGGTGATGCTCGGTTCTGTCATGCAGGTGGTCCTTACTGTGCGGTAGCGGCGAGTTTCTTGCGGTAGCCCATCGAATCGTTGATGCGGCCGAGGATATAGTCGCCAGCGGCGACCGGCTGATATTTGCTTTGCGCGTCGCTTGCGCCGAGCTCACGCGGATCGACGAGCGCGCCGTAGGTCGGATCGTAGAACGTCGCGATCGAATAGCGCTCGCGCCCCGATGCATTGATCACGCGATGCAGCGTCGAGCGGAAGCGGTCGTTGGTCCAGCGCGCGAGCAGATCGCCGACGTTCACGACGAAGCTGCCTTCGACGGGCGGCGCCTCGACCCACGTATCGTTGGCGATTTCGCGCACCTGCAGGCCGCCGACCTGATCCTGCCACAGCAATGTGATGCAGCCGTAGTCGGTGTGCGGCGCGACGCCGAACTGATCTTCGTCCGACTGCGGCGGCTGCGGCGGGTAGTAGACCATTTGCGTGCGCTGCATGCGCTTCGTGTAGCGCGGCGCGAAGAAATTTTCTTCAATGCCGAGACTCACCGCGACCGCGCGCAGCAGATCGGCCCCGCACGCGCCGACCGCCTCGTAATAGTCATACAGCACCGGCCGCAACCCGGGCATGAAGTCCGGCCAATTGTTCGGCCCGCGTAGTGCCTGGCCCGCCAGCACGTCGGGATCGTCTTCCGGCAGTTCGAGGCCGATGCTGAAGAACTCCTTGTAATCGGGCCGCTTCGCCTGATACATCGTCGCGTCGCCAAGCGCATTGAAGCCGCGATGCCGATGATTGACCGCCGCGCGTCGTTTCGTGTCGACCGGAAACGCGAAGAAAGTGCGCGCGGCCTGCGCGGCGGCATCGATCTTCGCTTGCGGCACGCCGTGATTGACGATGTAGAAAAAACCGATCGTCGTACAGGCTTCATGAATTTCCTTCGCGACGCGTCGGAGCGCTTGCTGATCGCCCGCGCGCGCGCCGGCGACATCGATGATCGGAATGCGGGTCACGGCCATCGCGCGGCTCCTTCGAGGATCGGTATTGCAGTGGTATATACCGCCAAAAGCAGCGCCGCAAGTTGCTTCGCACGCCTCGAGATCAGGGCTTTTCTCTACTCAAGCGAGCATTTATTTTTCGCTGGAAACGCGGTATATACTGCCCAGCGAGGCCCGCAACGCGCCGCCGGCGCGGCGGGTCTGGAACTAACACTTCGACACGCCGGCGACCCAACACCAATTCGCCCCCGGAGAACCCCATGCGTATCCTTGCAGGCTGGAAATGTCGTCTGGTCATGCTGGCGCTGTGCGCGGCAAGCGTCGCCGCGCACGCCGAAGACCAGCTCGCCAAAGTGAAGAAAGCCGGCGAACTGGTGGTCGGCACCGAAATGCAGTTCGCGCCATTCGACTTTCTCGAGAACGGACAGCAGGCCGGCTTCAACAAGGAGCTGTTCGCGCAGATCGGCAAGGAAATCGGCGTCAAGGTGCGCTTCATCGATCTGCCGTGGCCGAGTGTGCTGCCCGGTCTCGAAGCGGGCAAGTTCGATATGGTTGGTGGCCCGCTGACGGTCACGAAGGCGCGCATGGAACGCTACACGTACACGCTGCCCGTCGCCGATGCGACCGACGCGCTGCTCAAGCGCGCGAACGATGCGTCGATCAAGCAATCGTCGGATATCGCGGGCAAGACGGTCGGCGCGGGCAAAGGCACCGCGCAGCTGGACCAGCTGAAGAGCTACGCGGCCACGCTGCCGAAGCAGCCTGAAATCCGCGAGTACGTCGACAACAATCAGGCTTACGCGGACCTCGCGGCGGGCCGCATCGCCGCGGCAGCGAACTCGATGACCAACATCGCGTATGTCGCGAAGCAGCGCCCCGAGATGTTCGCGGTCGTGCAGCCGCCGTTCGGCGCGAAGGTGTACTTCGCGTATGCATTGCGCAAGGACGCCGACAGCAAACCGCTCGCCGACGCGTTCAACGCAGCGCTCGTGAAGATGCAGAAGGATGGCCGCCTCGCCGCGTTGCAGAAAAAGTGGTTCGGTGTCGCGATGGAGATGCCGTCCACGATGCCCACGCCGAACTACTGAGCGTCTTCAACGTGGGCGTCCCGCGTCGTGCAATAGTTTCGCCGTCGCGCGGCCCGCGTCGCCCTTCCCCTTCCATCGGCCGCGACCCATGTTCAACACGACCGTCTTCGTTCAGGGCCTGCCACTGCTGCTGCATGCGGCGCTCGCCACCGTCGGCATTTCGCTGACGGGGCTCGTGATCGGATTCTTCGTCGGCATCGGCGTGTGCACCGCGCGGCTGTCGCAGCATCGCGCCGCGCGCCTCGCGGGCGGCGCCTACGTGTTCTTCTTTCGCGGCGTGCCGATGCTCGTGCAACTGCTGCTCGTGTACTACCTGTTGCCGTTCGCCGGCATCAACGTGTCGCCGATCGTCGCCGCGATCAGCGCGGTGTCGTTGTGCTCGGCCTCGTACATCGCGGAGATTCTGCGCGGCGGTTTTCTGAGCATTCCGCCCGGACATCTCGAAGCCGCGCGCATGCTCGGGCTTTCCCCGCTCGATACGCTGCGGCGCATTCTGGTGCCGCAAGCATTCCGTTTGACGCTGCCGTCGCTCGTCAACGAAATGGTGCTGCTGATCAAGGCTTCTTCGCTGATCTCGGTGGTCGGCGTCGCCGAGTTGACGCGCACCGCGCAGAACATCGCCGCGAGCACTTACCGGCCGCTCGAAGCGTATGTCGCGGCCGGGCTCATCTACTTCGTGATCTGCGGTTCGCTCGCGCTCGTCGCGCATGCGGCCGAACACCGTTTGCAGCACGCCTGAATCGACTCACGTTTAAGCGAACCTCGCCATGCAAACGTTCGACCCGACCGTCATCACGCACAACCTGCAGCCGATCGCCGCCGGCCTCGCGACGACGCTCGCCAGTTGGGCCGCGGGCGTCGCAATCGGTCTCGCGATCGGCTTCCTGATCGCGGTGCTGCAACTGTTCTGCGGACGCTGGCTGCGCGCCATGTTGCGTGTCTACATCGAGTTGCTGCGCGGCACGCCGTTTCTCGTGCAGCTGTTTCTGCTGTACTACGCTGGCCCGTCCATCGGTCTCACGCTCGAACCGATGACGGCTGGCATCGTCGGCCTCGGTCTCTACGGCAGCGCGTATTTCGCCGAGGCGTTCCGCTCCGGCTTCCAGTCGGTGCCCAAAGGCCATCTCGAAGCGGCGGCGTGTCTCGGACTCACGCGCTGGCAGGCCATCGTACGCATCCAGGCGCCGCAGATGCTGGTGCTGATCGTGCCCGCGCTGACCAATCTGATCATCGTGTTGAGCAAGGAAACGGCCGTGCTGTCGATCGTCACGGTGCCCGAACTGACGTTCGTGCTGACCGGCATCGGCTCGGCCACCTTCGCTTTCGTCGAAACCCTGCTGGTGCTGTGCGTGTGCTATCTCGCTCTAGTCGAGCTGACCTCGCGCGCGGGCATGTGGGCCGAAGCCCGCCTCGCACGCTTCATGGCATGATTCCGGAACACCTATGAACGCCATCGCCGACATGTCCTCCCCCGCGCAATCTTCCGCGCCGTCCGCCAGCGCAACGGCGAACGCATCGAATGCCGCGCCGCTGATCGAGGTGCGCGATCTGCGCAAACGCTTCGGCGATCTCGAGGTGCTGCGCGGCGTCGATCTCGAGATCGCGCGCTCGGAAGTGGTCTGCATCATCGGGCCGTCGGGCTCGGGCAAGAGCACGCTGCTGCGCTGCCTCGCCGCGCTCGAAACCTACGATCACGGCGACGTGCGCATCGAAGGCGAGCTGCTCGGCTATGCCGAGCGCAACGGCAAACGCGTGCGCGCCTCGCAGGGCGAAATCAACCGCGTGCGCCGCAACGTCGGCATGGTGTTCCAGCAGTTCAACCTGTGGCCGCACATGACCGCGCTCGGCAACGTGATGGAAGCGCTGCTGCGCGTGCAGCGCCTTTCGCACGACGAAGCGCGCCGCCGCGCGAGCGCGATGCTGGAGACGGTCGGCCTCTCGCACAAGGGCGACGCGTATCCGGCGAAACTGTCGGGCGGTCAACAGCAACGCGTCGCGATTGCGCGCGCACTCGCGATGGAGCCGCACATCATGCTGTTCGACGAACCGACCTCGGCGCTCGATCCGGAGCTGGTCGGCGAGGTGCTGCAGGTGATGAAGCAGCTCGCGCGCGACGGCATGACGATGGCCGTGGTCACGCACGAAATGGGTTTTGCCGCGCAGGTCGCCGACAAGGTCGTATTCATCGATCAAGGCCGCATCGCCGTGCAGGGCAAACCGCGCGACGTGTTTCACGATGCCGCGCAGCCGCGTCTGCGGCAGTTTCTGCAAAACTACTTCGACCGCAATGCGTTCTGGACGCGCGGCCCCGACGACACCCCGCCCCTATGAGCGCCACCGTTCGCAACAAGCCTCATGGCAAATCGTCCGCCAGCGCGGCCAGCGCCGCGGCCAAAATCGCGCGCGGCAGCGACGAAGCGCCGGCCGCGCGCTACGAGCAGGTCAAACAGCACATTCGCCAGATCATCGGCTCGGGCGAACGCCAGGCGGGCGACCGTCTGCCTTCGGAGCTCGACCTCGTCGCGACGCTCGGCGTTTCGCGCATGACGGTCAACCGCGCGCTGCGCGAACTCGCCGACGCGGGGCTCGTCACGCGCCTATCGGGCGTCGGTACTTTCGTCGCGCCGAACAAGCCGCAGTCCACGCTATTGATGATCGCCCATATCGGCGACGAGATCCGCTCGCGCGGCCACGCTTATCGCTGCGATATGGTGCTGTTGCAGCGCGAGACCGCGTCGGTCACGGTGTCGAACGCTTTGGGGCTGGCGCCGGGCGCTTCGGTGTTTCATGTGATCTGCGTGCATCGCGAGAACGGTCTGCCGGTGCAACTCGAAGATCGCTATGTGAATCCGGCCGTCGCGCCGGATTTTCTGCAGCACGATTTCTCGGCGCTGAAGCCGTCCGAGTATCTGCTGACGGTCGTGCCGATGCACGATCTCGAACACGTGGTCGACGCGGCGCTGCCGACGCCTGCCGAAGCAGAGCTGCTCGAAATTCACGCCGAAGAACCGTGCCTGACGCTGACGCGCCGCACATGGACGGGCGGCGTCGCCGTGACGTTCGCGCGTTTCGTGCATCCGGGTTCGCGCTACCGGCTCGGCTGCCGCTTTTCGCCGAATACCTCGCAGCGTCAGGGATAAAGCGCGCTTCCGAAACCGCACTAGACGGTCCCCGCCAGATGAAAACGCGACGCCGGATGCCATAGCCGCACCGACGTCGCGACGTTCTCGCCGACCCACGTGCGCCGCCACAGCAGCAGACACGGCTCGCCGATATCCATCATCAGATGACGCCGCACATGGGCGTCGGGCTTTTGCGCGTAGATGCGAAACTCGGCGCGCTGCACGGGCGCGAGCCGCACCATGTAGTGATTCGGCGTTTCGACCGAGAAGTCCTGCTGCAGATATTCAGGGAACACCTTCGGATTGACGAAGCGGTCCTCGTACTGGATCGGCTCGCCCTCCTCGCTGTGCACGATGCACGAATGAAACGCGGGACCGTTCGCGAGACCGAGCGCTTCGAGCGCGTCGGCGTCGTCGCTCGGTTCGAGCGTCAGCACGCGCGCCGAATGACGATGACCGCGCGCGGCAATTTCATCGGCGATATTGCGGATCTCCAGCACCGTCGATTCATACCGCTGCGGCGCGACGAAGGTGCCCGAGCCTTGCACGCGCGTGAGCACGCGCTCGGCGGTCAGCTCGCGCAGCGCGCGCGACACCGTCATGCGCGCGACGCCGAACTCCTTGACCAGTTCCGTTTCGGAAGGGATCAGCCCGCCCGGCTTCCATGCGCCTTCGCTGATGCGCTGAAGCACGTAGCGTTTGATCTGCTCGTAGGCGGGCATCGCCTTGACCGGCGTGTCGCGATCGCGTTCAGCGGAATGCTGTTTCTGCTCGGCCTGTGCGGCGGGCGCTATACGCGCCTGTGTCGTTGTTTTCACTCCAAACCTCATCGGTGGTTCGCCGGTGGTACATGAGGTACACCGTGGCCGGTTCTCCGACGGCCGGGCCCAATCTTACCCGGTTCGACGCTGGGAGACGGCTGGAACGCGCTACCAGATAAACGGCACGAAACGGTAACGCACACGCGCCATGTATTGGGTGTAGCCGTCGAGCTGCCCGGCGAGCAGCCGCTCCTCGCGCACCGCGCGCCAGCCCATCCCGTACGCCATCGCGGGCAGCGCCACGAGCCCCCACCACGAGCCGAGCATCAACGGCGTGCCGACGAAGAACACCAGCGCGGCCGCGTACATCGGATGACGGACGTACGCGTAGGGCCCGGTGTCGGCGACCTTGTGCCCGCGGCTCGACTGAATCTTGACCACCGGTGCGGCATAGCTGTTCGCGCGAAACACGAACCGGCACATGAAGATGCACAGGAACACGCACAACGCGCCGAGGCCCATGAGCCACGACGGCAGCGGCGCGGACCAGCGAAACCGCATCGCGTCGAAACCCATCAGGACCAGCCAGCCGCACCACGCGGCCCCGATCGCGGCCATGAACACACGATCCCAGCGGCTCTGCTGCGCCTGCACGAACGGCGCGAGCCGCTCCGCGAGCAGCGCGGGATCATGACGCGCGAGCCACAAGCCGAGCCACAGGCTCAATACCGCCAGCTCGAACAGATACCACCACGCTGCCGGCCACGCGAGCGTGCCGGCCGCGCCGAACAGCAGCACGCCCATGAAAACCAGCCACGCCAGCGATTGCAGGATCAGACGTGCGACCATCGCGGCTCCCTCGAGCGGTCGGCTCATGCGGCCTCATCGCGCGTGCGCACGCGCTCGAACACGTCGGCGATATCGATGTCCTCCAGATTCAAGCCGAAACGCTCACGCAGACAGTCGGCGAGTTCGGCGGCGCTCGCGAGGCGCCGTTCGTTGACGATCTGCCCTCGTGCGTCGCGCTCGTTGAACTGATCGTTGAATAGCGCCAGGCGCCGTGCGGGCAACACGCGGCACGCCAGCAGGTTATGAACGAACTTCGAATCCGGTGACGTCGACGTATACCAGTTCGAGGTTTCGTAGTCGATCCACTCGACTGCGCGCAGATCGACGTGATAAACGCGGGTCCAGCTCTCGTCCGGCGCCAGCACCTCGAGATAGACGGTGTCGCGCCCCGCGTCGGCGAGACGGAACGTGCCGAGCGGAATCGGCTGCGCGAGGCCGGCGGTCAGCCGCAGCGGCGCGGTCAGCGTCACGGCGCCGAAGCCGACGTCGGCGATCCATGCGTCGCCGTCGATATCGACGCGCAGCACCATATGCGTACGCGGCGAGATCGTGCCGGGATCGCGGCCCCACACGACGCGCGCAAGCATCGGCGTGACCCGGAAGCCGAGTTGCATCAGCACGTGCGCGAACAGAATGTTCTGCTCGAAGCAGTAGCCACCGCGCTTTTCGGTCACGAGCTTGCGTTCGACGGCTTCGAGCTCGAGCCTGACGGGCCGGCGCGTCAACGGGTTCAGGTTCTCGAACGGGATCGCGGCGGGATGGAGCCGGTGAATCGCCCGCAGCACGTCGAGCGTGGCCGCGCGCGGGCCCTGATAGCCGATCCGGGTGAAGTAGTTTTCCAGATTGATGGTGTGGGACATCGGCGGAATTCCGGTTGGACTGGGGGTTCGACGCGATCATAGCGGCTTTCGGCGCTGAATCGACCGCGCGCGGGACGAAGCTAAAACGCGCCTACAAGCCCTTCAACGCCGACGTCGCGATCGACGGCACCGTGATGCCGTGGCTCGATGCGAACTGCACGGCCGAGCTCAGCGTCGACATCAGCGACTGCAACTGCCCCGGCGCCGACTGCGCGATATACGAAGCGCTTTGTGCGGTCTGCGGATTGAGGCCCGATTGCAGCAGCGACGACGGACTCATCTGACCGAGGCTGCCGAGCCCCGACTGCAAGCTCGAATACTGGCTCACCCCCTTGCCAAGCGACGACAGACCCTGCGTGAACGCTTCCTTGTTGACCGGCGTCGCAGACGCGCCGCCACTTGCATGATTCGCGAACGCATCGGTCAACTTCTGCGACAGCGACTGCTGGGTGCTGCCGACCTGCGTCAACTGACTGACCGACGGCGTGCCGCCGCTGAGCAGCCCCGCCGCCTGCTGCGCCTGGCCGGCGGCACTCGTCATGCCCATCGCCGACGCGAGGCTCGACTGTCCGCTCAGCACCTGCTGGTTCGCGCCCACGTAACTCTGCAGCAACTGCGACACGCCGCCCGACGACGCCCCGGCACCCGCCGCGCTATCGCCGCCCCCGCCGATGCCGAACTGCTTCAGATTCAACTGCGCGTGCGCTGCGCCGCCCAGCAACAGACCACCACTCATCAGCAACGAAACCAGAAGAATGCGCTTGCCCATCTCTACCTCCTTACTTTGACTTTCGGGGTGACTCGTGCGCTTCGACACCTCGCCGTTTCGCACGTTCGGCCTGACTACATCAATACGTTTTCATTACGCGCTAATGAATATCTGTTTACGCCCTCATAAAGTTTAGGCGCAGTCCGTAAATCCGGGAATTACATGCCGTCATCTTGTTGCGAATAGTTCTCATTTGTTTGACTGCCGCAATACGCCTGCGTACGATCACGCCATCAGCCGCTTTGGCAGCCTGGGACAACACGCGATGTCGCGCCAGGCAGTCGCAGATTGATCACATCGATCGAAACGACACTCATAAGGATTTCGATGAAGTTCGCCCAACTCAATGGATCGCGTGCCAATGCGCGTCCGGTTTGCGACGCTTGCGCAGGTCCCGGCGCAACTCATCGTACGCGTTTGCCTTCGATGCGGCGCGTCGCACTGTGCACGGCCTTCGCGTGTGCCTCGTTGACCGGCCACGCGGCGCTGGCCGAAGCCAATCCCGATGCGAACCCGGAAGCGCCCGAGGCCGACCTGAACATTCAGGCGACGCAAACCGACCAGTGGACGGGCCTCTGGAACCGCCAGCAATTGCTCGGCGACATGGGCGGCCTGCGTCCGTGGCTCGGCAAGTACGGCATGACCTTCACGCTGACCGAAACCAGCGAAGTGCTGGCCAATCTGCGCGGCGGTCTCGCGCGCGGCGTCAACTACGACGGCCTGACCACCGCTACCTTGCAGATGGATACGCAAAAGGCGTTCGGCCTGCCGGGCGGCCTCTTCAACGTCAGCGCACTGCAAATTCACGGCGCGAACCTGAGCGCGAGCAAGCTCGGCACGTTGAATACCGCGAGCGGCATCGAGGCCGACGACGCGACGCGTCTGTGGGAGCTCTGGTATCAGCAGTCGTTCCTGAACAAGCGCGTGGACGTGAAGATCGGTCAGCAGAGTCTCGACCAGGAATTCATCACGAGCACGTATGCGGCCCTGTTCCTCAACACGATGTTCGGCTGGCCCGCGCTGCCCTCGTACGACATGCCGTCGGGCGGTCCCGCCTATCCGCTCGCGGGTCTCGGCGTGCGCGTGCGCGGCCAGATCACCCCTTCGTTGACCGCGCTTGCCGGCGTGTATTCGGGCGACCCGCTCGGCAACGACCCGGACAACATGAGCGGCACGAACTTCAACCTGCATAACGGCGCGTTGTGGATCGGCGAGTTGCAGTACTCGATCAACCAGCCGGCCGAAGGCGAAATGGTCGGCACGGGCGGCGGCGGTCTGCCGGGCACCTACAAGCTCGGCGTCTGGTACAACACCAACAAGTTCGCCGATCAGCGCTACGACAACATGGGGCTGTCGCTCGCGAATCCGGCGTCGACCGGCATTCCGGTGAATCACAGCGGCAACTACAGCTTCTATGCGGTCGCCGATCAGATGGTGTGGCGCCCCGACTCCGACGAACCACGCAGTCTCGGCGTGTTCGCGCGCGTGATGGGCGCGCCGGGAGACCGCAACCTCGTGCAAGTCGCGGCCAACCTCGGCGTCGTGCTGAAGGCGCCGTTCAAGGGCCGTGACAACGACAGCGCCGGTCTCGCGCTGACCTACATCAAGGTCGGCAGTCACGTGAACGGACTCGACAAGGACTTCCTGGCATTCAACGGCAGCCCCTACGGCGTGCGCACCAGCGAAACCACGCTCGAGGCGACCTACCAATATCAGGTCAATCCCTGGTGGCAGTTGCAGGCCGACGCGCAATACACGTTCAACGCCGGTGCGGGCCAGAACCCCAACGACCCGACGCAGCCGCTGCGCAACACCTTCGTCGTCGGCGTGCGGACCAATATCAACTTCTGACGCCGCCCGCAGCGCGCTTTCATCCTCGCAAGCACACGCCGCCCCACGCAACCGGATCAGCACTTCCCATGCTTTCTATCGTCACCGGCACTCCCGCTTGGTGCACCCGCACGGAGGCCCAATCGTGAATCAACTCACGCGCAAGCTTGCGGCGCGCGCCGCGCGAGCCCTGCTCGCCGCGATGGCCGGCGCCGCCGCTCTCACGATGGCCGCCAGCGCGCAGGCCGAGCCGGCCCGACGAGCCGTTCTCCTCGCTCGACGCCGCGCTGCGCGTCGAAACGCGCCAGGCGGTCGCACTTGCGCTGGCCGCGGCCGGCGCGACTGCCGTGCTAGTCACGCACGATCAGTCCGAGGCATTGTCGCTCGGGCATGAGGTCGCGGTGCTGTGGAATGGGAGGCTGAAACCGCACACACAGGCGCCGCGCACGACGCGCTCGTCACCGACGTGATCTTCCAGGGGCAGGACGCGAGCGTCGCGCTGCAATTGCAGTCCGCGACGCGGGCGATGGTGCGCACGCGCGTGCCCGGTTATCTGTGCCCGCGTCCGGGTGAGCGCGTGCGGCTCGTGGTCGAGGGTGAAGTGACCGCCTATTCGCGTGCCTGAACGGCTAAGGCTGGCACGCTCGGCTACCGCAGCGACAGATCCTGCACCATCTGCTGCGCCAGATAATCGCAGGTCGGCCGATCCGATTTCGCGCTGCGCGCGACCACGATTTCGAGCGGCGCGATTCTCGGCAGGCCTTGCGCGTCGCCGAGTATCGCGAGCCGCGGCGGCACACTGCACCGCGTCAGCGCAATCACCGACAAACCGGCATCCACGGTCGCGACGAGCCCCATCAGGCTCGCGCTGCTGAACGCCGCGCGATAACGGATGCGCGCGCCATCCAGCGCAGCCAGCGTGTGCTGGCGCGCGACGCAGCCCGGCTCGTACAACCCCACCGGCAACGGCGAGGCCTTCAGCACCGGCGTATCGACCGACGCCCCCACCCACACCATCGGTTCGCTGCGCACGAATTCGCCGCGCATCCTGCGGTCGCGCGTGACGAATGCGAGGTCGATCTTGTTGTCCGCGAGCATCGGCGCGAGTGCCGTGCTCTGCGCGCAGACGATCTCGATCTCGACGCGCGGGTACAGCGTCGCGAAACGCCGCAACACCGGCGATAGCAGCGACGACACATAGTCGTCCGGCGCGCCGAGCACCACCCGCCCGGTCACCTCGGGCCGCACGATTGCCGACCACGCCTCCTCCTGCAACGCAAGCGCGCGCCGCGCGTATTCGAGCAGCGTACTGCCGGGCCGCGTCAGCGACAGGTTGCGCGTGTTGCGTGCGAACAGCGTCGTGCCGAGCATCGTTTCGAGCCGCTTGATCTGCATGCTGACCGCCGCCTGCGAGCGATGCACGCTCGCCGCCGCCTTCGTGAAGCTGCCCGCCTCCACGACCGCGACGAAGCTGCGCAACAGATCGACGTCGAATTCAGGGTTCACGATTTATCAACCGGGCTTATGGAATTGCTCAATTTAATTCGTTTGTGAACAGGCCACAAGCGGCGCAATACTCGCAGGCATCATGTTTCGGAGTCGTTGCGCATGTCCCTCACCTCACGTCAACAAGGCGCGATCACGCTGGCGAGCGGCGGCCTGCTGATGGGCACGATCGGCGTTTTCGTCGAGGAGGCGCGGCTCGATGCGCTGACGCTCGTGTTCTTCCGCTGCCTGTTCGGCTTTCTCTCGCTCGCCGCCTATTGCGCATGGAAGGGCTTTTTCACGCGCACGCACTTCACGCGCCGCACGGTCGCGCTCGCGCTGATTTCCGGCGTGCTGATGGTCACGCAATGGGTCGGCTTTTTCGATGCGATTCATCGCACCAGCATCGCGGTCGCGACCGTCGTGTTTCATGTGCAGCCGTTCTGGGTTGTGCTGATCGGCGCGGCGCTCTTTAACGAGCGGCTCGGCGCGGACCGGCTCGGCTGGATCGCGACGGCGTTCGTCGGGCTCGTGCTCGCGTCGGGCGTGATCGCGGCCGGAAACCTGCAAGGCCACAGCAGCTATCTGATCGGCTTGAGCGAAGCGCTGCTCGGCTCGCTGCTGTATGCGAGCGTCACGCTGATCGCGAAGAGCCTCGGCGAAATGCGCCCGCATCTGCTGACGCTCACGCAATGCGCGGTCGGCGTGATCTGTCTGCCGCTGATCGCGCCGCTCATCGCGCCTTTGACGCTCACGCATATCGGTCCGATGCAGTGGTTCTGGCTGATCGGCATGGGCGTGCTGCACACGGGATTGTCGTATGTGCTGATTTACGGCGCGCTGCCCAAGCTCAGCACGCCAGTGATCGCGGTGCTGTTGTTCGTTTATCCGCTGACCGCGATCGTCGTGGATGCGCTCGTGTATGGCCGTGCGCTGTCGCTCTCGCAACTGGCGGGCATGGCGCTGATCGTCGCCGCGAGTCTCGGCGTCAATCTCGGCTGGCCGTTGCTGACGCTGCTCCATCCGGGTGGCCGGGCACGCAGTCACGCGAAGTAAAGCGCGCCGCCCGCCCGGTTCTTACTGCGGCAGCGTCTCGCCCTTCGTCTCCGGCGCGAACGGAATCACGAACAGGCCGAGGACGAACACGAGCGCGGTCAACGCGATCGGCACGCCGAGCGTCTGCATATGCAGCACCGCCGCGCCGAGCAGAAAGTTGACGCCGGCGCCGACGAAGCGTCCAACCGACGTGCAGAACGCAAACGCCGTCGCGCGTACGCGGGTTTCGAACTGCTCGGGCAGCCACAGGCTGAACAACGCGAAGTTGCCGCCGAAAAAGCCCAGCACGAACAGCCACGCGATGAACGGCGCGAGCCCGTTCGGCAGATAGAACGCCCAACCGAAGCTCGCCGCGATCGACACCGCCATCCCCGCGAAGTACACCGCGAGCGTCATCTTGCGGCCGATGCGCTCGGCCAGTGGCGGCAGCGCGAGACAACCGAGGATCGTGCCGATCGACAGCAGGCCGGTCGCGAGCGACGCGGTGCGAATCGAATCGCCCTTGGACATGCCGGCGCGCGCCGCCAGTTGGATCACCGCGGACGGCTCGTAGACGGCGCCCGCCCACAGCCCGATGATCGCGACCGTCAGCAGAATGCACGCGACCCATGTGCGACGCCGGTAAGCCGGCCCCATGATCTCGCGCAACGGCTTCACGCGCACCGTCTTTGCGTCGGCTTTCTGCCACTTCTCCGGCTCCTTCACGCGCAGCAGAATCAGAATCGCGACGACGACCGGTACCGCGCCGGTCAGGAACATCGCGCGCCAGCCGAAATGCACGCCGACCGTGTAATTGAGCGCAGCCGCGAGAAAGAAGCCCGCGTAGTAGCCGGTCTGCAGATAACCGGCGCCCATTTTGCGACGATCCTCCGGCCAGGCCTCGGCAACGTAGGTGCCCGCGAGCGCCCATTCCCCGCCGATCCCGACGCCCGCGATGAAGCGATAAATACCGAGCTGCCACACATTGGTCGAGGTCGCGGCGAGCCCGGTGAAAATCGCGAACGTGAAGATGGTGGCGGCGAGCACCTTGGTGCGGCCGAAGCGATCGGCGAGCGGTCCCCAGATGAACGACAGTCCCCAACCGACCAGAAACAGCGCGAACAGGATCGATCCCGCGAGGCCGACATTCGACGGCGTCGCCGCGAAGCCCGAACGCGGCAACAGCTCGGTCAGCGCGGGCGTGAGCACCAGCGCGTAAATGAACGAGTCCATGCCGTCGAGCGTCCAGCCGGCCCACGCTCCCCAGAACCCTGCGATCTGCGAACGATTGAGCGGTGTGCGCTGACGCGCGACCGCTCGTCGGTCGGTGACTGTATTCATCATGCTCCTCCGGCCTACGATAGTTGAACGTAACGATGAAAGGGACGGGCGCGCTTGGAGATGGCTCGACGACGTTGATTGATCGGCGATGTCCTCGTACAACTCATTCAGAGGACGGCGCGAGCACTGCCTGGAATGTGGTTCAAGACTTCCGGGTTTGCCCGCGCTGAAATGCGCGTCTTTTTATATATAATATTTGATACCATGACCGACGCAACTGAAGGTTTTCCCCTGGACGCCGCCATGTCCGGTTCGTTTCTGCCGGCCGCCGCGCCGCGCGAAAGCACCTCGCACATGATTGCTGAGGCGCTGCGCGCGGCGATCGTCGACGGCACGCTCGCGCCTGGCGCGCCGCTGCGCCAGGACGCGATTGCCCGGCATTTCTCGGTCAGTGCGATTCCCGTGCGTGAGGCGCTGCGCCAGCTCGAAAGCGAGGGCTGGGCACGCGCGGCGGTCCATAAAGGCGCGAGCGTCGCGCCGCTGTCCGCCAACGAAGCGCGCGAGATCTACGAGATCCGCTCGGCGCTCGAAAGTCTCGCGCTCGGCCTTGCGATTCCGCATCACACCGCCGCGACGCTGCGCGAAGCCGCCGACTTGTGCCGCGCCGCCGAGCGCGAAGAGGATCCGTCGCTATACGTCACGCGCAATGCCGCGTTCCATATGTGTCTCTACGCGCCCGCCGGCCGGCCGCAGCTCGAGGACATGATCGGCTTGCTGCACCGGCGCGGCGAACGCTATCTGCGCCTGAAGTTCGGCTTGCCGTCGTACAAGGGCGAGTCCGACAGCGAGCACGCCGCGCTGCTCGATGCCGTCGAGCGCCGCGATATCGCGACCGCGCAGTCGCTGGTGGTCGCGCATCTGCTCGGCACCGGCGAGCTTCTGCATCGTTTCCTGACCGAGCGCGCGCGCGAAGAAGCGCTTGCGCATCAACCGAAGCCGCGCGGCCGACGCCCGCGCGTCACCACCGGGAGCTGATCGAACCGATGACCGAGCCGATGAACCACCCCGCCGAAGCCGCCGCATCGCGGTCCACTGTCCGCTCGTGGACGACCCGGCGCGACGAAAAGAACCGCCGCCTCGCGGCCATCGCGCCGTGGCTCGAAGACGGCGTGCTGCCCACGCACCGCATCGTCGATGCGCTCGAAACGTTGATCCTGCCCGGCGAGCGCGTCGCGCTCGAAGGCGACAACCAGAAGCAGGCCGACTTCCTGTCGCGCTCGCTCGCCACGGTCGATCCTCACAAGCTGCACGACGTGCATCTGCTGATTTCGAGCATCAGCCGTCCTGAGCACTTGACGCTGTTCGAGCGCGGCATCGCGCACAAGGTCGATTTCTCGTTCGCGGGGCCGCAGAGTCTGCGCGTCGCGCAACTGCTCGAAGACGGCCAGCTCGAAATCGGCGCGATCTATACGTATGTCGAGCTGTATGCGCGCATGTTCGTCGACCTGACGCCGCACGTTGCACTGCTGTGCGCGGACAAGGCCGACCGTCACGGCAATCTGTACACCGGCCCGAATACCGAGGACACGCCGACGATCGCCGAGGCCGCCGCGTTCCGTCACGGCATCGTGATCGTGCAGGTCAACGAGATCGTCGACGAATTGCCGCGCGTCGACATTCCGGGCTCGTGGGTCGACGTGGTCGTGCAGGCGGACCGGCCGTTCGCGGTCGAGCCGCTGTTCACGCGCGATCCGCGCCATATCGGCGACTTGCAGGTGCTGACCGCGATGATGGTGATACGCGGCATCTACGAGCCGTATGGCGTCACGTCGCTGAATCACGGCATAGGCTTCGATACCGCGGCGATCGAACTGCTGCTGCCCACCTACGGCGAATCGCTCGGTCTCAAGGGCAAGATCTGCCGCAACTGGACACTCAATCCGCACCCGACGATGATCCCGGCGATCGAATCGGGCTGGGTCGACAGCATCCATTGCTTCGGCAGCGAGGTCGGCATGGAGGCGTATATCGAGGCGCGCCCCGATGTGTTCTTCACCGGCAACGACGGCAGCCTGCGCTCGAACCGCGTGCTGTGCCAGTTGGCCGGGCAATACGGCGTCGACCTGTTCATCGGCTCGACGCTGCAGATCGATGCGGACGCGAATTCGTCGACGGTCACGCGCGGACGGCTCGCCGGTTTTGGCGGCGCGCCGAACATGGGCCACGATCCGCGCGGCCGGCGTCATTCGAGCGAGGCGTGGCTGAAGCTGTTGAAGGGCGACGGCGCGGTGTCGCGTGGCCAGAAGCTCGTCGTGCAACTCGCGGAAACGTACAAGAAAGGCGGCGAGCCGACCTTCGTCGATGAACTCGACGCGGTCGCGGTCGGCGCGAAAAACGGCATGCCGATCGCGCCGGTGATGATCTACGGCGACGACGTGAGTCATGTGGTCACCGAGGAAGGCATCGCGCATCTGCACAAGGCCGAAGGCATCGACGAGCGGCGCGCGGCGGTCGCGGCGGTGGCCGGTGTCACGCCGATCGGTCTGCGCGCGAAGCCCGAGAAAACCGCGGAATTGCGCCGGCGCGGCATCGTCGCGTATCCGGAAGATCTCGGCATCCGGCGCGGCGACGCGAAGCGTTCGCTGCTCGCGGCGCGCAGCATCGACGATCTGGTCACGTGGTCGGGCGGACTGTACGCGCCGCCCGCGCGGTTTCGGAGCTGGTGACGATGGCGTCCGCTGCTGTTCTTCCTGAACGGTTGGACGCGCCGCATGCTTCGGTCCTACACAATGCATGTGGCACCTCGCCGGTCGCGCCGTTTTCCGACGCCCAACTCGCGCGCGACGCGATCATCGCGCTGATCGACGAGGCGGAGCTCACGCCGAAGCCCGCGCTCGTCGACCGGCGCGGCAGCGGCGCGCATCGCGACCTCGATCTCGCGATCATGCGGCGCTCCGCGCACGCGCTCGAACCGACCTTCGCGGCGCTGGCGCGCACGGCGCGCCGCCGCGGCGAACCCTCGGCGCTGCTGCGCGCCGAGCTCGCGCAGATCGGCCGCGCGGGCGAACAGGAGATGATGCAGGCGACGGGAGGGAGCAATGCGCATCGCGGCGCGATCTGGATCATCGGCTTGCTGGTTGCGGGCGTGGCGCTCGAAACGGCTTCGAATTCCTCCATGCGTGCGCACAGACCTGGCGATCCCAACCGTGTCGATACCTCGCGCGTCTGCACGCTGGCCGCGCAGATCGCCTGCTTCCCGGACCGCTTCGCCGCTTCGTCCGATAGCCACGGCGAACGCGCGCGTCGACGCTATCAGGTCGGCGGCGCGCGGCGCGAAGCGCAGGACGGCTTTCCGCACGCGCTCGAGGTCGGTCTGCCGGCATTGCACGCGGCCCGCGCACGCGGTCTCGACGAAAACGCCGCGCGCATCGATGCGCTGCTCGCGATCATGAGCACGCTCGACGATACCTGCCTGCTGCATCGCGCGGGACTCGCGGGCTTGCATGCGGGGCAGCGCGGCGCGCGGCGCGTGCTCGACGCGGGCGGCAGTTCGACAGCCGCGGGCCGCGTCGCGCTCGACGCGCTCGAACGCGAACTGCTGTCGCTGAACGCATCGCCGGGCGGCGCGGCCGATCTGCTCGCCGCCACCCTCTTTCTCGACATGCTGGCGCATCGCGACGCCAGCCGGAGCTGAGCCTCATGGAACATTTGACCTTCGACTATCCGGCGCAACGCGCCGTCACGACCCGCGCGCACGTCGGCGTGGTCGGCTCGGGCGATCTGGAAGTGCTGCTGTCGCCTGCCGCCGCCGATCCAGGCGGTTCGGCGCTCGCCGCGCACGTGGTGGTGCGCACCAGCGTCGACGGCTATAGCCACATCTGGAAGAGCGTGCTCGACCGCTTCTTCACGCGCTACGACGGCGCCGCGCACATCGAGATCAACGACTTCGGCGCGACGCCGGGCGTGGTCGCGTTGCGGCTCGCCGAAGCGGTCGAAGCGGCCGAGGAAGGAGACAGCGTATGAGCACGAGCGCCAGCGTAGATAGCGCGCCGCTGCTGCGCGAGAGCTTCATCGAACTGCCCGCGCGCGAGCGCGCCCGCTCGCTGCTCGACGCGGCCAGCTTCCGCGAACTGCTCGGACCGTTCGATCGCATCGGGTCGCCTTGGCTGCCCTTGCAGGGCATCGTCTGCCAGGCCGACGACGGCTGCGTGATCGCGCGCGGCACGATCGACGGCGAACCGGCCGTAGTCGCCGCGATCGAATCGGCGTTCCAGGGCGGCAGCATCGGCGAAGTGTCGGGCAGCAAGATCGTCGCGGCGCTCGAGATGGCGCTACGCGACTGCGAGCGTGGCAAGCGCGTGCGCCCGGTCGTGCTGTTCGAGACCGGCGGCGTGCGGCTGCAGGAAGCGAACCTTGGGCTTGCGGTCATCGCCGAGATTCAGGCGGCGATCGTCGCGCTGCGCCGGCGCGTGCCGGTGGTCGGCGTGATCGCGGGCATGGTCGGCTGCTTTGGCGGCATGTCGCTCGCGGCCGCGCTGTGCTCGTATCTGATCGTGACGAAGCAGGGACGGCTCGGCATGAACGGACCTGAAGTAATCGAGCAGGAAGCCGGTATCGAAGAACTCGACGCGAGCGATCGCCGCCGCGTATGGCAACTGATCGGCGGCGAGCAGCGCGTCGCGAGCGCGCTCGCCGACACACTCGTCGACGACGATGCCGCGGCCGTGCGCGCCGCCGTACGCGCCGCGTTCGCGCAAGGCGTGCCGGCCACGCATCGCAGCGAACAGGTCGACATGTTCTTGCAGCGGCTCGCGCGGATCGATCCGGCGAGCGTCACGCCCGAGACGCTGCGTGATGTGTACAACCCGCGAGGGCGCGATGCGTCGAACAAGGAGCAGGCATGAACGACACGACACTCACGCGCGGCGCGCGCTGGTTCAACGCACTGGTGGCCGGTGAACCGTCGAGCACGGCGCCCGTCTGGAGCGGCGATGCGCCGCTCGGCAGCGACACCGCGCGCTTCATCACGGTCGTGCCCGATCCCGCGAACCGTTTTCCGCGCGCGACCACCAACGTGGTCGGGCTCGAACAAGGCTGGCAACTCGCGCGCGCGGTGCGTCAAGCAATCGAAGCGGATAAAAGCGCTAGCACGCGCCGCCCGATCGTCGCGATCGTCGACGTGAAGAGCCAGGCGTACGGCTATCGCGAGGAAATGCTCGGCATCCACCTCGCCTGCGCGGCCGCCGTCGACGCCTATGCGAGCGCGCGCGACGCCGGCCATCCGGTGATCGCGCTGATCGTCGGTCCGGCGATGTCCGGCGCGTTCCTCGCGCACGGCTATCAGGCGAACCGCATCGTCGCGCTCGACGCGCCCGGCACGATGGTCCACGCGATGGGCAAGGAAGCGGCCGCGCGCGTCACGCGCCGCACGGTCGAAGAACTCGACGAACTCGGCGAGACGATCGTGCCGATGTCGTATTCGATGACATCGTTCGCGAAGTTGGGGCTGCTCGATCAGTTGATCGAAGGCATCGACGCGGACGCGCCCGACGCGGCACAGATCGAGCGCGTGCGCACGGTGCTGGTCGAGCAGATTCGCAGCGCGCGCGAGGGGGATCGTACGCTCGCGCGTCGGCTGGAATCGGCGGCGGCGCGGCAGACTCGCGCGGCGTCGATCGAGGTGCGGCGGCGTCTTGCCGAACAATGGGATGCCGTGTGATGCGCGTGTGTGCGGCTGCGCCCTTCTCCACCGTGCACGCCACGTCGTGCGACGCGCGGTGGCGGCCGCATGATCTGCTGCGCTTGCGGCGGCTGGACTCGCCCGATGATGAACCAGCGTGGGTTCGCGACGCGTTCGAACGCGCGCCGTATGCGGTCGTCCGGCGCGCGCTCGCCGCTGATGGTTTCGTCGCGATCGGCGTACGCGGTGCGAAGCGAGCGCAACGCTACGGCACATGGGTGCATGCGGACGATATCGTCGGTGCCGTGCCGCCGGAATCGCTCGCGCAGACGCAAGCCGATGCTGGACGTGATGCATTGCCCTCGTTCGTTGCACTGCTTTCGTTGCAACGTGATTCGGGCGGTCCGCTTGGTGGATTCGCTTGGGGACCTATTGGCAGCACCGGCTTTGAACTGGCGACGCACGTGCCGACTGTCAATGAAACGAGCGACCTCGATCTGTTGATCCGCGTGCCGCAACCGCTGGCGCTGAATGTCGCGAGTGCTTTGCTGGAGCAACTGCAAACGCTCGCGGCGCATATCGGTATCCGCATCGATGCGCAACTCGAAACGCCCACGGGTGGCGTGGCGCTCGCGGAATGGGCCGCGGGCAAGGCGCGCGTGCTTGCCCGCGATGCGAGCGGCCCCCGCTTGATCGCCGATCCGTGGGCGGCGATTGCTCACCATGGCATTGCCTGATGCTCGCGCTTCTGTTCCCCGGCCAGGGTGCGCAGAGCGAAGGCTTTCTGCATCGACTGCCGCAGCATCGCGCGGTACAGGACACGCTCGCTGAAGCTTCCGACACACTTGGCATCGACGTGCTGACGCTCGACTCATCCGACGCTTTCGATTCGACGGTCGCGGTGCAACTGGGCTTGACCGTCGCGGGCGTCGCGATCATGCGCGCGCTCGCCGATGAAGGATTGGCGGCGGAGATCAGCGCGGGACTTTCGATCGGCGCGTATGCGGCGGCGGTCAGTTGTGGCGCGGTGGCGTTCCGCGACGCGCTGAAGATGGTGCAGCGACGGGCCGAGCTGATGGAAACCGCTTATCCGGCGGGCTATGGTCTCGCGGCCGTCACCGGCTTGAGCGAGCAGCAGGCGGAAACGCTCGTTGCACAGCAGGCCGCGGAGCAACGGCAACGCGTGTATATCGGCAACGTCAATGCACCGCGCCAGATCGTGATGGCCGGCGCGGACGATGCGCTCGACGGGTTCATCGAACGCGCGCTCGCGGCCGGCGCGCGCAAGGCCACGCGGCTCGCGGTCAGCGTGCCCTCGCATTGCGAATTGCTCGCGCGTGCGAGCGACGAACTGCTGGCGTACTCGCGCACGTTGCATTTTGAAAGACCGCGCGGTGTTTATATCGGCAATCGCGGTGGACGCCCGTTATATACGGCCGATGCGATTCGCGAGGATCTTGCGACCAATATGCGTTACACCGTGCGCTGGTTCGATGCGCTGACCGTGATGCAGGAAATGGGCGCGCAGGTGCTGGTCGAGGCGCCGCCGGGGCAGGTGTTGACAGATATCGTGAGGGAGAATTTTTCTGAGGTCAGTGCGCTGGCTGCGAGTACATTGCCGTTTGACAGGTTGGTGGGGACGGTACGCAGGCGGTTGGAGCGTGGCTGACGGGGTGTGCTTCGCGGTGTGCGAACTCTGCTCAGAAGAATCATTCCGGCAGCCTCAGACAGATAAAGGTCGCGTCTGGTCCATGCTGCTTCGGCGCGCCCGGAGAAAAGAACTGCCTGCGCCTGACGCAGTCCGGATCTGCGCAAACGGCTGACGCCGAAGCCGGGGAGGACGCGCATCGCGCAGATCGCCTTGACTGGTGTTCCTTCGAGGCGAGAACCGGGTCCCGTTTACATATTTTTTATACCCCAGCACGTGGTCTTACCACGGCGTTTACGCCCTTTTTCCTAGGCTTGATCTTGGAAAGATCCGTCATGGGAGGGCATCGTCATGGATCTGGTTTACCTCATCGCCATCGCCGCTTTCGGGGGGCTGGTCGCAGCGCTTGCGGTCGGCTGCGACAAGCTCCGCCGCGCCCCCGGAGGCCGCCCATGACTTCCTGGATGACGTGGCTCGCCGCAATGTCGACGCTCATACTGTTTGTCTACCTCGTGTACGCCCTGCTGCGAGCGGAGGCCCTCGAATGAACGCCAATAACCTGTTCCAGACAGGACTTTATATCGTCGTGCTGATCGCGCTCGCGATTCCGCTTGGCCGCTACATGACCAGCGTGCTTGACGGCTCGTCCGTGGTCGTGCGGCGTATCGGAAGACCGCTGGAGGGGGTGTTATACAAGCTCGCTGGCGTCAATCCCGAAGCCGAAATGGCATGGACGCACTATGCCCTCGCCGTGATCGTTTTCAATGCGCTCGGCGCGCTGGTCGTGTACGGATTCCTGCGCCTCCAGCAATGGCTGCCGGCAAACCCGCAGGGTTTCGGTCCGATGACGCCCGACGCTGCATTCAATACGGCCATCAGCTTTGTGACCAATACGAACTGGCAGAATTACACGCCGGAGTCGACCGTCAGCTACCTGACGCAGATGGCCGCGTTAGCCGTTCAGAACTTTATTTCGGCCGCCACCGGTATTGCCGTCGTCGTAGCGCTGATCCGCGGCTTTGCACGCCATACGACGAAAACCATCGGCAACTTCTGGGTCGACCTCACGCGCATCACGCTTTACATCTTCGCGCCGCTCGCGACGGTCATCGCGCTCGTATTCATCAGCCAAGGTGCGATCCAGAATTTCGAGTCATACAAGGACGTCGCCACGCTGCAGGTCACGACCTACCAGACGCCCAGGACCGATGCCCAGGGCAACCCGGTGAAGGATGCGAAGGGCAATCCGGTCATGGTCGACAACAAGGCCGACAGGCAGACCATCGCGATGGGACCGACCGCGTCACAGGAAGCGATCAAGATGCTCGGCACCAATGGGGGCGGCTTCTTTAACGCCAACTCCGCGCACCCGTATGAAAACCCGACGCCGTTCGCGAACTTCGTGCAGATGATCGCGATGCTCGTCATTCCTGCGGCGTTGTGCCTTGTGTTCGGCCGGATGGTAGGCGACCAGCGTCAGGGGTACGCCATCCTCGCCGCGATGACGATCGCCTTCGCGGCTGCCTGCTGGGTCGAGATTTCCTCCGAGCAGGGCGGCAATCCGCTGCTTGCCTCGCTGCATGTGGATCAAACCGCGTCCGCCTTGCAGCCGGGCGGCAACATGGAAGGCAAGGAGACGCGCTTCGGTATCGCGCAGTCGGGGATCTTCACGGTCGCGACGACTTCAGCGTCATGCGGTGCGGTCAACAACATGCACGATTCGCTCACGCCGATCGGAGGGCTGGTCCCGCTATTGTTGATCCAGCTCGGCGAAGTGATCTTCGGCGGGGTTGGTTCCGGTCTGTACGGCATGCTCGTGTTCGCGCTGCTTGCGGTATTCGTCGCCGGCCTGATGATCGGCCGCACGCCAGAGTATGTCGGCAAGAAGATCGAGTCGTATGAGATGAAGATGGTCTCCATCGCTGTGCTGCTCACGCCATTGCTCGTACCGGTCGGTGCGTCGGTCGGCGTCCTGACGGCTGCTGGCGTGGCCGGAATCGCCAACCCCGGTCCACACGGATTCTCCGAAATCCTGTATGCCTACAGCTCCGCCGCGAACAACAACGGCAGCGCATTCGCCGGTCTTTCGGTCAACACGCCGTTCTACAACGTAACGCTCGCGATCGCCATGTGGTTCGGCCGCTTCGGATCGATCATCCCTGTGCTGGCAATCGCCGGTTCGCTCGCTGACAAGAAGCGCATTGCCGTTACCGCCGGTACCTTGCCGACTCACGGTCCGCTGTTCGTTGTGCTGCTGCTTGGCACTGTGGTGCTCGTTGGTGCACTGACTTATGTGCCGGCGCTTGCCCTCGGCCCGGTCGTCGAGCACCTGATCATGATCTCGGGTCACTGATTGCGAGGAAAGCATGATTACCCGTACCCAACCGCCTGTCCATCAGCCGGGCAATATCGGTCAGGCACGCACTGCGGCCCGGTCGATGTTCGATCCGGCGATTGTCAGGCCGGCGCTCGTCGATTCATTCAGAAAGCTTGCGCCGCGTACCCAGCTACGCAACCCGGTGATGTTCTGCGTCTACGTCGGCAGCATCCTGACGACGATCCTGTGGTTTGCTGCGCTCGCCGGCCAGGCCGAGGCGCCTGCGGGGTTCATCCTCGCGATCGCGCTGTGGCTGTGGTTCACGGTGCTCTTTGCGAACTTTGCCGAAGCGCTGGCCGAAGGCCGTTCGAAGGCCCAGGCCGCGTCGCTGCGCAGCGCCAAACACAATGTGGTGGCAAAAAAGCTGCAGGAGCCGCATCCGAAAGCGCCGATCCGCATCATGGCCGCGAACGATCTGCGCCGCGGCGACGTCGTTCTGGTCGAGACAGGTGACGTGATCCCGGCCGACGGCGAAGTGATCGAAGGGGTGGCGTCGGTCGACGAATCGGCGATCACCGGCGAATCCGCACCGGTGATCCGCGAGTCGGGCGGCGACTTTTCGTCGGTGACGGGTGGCACGCGCGTGCTGTCGGACTGGATCGTCGTACGCGTCAGTGTGAACCCGGGTGAAGCGTTCCTTGACCGCATGATCGCGATGGTCGAAGGCGCGAAGCGTCAGAAGACGCCGAACGAAATTGCACTGACGATCCTGTTGGTCGCGCTGACGCTGGTTCTGCTGTTCGCTACCGCCACGCTGCTGCCGTTCTCGATGTTCTCCGTCGAAGTGGCAAAAGCCGGCCACGTCGTGACGATCACCGCGCTCGTTGCCCTGCTCGTGTGCCTGATTCCAACGACGATCGGCGGCCTGCTGTCGGCGATCGGTGTTGCGGGCATGAGCCGCATGATGCAGGCGAACGTGATCGCGACCTCGGGCCGTGCTGTTGAAGCCGCCGGCGATGTCGACGTGCTGCTGCTCGACAAGACGGGCACGATTACGCTCGGCAACCGTCAGGCCTCTGCCTTCATACCGGCACCGGGTGTCACGGAGGAAGCGCTCGCCGACGGCGCACAGCTGTCGTCGCTTGCCGACGAGACGCCGGAAGGCCGCAGCATCACTGTGCTCGCGAAGCAGCGTTTCAACATCCGCGAGCGCGATATGAGCTCCTTGCACGCGACCTTCCTCGCGTTCAGCGCGCAGTCGCGGATGAGCGGCGTCGACCTGTCCCCCAAGGGGACTTCCTCCGGGGCGCCGGGCCGCGAGATCCGCAAAGGCGCGGCAGAAGCGATCAAGCACTATGTCGAAATGCACGGCGGGCAGTTTGCACCCGAGGTCGAGAGCGCCGTGACGGATGTCGCGCGACGTGGCAGCACACCGCTCGTGGTGGCGGAAAAACACGGCGACGTAGCGCGCGTGCTGGGTGTGATCGAGCTGAAGGACATCGTCAAGGGTGGCATCAAGGAACGTTTCGCCGAACTGCGCCAGATGGGCATCAAGACCATCATGATCACCGGCGACAACCGGCTGACCGCCGCGGCGATCGCGGCCGAAGCGGGCGTCGACGATTTCCTCGCCGAAGCCACGCCGGAGGCGAAGCTCACGATCATCCGCACGCATCAGGGTGAAGGACGCCTCGTCGCGATGACCGGCGACGGCACCAATGATGCCCCCGCACTCGCGCAGGCCGACGTCGCGGTGGCCATGAATACGGGCACGCAGGCGGCTAAGGAAGCCGGCAACATGGTCGACCTCGACTCCAACCCGACGAAACTGATCGAGATTGTCGAGATCGGCAAGCAGATGCTGATGACGCGCGGGTCGCTCACGACATTCTCGATTGCCAACGACGTCGCGAAGTATTTCGCGATCATCCCGGCGGCGTTCGCGACGACCTATCCGCAGTTGCGGGTGCTCGACGTGATGCATCTGAGTTCGCCGGCCTCGGCAATCCTGTCGGCAGTGATCTTCAATGCGCTGATCATCGTGGCGCTGATCCCGCTTGCGCTCAAGGGTGTGAAGTACCGACCGCTGGGGGCTGCCGCACTGTTGCGCCGCAACCTGCTGGTCTATGGGCTCGGCGGAATTCTGCTCCCGTTTCCGTTCATCAAGCTGATCGACATGATCATGTCCGCGTTTGGCTGGGTTTGACACAGAGAGCGCAAACATCATGAAAAACCTGATTCGCCCCGTACTTGTGCTGTTCGTCGTACTGACCGTGATCACGGGGGGCATTTATCCGATTGCTGTGACGGCCATCGGACGTATGGCGTTTCCACACCAGGCGAGCGGCAGCCTGATTGAGCACAACGGCAAGGCAGTGGGCTCCCCCATGATCGGCCAGCAGTTCGACGCACCGTACTATTTCTGGGGACGCCTGTCGGCGACCACACCGAACCCTTACAACGCGCAAAACTCGGGCGGCTCGAACCTTGGTCCGACCAACCCCGCACTCGCTGACGAAATCAAAGGTCGCATCGATGCCTTGAAGGCAGCGGGCACCGACATGTCGCAACCGGTACCGGTGGATCTTGTGACGTCCTCAGCCAGCGGTCTCGATCCCGAGATCAGTCCCGCTGCGGCGGCCTATCAGACCGCACGCGTTGCCAAGGCCCGCGGGCTGACGACCGACCAGGTCACCGAGCTGGTTGCCCGCTCTACGTCCGGGCGGCAGTTCGGCATTTTTGGCGAAGCGCGCGTCAATGTGCTGAAGCTCAACCTCGCGCTCGACGACCTCAAACCCATGCACGGATGATGTGCTGCCAACGTGCGTCTGGCGGAAGGTGGGCGGGTCTGACGTCTGCCGCCGGCCGTTTATGGGAGACACTCGATGGACCGCCCTGACCCAGACGAACTTCTGGATAGGATCCAGCGGGATAAAGAGAAACAGCAGCGTGGCCGCCTGAAGGTCTTCTTTGGCGCGTCAGCGGGCGTGGGGAAGACGTTTGCGATGCTGCAGGCCGCCCGGCGGCAGCAGGCAGAAGGCGCCGATGTGGTTGTCGGGATCATCGAGACCCATGGCCGCAAGGAAACCATCGCGCTGCTGGATGGTCTCGAGATACTGCCGCTCGCGCGCCACGAATATCGCGGCCACCAGCTCTCCGAGTTCGACATCGACGCCGCGCTCGCCCGCAGGCCAAAGCTCATCCTCGTCGACGAGCTCGCGCACTCGAACGTGCAGGGCGCGCGGCACCTGAAGCGCTGGCAAGACGTCCACGAACTCCTCGACGCGGGCATCGACGTCTACACGACGGTCAACGTCCAGCATCTCGAAAGTCTCAATGATATTGTCGGTCAGATCACGGGGATCCGGGTCTGGGAAACTGTCCCCGACCGGGTGTTCGATGGCGCCGACGAGGTCACACTAGTCGACTTGCCCGCCGAAGAGCTGCTCGACCGGATGCGAGACGGCAAGGTCTACCTGCCCCAGCAGGCCGAGCATGCCGTGCGTAACTTCTTTCGCAAGGGCAACCTGATTGCGCTGCGCGAACTGGCGCTGCGCCGTACTGCAGATCGCGTCGATGCGCAGATGCGTGAGTATCGCGCCGACCAGTCTATTGAGCGTATCTGGCAGGCACGCGAGCGGCTCATTGTGTGCGTCGGACCGGGGCCGGAAGCGCCAGTGCTCGTGCGCGCCGCTTCGCGGCTCGCCACGAGCATCAAGGCCGACTGGATAGCCGTGTATGTCGAGACGCCGAAACTGCAGCGCATGCCGGATGACTTGCGCAAACGAACGCTCGATGCGCTGAAGCTCGCCGCCGAACTCGGGGCCGAAACTGCCACGCTCGACGGGACTGACGCCGCACAAACGCTCGTTGCTTACGCCCGCATGCGCAATGTGTCCAGGCTGGTTGCCGGCGCGTCAACGCGGGGACGCTGGCGGCGGCTGATCGTGCCGCCGGTCGGCGAGCAGCTCGTGCAGAACGCGCGCGACATCGACGTCACGCTGATGAGCGCGGCCCCGGAGCGCGAGGGCCGGAATATGCGAGCCGGTGCTCCGAGCTTTGCTGTGGCGCCCGGAGGCGGCGGGCGCTTGAAGCCGCAAAGCTATTTTTACGCCCTGGCAATCTGCGGAGGAATCACAGTCGTTGCGTCAGCCTTTCTCCACCATATCGCTCTGGCGAACCTGGTGATGCTGTATCTGCTCGGCGTGATCTTCGCGGCCGCGCGACTCGGGCGCGGGCCGGGCGTGCTGCTGTCGTTCCTCAGCGTGGCGGCGTTCGATTTCTTCTTCGTACCGCCGCAGATGACATTCGCGGTTTCGGACACGCAATATGTGCTGACCTTCTTCGTGATGCTGCTGACTTCCTTGACAATCAGTCATCTGACGTCGAGCCTGCGCCGTCAGGCGCACATCGCGACCATGCGCGAACGGCGCACCAGTGCGATGTACGCCATGTCACGTGAACTGGGCGCGGCGCTGACGACCGGGCAGATCATCGAGATCGGTACGCGGCACGTCGGCGAAGTGTTTCACGCGCGCGTCGCGATCCTGCTGCCGGACAGCGCAGAGAAGATCTGGCAGAAAGTCGAAGAGCCTAACCCTGCTGTCATGCTGGACGCACAAGCGCTCGACCTCGATATCGGTCAATGGGTGTATGACCAGCAAAAACCTGCCGGACGTGGCACGGATACGCTGCCCGCCACGGACGCGCTGTACCTGCCGCTAAAGGCACCGATGCGTACGCGCGGCGTGCTCGCGATGGTATCGGAGCAGACTTCGGATCTGGCGAGTCCAGAGCAGCAGCGGATGCTCGATGCGTTCGCCGCCCAGATTGCGCTGGCGCTCGAACGCGTTCACTACGTGGAAATCGCGCAGGACGCGCTCATCAACATGGAGTCCGAGCGACTGCGCAACTCCCTGCTGTCGGCGATCTCACACGACCTGCGCACGCCACTGACCGCAATCGTCGGATTCGCGTCGATGCTTGCCGAACAGGACAAAAGCGGTGTGCCTGCGAGAACGACCAGCGAAGTCGTCGACGCAATCCACGAGGAGGCGCTCAGGATGAATGGTCTTGTCACGAACCTGCTCGACATGGCACGCCTCGAAGCGGGTGGCGTGCGCCTGAACCGGCAATGGTCGATGCTCGAGGAGGTCGTCGGCGCGGCCCTCGGCGCTTGCCGGCGTACGCTCGCCGGGCGCCCAGTCCAGGTGCATGTACCGCCTGATCTGCCACTGCTGCAGCTTGATGCGGTGCTGATGGAGCGGCTCTTTGTGAATCTCTTCGAGAACGCGGCGAAGTACACGCCACCGGGGACGCCGCTCACGATCGATGCCACGCCGGCCCATGATGGCGGCCGGAAATATGTGAAGGTCTGCGTCGACGATAGCGGGCCCGGCCTGCCGCCGGGCATGGAGACGCGCGTGTTCGACAAGTTCACGCGCGGCGAGAAAGAATCGGCGAAGGCCGGGATAGGTCTTGGCCTCGCGATCTGCCGTGCCATTGTCGAGGCGCATGGCGGCAGGATCGGGGCCGAGAATCGTACCGGCACAATGGGTAAGATCATTGGCGCGCGCTTCTGGTTCATGCTGCCCGCCGATGAGACCCCGCCGGCCGAAGCGCCACCCGCAGAGCTATGGCCCGACGATGGAGAGCAGGCGGCGTCAACAGGGGGCGCCTTCCCGGCACCGGCCGTCGATCCGGCAAAACCATGAGCGAGCCGACGGTCACCGTTGTTCTGATTGAAGACGACAAGCACATCCGTCGTTTCGTTCACACGGCACTGGAAGCGGATGGCATGACGGTCTTTGATGCCGAAACGGGGGAGCAAGGGCTGGCGCAGGCCGCAACACGGCGGCCTGATCTCGTCATCGTCGATCTTGGTTTGCCGGATATGGACGGCATTGACGTGATTCGGGAACTGCGTAGCTGGTCCACTGTGCCGGTGCTCGTGCTGACGGCGCGAACCCGGGAGGAGCATAAGGTCGCGGCGCTCGACGCCGGGGCCGATGACTACCTGACCAAGCCGTTCGGATTGCCGGAACTGACTGCGCGAATCCGCGCCCACCTGCGGCGGCGAATCTGCGGCGGCAGGACGGAGTCGACCAAAGTGCATTTCGGCGCTGTCACGGTCGATCTTGCTGAACGGAGGGTAACGCGCGACAGCCAGATCGTCCATCTTACCCCGATCGAATACCGGCTACTGTCGGCGCTTGTGTCACGCGCAGGATGGGTGCTGACGCATCGACAGCTACTTCAGGAGGTGTGGGGCCAAACGCACGCTAATAACGACCACTATTTGCGAGTCTACATGGGGCACCTGCGCCAGAAACTCGAACGTGATCCGGCGCAACCAGAGTACATCATCACGGAGACTGGCGTAGGCTACAGACTGGTCGGAGCGAACGACTATCAGGGGCAGTAGCATGCAATCCGCACTGAAGCGTCGATTCAGTGGGAAATTGCGCTCAGAAGTGCTGCCGTCATGTTTGCACCGCGTTCGAGACGTCGCGTTGACGGGATTTTTACATGTCCTGCGTATAGTTTTGCAACGCATTGACACGCTCTGTGCTGAAATGGAAGTGTCAAAGTCGGTCTGCTGGCCGAAATCGGAGTGCTCAATGTTACGGTTGCTGATCCCCGTAGTCGATAGCGGCGGTGCCGTACAGGCTGCCCGACACGCCGCATTTCTGTATCTGGAACACTGCGTGTCCGAAGTCGAACTGCTTGAAGTGCTTGAGCCTATTGACGAAGGGCGTGCGGCAGCGTTTCACTCGCGCAGCGCACTGCGTCGCCATGAGAAGCACATAATGCTCGACGCGCTGATCCAGACATGCTCAGTCCTTGAGGATGCAGGCGTTCCGTACAAATGGAAGCGGGTGTTCGGGCACGGCGCAAAAGCCATTGCCGCCTATGCTGCAAAGACTCAACCGGATGTCGTCGTGATCGATGCCAGCCATTTCGGTTTCTTTCGCAGACTGACCATGCTCGCCGGGTTGTGGCGCGTGACTACCAGGCCGGTAACCATGGTTCACTAGACTGCATGCGTGAGCGCAACGATGAGGATGAAAAGCAGGCGTGCATGAAACTTTTGAGGCCCCGCATCTTTAAACCACACCCAATCGCCTTAGTAGCGGCGTCATCGTGGCGCCCTGAACGAAGATTGAAAAAGCAACCACGGCAAAACACACAGTAATGATTTCTTCGCGCCGTGGTAGTCCGGGCGGCAATCCCATCGCGAGCGCCAAGGCCAAGGCACCGCGTAGCCCGCCCCAGAACAGGATATGTTGATGCCGCACCTCGATCTGCAGCGACGAGCGCGAGAAGAGCATGCAACACGGGTACACAGCCACGGCACGCCCCAGCATCACGACCATGATGGCGATCCCGATCGATAGCCACACGGTGTCGTATTCCCTGCGCGCCTGCTGAACTCCAATGAAAAGAAAGATGAACGAATTCGCCGCAAATACCGTGTACTCAAGCACGACCTCGACGGCTTGCCGACCTCTCTTCGTCATCGCGTCGCTCGTGTTCCGCTTTCCCATCACGAGGCCCGCTATCAGCGTGGCCAATACGCCGGACAGGTGAAGGTTCTCGGCTAGCAGAAACGACCCATAGGCCGCGATCATCGCGAAGGTGATCTCGACGAGGTGATCGTCGGTGCGGTGCAGCAGCGATAGCACTGCGTTGCCGATTAGCAAACCGCAAAACACCGAACCGAGAAGCACCACGCCCGAGATCTTGAGTACTTCGACAAGGCCGACTTGCGTGCCGGCGACAAAGGCCAGCGTGACCCGAAACGCTGCCGCCGCGGTCCCGTCATTGAACAGACTCTCGGCCTCCATCAAATGCCTGAAGCGGCCTGTGACACCCGCTTCCTTGAAAGTGGCAAGGATGGAGACGGGATCCGTAGCGGCTATTAACGTGCCGAAAAGCAGCCCGCTGATCCATTCCCAATGCAACAGGAAATGCATGCCTGCTGCCGTCACGCCAGCTGACAGGAGCACCCCGAGGACCGCCAATGTCTGGACGACGGCGAAATCTCGGCGTACCTGGCCCCACCTCATGTGAAACGCCGCCTCGAAAATGAGCGGCGGCAGCAGTACGTCGTAGATGAAATCCTTGGTGAGGGGAATATCTGGGAAGCTGGAAGAGGCCAGGAAAGAGAAGCTGATTCCAGCCATAACGAGACCAACGCTATACGGCATATGCAAGCGCCGGACTAGCATGGCCACCAGTGCCGAAACGAGCAACAGCAGTTCGAAGAGCCCAATGTTAAAGTCCATTCGGACGGTCCGGTCGAAAGAGAAAAGGGGCTTTTGCCACTGCTATCTTGATCTCGCCGACACGTGTCGGTGCCATGCGCATAGAAGTATATTCGAGACGCTGACGTCGGATCGCCGCAGACGCGACAGTTCCTTTCTTCCGCACGGCGTTCGGTGAGGGAAGCACCGCCGACCGTCTCCGGTCGGTCGTGCGGGCTCTATCCGTATCGTCCGGTTGGTCCCTTGAGCTGCTCTCCACGATCGGCACAAAGAGTTCGTTGCAACGGCGTTCGTCGAGGCGGGGCGCCGTCCCAGCGATTGGCGACAGCATCTCCGGATGGATAACTGAAATACGAGGCGGGATAGGTTGCAAAACCTCGAGTAGGCGCTGCACACAGGGCCATCACACGCGTTTACCGTCAAGTAATGACCGATTCGGTAGTCGAAGGGCAGCGCAGTCTATCGACGTTGCAGGATGTGCTTTTTTCCCTTGCGGTGGGCTCGCTGGCGTGCGACGGGCGCTTGACCCGGCATCCATTCCGTTCATGCGGGCGGGCCTTCTGCAGATGAGAACCGCTGCCGCGCCAGGTTGACTGCGGTTCCCCTTCTGCGGCGTATAGCTGATCCCACTGTGCGGCCAGGTTCCGGCGCTGCTCATTGACCGTCAGTTGCGCCATTGCGGGACGAGTAGCTGCCGTTCTCCACCGATCGGTCTACGCAACTGCAATGTGAGGGCGAGTCACGCTCCCGATGCCAGCGATTTCAGCGTCCCGGACCTCGCCCACCGAATGCGGAGGACGGTCAAACTATCTGCGTTGTCGAATAGTCGGCGGCGGGTCGAAAGCGCAGTTGACTGACCGCTTTCGGGCGTCCCCGCCGACCGGCCGTTCATGGCCGATGACTGCCTCATGCAATGGGCACACATCGCTCGAACTTCGCAAGGCCGCGATCGGCGACACGCGACCCGTTGTTGACGATGGACGAACACGCGTGGATGTCTCCAATTGAATGGCAACCCGCCGTACGTTGATTGCGGCGCAAATCCGGGCTTCGCAGACCTGCCGCCGAGGATTCGCCCCGGAAGTGATTCATCGGGCAGCCTTTATGCAATTGAGCAAGCGGACTTGCTCTACATGCACAGCGGACGCCACTCCGTCGCAATCATAGTAACCACAAGAGAGGCCTGCACTATTGTCGTTGCGGATGATCAAGAAAGAAGCGCAGCATTTCGGCACTCGCATCCGGACCAGTAGCGTCCGTATAACTGCCTCGTGCATTGCCGCCTGCCCAAGCGTGCCCTGCGCCATGAATGGTCCACAACTCGGCGTCGATACCGTCGTCGGAAACCAGCCGCGAGACGGTACAGGCGCGTCGGCCCGCGTCGACCCGACGCCGTTCGCTGCCGGCGTCCGGCCGTGCGTCGAACTTCTGCACGAGCCGCGTGGCATTAGCTACGTGAACGGTGGCATCCGCGTCACCATGAAAGACGATCATGGGCCGTCTCGGTGACAAGTCTGTATCGCCTTGCACGCGCCGTGCGTTTCGGGGGTGCTTGCCGCCTTTCATCGCCGCGAGCGCGGAGGGTAAATTGTGCGCGCACCGTGCAGGAAGACCGGAATGCACGCCGACCGCGGCATACAGCTCGGGATACTCGGCGATCATGATCGCCGCCATTGCGCCCCCGGCGGACATCCCCGCGACGTACACGCGCGCAGGATCGACGTTGTGGGCCGAGATGATTTCGCGCGTGATGCCTGCGATCAGCGACGGCTCGCCGCGCTCGCGATGCTGATCGTCAGGTTTGAACCAGTTCCAGCACTTCGACGGATTCGCCTGCCGCGGTTGCACCGGATAAGCTACGAGACATCGATGCCGCTCGGCAAGCGCGTTCATCTGCGTGCCTGCTGCGAAATCGTCGGCGTCCTGCGTGCAGCCGTGCAGCATCACAATCAGTGGCAGCGGCTCGCCGGCGCCACCCGCCGGCACATACAGCCGATATTGACGGCGACCGGCGGCATTCGCATACGCAAGCGTGATGAAATGTCCTCGTTCCTCCACGTCAATGCAGTCTTCTCGCGCCTTGTGCGCGGTCGCTTCCTTGGTCTTTGCAAACGGGAAGACAACCGGCTCTGGCGTCTTGTCCCGCGACGCAGTTTCGTTCACTGCACCGACGCTTTCCCCTCGCAGTGCGCGTTGTATCGCTTCTGTCGCTTCGGCAACGCCGCGGGTACGCAGCAAAGTCATCGCTTCGTGCATTGAGTTCAGAAAGCCTTCGTTGAGTTTCATCACATTTGTCCGATTACCGGTGTTGAGGGGGTGGGCCTCGCGCGGCTAGTGGATTCTGCCGGCAAGCGCCGTCTTGACGGCGGGCGAAGCGTGAAAGGCTCCCAGCACCACGACGCTTTCGATAGTCGCGAGCGCGAGTTCCGGGGAGACATCGGCGGCAATGCTGGCCAATCCCAGGACCTGAATGTTGAGACGCTCGCGCGCGGCTCGAATCGCCTCGAGATCCTGCCTGGAGAAATGCTGCAGCCCGAGCACGAGCGAACGACGCGCAACCGTTTCCTGGACGACCCGCGCATGTAGCGCGAGCTGGTTGCGAATCGCCGTTCGGATCAGGTCGGTCCGGTTCGCATAGAAGCCTTCTTCAACCAGGAGATCGATCTGCCCGAGGTCGACGGGTCCGAGGTTGATCGTGATTTTTTCCGAGTCGCCGCCTTTCGAGCGGGGGGTGTCCAATACCGCGGGTTTCTTCATCGCACCATCCTTGCACCATCCATGTGGATGGTTATAGGATGGTTTTAGATGCGCCGCAACATAAAAATTTGGGGTCGAGACGCCTTCTGGGCTCGCCGCATCGCTGGTCGTGGGGGCTAGATAGAGCGCTATTGCCGGTCGATGCGCACATGGATAGCTACGGGGTACTGGCCGGTTGGAGGACGGACATCGCGCTGTTCGACCGCATTGTTAAGTTAACGCTGAATAAGACGGCCGAGCAACGGGAGGCTGGCACTGATGTTCGCTCGAACACAACGGATGAGCGTCAAGGCGCAAAACCATCAGAATAAGGCGCGAAATGGAGAGGTTCCCCGACCAGTTTTGACAAATTCAACTGCTATCCTTCAAAACTTGAACCCGTTCACTATCGCGGCTTTATCCAGGTAGTTGCTGCCGCAGGTCTCGCCAAACGCAGTCCATCAGCGCTCAAAATCGGAGTAGTCAACATCCCGCGAACCTCTCAACCCCGATGTCACTCGGGCAGCGAAAGCCGGTACTGCGGAAACGGATTGCGCAGACCTCAACATGGACCAAGGATTACCAGCATACTGGCCCAGTAGAGCCTGAAATTCGTCGTATCGTTCGCACCGCCATGAGGGAGATATGCATAAACCCATCGACACTGAAACGATCCCGAGCAATGAATTGCAGCAGGTCAAGGCGACTTATGCCAAGCTTTGCGAGGACTACATTGCACATCGTAGCGATGGTGAATACCGGGACTATGTGCAATCGGTCATTGCCAACAACGCGAGTCTCGATCGCCACGTGCGCGCGTTCGAAATTTACGCACCGTATATCAAGCGTGGCATGAAAGTGCTCGACTGGGGATGCCGGCACGCGCCAGATTCGTGCATGCTTCGCACGCTCTACCATGACATCGATATATATGGCTGCGACATCTGCAAGGATGGGCAATTCGCGGAATTCCATCAGTACGCCGGGTTATCTTTCGCATCGCTCGATCATGAATTTCTGCTGCCCTACGAAGACAATCAATTCGATGTGGTGATCGGAAGCGGTGTACTCGAGCACGTGGCCCGCGAGCAAAAGAGCCTCGATGAGCTATGGCGCGTGCTGAAAAACGACGGTTTGCTGATAATCACATTTTTACCTAACCGCTTATCGGTGACCGAAAACGCGTGCAGAGTCATGAAGAAGTACACGGGCCATAATCGGCTGTACAGTCTCAGCGACGCGAAGCGCCTGTTTCTCCGGTCGGGATTCGTACTGGAAGAATGCGGCTATCACCAGGTCTTTCCCACCTTCGCAAAAGGCATAAAGGGCGGCGGAGCGCTCAACGCACTGGCCAATATCGGCATGAAGCTGAACCGGCCTTTCGAGCGGATACCGATCGTGAATGCAGTCTCGGCTAACCTGTTTTTCATCCTCCGCCGCGTGCGTGCGATGTAGCAGGCGGCCGCCAAGGCGGCCTACCTGGCGGGATCATTGCGCAAGGCCGCGCCCTCCTGTTGCGACGTCACAAATCCTCTCAATGCAGGGGTGAGCCGGAAAACGAGCTTCTCGATCTCCACCACGAGGAAAAACAGGACGCCACCACCGACGAGCCACCCCCACGCCGACAAGGGCAGAGCCTCGGTGTGGAAAATGGCATGGAACGGGAACGTATAGGTGAACAGAAGCTGCAAGACCACGACGCCGGCTATTCCGTACCAGAGATTGCGATTGCCTGTATGGGCGCGCACGGACAGCGACGAATCGAGCAGATACCGGATGTTGAGCAGATAGAACACCTGGCCCAGCGTAATGGCGTTGACCGCGGCCGTGCGCGCCATCTGATCCGACGCCCCTTGCGACTTCATCCAGAAGAAGGTGGACAGCGTATAGATCACGAGCGCCGCGCCGACGAACAGGATGCGCCAGATGCCGAAGCGCGTGACGATCGGCCGGTCGATTGCGCGTGGCGAGCGGCGCATCACGTCTGCCTCGTGCGGCTCGAACGAAATGGTCAGGCCGAGCGCGACGGACGTAACCATGTTGACCCACAGGATCTGCGGCGCCGTGATCGGCAGCGTGAAGGCGAACAGGATCGCCACCGCGATCACCGCGCCTTGCGCGACATTGGTCGGCAGCATGAACAGCATCGCTTTCTCGATGTTGTTGTAGACCGTGCGCCCTTCCTTCACCGCCGCGGAGATCGACGCGAAATTGTCGTCGGCGAGGATCATGCCCGCCGCCTCCTTCGTGACCTCGGTGCCCTTGATCCCCATCGCGACACCGATGTCGGCTTTCTTGAGCGCCGGCGCATCGTTGACGCCGTCGCCCGTCATCGCGACGATCTGCCGATTCGCCTGAATCGCCTTGACGAGCCGCAGCTTGTGCTCGGGACTCGCGCGCGCGAACACGTCGACGCCGCGCACGCATTCCTGCAGCGCCGCATCGTTCATCGCCTCGATCTCGGTGCCGGACACGGCGGTCTTGCCGTCGCCGATGCCCAGCATTCTTGCGATTGCCGCCGCCGTGATCTTGTGGTCGCCCGTGATCATCGTCACGCGAATGCCGCCGCCGTGGCATTCGCGCACGGCGTCGATCGCCTCTTTGCGCGGCGGGTCCATCAGGCCCACGAGGCCGAGCAGTACGAGGGTACGCGGCAGGTCCTGCGGCCCGAGGCCGCCCGTACGCAGGCCCGGGTCCGACAGCCACGCGAGCCCGAGCACGCGCTCACCTTGCGCGGCGAGCCGGTCGCCCTCCGTCGCGAAGTGCTCGCGATCGAGCGGCGCCGGGCCTTGCTCCGTCTGCTGCCGGTCGCAGTGGTCGAGGATCACCTCTGGCGCGCCTTTGACCAGCAGCATCTCGCCGTCCGTCGAACGGTTCAGCGTCGCCATGAACTTGTGCTCGGACTCGAAGGGGATCGCGTCGATCCTCGGCGCGGCGGCCGTCTCCGCGGCGCGGTCCATGCCCAGCTTGGAAGCGAACGGATAGAGCGCGCCCTCGGTCGGGTCACCCTCCACTTTCCATTTTCCGTCTTCCTCGAAGAGCTCGGCGTCGTTGCACAACAGCGACACGCGGCCCATCAGCTTGAGCACGTCCGGCGCGGCGCCGAGCGGCTTGCCATCGGCGCTGACCTCTCCTTCGCTGGCGTAGCCGTCGCCCGTAACGGCATAGGCCGCTTCGGCCGTTACGACGGAGGTCACCATCATCTCCATCAGGGTCAGCGTGCCCGTTTTATCCGAGCAGATGCGCGAGACGGCGCCCAGTGTTTCGACCGCCGGCAGGCGGCGAATAATGGCGTTGCGCTGGGCCATGCGCTGCACGCCGATGGCGAGCGTGATGGTGATGAGCGCCGGCAGGCCTTCCGGGATGACCGATACCGCAATCCCCACGATGGCCTGGAACAGCTCGACGAAAGTCATGTGTCCGAGCCAGTGCCCCCAGGAGAAGAGCAGCACGCTGACAACGGCGATCACTGCCGTGATGACGTAGCCGAACTTCTTGATCTGGCGCAGCAGCGGCGTCTCGAGCGCGCTGACCTCGGCGAGCATCTGGTTGATCCGGCCGAGTTCCGTCTGGCTCCCAGTTGACACCACGATGCCGGTTGCCCGGCCCGACAAGACCATCGTGCCGCAGAACGCAATGTTCTCGCGGTCGCCGACCGTGGCTTTGGCGGGTACCGGCGCTGTGCCCTTCTCGGCCGGGAGGGATTCCCCCGTAAGAGCCGCTTCTTCCGTGCGCAGGTTCCTGGCGTCGACGAGACGCATGTCCGCCGGGATTTTGTCGCCCGATTCCAGGAGCACGATGTCGCCAGGCACGAGTTCCTCGGCGGGGATCAAGCGAACCGCTCCGCCACGCATCACGCGCGCTTCCGCGGACAGCATGTTGCGAATCGAGTCGAGCGCCTTCTCGGCGCGTCCTTCCTGCAGGAAGCCGAGCAGCGAGTTGAGGATGACGACGGCCAGAATGACCGAGCCATCGAGCCACAGGCCCAGCATGAACTTGACGAAACCGGCCGCGAGCAGCACGTAGATCAGAACGTTGTGGAGCTGCATCAGGAAGCGTACAACCGGCCCCCTCTTCTTGCCCTGCGGGAGGCGGTTCGGCCCATAGGTGGACAGCCGCCCGGTCGCTTCCGATGCATCGAGGCCCTGCGCGGGATCGACGTTGAACTGCCGTTCGATGTCACCGGCCGGCATCGCATGCCACGGCGTCGCACTCTCAACTGAGCTCATCCTCGTGTCTCCCGGTTCCAGTGATTTCGGGTCAGGGGGCCGCTCTCAATGGTCTGGATCGTCCCCGGGTTGATCGGGTCTCGTCTCGTCCACCGCTTCGGCGTCGAATTCCTCCCTCGCGGCGGCGAGATCCTTCATCTGCTCTTGCGTGGCTTTCGGATATTCGAGGTCGAGCTTCTCGACGGCCTCGACGATCGCGGCCGCGACGATGAGGCGTGTGAAAGGTTTGTTGTCGGCGGGCACGACGAACCACGGAGCCGCTTCGGAGGCCGTCGCGCGGATCGCCTCTTCATAGGCGTGCATATAGTCGTTCCAGTAGCGACGCTCGCGAACGTCGGCTGCGGAAAACTTCCAGTGCTTGTCGGGATTGTCGAGGCGATCCATGAATCGCCTCTTCTGCTCCCCGTACGACAGGTTCAGATAGAACTTGAGAATGACCACGCCCTGGCGCGTCAGATAGTCCTCGAAGCGCGCAATGTCGGCGAGCCGCTCGTCCCATATGTTGTTGCCGACCCGTGCCGGTGGGATCTTCTGCGCATGGAGCAGATGCTGATGCACGCGCACCACCAGCACCTCTTCATAGTACGAGCGGTTGAAAATGCCGATGTGCCCGCGCTCGGGCACTTTCCTCGAATAGCGCCAAAGGAAGTCGTGGGAGAGCTCCTCATCCGACGGCTGCTTGAACGAGATGACATCGCACCCCTGCGGATTGACGCGCGACATCACGTGCTTGATCGTCCCATCCTTTCCCGCGGCGTCCATGGCCTGGAACACCAGCAGCACGGACCAGGAATCCTGCGCGTAGAGGATCTCCTGCTCCATCGCGAGCCATTTCGACCCGCGCTGGAGCAGTTGCTGCGCCTCTTCCTTATGCATTCTGAGTCCCAGCGTCTCGCCGGGATCGAAATCCTTCAGGAAGAAATCTTTGCCGCTCGTGACGCGGAGGGGATCGGTGTATGCCCGCAGCGCGTCGAGTATTTCCATGCGAACCATCGCTCTTTCTCCACGGCATCTGCATTCAGTTGCACGATTCGCGGATTGCATCGCAACCGCAGTCGTACTGTTCACAACTCTTTCTGATAATAGGTCACGCAAACGGAAACGTGCTCATCGGCAACGACGCTGCGCACCCGCGTAGCGACGGGAAAACACACGTCTCAACGCTGCCACGTTCCGGACCGCCATGCCGGTCGATCACCGCCTGTCGGCCCCGTCGACCCAGTCGCGACAAGGCCGTCAGACGATAGGCATTACCTGTGCTTATCCTTCACCAGACAGCGCCAACAAAAAAATGGACGAGCACAATGTCGAGCCACGAACACGAACACGGGGAACAGCGGAGTAGTGGGCGTTACCTGATCCGATACCTGAGCGGCTGGGCCGTCGTGGCCCTTGTCACGGCGCTCGACTGCCTCTGGTTCGCCGGCAAAGGCTACACCGTGCCCGGCGACGGCGTCGCCAATCTCGCGCAAGCCGGCGCAAGGCGTGGTGTCGATGCCTTCATTTCACACGACGCTCGCTATTGTCTTTATCTATGCGCTGCGTCGCATGCCACGGCTTTGCTGTTTGCGATTCCTCTCAACGTGACGATGATCCTGTCGACGCCGACGCAAGGCGGTCACTATCTCGCCGATGTGTTTGCGGGTCTGCTGCTCAGTGCGCTGACGATTGCAGCGCTCAAGCGCTGCATGCACCTGCTGGCGACGCGCCAATCCGCGAATGCGCCGAGTTCGCGGTCCATGCCGGTGCGAACGGCATGAACTGGACGCTCGGAAGCGGCCGCGCGGACTAACGTGAACGCGGCGCGGCTTGCGCCGCGCCGCCGTGGTTCGAAGCGACTGGAAGACCGCGCTAGCCCGGCGCCCGCCCCAACACCTGCGAATCCGACGACGCCGTCGTCGACGTCTCGTCACGCCCGTGCCCCGTCGTCGTGACCGCATTGGTGCCGCCGGGCCGACGCACCGACTTCGCGTGCCGCTCGATCAATCGCTGCAGCAAACAGAACGCGCACAGCAGCGCGCCGATCACGATCCGCGTCCACCACGAACTGAGCGTGCCGTCGAACGTAATCAGCGTCTGGATCGTGCCCAGAATGCCGACGCCGAACAGCGAGCCGACCACATAACCGACGCCGCCCGTCAGCAGCGTGCCGCCGATCACCGTGGCCGCAATCGCATCGAGTTCCATGCCCTGCCCTTGCAGCCCATAGCCCGACAGCACGTAGAACGTGAACACCGCGCCGCCGAGCGCCGAACAGAAGCCACTCAGCGCATACACGCCGACCCGCGTGCGCGCGACCGGCAGGCCCATCAGCAGCGCCGAGCGCGGATTGCCGCCGACCGCATACACGTTGCGTCCGAAGCGCGTGAAATGGGCAACATAGATCGCGGCCGCGAGCGTCACGGCCGCGATCAGCACGTTCGCCGATACCGAACCGACGCCGACACTGAGACGAAACGCGGAGATCGCCTTGAACGTCGGATCGGTGATCGTGATCGACTGCGTCGTGATCAGAAAGCACAGGCCACGCGCGAAGAACATCCCCGCCAGCGTCACGATGAACGCCTGCAGGCGGAAGTAGTGAATCAGCGCGCCCTGCACCGCGCCGAACACCGTGCCCATCAACAGCACGATCGGAATGATGAGCCACACCGACACATGCATGTGCTCGGACAGCACGGCTTCGACGATCGTCGTCAGCGCCACGATCGAGCCCACCGACAGATCGATGCCGCCCGACACGATCACGAACGTCATGCCGATCGCGACGATCAGCAGGAACGCGTTGTCGACGAGCAGATCGAGCAACACCTGCCACGCGAAGAAACCGGTGTACATCACCGAACCAAAGCCGAACAGCGCGCAGAACAGCAGGACCGTCACCGCGATCGGCAGCGTGCGCGGATCGACCAGGCGGGCGAGTGCTTCGAGAACGCGCGTCATCGTGCCACCCCGCGCGATTTGACGAGCGAGGCGCCGAACGACACCGCTAGCGCGCGTGCCACCGGCGACTGGATCACGCTGACCGCGAGCACGACGGCCGCCTTCACGACGAGCGTCGCTTCCGGCGGCACGCCGATCGAATACGTGGTGTAGGTGAGCGTCTGGATGATCAGCGCGCCGAGAACCGTGCCCGCGAAACTGAAGCGGCCGCCGAGCAGCGACGTGCCGCCGAGCGTCACGGCGAGAATCGCGTCGAGTTCGAGCAGCAAGCCCGCGTTGTTGCCGTCCGCGCTACGCACGTTCGAGCTGATCAGGATGCCGGCCAGCGCCGCGGTCAAGCCCGAGAAACCGTACACCGCGAATACGATCGCCTTCGAGCGCAAGCCGACGAGCCGTGTCGCAACCGGGTTCACGCCGATCGCGCGAATGAACAGGCCGAGCGCCGTGCCCTCCACCAGGGCGGCGGTCGCCAGCACGGCTACGGTCGCGATCCATACCGAGCACGGCACGCCGAGCCAGTAGCCGCCACCGACGAACAGATAGCCGGGCGCGCCGATCGGGATGATCTGCCCGGCGGTCAGCAGTTGCGCGATGCCACGGCCCGCGACCATCAGAATCAGCGTCGCGATGATCGGCTGCATGCCGACGAACGCGACGAGCAGCCCGTTCCACATGCCGCTCAAGATGCCGACGACGAGCGCGGCCAGCAGCGCCTGCGCGATCAGCGCACCGCTCGGCACGGCCTGGGGCGCGAGTATCGTCGCGGCCGCGGCGCCCGCGATCGCGACCACCGCGCCGACCGAAATATCGATGCCGCGTGTCGCAATCACGAGCGTCATGCCGATCGCGACCAGCACGAGCGGCGCCGCGCGATTCAGGATGTCGATCGGCGCGCCGAACAGGTGGCCGTCGAGCGTGCGCAGCGCGAGAAAATGCGGATTGGCCAGCAGGTTCAGTCCGCCCAGCAACACGAGCGTCACGCACGGCCACAGCAGCGGACGCTCCACCCCGTCGCGCGCGAACCAGTTGGATAGCTTCATTCGCCGCTCCCTGCGATGAGTCGGTAGATGTCGTCCTCGTTCGATGCCTTAGCGGCCACCTCGGCGATCTTGCGGCGATCGCGCAGCACCGCGACGCGATGGCTCACGCGCAGCACCTCGCTGATCTCCGACGAGATGAACAGGATGGACAGGCCGTTCGCGCACAGCGCGAGCAGCCGGTCCATGATGTCGAATTTCGCGGCGACGTCGATGCCGCGGGTCGGCTCGTCGAGGATCAGCAGTTTGGGATCGGTTGCCAGCCAGCGCGCGAGCAGCGCCTTCTGCTGGTTGCCGCCGGACAGCAGCGCGATCGGCTGCTCGACGTCGGACGCCTTGATGCCGAGCCGCTCGATCCACATATCGGCCAGCTCGCGCGCGCGTTGCCGGCTGATCTTGCGCCACCAGCCGCGCCGCGCCTGCAACGCGAGCATGATGTTTTCGCGGATCGACAGTTCGGCGACGATGCCTTCCTTCTTGCGGTCTTCCGCGCAATAGCCGATGCCGTGGCGCACCGCGTCGTGTGGCGTGCGCAGCCGCACGGCGCGCCCTTCGACGAGGATCGTGCCGCTGTCCGCGCGATCCGCGCCGAACAGAAGCCGCGCGGTTTCGGTGCGGCCCGAGCCGAGCAGACCCGCGAGGCCGAGAATCTTGCCGGCCTGCATCTCGAGATCGATCGGCTGCAAGGTGCCGCGACGGCCGACGCCGCGCAGCTCGATGAACGGCTGCGTGGCCGTTGCTTCCGTGTGGTCTTGCGCGACCTCCTGATCGTCGGCGGCCTGTCCTTCGTGCGCCGCTTCGCGCAGACGCGCGCTCATGCGCTCGTGGCCGACCATCTTCGCGACCAGCTGATCCGCGGACAGATCGCGCGCGAGATATTCGCCTTCGCGCTCGCCGTTGCGCATCACCGTGATGCGATCGGAGATCGCATAAGTCTGCTCGATGAAATGCGTGACGAACAGGATCGCAATGCCCGATCGCTTAAGATGTCGAAGTATTTTGAATAGCTGCGCGACTTCGCTGTCGTCGAGGCTCGAAGTCGGTTCGTCGAGAATCAGCACGCGCGCATCGACGGACAACGCTCGGGCGATCGCGACCATCTGCTGCACGGCGATCGGATAGGCGTCGAGCGAGCGCGTGACGTCGAGCGACACGTCGAGGCGCGCGAGCGCTTCCTGCGCGCGCCGCTTGATGTCGGGCCAGTCGATCGCGCCGAAGCGGCGCGGCTGCCGGCCCGCGAAGATGTTCTCCGCCACCGACAGATTCGGGCACAGGTTCACTTCCTGGTACAGCGTGCGCACGCCGGCCGCCTCGGCTTCCTGCGGCGACGCGAACGCGACCACCTCGCCGCCGAGGCGGATCGTGCCGGCATCGGGTGCGAGCACGCCGGTGAGCACGTTGATCAACGTGGATTTGCCGGCGCCGTTCTGGCCCATCAGCGTATGGACCTCGCCGGGAAACAGGCGGAAGTCGACGTGTTGCAACGCCTTGACGCCCGGAAATGTCTTGCTGACGCCGGAGGTCGCCAGAATCGGTTCGCGCGCGCTCATGTCATTCTGTTGGCCTGGCGCGCCCGGCGCCGTGCCGCGCCGCGGCTGGTCCGGCTGATTCGGTTCGGTAGCGGAATGGGTCATGGACCTCGCTCGATCGGCTATGCATGGTTCGGCAGGCCCCAGCGGCATGCTCCCGCGGGCGCATGCTCCTGAAAAGAGACCGCCCGCTGCAGAAGAAAGCAGCCCGGGCGGTCAGGCACCACTGGAGAAACCTGTTCGATGCGTCCGTACTGCGCATCTCCTTCGCGCCGTGAGCCCGTTGGCCCCGGCGCCTGAACACCGCACACGCCGCGGGGCTCGCGCGAGCGCTGCCGCGGCGACGTTGCGCGCCGCGTCAGTACTTACGCGACGGCAGAGTTTGCGCGGCCACGCTCATCGGGAAGACAGTCTCCTGAGTCAGGATGCGCTTCGGCAGCGGTTTGCCAGCCACCACGTCTTTCACCGCCGACATCAGCTGCGGTCCGAGCAGCGGGCTGCACTCGACGTCGACGTTCATCTTGCCGGCGGCCATCGCCTGGAAGCCGCCCTTGGTTGCGTCGAACGAAACTACGACGACGTCCTTGCCCGGATGCATGCCGGCTTCTTCCATCGCCTGGATCGCGCCGAGCGCCATGTCGTCGTTATGAGCATAGACGACGTTGATCTTGTTGCCGTAGGTCTTGATGAACGCTTCCATCACCTGCTTGCCGCCGGCGAGCGTGAAGTCGCCGCTTTGCGACGCGATGATCTTGAACTTCGGATCGCTCTTGATCACTTCGATCAGACCCGCGTGGCGGTCGTTGGCCGGCGCGGAGCCGACCGTGCCTTGCAGCTCGGCGATGTTGACCGGACCTTTATCGTCCTTGTAGTGATCCGCGAGCCAGTGGCCGCCGCGCCGTCCTTCTTCGAGGAAGTCCGAGCCGATCATCGTCACGTACAGCGACGTGTCCTTCACGTCGATGTTGCGGTCGGTCAGGATCACCGGAATTTTCGCGGCCCTGGCTTCGAGCAGCACCGGTTCCCAGCCCGATTCGACGACCGGCGAGAACGCGATCACGTCGACCTTCTGCGCGATATACGAGCGGATCGCCTTGATCTGGTTTTCCTGCTTCTGCTGCGCGTCGGAGAATTTGAGGTTGATGCCGGCCTCCGTCGCCGCCGACTTCACCGATTCGGTATTCGCGGTGCGCCATGCGCTTTCCGCACCGACCTGCGCAAAACCGAGCGTAATTTTCTTGTCCTCGGCATGCGCGCCGGGCGTGGCCAGCGTCAGCGCTCCGAGACTCGCGCAAAGCGCGAGCGCGCCCAGAGCGCGACACGCGGCACGTCGTGTATTCGCCATGACAGTCTCCAATCGTTGTTGTGTAGACGACCCAGCGGTCTGCCCGGCCCTCGTGGCCCTCACGGCGCATGGATCGTCATGTAGCGTACTGTGCGACGCGTTAACCGTCCAATCACATGATTCGCGCCCTCGATATCAATTTCGGTATAGCGCGCCGGTCAGAGCATCGCCGCTCGCTGCCTCAGGTCGGCGTCATTCTCGGAGTGACCCAGCGAAACGTCAGATTGATGCGCTCGCCGCTCACGCGCGGCTCCTTCGGCACCCGATGACGCCACTGCGCCTGGGTGTCGCCTTTCATCACGAGCAGGCTGCCGCCCTTCAGCGAGAACGATTGCACGACGCCGCTGCGGTTGTGCTGCAGATCGAACCTGCGCGCGACGCCGAGGCTCACCGACGCGATCACCGGTTGCTTGCCGAGTTCGGGCTCGCGGTCCGCGTGCCAGCCCATGCTGTCGGCGCCACTGCGGTAGCGATTCAGCAGCACGCTGTTAAAACGCGCGCCGCTGGTCGCCTCGACGGCCGCCTTCAGTTCGGCGACGGCGGGCGTCCATGTTTGCGGCACGTTGCGGATGCCCGAGTACACGTACACCGCGTCCGGCTCGCCCTGCCAGGCGGTCAGACGCGGCAGTGCAACACGGCCGGCGGGCGTGCCCATCATGTCCTGGCGCCATTGCACTTCGTCGATCAGTCGGGCCAGCAGGCGTTCGGCGTCGGCCGCTGCGAGCCAGTCGGGATACCAGTCGACGTCGGGCGTCGGCAGGTCGTTGAATAAATCGGTGCTCATCGGAATGTCTGGATGCAAGCGGACAAGTCAAAACCCTGACTATTATGGCGACACCGGCTCACCCGCTGATTCACGCGCGTTGCTCTTTCATTCGACGCGGCTCTCCGCGTTCCCTCTGTTCTTTCGCACGGACCACTTCCATGACACTTTCGGATCAGGCGCTCGCGCAGCTCTTTCGCGACGCGCGTACGCACAATGGCTGGCAGAACAAGCCGATCGACGACGCCGCGCTGCGCGAGCTGATGGAGCTCGTACTGCTCGGCCCGACCTCGGCCAATTCGAGTCCGGGCCGCTTCGTGTTCGTCAGGACGCCGGAGGGCAAGGAGAAACTGCGCCCGGCGTTGTCGGCTGGCAATCTCGAGAAAACGATGGCCGCGCCCGTCACGGTGATCGTCGCCATGGACATGGCCTTCTATGAGTATCTGCCGAAACTGTTTCCCCATGCGGACGCGCGCAGCTGGTTCGTCGGCAACGAGCGGTTGATCGCGGACACGGCGTTTCGCAATTCGACGCTGCAAGGCGGGTATCTGATTCTCGCGGCGCGTGCGCTCGGTCTCGACACTGGGCCGATGTCGGGCTTCGATCAGGCCAAGGTCGACGAAGCGTTTTTTGCGGGCACGACGGTGAAGTCGAACTTCCTGATCAATCTTGGCCACGGCGATCCGTCAAAGCTGTTTGCGCGCAGCCCGCGTTTTTCGTTCGACGAAGCGGCGCGCATAGTGTGACGGGGCGTTGATGATGGATGGCGCTGCGGGTGCGCGCCACGCGCTGGATCGGATCGCGTCAGGTCAGCACCGCGACATAAAAGACCACCGTGCCGATCAGCGCGCCGATGAAGCAGAAGCCCTCTTCGGCTTCGTCGCCATTCGAGCGCAGCCACGCGCCGACCGCACCGAACAGGCCCGCGATGCCAAGCGCGACGCACACCATCACGACGTCGAACAGCGCGCTTTTGCCGAGTTCGGAGAAATCGATGTTGCGTACGCCGACGTAAAGCGCAATCGCCATCAGCGAGATGCCGACGAGCGGCAGCATCACGTGGCTGCCCTCGCGCCCGACATGATGCTCATGATGAACATGATGCTCGTCGTGCGCGTGATGCCACAGGTGGCCCGATTTGAGCAGCTTCATGGTGTGCCTCCCCCCGCCCGATCTTTCCCGGCGACAGAACCAGTCATGGCCGAAGCGCCCTACGCTGCCCCGGCAACAAGCTGGCTTGTTTCAAGCATACTCCACGCATGAATACGATTCAAAGCCCATTTAATTCGCTTGCATAGGCATTGAATGCGTGGCGCGCGGCCCTGTAAGTAGGTGCTGAGCACGGAATGCGCCTGCCCCGGCGAACACCTTTCGTGGCGCGTCCCGGCGGCTTCGGGGCCGGCGTGTCGTGCGGTGCGGGAGCACGAATTTTGCGGCTACGGCAAGGGACCGAACATGTCGGTAGAATGATTCGCCGCGTTCGTCAACCGATCGCCGCCGCGCTGTCGCTGATGCCGGCCCTTTGGCCTCCTTCCCGCCCTGATCCTCTTCTTTATGCGACGTTCATCGTTTCTTGTCCGCATCATCCTGATTGGCATCCTGCTGCATATCTACGTCGGCTTGCGCCTGATTCCCGACATGCCGATCGACGCGGCCGGCCGCGGGCTGTGCGTGCTGTGGCTCGTGCTGTCGATCTACCTGATCCCGGTCGGCATGATGGCGCGCGGCTTCAAGCGCCAGCCGCTCGGCGACCGTCTCGCGTGGGTGGGCCTGCTCGCGATGGGCTTCTTCTCGTCGCTGCTGGTACTGACGTTCGCGCGCGACCTCGTGCTGGCGTCGCTGCTGACGATCGACGCGATCTGGCCGAACACGCTCACGATCGCGCATTGGCGCACCGGCTCGGCGGCGGCGGTGCCGCTGCTCGCGCTGCTGTCGACGCTGATCGGCCTGTTCAACGCGCGCCGTCGCGCGCGCGTCGTCACGATCGACGTGCCGATCGACGATCTGCCTGCCGCGCTCGACGGCTTCACGATCGTGCAGATCAGTGACATCCACGTCGGCCCGACGATCAAGGGCCGCTATGTCGATGCGATCGTCGACGCGGTGAACCGGCTCAAGCCGGATCTGATCGCGGTGACGGGCGACGTCGTCGACGGCAGCGTGCCGCAGCTGAGCCGGCATACGCAGCCGCTGTCGCGGCTCGCCGCGCGGCACGGTGCGTTTCTCGTGACCGGCAATCACGAGTACTACTCCGGAGCGAACTCGTGGATCGCCGAATTCCGCCGGCTCGGCTTGCGGGTGCTGCTGAACGAACACGTGATCGTCGACCATGACGGCGCGCGCGCCGTCATCGCCGGCGTCACCGATTACTCGGCGGGTCATCACGACCCCGCGCATCGCAGCGACCCGGTCGCGGCGCTCGCCGGCGCGCCGGGCGACGTGCTGATCAGGGTGCTGCTCGCGCATCAGCCGCGTTCGGCCGAAGCGGCCGCGGCGGCCGGCTTTACGCTGCAGTTGTCGGGTCATACGCACGGCGGTCAGTTCTTTCCGTGGAATTTCTTTGTGCGCCTGCAACAGCCGTTCACGGCAGGCCTCGCGCGCCTGAACGGACTCTGGGTTTATACGAGTCGCGGTACGGGCTATTGGGGTCCGCCGAAACGACTCGGTGCGCCTTCGGAAATCACGCGTTTGAGACTCGTGCCGGGCGAACCGGATTGAACTCAACATTCGCAGTCCGGAGCAATTAATTACGGCCTGTCTACGATACGGCTGTAGCAAACCCACATGCGCACTCTCCGCCGGTCGCGGCTTGACTGAACTTTGCGCCGCCCTCTAAAATTCGCGCAATTCTTTTAACCGGAATCACGATCTTGGACAGTAGCAGTTGGACCAGCCGAGTATCGATTTGCCCGCTCGCCTGAGCGGCAGGAGTTCCGCGTCAGGTGTCCCTGTCGCCGTCCTGCCCTCGGGCTCGATGGCGCACGTCGCTCTCATTTCATTGTCATTCGCGTACTGTCGGTGAAGCGCAGCGTGGCTCGATGCCATGCCGATGCCGCACGCTTGCGGCCGCTGCACGCGTGTGCGTGCGTATTTCGTTCCACCCTCATGTGCTTAGGTGCACGAGGTAGACGACCTGACGTTCTCACGCCTAGGCTTCACCCTGCGGCAGCACGCACCCCAACCTTTCTGAACGATGACACTCGAATTCTTCCTGCGGCTTCTGACCGCTTTTGCTTGCGGCGTCGCGATTGGCCTCGAACGACAGATGCGCCAGCGCACTGCCGGCCTGCGCACGATCACGCTCGTGGCGAGCGGCGCGTGCCTGTTCGTCACGCTCGGCGTGCTGACCGGCAACGGCGTCAGCGGCGTCACGCAGATTGCCGCCTATGTGGTGTCCGGCGTCGGCTTTCTTGGCGGCGGCGTCATCATGCGCGACAAAGGCTCAATCCAGGGGATCAACACCGCGGCGACGCTGTGGTGCTCGGCGGCCGTCGGCGTGTTGAGCGGCGCGGGACATTACGGACCGGCGCTCGCGGGCACCGCGGTCGTGCTGCTGGCCAACACCGCGCTGCGTGAAGTGAGCCGGATGATCAACTCGACGCCGGTTTCAAACGCCGACCTCGTGCGCGAGTACGTGCTGACGATCGTCTGCCGCGAAGCCGACGAGATCAACATTCGTGCCGCGATTTCCAACTCGATGTACTCGGCGCCGCTGTCGTTCCAGAGCCTCACGAGCGAGGATGTCGAGGACGAACCGGCGCGCATTCGCGTGACGGCGACGCTGACGATGCATCCGAAGGACCAATCGAAGCTCGAACAGATGGCGAGCCGCCTGAGCATGGAAAAGAGCGTGTCCAGCGTCAGTTGGACCGCGCGGGAAGCAGAGCCGACGCCCGAGTGAAGCGAGGCGCGTAAGTCTCCTTTGTTCCCGCGCATCGTCTACACTTAGCTGGCAGCAGATTCAGATAATGTTAATTCCGCGTCGTGAACGTGGACTGTCCCATAACCTTCGACTAAGCTCTGTCACCGTGATTTGTTCACACTCAACCAGGGAGTCTCGAATATGGAACACGGCATCATCGCATGGATCATCATCGGCGCGATCGCGGGCTGGCTCGCGGGTGTGCTGGTCAGGGGCGGCGGGTTCGGCCTGATCGTCGACATCATCGTCGGGATCATCGGCGCGTTCATCGGCGGGTGGCTCGCCGGCGTGCTGCATATCTCGCTTGGCGGCGGCTGGATCGGCTCGATCATCACCGCGTTGATCGGCGCGGTCATTCTGCTGTTTATTATCCGGCTCGTGCGACGAGGGTCCTGAGCACTGCATCCGACCTCATCAAGCGCCAGCGGGTTCGAATCGCTGGCGCTTTTTTATGGCCTGTTGCTTCTGCTTTTATCGCCGCGGTTGTGGCCGCCGCAGAATCAGGCCGGCAGCATCGACCCTGTATCGCGCAGCCGCGTATGCCATGCAAACGCCTGTTCGAGGCAATGCGGCGTCTGCCCTCCCCAAAGCGACGCATCGCGGTAGTAGTCGCGCAACAGCTCGCGATACCGCGGATGTACGCAATGCTCGATGATCAGCGTCGCACGTTCGCGCGGCGCGAGGCCGCGCAGATCGGCGAGACCCTGCTCGGTGACGACGACGTCGACGTCGTGTTCGTTGTGATCGCAATGCGGCACCATCGGCACGATGCTCGAAATGCGGCCGTCCTTCGCGGTCGACTTGCTCGCGAACACCGCGCACGACGCATTGCGCGCAAAGTCGCCCGAGCCGCCGATGCCGTTCATCATATGCGTGCCGCCGACATGCGTCGAATTGACGTTGCCGTAGATATCGAATTCGAGCGCGGTATTGAGCGCGATCAGACCGAGCCGCCGAATCACCTCGGGATGGTTGCTGACTTCCTGCGGACGCAGCACGAGCCGGTCGCGATAGCGCTCGATATCGCCAAATACCTGCGCCTGCCGCGCGGCCGACAACGTGATCGACGCGCCGGACGCGAACGCGACCTTACCAGCGTCCATCAGATCGAACGTCGAATCCTGAAGGACTTCCGAATAAATTTCGAACACCTCGAAAGGCGAATCGACGAATCCTGCCAGGACCGCGTTGGCGATCGTACCGATGCCCGCCTGCAGCGGCGGCAACTGCTTCGGCATGCGGCCACGCGTGACTTCGTGCTGGAAAAATTCGATCAAATGACCGGCGATCAACGCGGTTTCCCGATCCGCGGGCAAGACCGTGGACGGGCTGTCGGCCATGTCCGTCATCACGAGCGCCGCGATTTTCTCGGGCGGAATCTCGATAGCGGGTGTGCCGACGCGATCCCGCGCGCGCACGATCGGCAGCGGCTCGCGATGCGGCCGGCGCCCCGGAATCCAGATGTCGTGCAAGCCTTCGAGCCCGAGCGGCTGCGCAAGATTGATCTCGACGATGACCTTGTCTGCGAGAATCGCGAAGCTCGCCGAATTGCCGACCGACGTCGTCGGCACGATACCGCCGCTCTCCGTGATCGCGGCGGCTTCGATGATCGCGACATCGAGCTTGCCGAGCTGGTTCGCGCGCAGCATCTCGACGGTCTCGGACAGATGCTGATCGACGAACATCACTTCGCCGCGATTGATGGCGTCGCGCAGCGTCTTGTCTACCTGAAACGGCAGACGGCGCGCGAGCACGTGCGCTTCGGTCAGCATGCGGTCAACGTCATGACCGAGCGAGGCGCCCGTCATCAACGTGATGCGCAGCGGCTCGCCCAGCCGGCGCGCACGCTCGGCGAGCGCGACCGGCACGGCCTTCGCGTCGCCCGCGCGCGTGAAGCCGCTTGCGCCAACCCGCATGCCGTCGTGAATCAGAAGCGCCGCGTCGGCGGCCGTGGTGATTTTTCCGCGCAGCGCGGCGCAGCGAATTCGGTCTTCGTACATGAAAGGGAGTCTCTCCATAGTCGCCAGCTCCGTCTACTGGTGCGCACGTCTGCGGTGTGCTTCGCTCGATAGACGGTTGCCGCACCCGCCGCCGCGTCTCGATCGGACGACGTCGCGAGCAGGTGTTGGGTCGCGCGATAGGATCCGCGACAGGTGTTGCGCGTGAGGCAGCCGGACTTAGCTGCCGAAGTAGATGTTGCAGAAGCTCATCGGGCCGACACATTCATCAGCTTTCGCTTTCGGCGCTTCCACATGCTTGCGCGGGGCAACCCTATCGGCGCGCTGGCCATCCGCTTGCGCAACCTGCTGCTCCGGCGCGGCCGGCGCCGTCTGTGCATAGGCGGCGGCAGCGGTGGACAAAGAACAGGCAATCAGGACCATCTTCAACACTTTCATCTCGTTCTCCAGGACTTACGACTACTGCGACGAATACTGCGAAGCAGTGACGAAACTATATGACCGCCACCTACGCGGATAAACGGGGCCGCCCGGAAGGGATCTTTCCATCTGGCAGAAAGATCCACACAGCATTGCTCAGCGACGATTGAAGGGCGCGTCCTTGTCGAGCAACGCGCTACGAATGAAGTGCAGACAGCTCAAGATACGTTGCAGATCGTGATACCGGTCGCGCTCGGCGTGCACTGCCTGCAGCATGTCTTGCGCGAGCCAGGTGGCCGAGCGCACGGCGACGAGTGCACGTTCGAGCGAACGTGGATCTGGGCGTTCGAAGAGCCGGGCGAGATCGTCGCACGTGTGTTCGATCACGCTGCGCCAACGCGGCTGAAGGATGTCGGCATAATCGGCGCGTGCGGCTTCGTTGCGCAGATCGATGACGGCGTGACCTACTTCGATCGTCGCGAGCATCCAGCGAAGTGCGTCGCGCCGTCGTCGTGAACGGTGCGTCAACAGCACGCGCAGTTGCGAAGTCAGATCATGCGTGCCCGACTGGAAACGTTGGTTCAGACCCGGCAGATGCGCACTGCGCGAGCGCATCGCCGGATCTTCGAATGCGACGAACGTGCGGGTTGCTTCGAAGCCAGCGATTTCGTCGACGAAATCCGCGAAACGCCGTTCGAACTGATTGCGCTCGAGCCCGCGTGCGAGCACGTCGACAGCATACGCAGTAAAATTCGCGTGCCTGATCTGAAGGTTACGTCGCAGCGCAAGGATCGAGCGCTGGGGCAGCAACAACGCGCTGACCGCGCTCGAACACACGATGCCGACCGCCACTTCCGCGGCACGCGTGAGTGCGGCGAGGAACAGTCCCTGAGGCGTCGTCACGTTTGGAATGCCGATCAGCGCGGCGGTGTAACCCGCGAGCACAAAACCGTACCATCTGAAATGCCGATACCGGACCGCCGCAGCAATACAGGCGCTCACCCACACGATCATGCCGAGCATGTACAGTTCGGGCTGCTGAACGAACAGCCCGCCGAGCACGAGCGCGGCCACGGTCCCTACTGCCGTTCCGAGAATCCGGTAGAAGCTCTTCGCGAGCACCATGCCGCTGAACGGTTGCACCAACACAAAGACAGTGGTCATCGCAATGCGCGGCTGCGGCAGATCGAGCAGCATCGCGATGCCCAACGCCAGCAGACCGGCGGTGACCGTCTTCAGCAGATGCAGCCAGGTCAGACCGTCGCTGGTGGCCCAGTCGCGCACGGCGCGATTGAGTTTGGCTCGGCTGAGGCGTCGCCGCATGACGCCGCGCGGACCGAAGAAATCCGCCGACGGTTCGATCGCATGATCGGGTTTCATCTGAAAACAGTGCACCCTACGTGGTCGCTGAGAGAGCCTCCGGACAAAATGGCCGACACCGGCAGGCGAGGCGCCGATTGTAGGAGTCCGCGATGTGTACATTAAGCCGATGGGTGCAGAACATCTGTTCCAGAACGGACAACAATAGTGTTCTGAGACTGACGGAAAATATGATCTTGAACCGCCCCGGATTTGGTGGAGGCTCCAACTCTTGAGAAAATGGAGCCATGAACAAGTCGAACAAGTTTTCTGCTGAAGTCCGGGAACGTGCA
>NZ_JACHDM010000031.1:0-72066 GCF_014201065.1 Paraburkholderia sp. Cpub6
TGACCTGAGCGCGGCCGCTGCGGCCAAGCGTGTTGCCCAGCCTGGTCGCGAGCAGAAGTCCAGCGATGCCGCCGCCGACGATGACGATCCGGGTGGTCTGGCGCGTTGTCAAATATCTCTCCTGCATGATCTCCTACTCCCTTTCGCGCTTTACAATACTAGGCAGCATAGTTATCAAGGTTCACCGCCCACGCCAACGACAATAAACTGTACGGTTTAGGTATGGAGAGATCGCAGCATTGAGAGTCGTAGGCCAGCGGCTTGGACGGGATGCTCATCGACATGGCTTGTTCGTGCGTGATCGTCATCGGGGCGAGTCTCCACCTCAGAAATTCAGCCCGATCGCGACCGCTTGTGTATCGATGAGAACGGGTGAATGAAGTGCGCGGTGAGTCTACGTCCAGTACTTGAAACTGGTCACGCTTCGCTCGTAGCCAGTCATGCTACGGCGCTCGCGTCGAATGCGCACGGGAGAGTTGTATTCTTCTAGCATTTGCGTGGCGGGCGGCCTTGCGTCGGGACATGCCCCTTCCATTCGGAACGGTCGGCGACGGGAACAGCAGGCGAGGGCTCGGCGTTCTCTGGACTCTCTGCGGCCAGGCATTCGAGCGGCAATTGCGCATTCGCACCGACGACGAGAATGGCCTGCATCAGACCGGGGGTTTGAGACTCACACATTGCGGCAATTGCCACAATACACGCGGCAACGACATAGCTTGCCCGAATGCGAGGTAGTCTGATCGTGTGCATCTTGCGTTCTCCATCACGCGCGAAAGAAAGTCACACAGCGCGTTTTTAATTGACCAACGACGATAAATGTCTGACGGTTCAGGTTGTATTGCGTACATCAGAAAGGCCCGAAGCCAAACAAATCTGCGCAACGCGATTGAGCGCTTCACTGGCGGACACGCTCCCGAAACTGCTATCGAGCGTTTCCCTCAGGGGCGACGTCATAAAGTCGACGTAGGTTTTGATCTTCGCGTCGATATGATGTCTACATGAATAGACAACGAACACTCTCGTGCGTTGAAGACGACACTCAGGGAATAACTGAATGAGCTTTCCATTCTGGATGTCGTCAATCACGCAATGGACCGACAATGCCGCGATGCCTGCGCCTGCCAGCGTCGCGAGACGGGTCGCCTCGGTGTCGTTGATGACGAACTGGCTGCCCGCTTCAGGTTCCGCGGACCTGACGAGGCTCAACCCGATGGGATGGTCGTCGGGTTTGGCGTTGAAGGGGATCGGCGTCAGCGCATGATCTTCGAGGTCGCTCGCTCTTTCGATCCGATGCGTCTGAAGAAAGGCGGGCGCGGCCACCAGTACACGTTCGCATTGCCAGATCAGCTTGCATACGTTGCGCGAGTCGGGCAGCGTCGGCGCGGACACGATGGAGACGTCCACCTCGTCTGCGATCAGGTTCGCCATACGCGGCAGGAACTTAAGATGCACTGAAACGGCAGGAAAACGCCTGCGATATTCGATGATCGAGTGCGTCAACTGTCCGAGGCCGAGATCGGTTACGCAGTGAACGCGGAGTTTTCCGCGCGCGCGGGTGTGGGCGTCGCGTGCTTCGGCTTCGGCATCGTCGAGGTCGGCCAGGATCCTCTTGCACTTCTGGTAGTAGCGCTTGCCGGGTTCCGTCAGCGATACCCGACGTGTCGTGCGTTGCAGGAGCCGCGCCTGCAGCTGGTCTTCGAGTGACAAGACGGCACGCGATACGTTCCCCTTGCTGCAACTCATATGCTCCGCAACGACGCCGAAGCTTCCCGCCTCGACTACTCGGGAGAAGAAGCGCATGCTCATGAACTTGTCCATGGAACCGTTCACCTCGTGCTGTCTGATTCGGGTCGCTCTTCAGCGGAATGAGACTTTCCCGCTTGGAAGAACGATAGACCGAGGCGAACGATTGAACCATCCCTACATTGGGATCGTCGCTTAATCCATGTGGTCAGCCGGCGATACGTTGGTATAGGTGTCGATCTTGCTGCGCAGACTGTCGCCAGCCAGCGGCATTTCGCCGGCTCGGTAGCCTGTCGCGTCGAACAGGTCAGTCATGGCAGAGAGAGGATATCAATGCCACCGCGCCTTTCCGACCATGCGGCGCGTTTATCAACCGAGGATCAAACATGACTGTCAAACACTACGTCATTGCCTTGCAACAGGCGTTCGTGACTGGAGAAGGGCTCGCAGAAGTCGGCACGGTCATTTCGTCGCATAGCGAGCGTTGCGGAACAGCGGGCTCGCGTCGACGCGGAGCGCAACGACCTCGTCGGCTCATGCGACGTTCATTGTGTTGCATCGACCGGTTGAATCCGCCGCCCCATACCCGCCTGACCGGCACCGATGCTCGAATGACGGCTCAGGCTGAAGACGAGTCCATAGACGAAGGCGCAGTATGGTCGTTCCACTCCGAAACCTGCCGTTGGAACCGCGACGACCCGACCGTCGGCAATGGATCGGCAAAGAGCATTCGCTTTCCTCAGCGTCAGCGACTCGCGGCCGACGAGTTTGACTGATTTCGAATCACCGCGATGGTCGATGAGCCACCTCGTGAAAAGAAGGAACGGTCACAATACTTCGGAGGCCGACGTCCAACTTCCTCCGATCGCGATCGGACCGGTTCGGCTAGGTGCGCGTTGATCACTCCGGCTGGTTGTTGCGCCGCCCTGTAACGAAATGTAAATTGGGCAGGCGATTTTCAAACCGATTAACTTCCAGACGGAAGTTTTATGGTTTCCTTCACATTTCCCCGCGCGATGAAATCCCACAAACCCTTGTGGCGGAAGGCAGCCGGAGTCGAACCGACCCGAGAGCGTCTGACGCCCTCAACTGGGTTTGAAGACCGATACACCTGTCGATGCATACAGCCTTTTGGCAGGGTTTCACGGTGTTATAAGGGTTTGCGGGCGGTCGAAATGCTGTACATGCGAACAGTATTCACCGTTTTACGGCAGAAAAACCCACACGGAAATTTGGGCATCCGCATTTCGTGGGTGATGCCGACATACTCTGCTGCATAGCGGAAATTGGAGGCTGACTACGCGTTGCTCGGCGGACGCATTTCTGCGACCCATACCCGACCGTCGTTGAACAAGAAAGTGGGCATCGCTAGTTTCGACTAACCTTAATTGCAGCAATCGGAGAAAGATTATGGCGGATAGAATGCTTGCCTCCACGTTTTTTCGCGGCGATCCTGCTTTGCAAGCGTCACTTGTTCATGATGCCGCCCATATTCTGGAGGGCGCCCACGGAACGCACGTCGCAAAAATTCAATTGGCACTGTCCATCTTGGACCAGGCGAATATTGATCTTAGCGAACTGCGAGCTAGGTTCTACGGCCGTTCGACCTCCACCGCTGTTTTGGCGTTCAAACAGAAACGCAAGATCATCAACTACTCCTACCAAACACAAGCGGACAACATCGTTGGCAAGATGACAATGGCAACGTTGGACCAGGAAATGCTCGCGTGGGAACACCGGCGGGTCCGGAGTTCCTCGTATTACTGTGGAGACCCGGTTCAAGCTGGAACGGCTTCAAGAGCCCTTACCATTGCAGCGGGAACGACCCCCATCGTTTTGCCGGGGAACTTGGACATTCTGTGGCAACCGTCAAGGGGAGCAGGCAGAAGCAGCGGTCAAGTCTTGAGGTACTTAATCAAGGCCATAGGCCTGTTAAAACCGTTGGGAATAAACATCGTAAGCAGTGTGGCGTCTCCTCCCGACGCCGAATTTCCGTACGATTCTCCCGTTGATCCAGACTTTGATCCGGACTGTCAGCAGGTGCGCAGAGCGGCCGAGAAGATGAGACCAGGATGTCGTGGTGTCTTGCGCGTTATTGCATGTCCGTTCCCGAAAATAGCAAACCCCATCTTCGGAGCAACAAAATCGGGCTTAAAGGTCGACGGTGTCGTAGTTCAACCATTCGTACTGGTCAATACCGCAGCCTTTCGAACTGACGAATGCACGTTTATACATGAGATGATTCATGCCGCCAATTTAAAACTGCTCGACAAGGATCACGATCCAGACAAGAAAAGTATTTTTGCAACTGGAAATGCCAGAAGTGTGCTTAAGCCAGAGCATGCAGCCAACTTCAACAGTGCATTTTTTCGAAGATGAGCAGCACGTCCGATAACGGTCTCGCCTCTGTCGCCAGGCTGGCGAAACCCAGCCAGTCCAATCCTTTGGCATCCGGTATTTGAGCTGTGAAGGGGAGAAGCTTACGAAACCGCTGAACAAAGACCCGAGCGCACTGAACGTCAGCAATATGGAACCAATCTCGATCGTCGAGAAATGGCCGGCTGCCGCCAGACGCGGTCGGCCGGACCCGACCCGTCACCGTCGTTCGAAAACAAGTCTTCGTACGACCGTTTTCGAGTGTGCTGCGGCCGTTCGCGTCGTGATCTCCATCCGTTTGCGCAGATCAACGCTGCGGTGGGAAAAATTCGGAAGTTTTCCTGGCCGTTGCCTATCCTCCGATGTGAGCGATCGATACGGTAACGTACACGAGAAAGACCATGAAAACCACAATCGCACTTCTACTCGCCGCCGCCGTGCTTGCCGGGTGCCAGACCGCCACGCAGCAACGAGCAAGTCATATGTCGGAAGTCCTCAAACAGACTGTCGCGCAAAGGAAGGCTTGCGCTGCCGAGGCGTACAACAGCCCTCAGGCGGCACCGATACGCGCTCGACTCCCGATGGACCCAGCTGACGCGACGCTGGCACAGCTAAATAGCACCGACCATGCGTCACCGGACGAGATTAAATCCCTGTACGCAGTTCACGACATGATCCAGCCGTGCCGCAAGGCAACTGCGGACGAGCTGATGACGGTAACGCCTACGGTAGTTCCTATCCTGCTGGACAGTTATCAGGAAAGCGATACGGCTGTGCTGTCGCTGATTAACCAGCAAACGACGTGGGGGCAATACCTTCAGGATCAGCAGCGCGAGGAAAACATCGGTAAAGCCAAGCTGATCGCCGAATTGAATCGTATCCAAAGCGATCTACAGCAGTCGTATCAGGCCGAGATGCAGCAGCGCGCGCAGGCCGCACAGGCGATGGCAAATTACCTACAGACACAACAGGCTATCAACGCGATAAATCGGCCCGTGTACACGAACTGCACGAGCTTCGGCAACACGACCAACTGTCTGACGCACTGACATGGCCGAAAGCGGGAACGTCCGTTGTATGGACGCACCTGACGCTCAAATGTCCACCCGAGAACTCGATCGAATGGCCGGAGATGGCCGGGTTCCGACTCATGCACTTTGCATACGCAGCTTCAACCTCGCTAGGCTGCGATCGGCAGCACGCGACCGAGGGTGTGTCAAAACGTGCGGCTTCAACGTCGTGTGCGAAAGTCGACCCATCAGAATGCTCTGTATCGGCCTGGCGCCACTTCGGGAGGGGTAAAGTGACACCCGCAAACCGGGCAATTTCGAGTTTTGACACACCCTCGACCCGTAGCTGTCGTTCGCATCGCTTGAAAGCAGACAATCGCCTGGGGCAGTTGGTCAGACATATCCAACCATAACGTCGTTTTTAGCCTCTATTGCCTTTATAACGCCCGCCGATATTTCATCGTGGGTTAGCCAGCGCGACGATTCGCCGCCATCCTTGACAGTGCCCAGCAACACGGCGTTGTAACGGCAACCCGCTTGGCCCGCATCAAATCGACGTTGCTCGACCTTTGCCAGGGCATCGCCAACACCACTTCCGTGCACGTCAATGATGCGACAGTTCGATCCGCGCGCCATATCGAGCATACTGAGCCTCGCATCGTAGCCGGACCGGTGCATCCACAACAGGATAAGATCGACCGGGCAAAGATCGAATACTGGTTTCACTTTGTCGAGAAACGTTGTGGTCATGGTCCAGTCCGCCGATATGTAATTGACTCTAGGCAGACCCAATCGTGTTCGAGCACCTTCGCCATTCCGGGAAACTAATGTCAGGCGTGATGCATGATCAGACAAGTAACGGCTTGCCTTCTCGAGCATGCCGGTACCGCCAACGACGAGAGCGTGCTCGAATTCCATAGCAAATGGCCCCTCGGTCAGTAGTTTTCTACGGAAACGCGGTCAATTGTCGACGATCTACGAGCCATTGTCGAACGGCAGCTCATGGCCGAACTGCGCCTTCCACGCCCTGCTATTTCGCGGCTTCGAACAGCCGCATGATCGTTCCTGCGTTGCGCTGCGCCACATCGCGATAGCAGTTGTTGAACAGGACGTGCGTGCGCGCCACGCGCTTCGCGATCGCCTCGATCGGTGGCGCAAGTTCGCGCAGTTCGTCATCGCTGTATTCGTAGTTGAATCGCTCGGCCGCCGACTCGGCCCCGCTCCAAGTCGACGCGTTGCGACCATGCAGTCGCACGATCGCAAGCTCAGGTGACGTCGTCTCCCAGACCGTATGTGAGCGCTTCGCCACCCCCTCTGGCGCATCGACGATCACGTGAGCGATCCCGCGCTCCCGCTCCATCGCAAGCGTCGACTCGCGGTGCTTCTCGTTGAACCAGCTTTCATGCCGGAATTCGAACGCGGTGAGGAACGGGTGCATGCGCTCGGCGCAGTGTTCGACGTGCTCAAGCGCCTTGGGTGCGGCGGTCACCCAATGCGGAAACTGAAACAGCACCGAACCGAGCTTGCCGGCGACGTGCAGCGGTTGCAGCGCTTCGAAAAAGCGAGCCCATAGCTCATCAAGCACGGCCGGCGGCAGGTCCTTGTAATAGAGATTCTTCTTGTCCGTCTTCGGCAGTTCGGCCTGCAGATCCTTCGGGAAAAACTTTGGCTCGGTCTGATGGCCGGTAAAAAGGCGAAACGCCTTCATGTCGAAGACGAACGTCGGCGGCGTGCGCTCGACCCACAGCACACTATTGCTGGCGCTGGGCATTGCGTAATAGGAGGAATCGACCTCGACAATGGGGAAGACGCCAGCGTAATACCGCAAGCGCGCCTCGGCGCTGGTGCAGCCGGGCGGATAGAAAGCGCCCGACTCGATCAGTGTCTTGTCAGTCCACGACGCAGTGCCCACGAGAATCGACATGCCCGTCTCCGCTCCGATACCGGGAACGGTCATTCTGCCATGTCATATACTGTATATCCATACAGGATTCAAGCCATGGCAAACCTCGACCCGTACGGCACGCCACGCCCATGCGTCGGCTGCGAACACTTCGCTCAATGGCTAGCCGACGGCTCCCATGTCCTCTGCACGTACGGCGATCGGAAACAGATTCAGGCGCAGCCGGAGCATGGGTGCGTGCACTGGGTGCGCGCGATCGGCGCCGATGACGAAGATCCACCTCCGAAAAGAATAAACAAAATCGTTGATATAAACAAAAAAGTTGATTAAGATACCTTCATGCTAACGACACGGAGGGATGGTGAAGACAGGTGAGTTCAAGCGGTGGCTGGCTCAACAGGGGGCGACTTTCAAGGAGGGAGCAGGACACACGAAGGTCTACCTGAACGGCAAGCAAACCATACTGTCGCGGCACCTCAGCAAGGAAATCAAAGAGGGAACCCGACAGGCGATCTTGAAGCAGCTAGGTCTGAAGTAAGGGGAGCCCCGCGAGGGGCTTTCCATGTGCCATCTCTCACCCGCAATGGAGTGCAACATGTTGAGGTATCCAGCTCGATTCGAGCCAGCAGAAGAAGGCGGTTTTGTGGTTACGTTTCGGGATATTCCCGAGGCCATTACCCAAGGCGATTTTATGGACGAGGCCCGGGCAGAGGCCGCCGACGCGCTGCTGACCGCGATGGACTTTTATTTTGAAGATAACCGGGTCGTACCGCCGCCCTCGGATCCAAGGAAGGGTGAGGAATTGGTTTCGCTGCCTGCCAGCGCATCAGCCAAAGTCCTTTTGCTGAACGCGATGATCGATAAAAAGGTGACGCCAGCCGAGCTTGCCAGGCGGCTCAATACCAGTCCGCAGACTGTGACTCGGATTATGGATATTGGACACTCAACCAAGATCGATACGATTGCTGAGGCCCTGGAGGCGCTGGGCAAGCGTCTTGAGATCGGGGTTGTGTGATTGCTTAGGGACGGCAGTTCAGCAATGCACCGCTCTAACTAATCGCGACGTCTGGTCATGGGCTTGTTTCAGGGCGGCAAAGGAGCGCATCACTGCCGAAAATGCGAGCACTGTTCTCCACACCTACTTTACTTGAGGAAACTCGGGGGCGTTAGATGAAAACATACGCGCCGGTCGGAAGGTGCATTTACTGCGGGTCAGACGTCAAACTGACGAAGGAACACGTTATTCCTGCCGGGCTGCTCGGTAACATGACCTTGCCACAGTCAAGCTGCGTAAAGTGCGCCCAGATCACCAGTAACTGCGAAAGACACCTGTTGCGTGGAGTTTGGGCTCTATTTCGCCACAACAAAGGTATTGGTTCTAAACGACACAAAGAAACGGATTTCTCGGCGCTTTTTATTGAGGCCGTTCGCGCAGGAGTAGTCCGCAAGCTAACCGGAGAAGAAGCCCAACTGCCGAGTGCTTTTATATCACTCTCGCTGCCAACGCCGACATTAATCTCTGGCGAGCCAGTCGGCGGCACGTGGCCTGAGATGGCCGTAAACCTGCACCAATTCAAAGACGAAATCCAATTGCAGGGTCCCTCGATCGAACAACTGAGGATTCGCTACGGACTCTCTCCCAAGCACTTCTGCGCGTTGATGGCGAAAATCGCATACAGCTACGCTGTCGCCCAATGCGGCCTTGACGGTTTCATTCCGATCGTACAGGGATTGTGCTTACTTAAAGACAACGACCCGGCGTGGCGATACGTTGGAAGAGAATGGACGACACTGATGTGGCCGTCGGAGATGGACGCGGCCATGCATAAGCTCAAACTTAGGAGAGAGTCCGGATTTGTGATTGTCACGGTGCAACTCTTTGCACCATTCGGCTTCCCTCCGTATGCCGTAGTCGTTGGCCCCGTTCTGTGAACCTCGAACTGGACTGACGCGCCGTCAATGACCGGCTGACGAGGGTATCGGAAGCCCGTGACAGGTGCCGAGAATACTACTCTTTAAGTGCCGCAATCACGCGCGTAAGCTTGTGATCCTCGAGGTTGGGGATCGACAAAATCGGCCTTCCGATGTGCGTCAGAAGAGCAGCGTGATTCCACCCGAGCGGAACGTCGGGCACCAAGTCGTTCCCGTTCTTATAGAGCTTGACCGGAACCTTGGCGAGTAACGTCCTGATGGTAAGGTCCGGGCTGACGCGCGGCGGCTCGAAGCCATAGACACCGACGGGCGGCTTGCCTGCGACGGCCAGCGCCGCGCCACCGAGGATCGCGATCGCCGCCCCGAGCGAATGGCCGACCAGCGTCACCGGCTGGCTGCCGATAGCCACCAGCACGGAAATCGCGATCGCATCCCACGCTTGCCAGAAGCCGCGGTGGACGTCGCCCATGCCGGCGACCGCCACCGGCATGATGTCGAAGTCAGCGCCCCAGCAATCGAGGTTGTCGGTCCCCGGAAACGCGACGACGAGCCCTGCCGCAGTCCGCCGCACGATGGCGCGCGAGGCGCTATCCGCGATACCGATGTCGGGCCTCGCGGTGTACGCCTCTTGCGCCAGCAGCGCGAAGTCGCGCGGCGTCATTGCAGCGGTGCGCCGGCGAGCGGTGTCGACGCGGCGGTCGGCGCCATCGCGCCATAGACCTGCACCCCGATCGCCAGCGTCGTGTTGACGAGTGTCAGGATGCCGCCTACCTGCTGGACCTGCGCCACCGTCAGACCCGGAATCGAGGCGAGCGCCTTGATTGCGGCAGGCAGAACGGTGTCGGACAGCGTCTGCACCGTGGCCGGATCGATCGCGGCGTTGGCGACGCACAGCGCCTTGACGCCGTCGATCGCGGCGTCGACCTTCGGGTTGAGCGCATACAGTGCGGTCACGTCATCAGTGACCGGATCGAACACCGCGCAGGCCTTCTTCACCTGCCCGTTGATGGTCGTTGCAACGGTGGCCACCTTCGCCTGTTGAGCGGTCGTGCAGGCGCTGAGAGCGATGGACGCGACAAGGCCTGCCGCGAGCAGCATGAGCTTTTTCATTTCGGGACTTCCTTCAGAGGTGCCGCGAGCGCGGCGGGAGGATTACTGCTGAGCGGCGGCCTGAGCGGCCTGCTTTGCGGCGTTGCGAGCCGCGAACCAGTTGTATGCGGCGTGAATCGCCATCACGACTGCACCAGCGATGAGGCCGGACAGATTGGCCGGCGGCGCACCGTGAAAGCCATTCATAGCCCAGTCGACCGTGGGGATGATGTCGGCGGCCGACACGGTGAGGCCGCCGCTGATGATTGCTCGATTCATGAATGCTCCTTCGATTGACTGACGAGCTCGTCAGGGGTGAACACGAACCCGGCCTTGCGCGGGTACGCCTGAAACACGAACGTCGGCCACGTGCGGTGGTGAATGCCGTGCGCCGGCGATCGGTGGAACTTCACGTCGAGCGGCAGCATGTTCGCCATCCCGTCGACGAAGGTCGACGGATCCACCGGGTCGAATGCATGCCAGTCAAAGCCGCGCAGCTCGGCTAGGCGGCAGATGAGCCAGATCAGCGATTGCTCAGCAGGAAAGGTCTCGCCGCTAGGCTGGTCGGTGATCGGGTCGAGCACCGGAATCTCGGTGATCTCGCCCGTCGCGATCGCTTTGACGATCGTCCAGTCGACGGCGTCGGCGTCGGCCCATTCGCAAAACAGGTGGTGGTACTCCGGCGACGGCTGGCCGCTCACCGCGCAGCGCAGCCCTGCTTTGTGGCCGGCCTGCTTCGTGTGCCTGAAGGTCGACGACTCGGTGCGCGGCTCGGCGTGGTCCGGGTAGTACTCCAGCTCGACGTCCGTCACCTTCACAAGGTGTTCGTGCGGGACTGCGGGTAGTTGTTGTGTCATGTCCGTAAACGAAAGAAGCCGCCCGAAGGCGGCCCATTGATAGGGGTAGCAACTAGCTCGGCATCACGCCGGTTTCCATCGCCCTGCATAGGCGAACGCCGCGCGCGCCGACCTGGCCGAACCACTTCGAGTTGCGCATGCCCGCAGCGGCGACGCTATACGAGCCACGCTGCATGGCCGCGAGCGTGTTTTTGAAGCCGAGCAGGCCGGTGCCTGCGGTCGCGCTGCCGATACCGAGGTTGAAGCACATATTCGCGATGACGCGCTGACGTACTTCGTCCATCTCGCGCCACGATGGCATCGCCTTGTCGAGCTTCGCGAGCGTCGTCGACACGTCGCGGTCGAGCAGCTGTTTCACTTGGGCATCGATGAGCGGGAATGACCATGCGGACGGCAGTGGCGAGACGTCCATGTTGTGGCCGACGCCGATGGTCCGTTTCGGCGGATTTGCAGTGTCAAGGTACGGCGAATACCGAACGCCCTCGTCTCGACGAAGCTCCGTCTCGAATAGCGTGAGGATCATGGTCAGTCCAGAGTCGGCCACTTGCCGTGAGCAAGGGCCCAGAGAATTCCGCCAACGGTCAGAAAAGGGCCGAGATAGATCGCCGCACTGCGAAGGAGCCGCGCCATACGCGCGAAGAACGTCGCGCTCTGCCCTGCCCGGTTGAATATCTCGACGAGCGCCTGTGTGTTCGTTTCGATGCGACGCGATCGCTCATCGGCTGCCTTCGTCAGCTCGGTGTTCTCGCTGATCGAGTCATGGACGCCCGCAAAGCGGCGGTCCATCTGTTCCTGCATGTCGATGAATCGCTGGTCGACCATGGCGAACCTTTCGTCGTTGGTGAGCTGTTGCTCTTCCTGAGTTGGATGGTTCAAATTGGCCCCGGAAATGAAAAAGCCGCTCGAGGCGGCTGATGGTCAAATCGTCGTTGTTTGCTGCTTGACTACTAGCCCCAATAGGGCTATCTTCATATCCATAGGGAAACGCATTCGCGAGTCCCGTTTATCCCGAAAGGACGATCATGAAGCTCACATTTCGCGCGCGCCGCGTGCCCGGCTATGCCAATTCACTACAAGCATCCTCCCGCGCAAAGCCTTGCCGATCTGAAGAAGGAACTTGGCCGCACGGGCAAGGAAATGGCGGATCTCTGTTGGCTTGCGGGCGATCAGCATTGGCGCAAGTACACCAATCCTCGCGAGCCTCGGCCAATGAGCGCGCAAATGCTCTTCACCATGATGGCGCAGCTCGAATTGGACGAAGCAACCCTAGAGCGTATCTACGCAAGGATGCGCCAGGCAGGAGCCGAATTCCGACCGGCGCAGGATGGCGAGCAGCAGCCGTAGCCATGTCTCTCGGATGCGTCGCCGCTGGCGCGCATGCCGAATCGTTCTTTCATGCTGAAGCGGGTCTTGGCGCCACGAATTTCACGGCGATGGGCGATGGCATGTATTACCAGCAGGGCTTTAGCCATCATCTGAAGCTCCGTGTTCCCGCTGGCCGCATTGGCATAGGCGTCACGTCGATTCCGTACACGCGCGGCTCATGGCTGCCGGGCGTCGATGTCAACCTGAGCTACATGTATTTCGGGACCGCCTCTATCCGCGGCGACGCTGTTCCAGACGCCGCCGACTACGCCAATGGAGTCGGCGGCTATAACCCGAAAACGAAGTCCTGCAATGGCGAATGTGGGCCAATGCGCTACTTCGACACGGGGGGATCGCTGCAGGCTATCGCGCTGACGCTAGAGCCGTACTATGAGTTCGGCAACTGGCGATTCAGCATCGAGGGCGGCCCGGCGGTGTTCAAGGGAACGTGGACCAGCAAGATGACCGTCGAGTCAGCCACAAGCCCATGGGGACCGCGAGGCTCGGTCGAATCGCTGAGCCATGACGCAAAGCCCCAGCTTACGTGGACTGCCGGCGCATCGGTCGCGTACAAGCGTGTGACGTTGCGCTACACGTATATCTCGACGCCGTCGAAGAACGTCAGCAACAGTAACGTGCCGCTCGGATTCAGGGCGGCGCATATGGTTACGCTTGGCTATCGTTGGTGAAAATGACTAACCACGATACGGGAGTCTCCTGTGACCGCATCAGGTATCATTCGCGGCCCTAGAAGGCTCACCATGAGACACGACAACAACTTCGATTTTCTGCGCGTGGCTGCCGCGCTCGCGGTGCTGATCAGTCATGTTCGCCCACTGCACGACAACACCTTCCCGCTAGGGGATCTGGGTGCGGTGGGCGTATTCGCCTTTTTCTCCATGAGCGGCTATCTCGTCAGCGCGAGTTGGGAGCGCGACCCGCATGCCGGGCGCTTTCTGTCTCGGCGAGCCCTACGGATCTTTCCTGGGCTCGCGGCGGCCATCGCCTTTGCGGCGTTTGTCGTGGGGCCGCTCGTCACGAACCTGAGCTTCGGAGATTACATCCGCAGCCCGCTCCTGCTGCAGTACTGCCGGTCCATCCTCCTGTATCCGATGAGCTTTTCGCTGCCGGGCGTCTTTGCGGACAATCCCTTCAGGGACAACGTCAACGGCTCGCTCTGGACGCTGCCGATGGAAGTGTTCCTGTACGGCTCGGTCATGGCGATAAGCCTGACCCTGCGCAGCAGTCAGGCTAGAATTGCCGCGCTGGCGAGCCTGCTTGCGCTCTGCTATGGGCTGGAAATCCGCCAGGCGTCGGGTATTGTCCTGACGATGCCCACGCAGGAACTCTACCGGTGCGCGAGCAGTTTCATCGTGGGCGCGCTGTTGTGGCAGCTTCGAGACGATTTCCGGCTGCCCGACTGGTCATGGATGCCCATCGTCGTCTTCCTGCTGGCCGTGCATGCCACCGCGGTCGAAGTCTGGAGCCTGATCCTGCTGGTTCCGCTTGCCACGGTCTCATTCGCGAACGCCTCCTATGGCTTCATCCGACGCGCCGGGCGCTTCGGCGATGTGTCGTATGGCCTGTATGTCTATGCCTTCCTGATCCAGCAGACGCTGATGCACTATTTCCCGTCTATCGGCGTCAACAGGTTTTTCGTGTGGTCGGCGGCGCTGTCGGCTATGGCGGGATTCGCTTCCTGGCACCTGATCGAGAAGCGAGCCATCAAACTCAAGGGCACGCTCAGCCGCCGGGTTTCGTCTGCCGCAGCCGCTACCAGTTGACTGCCTGAACCGCGGCTACGGTCGTGGCCGCCGAAATCTGCGTCTTGAGCGTCGTGCGCTTCTGGAACGCCGTCCATCCTTGAGCGAGGATCGCCGTATAAAGACCTTGCAGATCAGCCAGGGTGAAGGCGACCTGCGTGTTATCTGCGGACTTCCAGTAGAAGCCGGAGGGCGTTGCGCCTGCAATCTGATAGCCCTGAGTGGCCTGCATCAGGATGGTCTGGCTGTCCGCATCCGCCTGAAACGTCTCAGTGACGCCGGCCGCAGTCTTGAACGTGACGCTTTGCTGCACGGCCGACGCATAGGTCGAATCGATCACGGCGTTTTGCGCAGCCTGCGCTCCGGTTAGCGTCGACGCGGGATTCACGAAGGCCTGATAACGCGCATCTGTCGCATCGATTGCACCTTGGTTCGGAAATGCAGTCGCATCCTGCGGGCAACCAAAAACTGCGACCACCTTTGTCTTGGTCGAGTCCGAAAATTGAACGTAGACAGTACTCATCACTTATCCTTCTTAGAATCGATACGCGGTCACGTATACGTAGTAAGTCACTGACACTGCATTGGAATTGCCGATGTTGTAATACACCGTTTGTGGAGTCGGGGTCAGCAACTCTGCGAATGCCCCCCCAACCTGGGCGCTCGGACCGGTTTCGCTCGCATATAGCCACTGGCCACCGTTACCAAGTGCGTCGGTCAGATTGATCAGCGGCGCGCACGATGTCGCCGTCGTGAACGACATCTGGAGTCGTCCGTCAATTGCGCAGGCGTTACGGGGGACAGCGCCAGAAATCGAAAGGGCGGTCGTTCCAATCGAAGTGGAACTGGTAGGCAGGGTCAGCGCGGTATAGGGCTGGATGGCGATCTTGCGGTCACGCTGGCTACCGAGCACGAACTGACTGCTTGCGTTCGTCGGCCACACGCTCACCAGCGCGCTCGCCGCGTAGCCGGCAGGCATGTTGGCGCCGCCGTACACGCTGGGCGCAACGGTTGACGTTGCATTAGTCGCGAGTAGCGCCGTGGCACCTGTCGTCGGATTGGAGATCGCGTAGAGCGCGACATAACCCGATGCGGGCGCGCTGCCAGTGTCCATACCACCGGCGCCGGTTGTGGCGAGGTTGATGGTCTTGCTGAAGCTTGCGAGGACGTACTTTTGCCCGCCCAGTGCAGAGCCGACGACGATCTCATCAGCCGTGAGCGTCGCTGTTGCGCTTGCGGCTGCAACAGTCATAGCCACGTTGCGAGCCGAACCGATGACCGGCGAATACATCTTCTGCAGCGCGCTATTCACCTGGTTGTAGGTGGTCTTGGAGCGCGTGATGCCGGCCGCAGCGAGAATCGAGCAAAGCTCTTCCTGAATCATGTTGAGCCACGATCCGCGCACGTTCGTCGCGGGCGTGCCGGCGGTCGGATTTCCTTCGGTGAAATAGCCTTCCGTGCCGGCCGCCTCAGGCGTGGGCAGCGAGGTTGCTGCGGTAGCGTCGTCGATACGAAACATGTGACCTCTTATGCGTATGCAAAGATTGGAATGGTGTGCGCAGGCATAACCGCCTTGATCTCGCACTCGAGTACGCTGTTGCCCCACGCTGCGAGCGGATCTCCTGCAGCCATTGCCCCAGCCACGGCGCGCACCACCGTATTCAGTGGTGCAGTGATCTTCCAGGCGAAATTCCAGTCGTACCCGCAGCAGGGATCGCCGGCCTTCAACATGCCCGCGCGCGCCTGTGTGTACTGCGTGATCGTGACGCTGTAGCCGAGGTTCGCCGCGAACGCCGTCAGGCTTGCGATAGTGGGCCCACCCACTCCAACGAATCGCGCAACCACCTGCGCCTGACGCTGCGTGATCGTCGGCGCCGTACCGGCGCATGGATCTGGCAGGCCAAGCGTCGATTCCCACTCGGGCAGCAGCTCGTATGTCGTTGCCGGGAATGCATCGACGAGCAGATAGTTCGCCCGTGCCGTCGCACGCTCATAGCTTGGCGCCAGACCGGAGAGAACCTGTGTCTGCACCGCATCGTCCGCGCGCGGCCAGATACGACCTCGCGGCATGAGACCCTGCATCGCCCTCAGAAAATCAGCGGCGATTAAACTCGGTGCGCGCATGGGACCTCAGACATAGTTCACCGTTGCGAGCACGGGCAACTGCCCGAACCCACTGGCGATATTCCCCGGATAGGTCGTCGTCGTTGTGCCGACGACGCCTTGAATAAGCGTGATCAGAAAGCCGCTCGTGCCCGACACGGATCGAATCGCCGCCGAGATGTCGTCGCGGTTGATCGTGCCCGCGCGAGGATCGCCGTTGCGGAACAGCACGTCGGCGATCGCGGCCGAGATCGCGGCTCGCGTCGCTGTCGTAGTCGACATAAGTCCTGACAGCGTGATCGTCAGATTGTTAGCGATCGGCGAGCACGAATAGACCAGCGCGGTAACCGGTTGCTTCGCGACGATATAGTCGGCAACGACCAGCTGGTCCCCGGTGGCGACATTGCCGCGTGGGAGGCCTCCCGGCCCCTTATCGTTCTGCGAGACGCCGTTCGCTCCCTGCGGGAACCCGCCATGCGTCGATTCGGCGTTGTCCCACATCGTATAGACTACGACTGTCCCAGCACCGAAATTGTTGGGTGCGCACCACGCGCGCGTGACACCCGCCACTTCGAGCGCCCATTCGACGTAATCGTCGGTATCGCCGCCCTGCGGCGTGCCTTGGTACGCGTCGAGCATCCGGCTCCGCAGATCATCGTTGTCCTCGATGTCTGCGCCGGATTGCAGCGTCGCCGTGATCGTGCCGCCCTGCTGGATACCGTCGACCGCGAGGCTCAACGAAACGGCCGTGCCGGCGTCGGCGTTGCCAGCGGAGCCAGCGTCATCAGCCACGATCGTGACGGACACATAGCCGGTGCCGTCCACCGTACCAGTGGTCGACGTCGTATAGGTCGTCCCGTCGCCTCGTGCGAGCGCGGTGCCCGAGCTGAGCACCTTGCCGGTCGTCCCAAGGAACTGCGCGGTCAGCTGCGCCGACGTCGCGGCCTTCCGATAGACGCCTTTCAGCGCCGCCCACCCTTCAAGGTATTCGTCCTCGGCGGTGAAGGGAACGGCCATCCGTGCGACCCAGTCGAGATAGCCGAACTGCAGATTGCACATACCCGCCTGAATCTTGCCGATGATCTTCAGGACGGCGAAGCGCAGAAGCGCATCGGCACCCTGAAGCGCGGACGAAATGTCGGCCGCCACCTCGGCTAGCAAGGTGGAAAGCGTCTTTCTTTGAAATGGCATGTCAGGAGAGCTGTTGCCAGGCCCACGCATACGTCATCGAAATCTGCGAGCCCGTCGGTTGATAGAGCGTGATCTGCACGCCTAGAAACGTGTCGCGCACCCACTGCGTCTGCACATCGATACTCGCGACGACGCCATCGTCAGCGAGCCACTGAAGCGCCTCGTTGACATAGTCGCGCGCATGATTCAGCACTTCCTGCGTTTGCTTCGACCGGTCGAGCAGCCAGAGCCGCGAGCCGATCGGCTTGTCTTCGCCGATGTCGCCCCACCAGCCGCGCGGGTCGCCCGTTCCATCTGTAATCACATCGTCTGGATTCGCCTGGCGATCGGTGAAGATGCTGACGAGCACTGCGGTCTGCAGATCATTCCCGGTGACGAGCACCGGAGCGATAAACTGCCAGTCGCCGCGGCTGTTGTCGACGTCCCAGATGACGGAGATGTCGGACATGCGTTACTCCTGTTGCGTCGGCGGCTGCGTGTTGATCGTGCTACCGCCTGTCTGGACGTCGTTGATAGGGTGCACGTGCGAATTTGCGACTTCGCGCATGCCGGCAACCGTCCGCGTGTTCGTCTCGTAGTTGTCCAGGATGTCGCCCTTGCATTTCAGCAGCGGCGTGTCCGCGATGACTTCCGGCGCGTTTGTCAGCGTGATCGGGTTACCGCCGCCGTTCACGACGATTCCGGACGCTGAGAGATAGACCGACTGCCCTTTGTTGTCGTGGATCGCTATCTCGCCCGACGCAAGTGCTGTCATCCGATATTTCGCGTTCGACGTGGCAATCACAAAGCCGTCGTTACGGTCGCCGTTCTTGAAGGCGATCAGCGACTGCGATCCGGCCGGCGGGTTCGACGTGAAGCCGTACTCTGCGTAGCGCGGCACATCCGGGATCAGCTCGAGCGGGTTCAGCCTCACCTGCAACGTCTGCACGCCCTTCGTGTCGTCAACGAGCGCGATCGTGCCGCGCGCCATCAACAGCAGAATTCGGCGCGCAAGCCTGTTCAGTTGGTCAAGCACTATTGCTCCGTGGGTGTTTGCGTTGATTCATCCATCGGAAGCACGTCGAGCGCAATCGGCTCAGGCAGGAAGCCCTGGCGCGGCCCGAAGACAAGCTCGGCGTGCGTGCCCTTCTCGCTCAGGATGAACGTCACCTCAGCGAGCAGAAGAATCGTGTTGTCCGGGACACCAGCCAAGGCGCCCGAGACCGGATAGTTGACGTTGACAAGCCAGGGCGAGCCGCTTGCGTCGCGCCAGTTATCCACCAGCACGCGCACGCGCCGCGCGCGGCCATATGCCCGCGAAGCCATCCAGTTGACGCGCTTCTCGATGAAACGCCTGTCTGTCGCGCTTTGTTCAGAGACGAAATATGTCGGCCGGGTTCGCCCTGGGTTCGCGGCTGTGCCCGTTGCCGCGACCGTAACGACCGGCAGGTTAGCTATGCTCTCATCGTCCGCGCCCATGCTATAGGCGCTCAGTACCGCGTTGTACGTGCTGAACGTTCCGAGCGTGCTCTTCGTGCAGACGATCGCTTCGATGTTGCTGCCGAGCGCGACGCCCGATCCACCAAGTTCGGTCCCGGCCTGCGAAATCGTCAGCTCGCCCTCTTCGCTCTCATAGACCAGCAGACCGCAGTAGCGCGCGTACCGCTCGATGACTTCCCACGCCGTCTCGGTAATGCTGACGATCTGCCGAGGAAGCGCCGGGAGCGCATCGAGAACTGCCTGCGTCCCGTTCGGCGGGACGAAGACGTCGACCGAATATGGCGTCGCTATGCTCGCGCACAGCGCCTTCAGCCCGGTGTTCGCATTGATCCGATCGATCCGGCACGAGCAGTCGACAAGATCGGCGAGCTTCCCGCGGCCCGAGATCGTGATGTCGTGCGATGTCGGCGTCAGGATCGTCTCGATGGTCTCGACATATCCAGCGAGCACGACGTCGCTGCCGATCGAAATCGTCACCGGCGCACCCTCGCGCGACACCAGCTTGAGTGTGTTCGCGTCAGCCGAGCACGTCAGCAGAAACGAAGATGTCGCGAACTCGATCGAGCGCGTGATCCGGACCGCCTTCCAGCCTGTCAGGAGCAATCCGTCCTGCGTCAGCAGCACGCGCACTTCATCGGTTCCGGGCGCAGCGCCAACAGCGTCGACAATGCGATCTGCATTCGGCATCAGAAATTACCAGGCGAGTAGGCGTATTGATCGCCAAGCGGGGCTTGCTGGCGGTCCGTTTTCAATTGCGTGTCGACGTTCGGAGACGACGTGACGTTCGTGCTCGTGCCAGGCGGCGGATTCTTGTGGACGATCTCGACCCGGACCTTGCCCGGCTCGCCGGTACCCTGACCAAGTTCCTCGTCCAATTGCCGTGCGATGCCGGCCCGGATGTTTGCCTCGCCGGGATCCTTCGGTCGCTCGTAAAGCGATGAAACCCGCGCGGCCGCCTCATCGGAGCGGTTGGTATCGAACAATGCGCGCCCGGCCGCAGCCTCGTTGTTCTGAAGCTCCCAGAGCGAATAGCCGAGTTGCTCTTCGTGGCTAGCAGATGCCAGCGGCCGCCCGAAGGTGCGCTGGTACAGGGCCTGCCTGTCTGGATGCCACTGAAAAAGCCCTACAGCATTCCCGTTGTCTCCGACGGCGCGTTCGTCAAGACGACTCTCGCGGCTCGCGTTAGCCACCATGCCGATCGCGCGCTCACGCGAGAGGCCATGGTTCATGTACCACTCGACATCGGACCGAGCCTGCTCAAGCTGCAGACCATTGCCGACCGACGTTTTCTCATTCAGTTGAGCCATCGTCGCGGGCCCATTGCCGCGCAACAGATTGCCGAAGCGCCCGAACCCGTCCCAAATCCTTTGTTCTGTGCTGTTCGCACCGTTCGGCTGTGGCTTTGGCCTGCCGCGGTTGCTCGCCGCGTCGAAAAAGAACTGAATCCCACTCAGCAACGAGTTGAGCGCCGGCTCGACGCCGCTCAGGACGGACGTTGTTAGGCGGTCATATGTGATGCCCAGCCTCGCTGACGCATCGGCGTACTCCTTCGCACGCTGGATGTCCTGCTCGTCCGGGACGTACGCCTTAGCGGTCGCGAGATCAGCGGCAACCTGAGCCGAGCCTCGATCCAGAAAGTCGACCAGCGATCCCGCGCCTGCAGCGTTCAGGAAGTTCTGTGCGCCGCCATACTTGCCTTGGCCGCGCAGCGTCTCCGCGTATGCTGCCAGCTTCGTAAGCACCGATTCAATCGACTCAAGCCTGTTCGGGTCCGTCGAGATGCCTGCCGCCTGGAAGCGCTTGAGCGCCTCAGGATTGCGGTTGTTGATTGCGTCGCTGTACGTCTGCCTTACCTGCTCGATGCCAGCGTTCGCCTGCTCGGGCGCGAGCCCCGCGAGGCGCCCGGCGTACTGCACGCCGAATGCCGATGTCGGCGACAGGCCGCTCCGTATCGCCAGATTGCTCATGGAGCGAACCGACGACGCCCATTGCGATTCGAGCTGGGCGATCTTGAACGTCAGCGCTGTGACGCCGCCTATGATGCCCGCTTTGCCGACGAAGCTCGCGATTTCCGAGATCGCGCCGCTGCTTGAGCCAAACCCTGCGGTGATCGAGCGACCGAGTCCGCTCAATTTTCCGCTGTTCGCCTGCGCTTGCAGCTTCGTCAGGCTGTTCGTCACCTTCGCAATCGGGCCCGACGCCTGATTCTTTGCGGTGATTGCGATGGAGATTTTGCTTGCCATTGAAGCCGCTCAAGGATCAGGTCGCCAGCGCCTTAAAGGTCGTCGGCATGAATGCAGGATGCACGGGGTTCGCCTGCGCGACGAGCTCGTCCGCGCGCGTCGGGTCGCGATACAGCCGGGTCGCCAGTGCGAGCGACGGAAGCGTCGACGGCAGCGTGAACGTCTTGATCGCCGACAGTCCCGCGCCGCGCTTGTTCAGGTCGGCGACAACCGCTGCACGCAGCGTCGAGAGCGCTTCATACGTCTCGTCTTCGCCCTGGTCACCCGCGACAGTCATCTCAGTATCGATCAGGCCTGTCACGAGGTCGCGCACGCGCGCCGCGTCATCGCTCGACGTTGGCTGATACGTCGACGATGCCTGCGCGACGGAACCGATTGCAGTGCGCCTGAACAGATCGCTGCAGGCCGACTGCATATTGCCCATCGCCGTGCCAATGACTGACGTCGTCGTGCCGGCGTCCGGGACGAACGTCGAGAGCGTCGACAGCAATCGGATCGAGTCGTCCGGGTCGTTGGTCGCCGCCAGAACGGCTGAGGCGACGCCCTGCACTGACGACGTGAACGCGTCGACGGTCGTCGCGTCGAAGGAAGCGGCGGCCGCCGCCATCGTCGATGCCGCAGTGCTGACAGCCGCGCGCGCCGCGGTCGCGGCCTCGATCATCGATTCGGTCGTCTGACCCGACTGCATCGACGAACTTGGATACTTACTGAACGTCGGCACCGTCGCGCCGCCCGCGAAGCGACCGAAGTCGCCCGGCAGGTTAAACAGCAGCTGGAACAGATTCCGCGCGTCGCCAACGATGTTCTTCGCGTACGTGTACCAGCCGAGCGCCGTATTGACGACCGTGCCGAGCACGGCCGCGCCGTACGAGATGGCGGTCAATGCGGTCTTCGCGAAGTTCAGCGCGGCGGCCACGTTCAGGCCGGTCGCTGCGTTCAGGACCGACTGCGTCGTCGCCGTTTCAGCCGTCGGATACGTCCGCTGGCCGGCTTCGATGAATTCGAACTGGAACTCGAAATACCGGCCATGCTGCCAGTGCTCGATGCTGCGGAAGCCATCGAGATTGACGGACAGCCGGCCGAGCGTCGGGTGGATCAACTCCCCATCGCCGGCCGTCTCGACCGCCGCGATCATCACGTCGCGCTGCGCGATGACGTCGTCGCCTATGACGAAGCCATGCATGCGGACGCGCCGCGCGCCTCGCCCAAGATCTTCGATCCACGGCGTGTCACGCTGCGGATACTGGTGCATCTGGTTGCGCCGGCCAAACGCGGCCTCGCTGCCGAGCGACACGAACGGCACGCCGCGGTACGACGCCGGCCGCAGCTGGTCGAAATACGACTGAGCGGATCCGCCCAGCCGCGCGGCCAGTGAGCTGGCCAGATTTGCAATGCCCGAGGCGGTGCTGAGCACGGCGCCTGCGCCGCCACCGATGTTCATGCGCCAACTCCAATGCGTTTGCCCAGGCGACGCGCTCTTTCGAGCCAGCGCAGGGTCTCGGATTCTGTCATCTGCTCGACCACATCCGGAGTCCAACGCATCATGTGCGTCAGCTCGGCGAGACGGTCATCCCACCACTCCGGAATCGAGATCCGTGCGGCGATCAGTCGTCCGAGTCCGGTGATCGCCGAACCTGAAAACCGTTGAAATACGCCACGACCTCGAGGAAGTCGCGCGCACACATCGCGCGCACCGAGCTTTTCGGCACCTTGCCGATCAGGCTGATCAGCGCCACCATACGCGCGAACGGGCCACCCGCCGCCTCGGCTTTACGCTTCTGCTGGTTGGTCGGCTCGCATAGCGTCAGTGACGCCAGATTGAGCGCGCTGTCTTCCTTCGTAAGCTTGACTGGCGTCGTCAATTGAATAACGGTCTCGTCGGCGCTACGCTCAGGATTGCGTGCGGCGTCGTGACCGAACGAAGCGATGAACTCTTCCGCCTCGTCGATCTGGCTGCCGTACATCTGGTCGATGACGTCAATCGGCACGCCGCTGAGCAGCGCGATCAGCGCGATCGACGTGCCATAAACGCCGGCCGACTGCTCGGCCTTCTCATAGTCGCCAGCGAGCGGCTCACGGAGCGTGATCTCACTGACCACCGTCTCCGCGTCATCCTTGCCATGCGTCAAGGGCTTCCGCAGGACGATCGTCTTCGTTTCATTCATCGCTTAGTTCTCCGTGATGCAGCCTTGCAGCCCTTCCCATTTCACAGGGAATTTCGCTTCGACCGTGTCGACATCGCTCGGCTCAACAGTCCACATGTTGCGGCCGATCACAGTCTTTCCATTGGCAAGCTCGAGCACGACAGTGACGTTGGTCATAGCGTTGATCGCGGCGAGGCTTAGGCCGCCGGAATCCCGGATCGATGCGCTGATGGACGGCGCCTTGGGCATTTCGCTGAAACCATGCACCGTGTCCTGACCAGACTTCGTTTCACGCGTGACCTTGGCGACGTCGTACTTCAGTTCGCCTTCGAGCTGGTAATTCACCCCGTCGACGGTCAGGTATGCGGTACCGGCGATGAGGCCTGTGTTGTTCGCCATTTACGGCTCCCAGAAATGACAACGCCGCCCCATCAGGGCGGCGCTATGCGTTGACGGACAGATCAGGACTGCGTGGTCGACAGACGGAACTGCGCCAGCAGCGCGAAGATGCGCAGCTGGTTGATCAGAATCCCCGGCCACAGAACGTCCACGCGGTTCGGATTCGAGGCGTTCTGCTCGACCACGATCGACTGCGCGAAGACGTCGCTGCCTTGAACGTAGCCCTCGTACTCCATCGCGCGGTATTCCGCGATCTGGTCGGCCTTAATGATCTTCGGGGTGACGATGCCCGAGCCCGGCGCGAACCGGGTGCCGTCGGCCGCGAGCTTCACGCGCGCGTATTTCGTCGTCACCATCGTGCGCAGCCGGCGCAGCACGTATGTCAGCAGGAACATTGTCTCGATTTCGAGATAGCTGTTGTCCGGCTGACCCGACGCGTTCGTCTGGTACGTCGTGATCAGGTTCTCGATCGCGACGGTGCCATCGTCCGCGACGGTGAACGTCGAGATGCCGTCGTACAGCAGCGTGTTGCGCTGGCTGAGGTTGAAGCGCGACTGCAGCGGCGGTGCCAGCACACCGGTCAGCGCGACCGTCTGCATCGGGATGCCCGGATCCGCACGCACGCTGACCGCGGTGACAGCCGCGACCGACGCGGCCCACTGCCACGGTGGCGTCGGCGAGTCGTTGAAGCCCATCACCGTTTCGTGCTGGTTGTTCCGAGCGGTACCGAACGTCGTGAGAGTTGCCCACGTCGCGCGGTACGCATAGAACGCGTGACCGAACACTTGCTGTTCCCAGCTCCAGCGGCCGGTGGAGTCGTTCAGGAACGCCTTGATCGCGTCCATCGACGTCGTGTCCGTGAACGCGCACGCGATGAAGTCGAACGGCATGTCGAGCAGATTGCCGAGTGCGGTGGTTAGCACCGGGTTCGTCGCACCACCGGACATCGCCGTGATAGTCGCAGCGAAACCGGTCGGGAACACCTCGCCATTCGCCGCGCCTTGGTAGTTGAAGCGGATGTCGATGTCGTTGCCGACGAGGCCTTTGTTGTCAGCCGTCAGCGTGACCGTGTTCGTCGCCGCACTCGCCGTCACCGGCATGCCCGGAATCAGGTTGATAGCCGCAGCGAGAGCCGCGGCGACTTGCGCCGTCGTCTGACCGGAGGCCACTGCGATCGAAACGAGTTGGCCGGCGATATACAGCGCCAGCGTGCCGTTCGCCGTCGGCGCCGAGGTGACCGCGATCGAGCCGCTCGCTGCGGTCGCACCGGCATCGTCCGCCAGCGGCAGGCACCATAGCTCGCCGAACTGGTCGTTATCGCGATACGCGGCCGTCATCAGAGCAAGCACCGAGTTCGCGCCGAATTGCGTGTTCGCGTCGCCGGTGCCGGCCGATAGCAGCGGCGTGTTCGCGACCGCCGCGCCAGTCGTCATCGGGCCGATGAGCAGCCCGCGCTGATTCGCGACCGCCGTATTGGCGTGAGAATTGTCGATTTCAGCGAAGAACAGCGGGGTGCGCAGGTTCTGCGGAATCTGTTTGAACGGGACGGTCATTGCGCGTCACCCCCGGCCTTCTTCGTTGCGGTTGCGGCCGCCGCGGATTCGATGACGACGTCACCGTCGTTCGCCGCGCGCGTCCAGAAAATGTCGCCTTCCGGCACTTCGATGCCTTCGGGCGGCAAAAACTGCTTCGTGACCGGATGCCGCACTTTGAGGCCCGGTGCAGGTTTGACGATCATTCGTCACTCCTTTAAGTGAATGTGGCCTTGACGAAGCCTTCAGCCCTGCCATCAGGCCCTTCGGTTCGCGGCGCCGGCGGTACTGCGTCAGGGAAAGGCGGATTCGGATAAGTGGTCGTCGGGTCGAACACGTTGACGAGGTCCGCAGTCAGATCGATTTCTGTGAGCTGCGCGGTGACATCTGGATAGAACGTCTCGAACATCTGCACGCCGAGCGCGATGAGCATCCCGCCAACGTGCGCCTCGCCGTCGGCGCTCACTTCAGTCTGCGTGCGCATGAACGGGAAGTCCTGCGCTAGCGCGCGCAGCGGCACGCTTTTGAAGATCGCCGCCTCAATGTCAGCCTGAAGACCTTCGAGCGCAAGCAGCGCGGCCGGGCCGGATCGCTCCGACACTTCGACACGCAGCTCAAAGACGCTCACAGTGTCGAACGAGGTCTGCCCGTTGTTGCCGCGCGACCGCTTCTCCTCGCCGCCGTATCGCACCTTGATCGCCGGCAGCTTCGCCGCCGTCACGTTCCAGTCGCCAGGCGAATACAGATTCACGCCCTGCACAGTGCCGAGAACGGACAGCAGTGCAGCGCGGAATCCCGCGCGCGCAGTCTGATCAGACATCGGTTTGCCCCGGTACGTTAAGCATCAGCCGCGCGGCGCCGTGGCCGTCCGGATGAACCTCCCGGACTTCCCATTGCTCACTCGTCTTGAGGATCAGCAGCTGATCGCCTTGCAGCGGCTGCGGCTGGCCGACGAACTGCGAAAGCTGAACGCCGACTGTCGGCTGCGTCGTGACGATGGTCTCTCCGGTCGTCGGATCGATGCCGAAGAAAGCCTTGTCGTAGATGCCGGTAATCTGGAACGGTGCGCCGACTGCAGGTTGATACGTGATCCCTGTGCCGAACGTCTTTTGCAGCGGCGTCAGGATCTTGGCGTCGACTACATCGTCCCAGTCCATCGGCTTACTCCGACTGCGTCACAGAGACCTGGCCGCCGGTGATCTGCGCGCCCTCGGCTTCTACTTCTTCGACCTTTTCGGGAACGAGGAAGCCGAGCGCGCGCAGGCGCTTCACTTCGGATTCCGGCAGCTTGACCGTCTCGCCGGCCTTCTTGATGACCGGATCTTCGTGCGGCTTGAGTTGGTCGTGGAGGGTGCGACCGCGCGCAACAACTGCTTCGATGAGTTTCTCAGCCATGTTCACCTCAAGCGACGGTTGCAGCCAGCGCAGCATTCACGCGGCTCGGGATGATGACGGGCGCGGATTGCATCATGAGGAAACGCTGAGCCGGATCCTCGACGAGCCACGTCTTCGGAGCGAAAGGAAGCGCTCCGTAGTTGAACTTCGGGTCGATGATCTGACCGAAAGCGCGCGTGCCCTGCAGATCCGGGCCCGACATAATCAGCGAGCCGTCCGGCAGCATCGGCTGTTCGACGTTGTTATCGTCGACGTACCAGTCGTTGTAGAGCCACAGATCGTACTGACCCCAGCGCCCCTTAAAGACGGCACCGCGTTGAATCTGCGCGCCGACATTCACGACGTTGCCGTTCTCGCCCAGCGCGGGGAACAGGATGGCACCCTTCAGCGCCGGATCGAGCTTGAAGCCGTTCCATGCCTTCGGCGTGAAGACGATGTCGGTCGCAACCGCACCCGACGATTTGAGAATCTGCGTCTGCCACGTCTCGATGTTGCCGGTCGGATTTGCCGTGCCGGCAGTGATGTTGGCAGCCGTCCAGGTGGCGCCACCGGTCAGGGCGACCGTAAGCGAGCCATCGCGACCGAAGTCGATCACGGTGGTCGGGAAACCTTCGCCAGTCACGGTCAGCGTGCCGGTCAGCAGAACCTGCGCGGCCATCCATTCGAGACGGCGCGTCAGCATGTCGATCTGATCGTTGAGCTCGAACTCGAGGTTCATCTGCTCGCGCACTTCGGGCGGGAAGTCTCCGCCGATGCGCTCGCCGATCATGCGGCGAACAGGCTTGCGCAGATCCGGCGCGCGCTTATCCTTGATGTACGGTGGTTTGAACGTGTTCGTCTGGAAGCGGCGGCTTTCGACCAGCTTGCCTTCGACCAGCGGGGAGCAGAACGGCGACATGCGGCGCTTACCGACGTCGACGTCGATCGACACGAACTCCGAGTCTTCCGCGATCATGTTGCGAAAGAATTTGTCGAGCAGCCAGCTTTGAGCCAGCTTCAAGTTCTGGACGACACCGATCAGGGTGTTGGTGTCATAAATCAGATTTCCGGGCATTGCACTCTCCGAGTTGTGGCCCAAATGAAAAAGCCCCGCTCAAGGGCGGGGCTATCGCATCAGTTCAGGTTGGATTTAGCTCGGGTCAGCAGCCGAGACCGAGGACTTGAGATGAATGCCGAGCGGCCGCAGTGCATCCTGCGCGGCCGTTAGCGTGATGCCCGTGCCGAACGTGACAGCGTTGCTGTTGAACTCGCCTTCGAGAAACGCGCCCGCGACAACATCTGCGGCGCTGCCGTCGGCGTTATCGGCGAGGATGGCGGTCGGGTTCTGGCTACCGTCCGCCGACGCCGAAAGCGCAATGGTGTACTTGCCGCTGGCGGTGATCTTGCCGAGCACCGTGCCGCGCACATACGGGCCGCCGGTCAGCGTCACATTGCGCGTGACGATCTGCTTCGGGCCCGCAATAAGCTGGTCCGGAACAAAGGTTTGTGCCGAAATCGACGGCACTTGGGGGTTCTCCCCAACCGTGGTGACAGTCAAAGTCATCTGTGATTCTCCGTGATTGGGGAGGGTTTAAATTTCGCCGCGACGCATCTTGCCGGCCGCGAGGATTTGATCGGCGAGCGACGGCGCTGCAGCAGCAGGCGTCGATGCACCTGGGTTCGGGGTGACAACCTTCGCCATGCGCTCGTCGATCGACGGGACGCGACGCGGTACCGGCGCGGCTGCATTCGCGTCGCCTGCACGATCAGCTGCAGCAGCCGCGAGCACGCCAACTGCTTGCGCTGCGGTCATGCTTGTGTCGAAAGCGAGTGAGCAAGCTTGTTTCACGCTGCCGAGCTTGATGCCTTCGGCAACGATGGCGGCACAACGCACACGCTCGCGCTGGCGAGCCGCGCCCGCCCGGCCGGCGCGCTTGCCCTCTTCCTTGTCGTCCTTGTCGTCGGCTTCCGCGTCGGCGTCGTCATCACCCTCTTCGGCGCGACGCGCTTCCTCGTCCTTCTTGTCCTGCTCTGCCTTGCGCGCGTCCTCGTCCTTCTTGTCTTCTTCTTCCATGCGCTTGGCGTAGTCGTCGTCCGACTCGCCTTCGCGCTGCTTGCGTTCGTCGTCTTCCGCGCGCGATGCGGCCGCACTCGGCATGCCGAGGAAATGGGCGAACGGCATCGCGCTCGCGAGCTTCGAGAGCTTCATGTGTAACGTCCTTTGGAGATGGTTTAGGCGGTGATCTGCTGGATCAACGCCCGAAACGCGGCATCTGGCGCCGCCACTTCGTCCGCAAGCCCAAGTGCGACACCTCTGTCGCCCATGAACGTCGCGGCCTGCGTATCCCGAACCGTGGCGGCTGAGATATTCCTGTTGCGGGCCACTGTGTCGACAAACAGTTGACCCATCGTGTCTATGTCAGCCTGAAAGCGAGCTTTCGCGTCGTCGGACAGTGGAATCTCGCTGTGCCCGTCGGCCTTTGCATCGCCGTAGGTGATGAACGTAACCTTGATGCCTGCACTCGTCAGCGCCTGCGACATGTCCACGTGCGCGCAGATAACGCCGATGCTGCCGACGCCGCCCGTCCGTGGAACATATATCTTGTCTGCGGCGCTTGCGATCGCGTAAGCCGCGCTGTAAGCCGACTCGTTCAGAATTGCCCAGATCGGTTTGTTGCCCCGCGCCGCGTAGATCGTATCGACGATGTCAAAGCACCCGGCGACCTCGCCACCCGGCGAGTCGATGTCCAGAACGATCGCCTTGACCGACGAGTCGTCGAGCGCGGTGAACAGGTTCTGTCGAATGCCATCGTAGCCCGTCATGCCGGACCATGGTCGTAGCGAACCGAGCTTCTGAACCAGTGTCCCCTGAACCGGGATGACGGCAACCGGACCGACCATGTCGTAGCCAGTTCGCGGATTGTTGCCGGGTTCCGCGAAACCGTAATCATCGTCTTCCATCGCCATCGGCGCGCCGGTCGATCCATCAAGTCGGCCTATCAGACCGATGCCGAGCCGATCGGACAGAGCCGCAAGCACGATTTCCGCCTTACGCGGGTGCAGCATCAGCGGCGTGTTGAAGACACGCTGCGCCAGCCGCGGCAAAAGATGGTTCATTGTGCTTGAGGTTCCTTGGTGACTTCCTCGGCAGGCGCTCCCTGCAGTGTCGAAGGGAGCGGCACGCCGCGGCTTGTGTAGTACTCGACCTCAATGGCGCGTTGGTCGACGTTGTCTCGCCAGTCAGTACCGGACGCCTGCGCGGTCTCTTCCTCGAGCGTGGACAGCCCGGTCTCGACGCCGAGCGCCTGGCCTTGTCGCTCCTTCAGCGGATCCACATATCCCCGGCCTGGGCCGATCCACCACGCCCGCGTGTATGCCGCGCGCGCCGACATGAAGTCCGGAGCGCCAGCTGGCAACGGTAAAGCGTCGACGTCAAAAGCCTCTTCCATGAATGCCGCGTAGATCGGCATACCGAAGCCGCGCCCAAAGTCACTGCGGCGACGGTCGAACGTCTTCCACGCTTCCAGCGCTGCAGCGCGGTACGAGCTGTAGTTCACATCAGCCCAGTTTTGGCTGATCTGCTGAGCAGACATACCGGTGCCGGCCGCGACGTTGCGCAGCATGGCGTTTTCGAACTCGGCGAAGTTGCCAGCGGGTCGGGTGGCGGAAACGGTGTTGATCGTTTCACCCGGAAACAGGATCGGCAGGCGTGCGCCCCCAAGGCGCAAATCGTTTTTATCGTGGAAGTCGGCCCGCGCGTCCTGATAGCCGTTGACGGCCTCCTCTTCCCCATCGCCAAGCGCCTCACCAACAAGCTGTTTGTCGAACGGGCTTGTGACGTATGCGCCGAAGATCGCGTTAATGATCGCGGCGTCGAGCTCCGTGCCGTCGTACTTGATCAGCATTTTGAGACGCTGCAGGACCGGCGTCAGGATGCCGGCGCCGCCGCGGTGCTGAGAAGCGCGGTCGAAATCGTAATCGTGAACGATGATCGGGCGGCCCCATTCGGTCTCCGCCGGGATGCGCTCCCACGAAACCTGTTTGTTTCCGCTGAACCAGTCGCCCTGATGAGCCTTGCGAATGTGATACGCGATAGGCGCACCGTCCTCATCAATTTCGACGCCTCCCCGCATGATCTGCTTATCGAAATTCTGCTGCGGGTTCGATAGCCGATCCGGGTCGATCAGTTGCAGGACTGTCGCGTAGCGCGCGCCGCGCTTTAGCCGCTCAGGCATCCAGCGCAGCATGCCGAGCGCGTCACCGTCGACAACCTTGTGGCGGAAAGCGAGGCGCATCAACTGCGGGATTGTCAGCTTGCGCTGAGCATCGCTGAAACGGCCCGGATCTTCGGCCCACGTGCGGTAACCTGCTTCGACAGCGCGGCCAAATTCATCCGCCCAACGGTGGTCGAATGTCTTAAGGCCGGTCTGCGCCTGTAGCGCACGATAGTCTGGCTTCGAGATCGGACGAAAGTCCGCACCGATGACATTGTCGAGGGTACGGGTTACGGCAGCAGAAGCCCATCCATCGTTGCGCACAAGATCGCGCACGCGCGACACGATGCGATCGCGGTACGGATTGAGTTCACCGTCGGGCGACCACAGGAATGGCTGCCAGTCGCGCATGTGCTGGCCGCCCATGTCGGCCGCGTCAAAAGCAACCTGGCTGCCGGAACCGCCAAAGCTGTTCAGCGCGAGCGCACGTCTCCCGCGCGCTGGCAACGGCTGGCCGTCAGCGCCAAGGATCTGTACGTTCGTTTCGGTCATCGGCGTGTGAATGTCAGTCGAAGTGCTCTGCGCGGCGCCACAACGATGCCGAGCTGCGCCTGCATAAGTTGTATTGCCGCGGCAAGCTGTGCGAGGTTCGCGCGGGTGTATGTCACGGACCGCGTACCGTCGCCCTGCGTGTACGAAAGCGATTCGGCCTGGCCGCCAGTCGAAAGCGCTAGATAGACCTGCTGCGCGCTCGCGAGCGACGCGCGCAGCGCGGTCTGATCCATGCCGGCCAGCAGACTGCTGTTCGGGTCAAAGCAGGGCAACGTGGTTCTCCAGTTCGTCAGCCGGCGAGCCGCCGCAGACGCGTTTTCTTGACAGGCGCTTCCTGCTTGATGACCGGGCCATCCGGCCGCGCTGGCCTGACGACACTGATCTCCTGCACCTCGGGCGCCGCCGGCGCCGGCTCAACCAGTTGAGTCGGATCAGCCGCGACCGCTTCTACGCGCTTGTTCAGCTTCAGGCCCATATGCATCAGCCCACAAAGCGCGGCGTAGCCATACACACGAATGTCGAGCGCTTCGTTCGCGCGCCCTGGCGGCAACTCCCACACTCGAAACTTCTGTCCGTTCGCGACCTTCGTGACGGATCGCTCCGAGATGAGCTGCGCGAAGTAGTTGATGTCCCGATCACTCGGGAAGTGCATGTACCCGGCCGGGTACGACAGGACGCCGTCGGTCTCGTCGGGATCGCGCCGCAACCGATCGCGAATCACGTCTTTCGCCGCGTTGACGCCAACGATCACCGGGCGGAAAGTCGACTTGTTTCGAGACGATGGGCGCCTTGTCGGCCAAACCGGCGAGCGCGCACCGCCGCGCGCCGATTCACCCTTGATCGCCCAGATTCGACGACCTAGCCGCGCTTTAGCGAACTCATAGACCTTCTGCGTGTGGTGGCCGCCAGAGTCGATACAAGCCGCGGTCACCTCGAAGCCGCGGCCGTCAGCCCGGCGCCAGATGCGCTTCAGATATGCATCGACGCGCGCCCACAACTCGACGCTTTCTGGATCGCCTTCAATGACCGCATGGTCGATCGACCAGCTTTCCTCATTGCGGCCCCAGCCGATCGTTTCGAGTTCGACGCGGTCGTCTTGGACGTCACCGCCCACCGTGACCACGCCGACGCCATCGGGCACCTCTGCCGCCCAAACTTCAGTGCGCGCCGCGAGGCGGTTTTCGCTGAGAGCGCGATCGCCGCGGTCTTCGTAATCCTCTCCGAGCACCAGGTTGACGAAGGTCTGCCGCATAAGCGGGTCGTCCTTCACATCCAACCATTCTTCGACCAGATTCGGCCAGGCCGCATTCGAGAACAGGCTGTATCCGGCCCAGATGTGGAAGCCGGCATGCCCTGCGAACGGCTTGTGTGCGCGCCATTCGCCCGCGCCGACCATCGCTGGCTTGTCGACGTCGTAAATGATGCAGCCGTTGTGACGACAGACGTAGTAGGCCGTTTCCGGCAAACCAACGCCTTGCTCGTCCTTGTCCCACTTCATCCCGTAAGGGGTCTCTGGACCGCCCCATTCGAGGATCTGGAATTCACCGCAGTGCGGGCACGGCACGTAGTAATGCCGTTGGTCGCTTTTCTCGAAGCTTTTATCGATCCGGCTTTCGCCCTTGACCGTAGGCGTGCTCCCGAGAACGATTTTTCGATTCCAGAAAGACTCCGACCGCTTGATGCCAAGCTTGATCTGATCTCCTTCCTTGCCGGCGCCCATTACCGGGTACCCGTTGACCTCGTCGAACATCACGACGCGGGCAGTAATCCGGCGAAAGCCACCAGGGCTGTTCGCGCCAACGAAGGAGATCGATGATCCGTTCGGGAATATCCGCTTGGCGATCTTTTGCTGGGAGTCCTTCTTTTTGAGATCCCCGGCAATCTCGGCAAGCACCGGCGTATCGCGCAGCATCGGCGCGATTTCCGTCACGCTGTAATCTTCGGCATCCTCGACGCGAGGCTGCACGACCAAGATCGGCGAAGGATCCTGATGGATAAAGAAACCGGCAACGTGGTCGAGGATTTTCGTGTATCCGACGCGCGCCGACTTCTTGACCGTGACCGTCTCTACGGACGGGTCCGTAATGGCATCCATGATGCCGTTCTGGTACGGAAATGCGTGAAACTTGCCTGTCTGAGCACTCGTCTCGCGCGACAGGACTGCATACTTCTCAGCCCACTGGCTGAGCGTCAGCCGCGGCGGCGGCTGGATGTTTCTACGGCGTGCTGCCAGGAGCTCGCGCCGCATCACGTCATACCCGATGGCGTAACGCCGCTCGCTAAGCGGTGTTCCCATCTCCATCGCGGGTCAACTCCTCGAGCGCTTCGACAATGATGCTGTGCAAGACATCCTGCACCTCTTGAACCGTCTTCAATCGTTGAATGCGTGGGGCGTGCTCGGACGGTATGGCGAGGAGCTTCGTCCGAACCTTGGCGTACTCTTCGCCCACCGCCTTCGCAACGTCTGCCACCTCTACGACCAGTCCGGCATCGCGGTCGTACTCAAGCTGCTCTCGCAGAGCGAGGTAGTTCTCCTTGACCCGCTTGGCCTCTTCGATGTCCATGTCGGCACCGCTGGCCACCAGAAGACGAACGGCCGCCTGGGCGCCGCTCTCTCCCTCCTTGATCGTTACCTCTGTTACCTTGCGCTTCGGCCGCGCAGGCTTGTTACCTGCCGCGTTACCTTCCGGCGTCGGGGTAACAGCCGGCACGCCGTCGCGACGGTATCTTTTCAGCAGCGCATTCGAGGCCTCGACGTCGACCTCATCGCCCGCAAACACAAGCCAGCCGCGGTCCTTCCATTTCGTGACGGTCTTCCGGCTAACGCCGTGAAGCGCGGCAAACTCACTCTGGTTCATGGCGCGGATCTGTTACCTGTTACCCAAATTCAAAAATTTCACAGCTAGAGAAATATCGCGCGCGCGCAGTGCCCGCGTGTCCGGAAGGGCGGGAGGGACCCGCCCACGATGTGGGACGGCCTCCCCTCCGCCTCCCGGCCGGCACCAAACCGGTGCGCCTCAGGATGGTCACCTCAGTTTCGCAGTCGCCAGCGCCTTCGCCATGGCCTTGTCGAACTCGCGCGCGAAGTTCGCGTCGACCGATTCGAGCGCGCGATCACCGAACTCCAGATGACGTCTGACCGGCATCGCATCGCCGAATCGGATCAGCAACTTGAGATGCCCTGTCGTGTTTGCACCGCGTACCGCGACGCCGCGCTTGCCGGCCCGCTTGATGACCTTCGCGTTCTGTGGCCGCTGCCACACACCGCCGATCTGCTCACCGCTCCTCGTCTTGATCGTGCCGACGAATACGTCAGGGCGCGCCTCAAGGCGCTGCATCGCTGACTTGCTGAAGTTGCCGTACTGGTTGAGGAGATTACGATCTTTCGGGTTCAGCCACGTCTTGCCGCGCCCAATCAGTTTGTGGTTGCCGCCGAACTCATACGGTTCGAGGTATGCCGCTGCGATGTCCTTAATGAACACGCGGGCTTCGAGATCAGTCTTGCGAGCGCCCTTCACGGCCACCGAGCTAACGGTGAAAGGCGTCGGCCGGTCGAACACTTCCGGCATTGCGGCTTTCTCATCGGCTTGCGCGATCTTGGCGACCGCTGTCAGCGTCTGCGCAATCGCGAATGGCAACTGCTGCTTTTCGAGCTGCGACAGCGATTTCGTGAGCGCCTTCAGGTCAGCCGAGACGCTGATCGCGAAGTCCATGGCCTAACGAATAAAAAGGCCCGGCTCAGTGGCCGGGCAGATCCGTCGACGGAGGTCGTCGGAGGAGACAGATAGAGAGCATGCGCCCTCAGATTGACGTCGCCAGGCTGTGCACTGCGCAGCCGATCTACGCGTTGCGGCGCCAATCTGAAAGCACTTTGAGACCCGCTCGCGGCTTATTTCCCTCTGGATCGCATGTAGCGCCAGACGCCGTTGGCGTTGAGCGGTCCCGACATATACGCGCCGTGTGCGCTGGAATTCAATCCAGTCCCAAACACCGATAGGCGTCGCTGTAGCTCACACAGAGCCGTATTAATGAATCGTGCGGTGGGGTGCGTGCCGTGCTCGCGATTGAGCGTTTAAGTGGCGTTCGTCTCGCTTATCGCTTCATGGCTCACCCCGTCTTCAAATCGCGCGCTGAAATGAAAAAAGCCCGCTGGCGTTCGCTCAGCAGGCTTTTTCTACCGACGCCTATGCCTCCCATCAGGGAAGCAAAAGCTCACGCGCAAGGCGGATTCGGTCATCGAGACCCGACTATAAAACAGATTTCTCGGGTTTACAACCATCTGCGCGAACAATTTTGATGATTTCTTTCGCCGACAGCGCGGCGATGCGCTTCGATATGGCCGCGTGCGCCTCGGCGAGCACGAGATCGAAGCGCCGGCCGCGCAGTACTGCACGGTGCGTCTTGCGCATTCTCGTCTGCACCTGCTCAGGCGACATGCGCAAAACGTACGTGTACTTCAACACCCACTTCGAAACGTGGTCGGGCATCGACGACCAAGCCGCCTCGATCAGCCACCCGTCCTTCTCGATCGGCGTGACAGCCGACGGTGCACCGGCGCCGTCGCGCAGCGCGACGCACAGCCGCGCCCATTGTGCACACACGCCGCTATGAAACTTGGGCGATCGCACGGTGGATCCCCAGTTGTCGAGCCTATGCTCCATGTTTTGAAAATCGCTCATCTATCCCCCGTGCGGTATTTTGTGCATCGAATCATGTTGAATACGTCTTGCTGCGCCTTCTGCTGGCCCTTCCTGCAAGTGAACTTGCGGAAGCCCGGCGTGTAATCCCGGTCCAAATTCCGACAGCCCGCACACGTCCTTTCTTGCCGCTCCTGCACGATGATCATCGGATCGCGCTGCTCGGCCAATCTCATACGCAACCCACCGATGCGCGGTATCTCGCATAGGGCTTGCGGATGTGGTGGTCGAACTTCGCGCGCGCCGCAGCGTCGTGGTCGAGCTGCGCGCGACTGTCGACGCCGCAAACGGCGCGGATGAATGCGGCCGCGCCCTCGGCGCCGTGGCATGGGTTTGCCTGAATCGATTCGACCCAGTCGCGGAACGGCTGCTCGTTCGACCACATGCCGGCCAGCTTGGCGAGTTCGCCGCCCTTCGGTCGTTGCGTTGTCATGCTGACTTTTCCCCCAGTGAGCGGATGCGGCCGAATAGGTGATCGCGCTCGGCTCGCAACTCTTCGATCTGGCGCGCGACCGGCGCAGAGACCAGCACCTCAATGCTTCGTCCACGCGCGTCGAATATCCGTACAGCGCTGCGGTTGGCCTCAGCCATTTCCGGCGACGCGCCGCGCCAGGCGTTGAAAATGTTCATTGCCTCGATCGTGCGCTGCGTGGCCTCTTGCCAGAGCCAGCAATCGGTCGAGCGGTCGTCGGTGCCGAAATCCTCGATTGCCGATTTCACGGCGCCGCGGATCACGTCGAACAGATCGCGGCCGTCAACGGTCATCTGATATTCGCTGTCTTGGCTCACATGACCACCGTGAAGTGAATGCCGTGATACGTCAGCCAGTCAGCAAGGCTGTGACGAAGATCGACGTTGCGCGCCCACGAATATTCAATCTGAATTCGACCGTCGGCCAGCACCTCTAGCTCGCCTACCTGGGGGCATCCGTCGAAGGCGATCAGCTTGGCACCGGTGTCGCGGTCAATGATCTGACCGCTAGAATCGATAAGTTGCTGAGGCACGTCGGCGTATTGGATGTATGCGTGTGCGCTCATTTCGGGCTCCCATAGCAGGTCCGGTCGCAGACAGGGCATGCAATCGACAGTGTGTCCCCGTCAAGCTGGTCGCTCGTGAGGCGGCCCTCGCTCTGCATGCACTCAAAGATCGTCCGACAGTTCGTGCATGTGAATTTCCACTCGCGCTCGCTGGGAGGCCTACCACGCTGGATGATTTTCATTCGCTCCCCCTCACATCCCATTGTTTGTCACCGCTGGCGAGAAACGGCGCCAGCGTCTTTTGATGCGTGTTCACCCACACCTGCACGCGCAGCGTTCCATCTTCGTTGTAGCCGGCCGTCGACAAATGCGGCTTCAGGTCGTCGGCAATCTCGATGTCGACCCAGACATAGCCGCGGCCCAGCGTGGTGCGATCGTGCGACTTGCATTCCGGCCCATAGAGCCGCACAACGTTGAACCAGCCGCTGTGATACGTCGATTGCGCATTGCCGCGCACACGGCGCAGCGACTTCAGCGGCAAATTCACAAACACCTGCATTACGCTGCCTCCTGCATCGCGATTCCCATCTTGCGTGCGCGCTGCGGCTCCCACCGAGCCAGCGCATCGTCAAAAGCAGCGCACTTCTCTTCGTATGGCGCGCCGCTGCGGTCCAGCCATTCGTGACACTTGGCGCACCCCGGCACCGTGAACCAGTGTTTCGCCTTGAGACTGCCGCCCTTCCCGTGCTTCGACTGGTTTGAGTGGCAATCCACGACCGTCGGGTCGGCCCAATCCGACCACGGGCACTTGACGTTCAGGTAGCAAGGCTCGCCGCGGCACGCCGCGAGATACTTCGCGCCGTCGGCGACCGTGACGCGCTTCTTGTTCGACTTCATGGCCGACTTGCGCACCAACGTTTGCGTGTTTCGGTCGAGCTGCGCCTTGAACGGCTTGCGCTCGAGTCGCTTGCCCGGCTTCTTGAATGTCGAGTTCCACATCATTCCGCCGGGTCTGCGAGGCCAGCCATGATGCGGGCCTGATAGCGCGTATAGCCCTCTTCGCACAGGTCATCGAACCGCCGATACATCTCGGTCAGCCAATGATCCGCGTGCGCAGCGCAGAAGCTTGAGCCGAAGACCTCTGTCTCATTTCCGCAATGGCGGCAACGGCAAACTATGCGGTCGGTCACGCTGCCTCCGGAACCATCTCGACGACCGCAGCTTGCGAGACAACCGCAATGTCGCCAGCGAGGCCGATCAGGTGCGCCGCCGTGTAGACGCGCAGACCGAGGTCGCGTGCGAGACGTTGCTCGATCGACGCGCCGCGCGACTCGTTCCAGCGCGGCAGCAGCGCAACGCCATCGCAATCGACGAGCTGCTTGATGTCAGCACGCATGCAGTCAAGCCACTGAGCCGTCGGATCGGTGACGATCTCTGCCGGGTTGACGATCTGGAAGCCCAGTGCGCGCAGTCGCGCCGTCTCGGCATGGAACAGCGGGAAGTTGAGCTCCGGGTAACTGGTCATCGGGCCAGCGAGATAGAGCTTCATGCGGCCACCTGCGATACCAGAGTCGCAAACGGGTTGAAGCGGCCGGCGCGGACTCGCATGCGAGCGGCAGACTCCTTCTGCGAGACGTGAGTCGGCTTCCGGGCTGGCCTCGGCGCATCGGGCGCGGCGCCGAGTGCCCAGCATGCAGTCGGATCACCGAACGTCGACTTCCGAGACCAGTCATCGACACGGAAAGTGGTGGATCGGCCCGCAGCGAGCGTCTTATGAATTTGGCGAACGGTGGCACCGGTAATCTGCGCGAGCTGGTCCGCGCGAAGGGGCGATTCTTTTTCAAGGGCCGCGATGATTGCCGGCTTGACGAATGCATATCCAATGCGACCCGTTCTACCGCGCTTCCCAGATATACCCAGTCGCTGAGCCTCTGACCGAGCGGCGTCGTATCCGCGCCGAGGAAGACGCTTCATTCCGACCTTGATCGACATATCGCTCGTCCAGATTTCACGCAGGACAGCGCGCTCTTCCTCGGTCCATTCGACGTGGTTCGAGAGTGCCAGGCCCAACTTCGAAGCACGGCACTTTGCGGAATTCCACTCGCGCCCTGGCAGACGATGCATCTGCGAAAGCAATGTCACATCCGATTCGCTCACCTCGCGCAAGACGGCGTCCTCTTGCTCGCTCCATTTACGACCGCCCATTTACTTCACCTCCTTGATCGTGATGCCGCGCGCGGCCATCAAATGACGTTTGGATGCCTCGCGATCGCGCTTGCACTGTCTGCACTTGCGAGCAATGCCGGTCCGAGACTTCTCTTGAATTACGTTATCCGGGCTCAATTCGTGCCCCTTATGGCAATGCGTTTTCCGTGCGTTGCGGTGATTCACGGTGTAGTCAGCAGCGTCGACATTGATCGCATGCGTCACGGCCCGCAGGTGCTCGGGATTCACGCAGCCGCGGTTTTTGCATTCGTGATCAATCTCAAGGCCCGCCGGGATCACGCCCTTGTGCAGGAAATAGCTAGCGCGATGCGCGAGAGAGAACCGCTTCCCGCCGATCTTCAAGTTCACCTTCCCGTAACCGTCCTTGCATTTGGAGCCCATCCAATTCCAGCAGCCGGTGTCAGCATCGACCTGATGACGGGAAAGCGATGCCTTAACGCATTCGGTGCTCATTCAGATCTCCACGATGTCGACGCCGAGCACGGCTTTCATGAGGTGGCGCTTAATGCGATACCCCTCCGTGACGCGCCCCTTCACGTCTTCGGTCACCGTTTTGCCGTTCTTCTCATAGACGAAGTCGGCGACATAGCGGAGCGCGGGGCGCTTGCGCCCACCAATCACCGCCGCCGGCGCCAGGATGAACGGCACCTGAAGCTCAAGCTCGCTGATCTCGCCGCGTACCTGCATCTGCACCAGCTCATGCCAGCGCGCCATCTCCCGCTTGCTGTCGAACTTGATGCCGCCCGATTCGCATTTCTGATTGCGGTATTTCGACTGCTTCTTTGCTGGCGCAGCCGTGATCAGCGACGGGTCGAACGGGTCGTCGACGTCGATCGCGGCCGTCTGCGGCGGGACGCCGGTCTTCTCGTAGATGCGGCGCTGCGCCGTCGTCATCGGTGCGCGCACAGACTCGCGCACATGCGCCCTGCCGACCTTCGTCGTTCCTTGCGGGTAGCGGAGCGTGTTGCTGCGGCTCGTCATGCCTGGCTCTCCATCTTCGCGAGCGCAGCCCAGACGCGCGCCGCGACGGCCGGCATCGGATCTTCCTCGGTGAACGGGATGCCCATCTCCTGCGCCTTGGTCTTGATGCCGCTCGCTGATTTGTCCCAATCGCCCGTCGCACGGGTCCCGTCCGGATTGCGCTTGACCGACATGCGTCCTTTGACGTCGCCGAACCCCTTCGGGCTGATCAGGTAATCGAAACCCGCATGCGGTGGCAGGTCGACCTTGTCGCGCACAGCCGGGAAATAGCGCTTCCATGCCTCAGGGTCTGCTGCCAGCTTCCCCATGAATGCGCGGATGGCGCCGGCGCGCGCCTCAACGAAGACCGCCTCGTCCACAGTGCCGATACGCTCCCCGAGTGCCCCGTTAAAGGCTCGGATCACGGCAATTTCGTCATCGGTGTACGTGGTCTGGATTTCGTCCATCCATCCGCCGTCGCTCAGCCACGTTGCTGCATGCGGCTGAAATTGCGGGTTTCGCCACTGCTCCGAAGTCTTGGCCCGCTCCAGACCTGCCATCAGGTCGTTGAAGAGCTGCTCGTCCGGGTTGACCTTGGCGAAAGCCTTTTCTGCTGCTTTCTTCGATCTCTTGCGCGGGTACGCTTCCCAGAAAATCTCAAAGCGTTCGCGAAGCGAGCGCGAAAGGTTTTCTTTTGGAGTTGTCTTTTGGTCTTTTCTTTTGGGTTTGTCTTTTGTGGTTCCGGAATCCAGAACCGTAGAGTTCTGACTTTCAGAACCCACCGTTACTGATTCCATAACCTTATGGTTCTGATTTTCAGAACCCCATGACGGCAGAACGACGCGAACGTCCTGCGCCCACTTCGAATAGACCTTGTTCAGCGAGAGCACGCGAGCGTGGCGACCCTCATCTGCGAGCAGCACGCGCATCTCGATCAACTGCGAGACGGCAAGCGACGCCTGCGGCTTCTGCATGCCCGTGCGCGCCATGATCTGGCTAAGCGCGAGCTGGTCAGACTGCTTGTTGAAGCCGTACGTCATCCGCCAAACGGTCAGGATGACCTTGTACTGGTTTTGGCTGAACGGCGCGAGCGTGATGGCCTCGAGCAGTTCGTTGGCAATGCGCGTGTATCCTTCCTCCAACTGCGGAGACCGGTACTCAGGCATGTGGATGACTTCGGCGAGCGCCATTTCAGGCCACCGTCACGCGAATGCGATAGACGCAACTGTTGCGCAGCAACACGGCATCAATCTGGCCGGCGTGATGAAGATTCTTGACGTGGTCGCGCACGCACGAAGTTGAAAGACAGCAGATCTCGGCTAGTTCTGCCATCGTGATCTTCGCCTCGCCGGACGACATGACAGCCTGATGGGCAAGAACGCACAGCACCCATTTGCGGACGCCCGGAATCTTGACCTCCATGGCCTTGTTGACCAGGTGATGGCTCACGCGGCCGCCTTCGGAGCGATGTCCAAAAGCTGCTGCTTCGTGTGGGTCGCCAGATCCTTGCGGGTACCGACAACCACGAGACGGCCGGCGTCGAGCAGCTCGCGCACGCGGCCGCAGACGCTGCTCAGCTTGAGATTAGTGATAGCGGCGATGTCTTCGCGCGTCAGCGGCGGACGACCGTCGCGGAACGCGTCGATCACCATCTGCTGCTTGGCGGCGAGGAGCTTCGCCGGCATGGCGTGATACGCGTCGCTCTGCGTTTCGGCGACGCGACGGCCAGAGTGGCCGCTATAGATTTCCGTCTGCATGGCGGATCTCCGGAGGTTAGGCGGCCTGCTTCTGATCCAGGAGCGCGGCGTGCGCGCGCTTGCTGAGCTGCTGCATCGTCGGAGCCGAACGCTTCGCGCCGCTCGGGTGCGTGTCGACCATGTACGAGCGCTTGGCGCGCGCCTGCTCCTTCGCGCCGATGTGCGGCATGTACTTGCTGCGGCTGTGCAGCGTCTTCTTCGAAACCATCTGACGCGCGCGCTTCGTGCCTGCGGCAACGCGATGAACGCCGCGTGCCGCGCCGGCGACCGTGTTGCCAACGCCATTCAACATGGCGGCAGCGATCGCAGCTGCAGATGCGCCAAATACGGAAACTCGTTGCATGTGATCCTCCAATGGGTCTGACCACATCGCGGTCAGTAGTACTAAATCCAGACATAAGACGCCTGCCGCGCAAGAGGCTTATGTGTCGATTCATCCCATTTGAGGCGCCGGCCGGTCCGACCGGCGCTGTACTTCAGTGTCCTTGCTGCGTTCGCTGCATCAACTGCCCTACTTGCTTGAAAGCTTCGAACAGGTCCCGGTCCTCGTCTCGTCGTGTTTTCAGCACCTCCCGAATCGCATGTTTGTTGTCGCCGACCTCTTTCTTTACGCTTCGAAATGCCCCTCGGACTTTCGAGAGCGCTTCCTCATCAGTCATGTCACCTCTTATTGGCGATCATCCTTTCCAAAATGGTCAACTCGGCACGGTCAGCAAGCCACTGACTGACAGCACGGTTGCCGACTACACGCTCGAACTCGTCGACCTTCTCGGCCGGCAAATCCGCCCGTTTCTTCCCCTTTGAGTCGAACGCCTGTGGGTTCACGAAGTTCGTCACGTGCGGCGCGTACAGCCCGCACAACTCCGCTAGCGTTCTTTTCGTCATGCCTCGGACCTGCCGGTTTTCCCAGCCAAGCCAGACGGCATCGCGAAAAGACGCGCAGCTAGCGATCTGCTCTTCGGGCAAAAAGCGCGGCGCCGGCGCGTCGCGCTCCGGCTTAAGGCAATGTGCAGCGGCCTTGTGCGGCGTTTGTTGCGTCTGCATCTAGGTACCTCGGTTGAAAAAATTCATCGGGTTACAACTTGGATTACTACTTTGGCCACGCGCCAAATGAAGGGGTCCTAAAACCCCTTCAAACAAATGCACCTGCTAAATCACCATTCGCGCCATCTTGTCCCCGCGCTTGACGTTCCCCGCGGGTGGCTGAACGTCATCACTCGCCGCGGCACGATCAGTTGCGGAGATTCCGCCCTTTCCAGCCAGCTCGGGCCAGATGGACTCCCAGTCGTCCGGGCGCAGCATCTGTCGCGTTACGGCGCCAGAAGTCGCCTGCTCGATCGGCGTACAGTGTTCGATGGGCACCTGACGATCGGGGGACATCCATTGATGAACCGCGCCCTTCGTAACGCCGAGGATGTCGGCCAGCGCCTTGTAGCCACCGACAGCTGCCGCGGCGATCGCGATGGGATGTTTGTTCATGTGGAGGTCGGCAATGAGTGAGCTTCCGATCAAGTATAGATTTGCTAGACCCGAAAGTAAAGAAAAACGAGACCCGAATCGTTTAGATTTCCTATACCCTCCGCGCATGGAAATGAGAAACTGGATCAGGTCCGCCCGGAAGAAAGCCGACCTAACACAAGAGCAGCTCGGCGAAAAGCTCGGTGTGACCAAGGGAAACGTGTCTGCTTGGGAAAACGGCAGGCACGAGCCGAGCTATGCTCAGATCCAAGAGATTTCCGTCGTCACGAGGTGCCCGATGCCGGATACTCAGCCAAGCATCGGCAGCATGAGCGCACTGGACAGCAAAGACGTCGCCGAGCGAGTGCAAGAGATGCTCACGGAAACTGGCATGGACGCCAGCGCCTTTGCGGCAAAGGCCGCGATCCCGCTTGAGAGGGTAGAGGCGTGGCTCAAAGGAGCTGCGATCAGCGTTGAGGACGCGGTCGCTGTCCAGACTGCTTTCGGCTACAACAGCGCCTGGGTGCTGGCCCGCGTGGGCCAAAAGAAGGCCGCTATCCAGTACAACGACGAGTTCCGCCCCAAAGGCCTCGGGAAACGGAAACGACTAGCGGTGATAGGAATGGCGCAACTTGGCGACAACGGGTTCTGGGCCGACATTGAATACCCTGTCGGTCACGGCGACGGCTACATCGATTGGCCGACGTCCGATCCTGATGCATATGCGATTGAATGCTCCGGCGACTCCATGAGACCGCGCATCAAACATGGCGAATTTGTCATCGTCGAGCCGAACCACCCTATCCAGCCAGGCGAAGAGGTGATGGTCAAATCGAAAGACGGCCGGGTGATGGTTAAAGAGCTGGCTTACAAATCAGCCGGCCGCTATACCCTGCTCTCGATCAATGAAGCGCACGGAAAGATTACGCTGAACGAAGACGAAATCGACAAAATGCACTACGTTGCCGGGATTGCGAAGCGTTCCATGTGGCGACCAGACTAGCGGTGAAGGCGCAACGGGATGAGCCCGCATAAAACGGCCAATCGCGCCGAATGTACTGAGAGACCAGACCATGCCAGTAGAAAAAGATGAAGACGGTCAACCGTTTCGCGGGTTCCGTAGTTCAGCGGTTTCGGTGCGCAAGATTGATGAGCTCATGGGAATCATCAAGGGCGTTTTGGCCGACGGTAATGTCGACCAGATGGAAGCTGAATTTCTCCTAGATTGGATGAACTGCAATCGGGATGCAGCCGAACTTTGGCCTGCCAATGTTATCTATCCGCGCATACAGCGCGCGCTCGCAGACGGCTTACTCGATTCCAATGAGCAAAAAGACCTGCTCGGCCTCCTCATGTCGACCGTTGGCGGCAATACGGCGCAGCTGCGCGGCGAAACCTCGAACTCCACAAGCCTACCGGTCACCATGCCCGCGCCGGTCATCGAGTTTTCGGGACGCACTTTCTGCTTTACAGGAAAGTTCAACAGCGGCACGCGTGATTGGTGTCACGGCCAAGTTTCACTCCGTGGCGGCGTTCCCGCAGACTCGATCACGAAGAAACTGCATTATTTGGTCATCGGCGAGATCGGCTCAAGAGATTGGCTGCATTCAACCTTCGGCGCAAAAATTCAGAAGGCCGCTTCGTATGCTGCTGATGGCGCGGGGCTCGTCATAGTCACGGAGCAGCACTGGGCATCGCATTTAACCTGATGGCGATCCTTTTACGACGAACTACAACAATTTGAAAAGGCTTGACGATGAGTGCATCCATCGGGGAAATTGATTTTTCAGCCAACCGCGGTCAAGTCTCGGGCTTCGCGCGAGGCTGGTTCTTTTGGGTGCATCAGAGCTCCAAACCGGCTCTCGACATCACCTATTCAGAAATCATCGAGCCAAACAAGACCCAAGTCCTCAGAGATGGTGAGGCACGACGTCGTGGATTCGACTCGCTCGCTGACATGCAATCGAAAATCAAAGCTGCTGGCGGCGTCCTAGGAAAATCCAAAGACAACAAAGCGGTCATGGCCCGCTCGGTAAAGATGGCCGTCGTAAAGCAAGGTGACCCACCCGCTTATTCTTTCCGCGTCACCGACACGTTCGAAAGCCGATGCGGAAATTGGTCCATCCAAGTCGGCGAAGCGAAACCCGACAGCAGAACGGGTAAGAAAAAAACGGTCATCACAGCTGGTCGAGTGGGTTTCGACCTGTTTAAACACATTGACGACGACTCGTCCGAACGATGGAGTCGCCGCGGCTGGTTTGTTGTGTCGCAGAAGGAATTCGTGACACTCCTCAGAACCGGTAACGGCTTAACGCTGAATCTCTGCGCACCGGATGAAGTCAGCGCAGAAGTTCCAGATGCCGAACCCACCGTAGATGGTGACAATATGCAGGGCGATCTGTTCGGCGCCTGAAGCGCAATCTGCGCCCCGTCGTTCGGCGGGGCCGTCTCCCCAACATCTCCTTCTCTCGATTTCCATGTTACAAATTTTCTCGCGCACGAAGTCTCGTTGTTCTTGACTTTGATTGTCTAGTTTTTCTATACTTCATCTCAAGCGCTGGATGACAGCGCCGACGTGCGGAGCGCCCTAAGCTCAAAGCATTGCATGCCAGTGCTTTGTACTTAGAGCGCATCTCACACACCACCAGATCACCGGAGTGAGAGATGAACGTCAGAAAAGCCATGCACCGTGCTGCAACCAAAAGCCTCGACGGCCATTGCCGTTTCGTCGCGCAGCTCGGTCGCACAGTCGTTGTTCTCTCCCTCTCTGATCTGGCCCATTGTCCGAAGGCGCGTATCTATGTTGCCTTCGCTCGCGGTAAAGAAGTGCTGCCGCGGTGACTGGAGACCTTGAGATGAGCACTTTGCACGTACCCGCGCCTCGGCTCACCGAGAAAACGCGCGCTCGCAACGAGATCGATTACTTCGTCGACGGTGGCATGACCGATGCCGAGCTCGAGCAGTACGCTCGTCGCACCACGAAGCGCCCGCTTGTCTGCTTCGCATTCCTCGCCGCTTCGCCGTTCATCGTCGAAGGCATCTGCCGCTATCTGGGAGCGTGGTAATGCGCGACGTGAAATTTGGCCTGCGTATGTGCGCTGCTTTCGTCGCGATCGTCGTCATCCTGGGAATCGCTCAGAAGTGGGACGACGAGCAGACCGAGCAAGTCCGCGTCTCCATGCGTAACACCTGATCCCGTAAAGGCTCACCGATGGAAACACTCTTGATGCCGACGTTAGTAGTCCTCTGTGCTTTCACGGTAGGTCTGTGCTTCGGATTGATTCTTGGTGGCATGAACCGCGATACCGAAGCTCACGACGAAGCCTTTGGCGAACACGAGTGCGATGCGCACTATCCGCGCGTCGGCGATTAACCGGTCCCGCGGCCCTTCATGCCACGGTTTCAACCGGCGCTAGGGTGGGCCGGTCCATTCGAAGAGAAATTGATGATCTCGAGGCTCGCTGGACTATTCGCCGTCGATCTCGGCGTCGAGTTCAAGCGGTTTCAGATGTTTGGGGCTTCTCATGCGTAGAGCGATAGTGGGACTTCGGTTCGACGCCAACCGCGTGATTCAGGACGCCCAGCGCTTCCTTGCGCCATTCCCGCAAAATCCGCAAGTCCTGAATCCCGAAAACCGTGGAGTTGTATTTCGCCTTCACGCGGACAAGCCGAAGGGTCTCGACAAAAGAATGACGAAGTGTCCCAAGCATTGCCAATTGGCCCTTGTGTTCGACGTGCTGTCTGCACCAAGTCAAACGCGTGAGTATGTCGGCGACTTCGTCATCAGCAATCACGAACGTGTCGTTTTGCCCCGGCTCGAAGTCCGCAAACTGATTCAGGAAACCGACGATTTCATCGCTCAGCCAATTAAGTTCTGCCATAAGGCGGTAATTCGCCAATGCTTCTTCCGATGCGCGGCGAGTCTCCTCACGCCGATATTGGCTGTTCGAAATCCAAATTGCACCGACGATTGCAGCGATCGCGCCTACAGCCTGGACCCACGACGCCCAATCGGATTTGCTGAGATCCCAGAGGTTCTGAGTAACGACGATCGCACCGACCGCCAGCACTGCACCGGAATACGTCAAAAGCCATTTTGGCATGCAAGTCCCCGAAATTTTTCCGCGATCGTAGCATGCGCTGCGGCGAGTTTCAGGAGGCAGCAATGCCAATGAAAACGCGGCCGGCACTACTGGCATTCGCGGCGACCGCTACTGCCGTCTGTCTGTCCATCCTCGCTGGCTGGCAGCGCGGTGGATGGATGGTAGAGCGCGCACTGTGGATCGCTGTCGGCGTCGTGCTGGTTGTTGCCGCTCACCTGCTCCCTGCCCTGTGCCGGCCGCACGGTTGGCGCCTGCGGATCGTTGGCGCGGCTCTCTGGCTCGCTTGCATGGCGGCCACCTGCTACGGCCATGCGGTCTTCTTCCTGATGGCGCAGAAGCATGCAGGCGAGCTGCGGGCCGCGGCGGTACCGGTAGTCGGTACGACCGGTCGCGACCTGACGACGATCGCCGCCGACCGCGCCGGCGTAGTAGCGCGACTGGCTCGCGTGAGCGAGAGGCGCTGCAGTAACCAGTGCGCCGGCATCCGGATCGAGCGCACGGGCCTTGCCGCACGGCTCGACGCGCTCGACGTGGAGATGGCCGAAGCGAAGCGGGCAGAATCCGCGAGCGACCGCGCCGACGCAGCGCACGACGCAGCGCTCGCGGATCCGGTCACGGGTGCACTGACGGCGTTCGGCCTACCCGCCCCGCGCGCTGACCTGATCGCTGGCCTCGCCTTCGCGGCCGTGCTCGAGGCTGTCGCCTGCTTCGCCTGGCTGCTCGCCTTGGCCCCGGCTGCTGTTCCTGAAATCGCGGTAACGCCCGCCCTGCAAGCCAGTAACGCGGAGCCAGTCACGGTAGTAACGACAGTCAGTAACGGGACTGCGCCGGTCGAGTCGGTAGCGGCAGGCCAGCTCGATGACGCTGCCCGCGTCGCGACTGCTATCGCCACCGGGGAGATCCGCAGCACGGTGGCCGCGATTCGAAAGTTTCTCGGCTGCTCTCAGGCGACGGCGCAGGCCGTCCGGAAGCGCGTAAGGCAGGCCGACACGTAACCGCACTTCGATATTCGCTGCGCGAATAAACGGCAGTTATTCGCCAGACAGATACCGCTGAACTCCATCAATCACGAGACTCGCATGAGCACAAGGCCGATTCTGAGATACCACGGCGGGAAGTTCCTGCTTTCAGATTGGATCATCTCGCATTTCCCCGAGCATCGAATCTACGTCGAGCCGTTCGGCGGCGCCGGCTCAGTTCTGCTCTCGAAGAAGCGCAGCTATCAGGACGTCTACAACGACCTCGACAGCGAGATCGTCAACCTGTTTCGCGTGGTGCGCGACCGCGGCGCCGAGCTGCTAAGCGCGATTGAGCTCACACCGTATTCGAGGGACGAATTCAAGCTGTCGTACGAGAAGACGGACGACCCAATCGAGCAGGCCCGGCGCCTGGTCGTGCGTTCATTCATGGGGCATGGCAGCAATTCGCATAACCGCGCCACTGGGTTCCGCCGGCATTCGCGGCATTCGGGCACCTCGCCTTGCAGCGACTGGCGCAACTATCCGCCTGCGCTGACCGACATCATCGATCGCTTGCGTGGAGTCGTCATCGAGAACCGCGACGCGTTCGGGCTGATTTCCGAGCAGGACAGCGAGCAAACGCTTTTCTACCTCGATCCGCCCTACGTCATGTCTACGCGCGACAAGGGTTCCGACTATCGCTTCGAAATGACCGATGACCAGCATCGAGAACTGGCGGAGCTGCTACACGGCTTGGCGGGAATGGTCGTCCTGTCGGGCTATCACAGCGAGCTCTACGACGATCTGTACGCCGATTGGGCCTTTGTCGACCGGCGCGCTTTGGCAGACGGCGCGCGCGAGCGCGTCGAAACGCTCTGGCTGAACCCCGCATGCTCGAAAGCGCTCACCGAAGAGAGCGCGCAACACGCGCTCGATCTTGCCTGAGGACACGATGAACGATCGCGAGCTGCACATCCACATGGCGCGCGTTCACCTGTTCCACGCGCGCGTATCGCGGCATCACCCGGGCTGGCACGCAACGCTACTGCGCTGGGCCGCAGAGCGCCGCATCCGCGCCATGATGAAGACAACCGAAGCGCCCGCGCAGCTCGATCTGTTCGGCGCCTGACAACGAGGAAACGATGGATACGAAACAACTGAAGCCGTGCCCGTTCTGCGGTGGCCCGGCCGAACTCGAGCACATGGGCGAGCACTTCGGTGCGCGTTGCGAGAATTGGAAGTGCCAGGGCATGCAGGGCGCACTGATGCATCGCGACGCAGAATCAGCCGTCTCCGCATGGAACCGCCGCGCCGCTCTCCCTCCATCCGATACGGCGCAAGCGCCGGTAGATCCAGCCGACATCGAGCAGATGACGCCGAACCAACGGCGTGCGGTGAACAAGGGTCTCGCGGCGCTCGAAACGATGGCCGGCTTACGGGCCGCCGAGGTAAGCCTGAGCCGACTGGCGTTGCGTATCGCTGCCGTGCCCAATGAATCTGAACGAGCCGGACGCATCGCCGCGATGATCGAGCAAGGATTCATCGAAGGCGCATACCGCCACTTCCTCGACCACAAAGACGCCGCTCCCGTCGCCCCTGCTGCGCAAAAAGTTGCCGAGAACACGCAAGAAGTTGCGCGGCCCGACGAGCGCGCGGCGTTCGACCTTGACGCAATAGAGACAGCAGCTAGCGCCGCAACGCCGCAAGATATTGATAGCGCCGAGTCCGCCGATCACTACGACGACGGCCGCCACGTCGAGTGCCCGGCATGCGGCGGCGAAGGGTCCGTGACGCTCGAAGCCGACTTCTTGAACTACGACGGCGAAGCGCTTGGCGTCCAGTTTTACGGTATCGGCAAAGCACCGGGCCTCGCCGAGGCGTATTTCCGGGCCGTCAAGCCAGCTACCGTGCTCGCGCTGATCGCCGAGGTTCGCGCAGCCCGCGCGATGGCGCCTATGCAGCCGCTCATCGTTGATGGACACGGCGCCGTCCGATTCAAGCAGAACGACATCGTGCGGCACCTGCTGGACAACGGCGGCATCGATCTGAACACGATCGCCGCGCTCGACTTCACGGACGTGGATCGCCAGCAGTTCGCGCAGCTGATCGGCTACTCGGTCAGCGGCTATGGCGAACTCAGCTTTGTGTCGGATGCCAGCTATGACCGCGCCGCGGCCGGCGTCGACGCCGCTATCGCGGCATCCACAGAGAAGGAAGATAAGGCTTGAGCCAGCACGACGAATCACATGTCGCCGAAGCAATGAATAAGCTTTCCGGACTGTCCGCTTCCCACCGTGCAGAAGTCGTGCGACCACCGGTCCCAAACGATACCAATGCGCTCGGTGGTCTCGTACCTGAACATCCATGCGGCAATGAGCACCGCCGCGGCAGCAACCAACATGGCCCAAGTGGCCAAACTCCACTTGCGCATGGCTTAGCCGCCGAAGTCGTTGGCGCCGAGGAAAACCATCGCGAGAGTCGGATTAGCTCGCCGCGATTTGTATGCCGCTGCTCGAATCGTTTCGCGATGCTTGTTGAATACGTCAAGCCGATTTGCAAATTGATCGGTTCCCGCGAGGACCGCAAGAGCGGTGCCGGAGACCCTGGCGGGCACCTTTCCGTCGCGGTCGCTGATCACAAAGCTGATGTGATCGCCCGTGGTGACATCGCTTACGTCCGTAATCTGAAACGCATCTTCCATCGTGGCCTCCAAAAGGTCCCGCAAATCCTAGCATGACCGCAGCAGCACAACGAATTCTAGAAATCACGCGCAAACACTGGGGTGTGAAATGGACATTGTGAAAGGCAAGCGCGTGAGCGCGACCGAAGCGGCGCAGATCCTCGGGGTGCCGCGGTATGCGATAAGCCGGATAGACCGAGCCGGCGAGATAATTCAGCGTTACAAACTCGGTCACAAAACTCACGTCTACGAACTCGAATCGCTCTACAAATTCCTCGCATCATGCCAATCGAAACCATTACAAAAGCCGGTCGCCGCCGCTACCGCTGGACGTTCGAGCGCGTCATCGAGAACAAGCGTATCCGCAAAACCAAGCTCCTCCCTGCGGGAATTTCTGCGGCAGAAGCTGACAGGCTCGGCCGCGACTGGGACGCAGAAGTCTACGCGGTAGAGACTGGCATCAGGAAGCAAATCGTCACGATCGGAGAGTGCGTCCGACTGCACATCGAAGATGAGGGGGCAAACTGGAAAGACTTGCAGACGCGTGTCCGCGTGATGGATAAATACGCCCCCGAGTATGAGAATCAGGACGCGCTACAGCTCTACGGATGGTCGGTGAGCTTCACGGGCTATATGCGCGCCAGCGTCGATCGAGAGGGGCGGCCGAAAAAGCCGATGAGCGACAAGACGATCAGCAATACGCTGGGCTATATCCGAGCCGCGATCAAGTACGCCTACACCAAGGGCAAGGTCGAGCACGACGAGACAGGGAAGATGGTGATTCCCAAAGTCGACAATGAACGTCACGTCTATAAGGTCCGACGCGAGATGCTTGAGATCGCCAAAGCTTGCAAGCACCGGGAGACCCGCGCTGCGATCAGAGTGGCCTTCTATTCTGGTATGCGCCTAAGCGAAATTCTCCGCGCCAAGGTGACGCGCGATGGTTTCTCCTTGGCCACCACAAAAAATGGTCGGCCGCGCATTGTGCCAATTCATCCGAAAATCGCTGTCATCGCCCGCCGCGTGAAATTCACCATCCTGCCGCATAAGCTCAAGGACGAATGGAATAAAGCTCGAAAGAGTGCCGGATACCCAGACGTGCGATTCCACGACCTACGACATAGCGCAGCTTCCGAAATGATCAACGCCGGCATCGACCTGTACACGGTCGGAGGAGTGCTAGGGCACAAGACGCCAGCCTCGACAAAGCGCTATGCGCACCTGGTCACCGAGCGGCTTGCGGGAGCGGTCGCAAAGATCGGAACGAGAAAGTAAGCGGACGAATTCGGTTTCGGGCAGAAAAACCCACACACAGGATGCGTAAGACGGGTTTTCAGGAAGTACTAAAATCCCGCAAAGCCTTGTGGCGGAAGGCAGCCGGAGTCGAACCGACCTGAGAGCGTCTGACGCCCTCAACTGGGTTTGAAGCCCAGCCGCACCACCGGATACGAATGCCTTCCTACGGTGATTGAATGACGCGTGCCCAATAGAAACAGACCGCCAGCCAGATCAAGGCAGATCGAGCCAGCGGCTATCCGTGCGCACGAGGTGCAGGCCACGGTGGAAGCGAGTATACCCAACCCGGTCGAAGAACTCCAAAAGCTGGATCGCGCGTTTTCGGCCGAGCCCGGTCGCGTCGCGAAACGGCGCGGCCGCCACGGTGCCGCCGTTCTTGTGCGCCTCCGCCGCCGCGATCGACGCAAGTTCGCGAATCACCTGCTGGTGATAGAACAGGTCATGCACGACCTGGAACAGCTCGCCCTGACGCGCGAGCTTGCGCAGCAGCTGACGCACGCGCTCCTCCGGCACACCGTGCGCGTTCGCGAGCTCGCGCACCCACGGCGGATCGAAACGCCCCGCCTCGATCTCGGGCAGTAGCGTCGCGGCAAGCGCCTGATCGGCGGCGTCGAGCGTCACGGCGTGGCCGGGCAAATGCAGCCACGGTCCGAGTCTGACGAGCTCGCCACGCGCCGCCGCATCGTCGACCAGCGCGCGCCACAGGGCGTCGTCGACCAGTGGCGCCGCGATGCGCCGCAAGCGCGACACGTCCGGGCCGAGCTCGTCGGGCGAGCGCTCGTGATATTGCGCGAGCGCACTCGTCAGGCGCCCCTCGAGCGTGTGCCATGTCGCGTCCGCGACCAGCAGCGCGTCATGGCCCGGCAGTTCGATCGTGCGTGTCGCGGCGGGCAACGCGAGCGCCGCCGCCGGCATCCCCGTGAGGCGCTCCAGCAACGCCCGCGACAAACCGTGCGGCGCGCGCGCGAACAGCGCGTCGAGTGAGCCGGTGTCGAGCAGCGTCTGCATCGCGTCCAGCCAGCCAAAGCGCTCCGGCGAGCGCCGCTTGCGCGCCGGAGCGAACGCATCGAGCACGTGCCCGCCGCCCACCGTGCGATTGGCCTGAGCGTTACGCACGACGAAGCGATCGCCCGGCACCGTGCACAGCGGCAGCTCGAACACGAGTTGCACGCGCGCGCGCTGACCGGGCGCGAGCGTGTCGCCTTCGAGCAGCGAGACATGCGCAACCTGATGCTGCGTGCCGAGATGCACGTGCAGCGGCTCCCAATGTTCAAGCGCGTGCGGTGCGTCGGCGAGCAGCGTCAACGCGACGTCGATGCGCTCGCTCGCTTGCGACAGTCGCGGATCGACGATCCAGTCGCCGCGCTCGATCGCACTCTTCTCGATGCCCGCCAGATTCAGCGCGCAACGCTGGCCGGCGCGACCGGTTTCGGCGGGGCGATTCTGCGCGTGGATGCTGCGCACGCGCACCGATTCGTTTTTCGGCGCAAGCAGCATCGTGTCGCCGACGCTCACGCTGCCCGCCACCACGGTCCCGGTGACGATCGTGCCCTGCCCCGCGAGCGTGAACACGCGATCGACGGCGAGGCGGAACAGGCCGTCGTCGCGCTTCATGCGCCATGCGGCGGCCTGCTCGCGCAGATGCGCGTTCAGCGCGGCGACGCCCGCATCGCCCGCGCGCGTCGCGCAAGTATCGAATACCGGCGCGTCGCGCAGCACGCTGCCAGCGACGAACACACTCACTTCATCGCGCACTTCGCGCAGGCGCTCGTCGTCGACGCGATCCACTTTCGTCAACGCGATTGCGCCGCGCCGGATGCCGAGCAGTTCGACGATTGCCAGATGTTCGCGCGTTTGCGGCATCACGCCGTCATCGGCGGCGATTACGAGCAGCGCGAAGTCGATGCCGCTCGCGCCCGCGGTCATCGTATGCACGAGCTTTTCGTGGCCCGGCACGTCGATCAGACCGAGCACGTCGCCGTTGTCGAGCGGTACGTACGCGTAGCCGAGCTCGATCGAAATGCCGCGCGCTTTTTCTTCCTTGAGCCGGTCCGTGTCGACGCCGGTGAGTGCCTTCACGAGGCTCGTTTTGCCGTGGTCGATATGCCCAGCAGTACCGACGATCATGCGTGCCCGTCCTTCAGTTGCTTTTCGGTTGCGCGATCAGCTGTGCGATCAATTGCGCTTCGTCGGCGGCTTCGAGGCAGCGCAGATCGAGCCGCAACGCGTCGTCCGCGATCCGGCCGAGCACCGGCCGCGTCATCTCGCGCAACTGCTTTTCGAGCGCGAGCAGATGACGGCCGCCGCGCTTGCCGTCGGTCATCCTGATGACGAGGCCATAGCTCGGCAGCACGTCGACGGGCAATGCGCCGCTGCCGATCTGGCTGAACATCGGCTCCGCGGCCACGGTGTAGCGCGCGTCGATCGCCTGCTGTAACGCCGGTAACACGCGCTGCGCGGCGCCGTGAATATCTTCGGCGGGCCGCGTGAGGAGCCGTAGCGTGGTCAGCCGCTCCGTCAACTTCTCCGGCGCGCGATACAGCTGGAGCACAGGCTCCAACGCCGCGAGTGTCAGCTTGCCGACCCGCAGTGCGCGCTTCAGCGGATGCTTCTTGATCTTCGCGATCAGATCGCGCCGCCCGACGATCAACCCGGCCTGTGGGCCGCCGAGCAGCTTGTCGCCGCTGAACGTGACCAGATCGGCGCCGGCCGCGACGGTCTCGCGCACCGTCGGCTCGCGCGGCAAGCCCCATTCGGCGAGATCGACGAGCGTGCCGCTGCCGAGATCGACGGCGACCGCAAGCCCGCGCGCGTGCGCGAGCGGCGCGATCTCTTCGATGCCGACTTCCTTCGTGAAGCCACTGATCGCATAGTTGCTCGCGTGGACTTTCATCAGCAGCGCGGTACGCGCGTTGATCGCCTGTTCATAGTCCTTCAGATGGGTGCGGTTCGTCGTGCCGACTTCGCGCAGCTTCGCGCCCGCGCGGCTCATGATGTCGGGAATGCGAAACGCGCCGCCGATTTCGACGAGTTCGCCGCGCGACACCACCACTTCCTTCTTCGCCGCGAGCGCGGACAGCGTGAGCAGCACCGCGGCGGCGTTGTTATTGACGATGGTCGCCGCTTCGGCTCCGGTCAGCTCACAGATCAGATCGTCGATCAGATCGTCGCGGTCGCCGCGCGTGCCGGTGGCGAGATCGAACTCGAGGTTGGCCGGTTGCGTGAGCGCGCTCATCACCGCGCGCACCGACTCATTGGGCAGCAGCGCGCGGCCGAGGTTCGTGTGCAACACGGTGCCGGTCAGATTGAACACGCTGCGCAGTCGCGACGCGTTACGCGCGAGCAGCGCCGCGGCGACCGTCGCATGCAGCTGCGCGGTATCGAGCGCGCTCACCGCCGGGTTGGCCGCCGCATCGCCCGATTGCGCGCTGATGCGCCACGCATCGAGCGCGTCGCGCAGCGCGTTGAGAACCTGGGTGCGACCGTATGCGCCGATGAGCGGCACGAATTGTTCCGACGCCAACACCTTGTCCACCGACGGAACGCGCGCCATCAGCGCGCGCAATGCCGAGCTGCTCACATCGCTCACGAGCAATCCTTATGTCGTTTTGAACTTGCGTCCGGTCAGGTCGCCGTCAGGCCGACTCGTCGCCCTCCGTTTCGGCCGCGCCGGCCGTCTGCTCCGGCCACAGCCATGGATGCGGCGACGCGCGCCGGTAACCTTCCGCGCCCATCAGCAGATCGAGCGTGAGGCTCGCGAGGTCGTCCGCGAATGGATCGAACTCGTAGTCCTTCGCCTGAATGCCGATCTTGCGGTAAGTATGGCATTCGTCGCACGACTCCGCCTTCAGCGCGGCGTTTTTCGATTCGGCCTCGCGCGCGGCTGCGTCGGCGTCGGGCGAGCCGGCCACCTGGTACGCGATGCCCTTCGTCGAATCGCAGTTCGAGCATTTGCTACGGACCATATGCCATTCGGTCGCGCACAATCCGCATTGCAGATAGCGATAGTTGTCGTACGCGCCGCCGATGCGCAGCGTGCTCGCCACCGGATGCGAGCCGCACACCGGGCACAGGCCCGGTGTGTCGAGGTACGGTACGGCGCGCTTGTCGATGTCGGCGGCGAGGTCGGTCCATACGACCTGCAGCGCGGCCATGATGAACGGCGCGCTCGCGGGATCGACGTCGGCGAAGCGCTGCGCGAAGATCGCGTCGGCCTGCGCTTCGAGCGCGGCGACGTCGAGCGAGCGCAGGCGCGCGAACAACGCCACGAGCGGCGGCGTCAACGGGGGACCCGCCGCTTCGATCCTGTCGAGCAGTTGTAGCAGCACATCGCGCCACGCCGGATCGCGCGCGCCGGACAGCGCCGGAATCAGCGGCATCGAATACTGCTGCGCGCTCGCGATCAGCTCGGGGCTCGGTGGCTGGGCCTTGAAGTGCGCGAGCACCGCCTGCTGCGCATCGGCGAGCGCCGCCATCAGCCGCAGGTAGCCGGCGATCGGATTGCCGCGCGAGGCGAGCTGACGCAGGCGCGCGGCGCGCGGCGCGAACACCGCGAGCCGCTCGGGCATGCGGATGCGGGGTATTGCCGAGGGATCGAGCGACTCGATGTCGGCGGCTTCGAGAATGCGTTGAGTCAAGATATCGACCTCTGAAAACTGAAGGGCCGCCGCCCGTCATCGACGAGGCGCGGCGGCCCGGTGCGAGGGGCGCTGCGTGCGGCGCATTGAAACATGCGCTGGGGCAGCGCCGATTGAGCATACTTTACTTGCCGATGATTTCCCTGAACCAGTTTGGATGATGCTTGCGCGCCCAGCCATAGGTAACGGTGCCGCGCGTCATCGCACCTATGGAGCCCTTGACCCACAGCGCCGCATAGATATGCACGATGATGCCGACGATCAGCAGGAATGCCGTCACGGCATGCACGAGCGCCGAGAGCCGGATCACACCAATCGGGAAATAGAACGAAAAGTAGCGCCGCCAGATCACGATGCCGCTCAGCAACAGCAGCAGCATACAGATCACCATCACGAAGAACAGCAGCTTCTGCCCGGCGTTGTACCTGCCGATTGCGGGCAGGCGTTCCTCGCGATTGTTCAGCACGTCGCCGATCTGCTTCATCCACTGGATATCCGCCTGGTCCAGATAGTTGTGATGCCAGAAGCGCAACGCAAGAATCAGGAACGAGATGAACATCACGCAGCCGATGAACGGGTGCAGAATCCGCGTCCACTGCCCGCCGCCGAGTACCACGTACAGAAACGCCATCGACGGATGGAACAACGCGAGACCGGACAGCGCAAGCAGGATGAAACAGATCGCGGTGATCCAATGATTCGTGCGCTCGTTCGGCGTATAGCGCACGATCAGTCGGTTGCCCTTCAGGTCCGTGAAATCGGTGTGCTCAGAGTGGTTCATTGCGTACCCTCCCGCGAACGGCGTGCTTCTTCGGCTTCCTTGACGGCTGCGGCTTCGTCGGCCTCGGACACCTCGTTCGGGCCGACGCGCGTGTAGTGGAAGAAGCCCGCGAGCGCGGCGATCCCCATAATGGCGAGCCCGATCGGCTTGGCGATGCCCTTCCACAAGGAGACCAGCGGACTGATGCGCGGATCGTCCGGCAGGCCGTGATACAGCGACGGCCGGTCGGCGTGGTGCAACACGTACATCACATGCGTGCCGCCGACCTTGGCCGGGTTATACAGGCCAGCGTTCTGAAAACCGCGCTCCTTCAGATCGACGATGCGGTCCTCGGCCTGCTGCTTCATGTCCTCCTTGGTGCCGAACATGATCGCGCCGGTCGGGCAGGTCTTCACGCAGGCCGGCTCCTGGCCGACCGCCACACGATCCGAACACAGCGTGCACTTGTATACGCGGCGATCCTGCTTCGACATACGCGGTATGTCGAACGGGCAGCCGGCGATGCAGAAGCCGCAGCCGATGCAGTTCTCCTGGTGGAAATCCACGATGCCGTTCGTGTACTGCACGATCGCGCCCGGCGCCGGACAGGCCTTCAGACAGCCCGGGTCGTCGCAGTGCATGCAGCCGTCCTTGCGGATCAGCCATTCGATATCGCCGGCGGAATTCTCGTACTCGGCAAACCGCATGACGGTCCACGAATGCTCGGTGAGATCGGGCGGGTTGTCGTAGACGCCCACGTTCACGCCGATCTCGTCGCGCAGATCGTTCCACTCCATGCAGGCCGTCTGACACGCCTTGCAGCCGATGCACTTCGACACGTCGATGAGCTTCGCGACCGTGCCCGTGGCCGGCTCGCGAATCACCGGCGGCTGGGTGGTGGTGGCCGAGACGCGTCTGATGTCTAGTGATTGCAGTGCCATCTCTTCCCCTTATGCCTTTTCGACCTTGACGAGGAACGACTTGGTTTCCGGTGTCTGTGAATTCCCGTCGCCCACCGGGGGCGTCAGCGTATTGACGAGATAGCCCGGCCTTGCGAGCCCCATGAAGCCCCAATGAATCGGCAGCCCGACGGTCTGCACCTTCTTGCCTTCGATCATCAACGGTTTGATCCGCTTCGTCACGACCGCGACCGCAATCACGTGCCCGCGGTTCGAACTGACCTTGACCCGGTCGCCGGCCACCACGCCGATCTCCTTCGCGAGGTCTTCGCCGATCTCGACGAACTGCTCGGGCTGGATAATCGCGTTCAGCTTCACGTGCTTGGTCCAGTAGTGGAAATGCTCGGTCAGACGATAGCTGGTCCCCGTATGCGGGAAGTTTTCGTGCGTGCCAAACGTGGCCTTATCGTCCGGGAACACGCGCGCCGCCGGGTTGCTGACGGCCAACTTGTTGTCCGGATGCAGCGGGTTGTAGCCGAGCGGTGTTTCGAACGGCTCGTAATGCTCGGGGAATGGCCCTTCGACCATATTCTCGCGCGCGAAGAACCGCGCGACGCCTTCCGGATTCATGATGAACGGATTCATGCCGTTTTCAGGCGGCTCGTCGGCCTTGAAGTCCGGAATGTCGGCGCCCGACCACGTGCTGCCGTTCCACGCGATCAGCTTACGCGTCGGATCGAACGGCTTGCCGTTGAGATCGCACGACGCGCGGTTGTATAGAACCCGCCGGTTCACCGGCCATGCCCACGCCCAGTTCAGCGTGTTGCCGATGCCGGTCGGGTCCGAGTTGTCGCGGCGGCCCATCTGGTTGCCCGCCTGGGTCCAGGCGCCGCAGAAGATCCAGCAACCGCTCGAGGTCGAGCCGTCGTCGCGCAGCAGCGCGAAACTGGCGAGCTGCTCGCCTTTCTTCGCGAGCACCTTGGTCGGGTCCTTCGGATCAGTAACGTCTGCGAGCGCCTTGCCGTTGAACTCCATCGCGAGTTCTTCGGGCGTCGGGCTGTCCGGCTTCGCATACGGCCAGCTCATGTTCAGGATCGGATCGGGATATTTGCCGCCGTCCTTGCGGTAAGCCTCGCGAATCCGCAGCCACAGCCCTGCCATGATTTCGAGGTCGCTCTTCGCTTCGCCGGGGCCGTCCGCCCCTTGCCAGTGCCACTGCAGCACCCGGCTCGAACTGACGAGCGAGCCGCGTTCCTCGGCGAAGCAGGTGGTCGGCAGACGGTAAACCTCGGTCTGGATCGATGCGCTGTCGACATCGTTGAACGGGCCGTAGTTCTTCCAGAACTCGGACGTTTCCGTTGCGAGTGGGTCCATGATCACGAGCCACTTGAGCTTGGCCAGAGCCGCGCCGTTCTTCGACTTGTACGGCGCGGCGGCAAGCGGGTTGAAGCCCTGCGCGATGTAGCCGGTCATCTTGCCCTGACTCATCAGCTCGAAGACCTGCAGCAGGTCGTAGGACTTGTCGAGCTTCGGCAGATAGTCGAAAGCGAAGTTGTTTTCGGCGGTCGCCTTGTCGCCCCACCACGATTTCATGAAGCTCACGTGGAACGCGCGATAGTTGCGCCAGTAGCTCAGCTGGTTCGGCCGCAGCGGCTGGCTGGCGCGCTTGGCGATGTAGGCGTCGAAGTCCTGCTCCGCTTCCATCGGCAGCGTCATGTAGCCCGGCAACAGGTTCGACATCAGGCCGAGGTCCGTCAGGCCCTGGATGTTCGAGTGGCCGCGCAGCGCATTCATGCCGCCGCCAGCGATGCCGATATTACCGAGCAGCAGCTGCACCATCGCGCCGGTGCGGATCATCTGCGAACCGATCGAGTGCTGCGTCCAGCCAAGCGCGTACATGATCGTGCACGCGCGTCCCGGCACCGACGTCGACGCGAGCATTTCGCATACATGCAGGAACTTGTCCTTCGGCGTGCCGCAGATTTTTTCGACCTGCTCAGGCGTGTAGCGCGAGTAGTGCTTTTTCATCAGCTGATAGACGCAGCGCGGGTCTTGCAGCGTCGGATCGACCTTGGCGAAGCCGTCATCGCCGCGCTCGTAGTCCCACGAAGTCTTGTCGTAGCTGCGCTTGTCGGCGTCGTAGCCGGAAAACAGGCCGTCCTTGAACGCGAAATCCTCACGGACAATGAACGACATGTCCGTGTAGTTCTTCACGTACTCGTGCTGGATCTTGTCGTTCGTCAGCAGATAGTTGATCACCCCGCCGAGGAACGCGATGTCCGTGCCGGTGCGGATCGGCGCGTAGTAGTCGGCGACCGACGCCGTGCGATTAAAGCGCGGGTCGACCACGATCAGGCGCGCCTTGCGGTGCGCCTTGGCTTCGGTGACCCATTTGAAACCGCATGGGTGTGCCTCGGCCGCATTGCCGCCCATCACGAGAATCACGTCCGCGTTTCTGATGTCGACCCAATGGTTCGTCATCGCTCCACGGCCAAACGTCGGGGCAAGACCTGCCACCGTCGGGCCATGTCAGACACGCGCCTGATTGTCGAATCCGAGCATGCCAAGACTGCGAGCAGTCTTGTGCGTCAGGTAACCCACCTCGTTGCTGCTGGCCGACGCAGCAAGCATCCCGGTCGTCAGCCAGCGGTTGACCTTCTTGCCGTCTGCGCTCGTCTCGACGAAGTTCGCGTCGCGGTCTTCCTTCATCAGCTTCGCGATGCGGTCCAGCGCGTCTTCCCACGAGATGCGCTTCCACTCGTTCGCCCCGGCCGCGCGGTACTCGGGATAGCGCAGACGGCTCGGGCTATGGATGAAGTCGATCAGGCTCGCGCCCTTCGGGCACAGCGTGCCGCGATTGACCGGATGGTCGGGGTCGCCCTCGATGTGGAAGATGCTCGTCTTCACATTCTTGGCCTCGTCGCCAAGACCGTACATCAGGATGCCGCAGCCCACCGAACAGTACGGGCAGGTGTTGCGGGTTTCAGTCGCACGCGACAATTTGTACTGACGGACTTCGGCCAGCGCGGGTGTCGGCGAGAAGCCCATCAGGGCCAGGCTCGATCCGGCAAGTGTCGTGGCAGAGACCTTCAGGAATTGTCGCCGAGTCATTTGCGTCATTGCATGGCCTCGGCTCTTTTGGGGACAAAATTGATTATAGATGCCGTTTCGCGACCTGCAGCGTAGTGCATTCGCCACCCCGGTAAATGGGACATGCGAAAGTCACTTGAAAGGGCGGCACCCAGCTGGCACGATTTATTCCCGCTGCTGGGCACCGTTCATGCGGCATCCGCGAATATTGACTCCCACTGAGCTCATCGGCGGACTATTGCGCTCCTATTAACTACCCAGGCGCCGCGGAATTGCGTTGTAGCGTAAAGAATTCGTTTCATCGCGCGTACATGCCGCTTGCATTTCCTTCGGCATTAGTATTTTTTACGCAGCCGTTTATCGCTCGGCAAAACGGGGTTCGAAACGGGTTCGCCATAGAGCCGGTTTGTGCCCGTGCCGACGCTGCACAGTGTGAAAACAACCCTCATAATGCGGTCATTCGACGAACCCCAACTCTCGCCCCCATGACCCAAGTCCAAGCAAGCCAGTCGCCCCGCCTGACGAGCCTGTCGCACGGCGGCGGCTGCGGCTGCAAGATCGCGCCCGGCCTGCTCGCCGATCTGCTCAAGCGCAGCGCGCCGCTGCCATTCTTCCCCGACCTGCTGGTCGGCAACGACACCGCCGACGACGCCGCCGTCTACAAGCTCAACGAAGACCAGGCGATCGTCGCGACTACCGATTTCTTCATGCCGATCGTCGACGATCCATTCGACTTCGGCCGCATCGCCGCGACCAACGCAATCTCCGACGTCTACGCGATGGGCGGCAAGCCGATCATGGCACTCGCGATCGTCGGCATGCCGATCAACGTGCTGCCGCACGACGTGATCGCGGCCGTGCTGAAAGGCGGCGAATCGGTCTGCGCGGAAGCGGGCATCCCGCTCGCGGGCGGCCATTCGATCGATTCCGTCGAGCCGATTTACGGCCTCGTCGCGCTGGGCATCGTCGATCCGAAGCGCGTCAAGCGCAACGCGGGCGGCCAGGCCGGCGACGTGCTGATCCTCGGCAAGCCGCTCGGCGTTGGGATTCTGTCCGCGGCACTGAAGAAAGACCGGCTCGACGCGGCCGGCTACGCGGCAATGATCGGCGCGACCACCAAGCTGAACCGGCCGGGCGCCGAGCTGGCGCGGCTCGACGGCGTGCATGCGCTGACCGACATCACCGGCTTCGGCCTGCTCGGCCACACGCTGGAACTCGCACGCGGCTCGAAGCTGACCGCGCGTGTGCGCTACGCGGACCTGCCGTGGCTGCCGAACGTCGCGAGCCTCGCGCAAGCAGGCATTTTCACCGGCGCATCGGGCCGCAACTGGGATGCCTACGGCCACGACGTGGTGCTGCCCGCCACCTTGCCGTCCGCCGGCCGCGCGTTGTTGACCGATCCGCAGACGTCGGGCGGGCTGCTGGTGTCGTGCTCGCCCGAAGCGGTAGACGAAGTGCTCGCGCTGTTCCGCGCCGATGGCTTTGCCGACGCACGGGTGATCGGCGAGCTGGTGAGCGGGGAAGCGCGGGTCGAAGTCATCTGAGGTAGGCGGCCGAAGGACGTCACCGGAGAACCCGGGAAGGACGCATATAACCGGCCCGAACGAGCCGCCCATGCGATAATTTCGGTCTTCCCGCGGTCCGTTTTGTCCCTACTCCTTTGAAAAGTCTTCTAGTCAGCCTCGACAAAGCCGGCGATTTCGATGAAATCGTCGACGTTCGCACTCCGCTCGAGTTCGAGGAAGACCATATTCCGGGCGCGACCAACGCGCCAGTGCTGAGCAACGAGGAACGCGTGCTGGTCGGCACGACCTACACGCAGGTGTCGCCGTTCGAGGGCACGCGGCTCGGCGCGGCGTTGGTCGCGCGCAACATCGCGCATCATCTGGAAACCACGTTCGCCGACCGGCCGCGCAACTGGCGCCCGCTGATCTACTGCTGGCGCGGCGGCAAGCGTTCGGGCTCGGTCACGACGCTGTTCAACATGATCGGCTGGTCGGCGCGGCAGCTCGACGGCGGCTACAAGAGCTACCGGCGCGCCACGCTGGAGAGGCTCGAAACCCTGCCGCGCCGTTTCAGCTATATCGCGCTCGTCGGCCCGACCGGCAGCGGCAAGACGCGGCTGCTGTCGGCGCTGCATGAGGCCGGCGCGCAGACGCTCGACCTCGAGGCGCTCGCCTCGCATCGCGGCTCGCTGCTCGGCGCGTATACGGGCGTGGCGCAGCCGTCGCAAAAGCGTTTCGACACGCTGCTCGTCACCGCGCTGCGCGACTTCGACGTGAATCGGCCGGTGTTCGTCGAGGCGGAAAGCCGGCGTATTGGCTCCGTCACGCTGCCGCTCGCGCTGCTCGAAACGTTTCATCGCGGCGCGTGCGTCGAGGTGCGCTCGAGCAGCGAGGACCGCGCGGCGTTTCTGTTGCAGGATTACGCGCATCTGTTCGAGCATCCCGATTACTTCAAGGGACAGCTGGAACGGTTGATCGGTCTGCACAGCCGCGAGCGGGTCACCGGCTGGCTGCGGCTCGTCGACGAGAACCGGCGCGCCGAGCTCGCGCGCGAACTGATCGAACGGCACTACGATCCCGCATACGCGCGCAGCAGCGGCCAGCATTTCGAGCAGTTGCCGAACGCGCTGCAACTCGATTTCCGCCCGAACGACGCCGACATCGTCGAGCAGGCGAAAACGCTGCTCGCGCAGCTCGATACCCGCACGCTAGTCGTCGGTTGATCCACAACGACATTCAACAACCATCATGCAATCAACCCTTCGGCAACCCCGCGTCACGCTTGGCTGGATCGTGTTCCTGCTGATCGCCGTCGTCGGCCTCTTCTATGTGAAGTGGTTTCCGTACTACAACCGCGCGTTCGTCGCCGCGAGCCAGCATTCGATCGGCAAGTCGATCCTGATGGGCACGTCCGCGAGCGCGCCGGCGGCCTCATGGCAGGCCGCGATCGACTTCGCGCTCGCTTACGGCAAGGCAATCTGGCAGGCGATGGTGCTCGGCCTGCTGCTCGGCTCCGCGGTACAGGCGCTGATTCCGCCGCAATGGGTCGCGCGCGCGCTCGGCCGTGCCGACTTCAACAGCGTCGTCAAAGGCGGCCTGATGTCGTTGCCGGGCATGATGTGCACCTGCTGCGCGGCGCCGGTCGTCGCGGGCCTGCGCGCGCGTGAAGCGGCGCCGGGCGCGGCGATTGCTTTTTGGCTCGGTAATACCGCGCTGAATCCCGCTACGCTGATCTTCATGGGCTTCGTGCTCGGCTGGCAGTGGATGGGCCTGCGCCTCGCGCTCGGCATCGTGATGGTGTTCGGCCTTGGCTACGTCGTGAACCGCATGGTCACGCCGCAGGAAGCGCAAGCGTCGCGAGAGGCCGTCGCGCAACTGGTCAGCGCCGACGATCCGGGCACCGCGTTCTCGCGCTGGATCACGATTCTGGGGCGCATGACGCTGCGGCTCGTGCCGGAATACATCGCGCTCGTGCTGATTCTCGGCGCGGCGCGCGCGTGGCTGTTTCCGCACATCGGCCCGGACGTCGACAACAGCCTGCTGTGGATCATCGCGCTGTCGATCGCCGGCACGCTGTTCGTGATTCCGACCGCGGGTGAAGTGCCGATCATTCAGGCGATGCTGTCGTTCGGCATGGCCGCCGGCCCCGCCGGCGCGCTGCTGATGACGCTGCCGCTCGTCAGCGTGCCGTCGCTCGCGATGCTCGCGCGGTCGTTTCCGCGGCGCGTACTGACGGTGGTGACCTGTGCAGTGGTGGTGGGCGGTGTCGTCAGTGGATTTCTGGCCGTTACGCTGGGCTTCTGAGTCGGTTTTTGAGTTCGAGTCGTAGAAGGAAGCATGAAACGTATTGCCGCATTCGCTGTCACGTGTTGGTCCGCTGCCGGGCTGCTGTACCTTGGACAGCACTCGGTGGCGCTGATCGCACTGAGCGGCGTCGTGGCGTTCGCGGGATTCGATCTGCTGCGGCCGTGACGGCGGCGTAGTTTTTCCCTGCTGTGAAAGTGCGCTTGTCCCTTGCGTTCGCCGTATCGTTCGCGTCCGCCTGCGCCTAACCGGGAAGCGCGTCGCGAATCGCCGCGAGCCACAACGCGACCGCATGCGCGCCCGGGTCCATATGACCGAGCGCGCGCTCGCCGACATAGCTCGAACGCCCGCGCCGCGGATGCATCGATGCGGTACGAGACGTGCCGTCGCTTGCCGCAGCGACGGTGGCCTGCAATGCGGCATCCGCCGACGCTCCCTGAGCGAGTGCGTCGTGCAGCGCGTCGGCAGCGGGCCTCAGCGCATAGACCATCGTCCGATCGCCCGGCCTCGCGCCCCCCAGTTCCATCAAACCCATCGACACCGGCGCTGAACGCCGTCGCCCATTGCCGCGCGGTGGTCGCGCCCGACTGTTCGAGCGCGGCCGCCGCGCGCAGCAGCATCACCGCGTACAGCGGACCCGACGTGCCGCCCACCACGCGCCGCAGCGTCGCCGACATGCCGCGCAATACCGCGCCCGGGGTGGTTGCGCACGCGTAGGAATCGAGCTCGAGCTGCACCGCGCGTGCGCCGCGCGCGAGGCTGATGCCGAGGTCGCCGTCGCCGACGCGCTGGTCCATTTCGGTCAATGTCGGCTCGGCTGCCAGCAGGCAGGCACTCGCAGACCGCTTCGATCGCGCGCCGCAGCGTCGCGTCACGCGCGAGCGTCGCGCCGCTCGCGCTTTGCGGCACGGGTGGCGCCGCACGCACCGCGACCTGCGCGACGCGGCCGCTCAGCGCAGGCCATGCGCTCGTCTGTGAGGCGGCGTCGAGCAGGCTCAGCCGTTCGTCATCGATACGCAGCACCGTCAGCGAGACGCCGGCCATTTCGAGCGCGCTCAGGAACGTGCCGGCCCACGCGCGCGCGACTTCGATGCCGCGCCCGGCAAGCTCGCGCAGCGCGGCACCAGCCACCACGTTGAGTTCGCTCGGCGGCGTGCCACCCAGATTGTTGACGAGCAGCGCGACGCGCTCGCCCGCCTGCAACGCGAGATCGTCGACGATCTTTGCAAGCAGCTTGCCGACGATCGCGTCGGCCGGCTCCAGCGCGCCGCGCGCCACGCCGGGTTCGCCATGAATGCCGAGGCCCCATTCGATTTCGCCATCGCCCAGCGCGAAGCCCGGCTGGCCCGCGGCCGGCACCGTGCACGGCGTCAGCGCGACGCCCATCGTGCCGAGCGACGCGGCCGCTTCCCTAGCGAGCCGCGCGACCTCGGCCAACGGCAAACCGCGCGCGGCCGCCGCGCCCGCGATCTTGTGAACCAACACTGTGCCCGCGAGTCCGCGACGGCCCGCGTGATCGCCGCTCGCGCTCAGCGCGACGTCGTCGGCGACGATCATCATCTCGACGAGGATGCCCTCGGCGCGCGCGATTTCGGCCGCGAGGCCGAAGTTGAAGCGGTCGCCCGTGTAGTTCTTGACGATCAGCAACGCGCCCGCGGGGCCGGCCACCGCGCGTATCGCGTCGAGCACGGCGTCGGTGGAGGGCGAGGTGAAGACCTCGCCGGCTACCGCCGCGCTCAGCATGCCGTGGCCCACATAGCCGCCGTGCGCGGGCTCGTGGCCCGAGCCGCCGCCCGAGATCAGCGCGACCTCGCCGCGCGCGGCCACGGCCTGGGCATCGGCGCGCAAGACGATCGTGCCGCCTTGCAACAGCGAGAGTTGGGGATTGAGCGCGATGAGCCCGTCGAGCATCTCGGAGACCACGGTGGACACATCGTTGATGAGCTTCTTCATTGCGTCAGCTCCGTTGGATGCTGCCGGCATCGCATGATCGAAGATGCGATGGGAACGGCAGTCGGGTCGGCGGCGAAAGCGGAAGGTCTAACTGTGCCGCGCATTGTCGAACGACGACGCAACGGCGAGAGCGCGCGCGTGAACGTGCACGAGCTTCGGGCCACGAGCGGACAACAACAGCGAAGGGGACGTGATGCCGAACGGCGAAACTGAGGGAACGACTGGATCGATTTGACAGGACCGTAGACGAAAGCGGAACCGCTTTCGTCTACGTCACAGATGCGTTGGTAGGCTCGATTGGATTCGAACCAACGACCCCCACCATGTCAAGGTGGTGCTCTAACCAACTGAGCTACGAGCCTTTAGAGGCGCGAATTATAGAGACTCAATGCGGACTGCACAAGCCCTTGCCGCGACTTATCGAAACGCACGCATGTTGATCAGTTCGTCGCGCTCCATTCGGTGTGAGGGTCCAATGGATAAACCGGCCGCTTCACGTGCTCGAAGCTGAACAGACCATAGTCCGAACTCGTGACGCCGCGGCTATCGCATTCGACGAGTGCCTCCGCGATCGGCACGAAAACCGGCCGGCAATACATGCGTGATTTGAGCAGCAGAAAACGCGCGCGGCGCGGATCGATGCCGACGCTCTCGAACACGCCGAGATCCCACGGCTCATGCGTTCGTTCGGTCACGACGAGTTTCACCGTGCCGGTGTCGAGCACTGCCGCGCGCCCCATGTACGCGCGCTGGCCGGTGTAGGTCGGGCCGCTGATCACGTATTCGCCGTCGGTCAGCGCGCGCACGACGCCGGTCAGGGCAAGCGGCGAACGCGAGGGCAATGCATCGTTTGTGAGCTTGTTGCCGATCGCGAGCGTGACCGTGCTACCGACACCCGAGGCCGCCAGGGCCGCGACCGCCTGCGGATCGCACAACGGCCCGCTGACGATGCCTTCGAGGCCCTGCCTCAACGCTTCCTCGAGCAAATCCATCGTGTCGCACGTGCCGCCCGACATGCAGTTGTCGCCGTGATCGAGCATTAGCACCGGTTTATCGGCGGCGCGTGCCAGCGACGCCGCCCGCGCGACCGATTCGGCAAGCGGCGCGCTGCGATAGACGAAATCGTCGCGCTCGTCCCAGATCTGCCGCGCGATGCGCTCGGCGACCGCCTCCGCATCCGCGCGCTCGCCGTTGCCCACGACGACGACGCTAATGCATGGCGCTTCGATATCGGCGAGCGAGAAGCCCGCCAGCACCGACACCGCGAGCATGCCGTCGGCCTCGGCGGCGCGCGCGGCATCGAGCGCGCGTTTCATCGCGCCGTCAACGCTCGCGCTGCGCAGCGTGTGCGTGAGCAGCGGCGGCTGACGCCACGCGATCACCGGCTTCGCGTGGCCCTCGATCATGTCGAACAGCAAGCGCGCTGCATGTGCGCCAGTCTCGTACATGTCGACGTGCGGATAGGTCTTGAAGCTGACGATGACGTCGGCGTTGTCGATCATTTTTTGCGTGACGTTGCCATGCAGATCGAGCGCGACCGCGATCGGCGCGTGCGGCAGCGACGCACGCACGCGCCCGAGCAGATCGCCTTCACCGTCGGTCGAGTTCTCGGCGACCATCGTGCCGTGCAGATCGAGCATCACCGCGTCGCAGCCCGTCGCGGCTGCCACGATCGCGTCGCAGATCGCATCGTAGGCGGCGGCGTCGACCGGCCCGCTCGGATTCGCCATGGCGGAGATCGGCGTCACGATTTCGGCATGCACGCGCTCGGCGGCGTCGATGAACGCGGCCATCGCGGTTTGCATGCCCTTGTTTTCGTCGAACGCGGCGCGGCCGTAGCTCGGACCGTTGCGGCCGAATGCGGCCAGCGGAGTCTCTACTGGCGAGAACGTGTTGGTCTCGTGGTTCATTCGTGCGATCAGGATCTTCATGCGCGCATGCTCCCCGTTCTCGACGCCGCGCTCGGCATCACCTGCAGCAGCATATTGCAGCCGGCTTCCAGATGATCGGCGCGCGCGTCCTCGATTTCGTTGTGGCTAATGCCGTCCTTGCAGGGAACGAAGATCACCGCGCTGGGTGCGCCGCGCGCGAGATAGGCGGCGTCGTGGCCCGCGCCGCTGATCACGTCCATCGACGACACACCGAGCCGCTCCGCGCTCTGTCTGACCTCGGCGATCCATTGCGCGGCGAATCGCTGCGGCGGGAAGTAGACGACCTGCTCGATGTCGATAGTGATGGGGGCGTCCAAGCTGCTGCTCGCGCGGGCGGCGGCGGCGTTGGTGGCGGCGTTGCCCCCATTGCTGCCCGCCTGCGCGCACGCTGCACGCCATGCGAGGTCCATCGCAGTGAGCGATGCGTCATCGGCTGCGCGCAGGTCGACGCTGAATTTCACGCGGCCCGAAATGACGTTGCGCGAGTTTGAATGCACGTCGAGCCAGCCGACCGTGCTACGGCCATGCGGCGGGTGATCGAGTGCGATACGGTTCACCGCATGGATCGGATCCGCGGCGACGAGCAGCGCGTCGCGGCGCAGCGCCATCGGCCCCGCGTGCGCTTCCATGCCGTGCACGGTCAGGTCGTACCAGCGCTGCCCGAGCGCGCCCCTGCACGACGCCGATGACCTTGTCGTGCGCTTCGAGCACGGACCCCTGTTCGATATGCACCTCGAAATATGCGCCGACAGCGTGCGACTTGCGATGCTCGCCGGCATAGCCGATCGCCGCTAGCGCGTCGCGCACTGCTACGCCGTCGCGATCGCGTTGCGCTAGCGCGTGCTCGAGCGTGAATGCGCCGGCGAACACGCCGGAGCCCATCATCACCGGCAAGAATCGCGAGCCCTCCTCTTTGGCCCACATGGCAACCTCGAGCGGCGCGATGGTCTGCACGTTGGCCTCGGCCAGCGGGCGCAGCACCTCCAGCCCTGCCAGCACACCATAATTGGCGTCGAATTTGCCGCCGGTCGGCTGCGTGTCGAGATGGCTGCCCGTCATTATGGGCGGCAGATCGTCACGCAGCCCCGTCCTCCACGCGAAAATATTGCCGATCGCGTCGACCGGCACCGTGCGGCCGATCTCCTTCGTCCACGCGATGAACTGATCGCGTGCCTCACGGTCGAGTTCGGTCAGTGCTGGACGGCAGACACCGCGTTTGTCGGTCGCGCCGATCCGCGCGAGCTGCATGAGACAGTCCCACAGCCGCGCGCCGTCGATCCGCAAATCGGTGGGCGTCGAGACAACGTTGGATGAATGAGTCTGCATCGATGCATCTCGGGTCGAAGACAGCTGGATGGCGCTTGCCGGCGGGACTTGCTCCGTTCCGGCTTGCTGGCCGAGGTTGTTCCAATCGTCATGATAGAGAGGTTTCGCCGAGGTAGATGGCCGGACGCGCGCGAGGTGGCAATGCGGCGCGACGCCTTTCCGTGGGCAAGCATAGGAAGCAAAGCCGCTGGATTCGTGGGGGGTGAACGGCGCATCGCGGGCGATGTAGGTGCCAATTCGCTCGACGACGGACGCCGCGACGTGCCGGCAATCTGCGCGCAAGTGGCCGCCAGCAAACGTTTTCGTCGAAGGAAGCGGCTAAAACGCAATGAAGGCTCAACCTTTTGCGAAGCGCGCCGTTATTGCATGTGCTCAGGCAACCCCTCGGATCTCCATGGCACAACCAATTCCTTTCCGCAACACTGGCGCCGCCCGCGCGCGGCATGCCAAAGCCATGCTGTTGCCCATCGCGCGCCAGATCGCCGACGATCTCGCGTTGCGAGTTCATCTGTCGCTCGACGCACTGCGCCGCGGCCTCGGTACGAAGAGCGATGCGCAGACGGTCACGCAGATCATGCTGTTGACCAGCTACCTCGCTGATGCTGGCTTTGGCTCGATGAGCCACGAAGAGCTCCACGCCGCGGACCGCGCCTCGGCGATGGTGTTCGACGCAGGTCGGGAACGCAACGAATGGAAACTTGACGAAGCGGGATTCGCGCTCTTTGCATCCATCGCAACGAGCTACGATCGGCAACTGCATCGCGCTCCGCTTTGGGCGATTACGGAGGCCAGCGAAAGACTCGACCGCTTTATCGCAGGGGGATCCGATCGAGCGCCGGCGCGTAAGCGGGCTTAGCGTGTTTGGAGGAGGTGCTGTCCGGCCGAGCCAGAAGGACACGGATTTTGGACGACCGCGTCGGAAGTCGCCGGATTACGCGGATGCGTCGCGGATCGGAAAGTAGTGAAGCGCGCAGTATCCATCAGCGTAACCCGTCAGAAGTTGGAATTTAGTACGAGACCAACAACGCTGCGAGAGATCAGGACGAGGTGAGCGAGATCCCGCTGCGGCAGTGCGACGGCTCGCTGGATGTCAGAACGCGTAACCTTGCGCTGACGGATACAGCGCGCAAAGTCGGCCGCGCAAACGCAAAAACCCCACCGCGGCGGGTGGGGTTTCTGACTGGGGGGAGCCTGACGATTACCTACTTTCACACGGGCAATCCGCACTATCATCGGCGTGGAGTCGTTTCACGGTCCTGTTCGGGATGGGAAGGGGTGG
>NZ_JACHDM010000032.1:0-68022 GCF_014201065.1 Paraburkholderia sp. Cpub6
CGCCGCGCGTTCTTCCGCACTCAAATGCTTGTAGTTCTTCTTCATCGCAACACCCTACCTCATTCAAGGTGTTGCACTTGGAACTAGAGACTAAGAAGAATGCCTGCTTTGCCGTATCACCTATTCGATCTACTCAAACTTTCCGCCAATGCCATCCGCAATGGCGCTGAACATCGAAACCGGCGAATGGTTTCCGTTCGATAGGCTGAAGTCGTATTCAAACGGTTACGAGATGGCCGTAGCCCTGGGCACCGCATGGGCGTGCGATTGTCGCGGGCGCTCACGACAAGCGGACGACGCGAGCATGGCAAGCTCGCTCTATGGCAGCAGCCCGCGCGTGCCGGAGAATCTCGGCAATGCTCAGTCGTTCGTCTATCAGCCCGACATGCCGGACGGCGGCGCTGTGCAGCTCGCCGGCGCCGATGGTCGGCCCGGTAACAATCAGGCGCAGAACAAGCAATTTAAGGCGGTGGTCAAAGCACTTGGACTAAGCAAGAATCAAGCACGCCGCCTTCACTACGATATTCAGATGGACGATCTTGAGTATCACGGCATGATGGAGCGCGCCCTGGACCTGTTTGGAGACAAATTGGAATGATCGATACGAAAGAGCAGGTAGGACTTCACCTTTCCGCCTTGATCGGGCTTAACGTTAGCGGAGTGGCGCACGCGGCCGACATGCTTACGTTACAGTTCGGTCCGCTTCGGGAGGTAAAGACCGGCAGAGGAACCATCAAGTATCTGGGCGATTGGGCGCTCCATATTCAGTGCGACTGGCGCATCGAGCAGGGACACGTGATCGTTGCGTCTTATTCGGACTTCGCAGCGTCTGAAGAGAGAACGAGAGTGACAACGGAACGAATCCGTGATCTCCTTGTGACACATGGCCCAACGGCTGTTTTGAATATCGAGGCGGGCGAGAACGGTGATGCCGTCATTTTGCTGGCGAGAGATATGCGACTAGTCATTCTTGCGGATGCGATACCTGATGATGAGGACTGGCGCCTATTCCCCTCGAATCCCGACGCGAAGCATTTCGTGATCGAGGGTGGCAAGGTCGATCCCTGGTCCTTGTCGTAAGGAGAGACTGGACATTGAGCGTCCCCTCATTACCGGTATTCCTGGTAATCGTCAGGTGATGCTCGACATGGCAGAGGTATCGACATTGAATAAATTTTGGAGGTGCTTCTTGCTAGTCATGGCGCTTTGCAGCTTTCGACCGATATTTGCCGATGAGGTGATCAACGATTCGAATTGCATGCAGTACCTGGGCGGTGGCGGATTTGGAGATTTTGATTGCTATGAGCATCATGCAAGATCCCTTGAAGTCGACAACAGGAAACTGGCGAATTCAATTAAATCCGCACGAGGCATCAAAGGCGCGAGCAAGGCTGAGCTCGATCGGTACATGCGCGCACAAGATGAATCGGCAAAGGCTTGCGATCTAGCCCCTAAACTAGCTTATGATATGGAATATTGAAGAACCGCCAAAAACACACGTGGATATGTACGATGTCACGGGAGCGCGTTGCCATTATTCAATTCGCAAGCAGCAAAACGAAATCCTGCGCGACCTCTATTCGATAAAAACGGGTTGAACGACCCGTTTCGGCGGGGCCATTTAAAGGCGGGTCACGCAGGCAAGCGGCACCACCACGACTGAGCATCGGCCACGTCGCTTATCAACTCGATCCCGCGAGCACGAAGTCGTTAGGCATCAGACGTCGGGCTTACGGGTGCCGCGACGAGGCGTACATATTCCTCAAAATCCGCGCCGCGTTCCCCGGCATTGCGCTCGTGACGAAGCCTCAGGCTGCGGAAGGAGCGAAGCCATGCGATCCGCCCCGCCAAGCACCACTACTTCCACGCATACCTCATCCCCACCCAGAACCCCCTCGGCGCACCCGGCCCGACGAACTGCTCGTTGACCGGCGCCGTGCCGTTGAACGTATTGCCCGGTCCGGTAAAGAAGTTCTCCCCGAGCGCGCCGAAGCTCGCATAGCGCTTGTCGAGCAGGTTCGACACCGACGCGAACACCTGCAACTGTTTCGTCACCTGGTAGCTGGTGTCCATATCGATCAACAGATAGCCGGAGATCTTGCCGTTCACGTCCTGGTTGTTCTCGTCGCCCTGCGCGTAGATGCTGCCGCGCCACGTCAGATTCGTGCCGATTCGCCATTTCGCGGTGGCCGCGTAATCGAGCCGCAGCTTGACGGTCGTCGCCGGAATGCTCGGGATGTGGTCGCCGGGATGCACGGTGATGTTGCCGTTCGCGTCGGCGCTCGAGTTGCTGGGGCGGCTTTCGACCCATGTCGACTGGTAGGTCGCATTGACGTAGCTATAGCTTCCGGTCACCGTGAACGGACCGTACTTCGTCTGCCCAGCCAGTTCGACGCCTTGCCGGCGCGTGTGCCCGACGTTCTGGAAAAACCCCTGCGAACTGCCCGCGCCGTTGCTGCTGATGAACTCGATGTCGTTGTCGAGCGTCGTGCTGTAGGCAGCCGCGCTCCATGTCGTGTTGCCGCCGATCCTGCCGCGCGCGCCGACTTCATAGGTCTTCGAAATGACCGGCTGCAACGACGGATCGGAGATGAAGTCGTTCGGCAGCGAACACGGCGCGTTCGGATCGGCGCAGGCCAGCTCGATCGCGGTCGGCGAGCGCATGCCCTCGTTGTAGGTCGCGTAGGCGGTGAGCGCCGGCGTCGGATTCCAGTTGATGCCGACCGCCGGATTGAAGCGCGAGAACGTATGGTGGCCGTCGAGCTGCGGCTGCGTGCCGGATTCGTCGCCGATCGTCGCATCGGCCCAGTTGTAGCGGCCCGACAGCGTCAGCGACCACTGCGGCGTCAGCGAAAGCGTGTCCGTCAGGTAGATGCCGTAGTTCGTGTTGTGCGTGTTCGCGTTGGTCTGCTGAGCGAAATTCCCGATGCCGACCGTCGCGCGCGAATCGGTAAACGTCGCGTCCTGCGACGACTGCGTGAAGCGCGAGTCGGCGGCATCGACGGCCATGCCCGCGATGAACTGGTTCTGCATGCCGTCGAGCTTGCCGAGCAGCGTCAGTTGCAGGCTCGCGCCGTAGCTGTCGGTCGTCACGGTGGACTGTACGTTGGTCGCCTGCAACGTGTCGACGGTGCCGTCGGGATTGATCGTGCCGTAGTCGTTGTTGACGTTGCTGCTGGTGTTGGCATTGCGAAAGTGCCGGTAGTACGCGTTGCCGCTCAGCTCGACGTTGTCGTTGAAGTAATGATCGCCCGACAGCGTCAGGTAGCCGGCGCTGTTCTGATTCCGATCGGGATACGTGTACGGTTGCCTGGGGTTACCGAGGAACGAGCGTGGAATGGTTTGCGCGCCGTGCAGATCGTTGTCCGCGCCGCCGGCCGATAACGACAGCGTCGTGTCGGCGTCGGTATAGCGCAGCTTGCCGAACGCCTGGCGGATGCGGCTCTCGTTCTGCTCGGCCCAGCCGTTGTCGTTCGCGGCGTTGGCGGTGAAGTAGTAGTCGAGGTTCTGGCCGATCGTGCCGCCCTGTTCGATCTGCGCGGCCTTGCGTCCCCACGAGCCGCCCTGAATTTCGGCCTCGCCGACCGGGTTGTCCTTGCCGTTTTTCGTCGTGATCGACAGCGCGCCGCCGAGCGTATTGAAGCCGAAAGTCGGATTGGAGCCGGGGATCAGCTGCATCGTGTCGATCGCCTGTTGCGGCAGCAGGTCCCAGTTCACCACGTCGCCGAACGGTTCGTTCACGCGCACGCCGTCGACGAATACCGACAAACCTTGCGGCGTGCCCAGCAGCGGCGACGCGGTGAAGCCGCGATAGAACAGGTTCATCTGATACGGGTTGCCCTGCGCGTCGGAGATCGTGACGCTAGGCAGATTCGCCGCGAGGTAGTCGCTGAGTGTCTGGCGGCCCTGCCGTTGGATATCGGCCGCGTGGACCGTCTGCACGTTGGCCGGCACCAGCGTGAGCGGCGTGCCGATGCCGAGCAGCGGCGTGGTGCCTACGACGACGATCGGCGCGAGGGTCGTGGTGGGTGTCGTGTTGCTGTTGGCGTTGCCGTCGGCTGTGCCGGAAGAGGCAGCGGAAGACGCCGAGGCCGGCGCCGACGCCGCGACTGGCGGCTCCGCCTGCGCCCATACGCTCGTGGACAGACCGGCGAGCGCGCCGCCGACGCAGAAGGTGATGCCGGCACGCCGCTGAAGCCGGCGTTTGCGGCGTGCTTGTGATCGCATGCTCATCGTTATTGTCTCCTGCCGGCTTGATTGGTACGCGTGTCGCGCGTTGCTTGGGCGTTGGTGTAAAGCTTCGCATACGCGTCTGTAAGCCGCGCGGGAGCTTTTCCCGATCTGCCGGGGAAGCGTTCCCAAACTCGCGCAAAACCCGCTGCGTGTGCCGGCGCTGAGTAGAATGCAAGCGTCATGTCAAGCGAACCGATCCATTCCTCTTCCGCTGACCGAGCGCCGCCATCGTCGCCGATATGGCGCGACCTCGGCTGGGTCGTCGCCGTGACCGTGCTCGCGGCGGTGCTCGGCGCCGCCTTCGATCTCAGCGAGAAGGTCTACCGGTTCACGCGTGGCATGGAGCGCTTCCAGCTCGACGAGTTGCCGGGCGCGCTGTTCGTGCTGTCGATCGCGCTCGCGTGGTTCGCGTGGCGCCGCTATCGCGATGCGCGCCGCGAACTGCGCCATCGCCGCATGCTCGAGGAACAGGCCGAACGGCTGCTCGCCGACAACCGGCGCCTTGCCAGTCAGGCGCTGCAGGCGCAGGAACTGGAGCGCCGCCATCTGGCGCGCGAGCTGCACGACGAGCTGGGTCAATACCTGAACGCGATCTCGCTCGACGCGGCGCGCATCCGCGATCTATCGGGCGAGCGCGAGCCGGAAATTCATCGCATCGCGCTTGGGCTGATGCAGAGCGCGACGCATGTGTACCGCGAGATCGGCGGCATGATCCGCCGCCTGCGGCCGATCGGTCTCGACGAATTCGGCTTGCCGACGGCGCTCGAACATTGCGTCGACGGCTGGCGCGAGCGCTTGCCCGAGGCGTCGTTCTCGATGACGATCGAAGGGGATTTCAGCGGCCTCAGCGATGCATTGACGATCACGCTGTACCGGCTCGTGCAGGAAGGACTGACGAATGTGTCGAAGTTCGCGCGCCGCTCGCGCGTCGAACTGTTCATGGTGCGCGCGCCGCGCGAATACAACGGCACGCAGATCGACGAGATCGTCGTGACGATGGCCGACGACGGCCCCGGCACCGATCTGACCAGGCCGCGCAGCGGGCTCGGGCTCGGGCTGATCGGCATGCGCGAACGCGTCGAGGCGCTCGGCGGCGAATTTCACATCGCGAGCGAGCCGCAGCGCGGTTTTCTGTTCTGCGCGCGCGTGCCCGCTCAGGCGGGGCTGGCCGAGCCCGTGAACTGAAGCCCGAGGCGGCTTGCCATCTGCGCAAGCTGTACGCCGTTGTCGGCGCCGAACTTCTGCCGGATTACCGATTGGTGGTTGGCCACCGTTTTCTGACTCAAGCCCAGCTTTTCGGCGATGCTCGGCAGCGTATAGCCCTGCACGAGCAGCCGCAGCACCTCGAACTCGCGCGCCGACAACTGACGCCCCGGCGGCCCTTCGTTGAACGCGGTGCGCAGCGCGAGCGCCTGCGAGATGTCCGGGCTCAGGTAGCGGGCACGCCGCGCAATCGAGCGCACCGCTTCGACCAGCACGTCGGGCGCGCTCGCCTTGGTCACGTAGCCGAGCGCGCCCGCGTCGAGCGCGCGCCGCACGAAGATCGATTCCTCGTGCACGCTGAAGATCAGCACACGCGCGTCCGGTTCGCGCGCGAGCATGCGCCGCATCGCTTCGATGCCGCTTGCGCCCGGCAGCGACACATCCATCACGACCACGTCGGGCCGCAGCGCGCAAAAACGCTGGTAGGCCTGCGCGGCGTCGCCCGCTTCGCCGCACACCTCGACGTCGGCATTCAGTTCGAGCAGACGCCGGTAGCCTTCGCGCACGACCGCATGGTCGTCGACGAGCAGAACGGAGATGGTGTCGGCACTCATGATTGGACTCCGGGTGACGCCCGGTTATCGCCGCCGGCCTCGGGCTCGCGGGCAGCGGCCGCGAACTTGCGTGAGTTGGCGTCGTTGCGGAACAGGATCGGCTGTTCGCGGGCCGCTGCTGTCGCCTCGGTCGCGGATGCCGCGTGCCGCACGATCTTGACCACGGTGTCGTGAAACGGCGACTTGTCGCAGACCGGGTCGGCGTTGGCCGCGTCGCCGGTCAGCAGGTAGGCCTGGCAGCGGCAGCCGCCGAGGTCGCGGTCCTTTTCATCGCAGCTGCGGCACGGCTCCTTCATCCATTGCAAACCCCGAAAGCGGTTGAACGCGTCGCTGTCGTACCAGATCTCGTGCAACGGCATGTCCTTCACGTTCGGCAGCGTCAGGCCGGGCAGGCCGCGCGCCGCGTGACACGGCAGCGCGGCGCCGTCGGGCGCGACGCCGAGGAACACCGCGCCCCAGCCGTTCATGCAGCGCTTCGGACGCCGCTCGAAGTAGTCGGGCACGACGAAGAAGATCTTGCAGCGCTCGCCATGCGTGCGGCGATAGCGCGCGACCACCGCTTCGGCTTCTTCGAGCTGCTGTTGCGTCGGCATCAGTTGCGCCTGGTTCTCGCGCGCCCAGCCGTAGAACTGCGTGTTCGCGAGCTCCAGATATTCGGCGCCTAGGGCCAATGCCATCTCGATGATCTTGTCGACATGCGGCAGGTTGTAGCGATGCAGCACGCAGTTCATCACCATCGGAAAGCCGTGCCGCTTGAGCGCGACGGCGACGCGCTGCTTCAGCTCGAAGGTGCGCGTGCTGCTCAGGAAGTCGTTCAACTGCTGCGTCGAATCCTGGAAGGACAACTGGATGTGATCGAGCCCGGCGGCCTTCAGATCGCCGAGGCGCTGATCGGTGAGACCGACGCCCGACGTGATCAGGTTCGTGTAGAAGCCGAGCCTGTGCGCTTCTTCGACGAGTACTTCGACGTCGTCGCGCACCAGCGGCTCGCCGCCCGAAAAGCCGAGCTGCACCGCGCCGAGCGCGCGCGCCTCGCGCAGCACGTCGAGCCATTGCCCGGTGGTCAGTTCGCGGTTGTGATCGGTGTAGTCGAGCGGGTTGTAGCAGAACGCGCAATGCAGCGGACAGCGATAGGTCAGCTCTGCGAGCAGCCACAGCGGCGGCGGCACGGCGGCGGCCGCGTCGCTTTGCACTTGCGCGCCGGGTTGAGAGCCAGCTTGAGAAAGATCGGTCATCGCGCTACTCCAGCCAGCCGCGCCCATGCGCGTCGGCGATGAAGGCCCGCACCTCGCTGCCGATGCCGGTCGTGTTGAACGCCTGTTCGAGGTCGGCGATCATCGTATCGATGTCGCGTGTGCCGTCGCAGCGCTTGAGGATTTCTCCCGCGCTTTGATTGAGCTTCACCATGCCCTCGGGATACAGCAGCACGTGCGCGTTCTGCGCGGGCTCCCATTGCAGGCGAAATGGCTTCGCGATCGCGAGCGGCGTGGCGGGGTCGGCGCGTGTCGAGTCGTTCATTGTGGAAACGCCTTCTCGATCGCGTCGAGCATGGTCCACAGAATGTCGAGCTTGAACTGCAGGATGTCGAGCGCCCGTTCCTGCTGATCGCGTCGCGTGAAATGGGCAAGCGTGACCTCGAGTCCGTGCTGCACATCGCGCTGCGCGAGCGAGATGCGCGAACGGAAGTACGCGAGGCCCTCCGCTTCGATCCACGGATAGTGCTCGGGCCAGCTCGCGAGCCGGTCGCGATGCACCTGCGGCGCGAACATCTCGGTCAGCGACGAGCACACCGCTTCCTGCCACGGCGCGCGGCGCGCGAAATTCACATACGCGTCGACGGCGAAGCGCACGCCCGGCGTCACGTGTTCGAGCGACCACAGTTCGTCGCGTGTGAGGCCGACCGCATCCGCGAGACGCGCCCAGGTTTCGATGCCGCCTTCCGCGCCATCGTAGCCGTCGTGATCGAGAATGCGCACCACCCAGCGGCGGCGCGTCTCGCGGTCCGGACAGTTCGACAGCACGGCCGCATCCTTCAGCGGAATATTGATCTGGTAGTAGAAGCGGTTCGCGACCCAGCCGCGAATCTGCTCGCGCGAGCAGCCGCCGCTATTCATCTTCACGTTGAACGGATGGTGGATGTGATAGGCGGCGCCCTTCGCGCGCAACTGCGCCTCGAATTCTTCACGGCTCCAGGCGGGTCGGTCGATGCCTTGAGTTCCCGTGGTACTCACGTCGCGTGTTGGTGTCGTGTCCTGAATGTCTTTCGCGTTCATGCCGTCTCCGTTTTATCGTCATTCACAGCCGCGCCTCGTTACCGCATCGCTCCGTACTCTTCACTGCGCGCCTCAAAGCTCGAAGCTCATTCCGTCGTACGCGACCTCGATGCCATGCTCGCCCAGCATGCGCCGCTCGGGGCCGTCTTCGATCAGGATCGGATTCGTGTTGTTGATATGGATCAGCACTTTGCGTTTCGCGCCGAGCGAATCGAGCGTTTCGATCATGCCGCCCGCGCCGCTCTGCGGCAGATGGCCCATATCCGCCGAGGTCTTCTTCGACAGGCCGAGGCGGATCATTTCGTCGCCGGTCCACAGCGTGCCGTCGACGAGTAGCAGATCGGCCTCGCGCATCGCCGCCAGCACGTGCGGCTCGATCGCGCCGAGCCCCGGCGCGTAGAACACGCGCCGGCCCGATTGCAGGTTCGTCAGCACGAGTCCGATGTTGTCGCCGCGCTCCGGCGCATCGCGATGCGGCGAGTACGGCGGCGCCTTGCTCGACAGCGGCAGCGCGTCGATGCGGATGCCGGGCAGCGCGTCGACGGCGAGCGGCGCGCCGTCGAGCGCGATACGGCGGTGCTCGACTCCGCAGTAGTGCGACAGGATCGGCGCGACCGGAAAGCCGGAGCGGAGGTCTTGCCAGACCGCATCGGTCGCGTATAGCGGCAGCGGGGTGTCGCGTTCGCGCAGCATCAAGAGGCCGGTCACGTGGTCGATCTGCGCGTCGATCACGAGCACCGCGGCGATGCCGCTGTCGCGCGCGCGCCGCGCGGGTTGAAGTTCGGGATGCGCGGCGATCTGCGCGAGCAGATCGGGCGATGCATTGACGAGCAGCCAGTCCTCGCCGTTCGCGCTGACCGCGATCGACGACTGCGTGCGGCGCGTCGCCTTCACCGTGCCGCGACGCACTCCGTCGCAATTGCGGCAATTGCAGTTCCACTGCGGAAAGCCGCCGCCCGCCGACGAGCCGAGTACCTTGATCTTCATGCCGCGCGACGCATGCTGCTGCGCCCCTCTTCGACGGTGGGAGTGAACATCGCGGTGAGCGCCTGCGCGACGCATGCATGCAGCGCGGGGTCGCTCGCCAGATGACCCGCCGCGCTCACAGACTCGACGCGCGCCGACGGAACCGCGCGCGACAGACGTCGCAGATTGCCGCGCGGACACACCGGATCGCGCGCACCATGCACGGCCGCAATCGATACCCCGGCCGCCGCCGCGCGGCGCGCGAGCGACAGCAAACGCGTCTCGCCGAGCCAGCAGCGATGCGCGAGGTAGTGCGCCTGAATCCGATATTTGCCGATCAGCTTGCGCGCGTGGCGTTGGGATTCGCGTGGGTTTCGCAGGTTCGCAGGTCGTTGTGCGGCGCCTCGCGGCGATGCGCTCGCGAGCACCGCGTTTTCATAGCCGCGCCAGGCCAGCGCGAGCGCGCGTTGCCGCGCTTCGTTCGCGCCGTATTGCAAGGTCTCGCCGCAACGCGCGGCCAGTGTCGCGGGCTGCTCGCAGCGAGCAGCGGCACGCAGTCTCGACCACGCACGCGGCGCACGCTTGCGTGACGCGATGAACAAGCCGCGCACTTCGCGCGCGGACGTCAGGAACAGGCCGCGCAGCACGACGCCCGTCACCGACTGCGGACACTGCCCCGCATACGCGAGCGCGAGCGCCGCGCCCCACGATCCGCCGAGTACGCCCCAGCGCGCGAAGCCGAGCCGCGCGCGAATCGCTTCGAGATCGGCGATCAGATAGTCGGTGCGGTTGTGGCGCACGCTGCCGTGCGGCGTCGAGGCACCGGTGCCGCGCTGGTCGATCAGCACGACGCGAAAGCGCTGCAGATCGAACAGCCGCAGCACGCCGGGCTGACTGCCGCTGCCTGGGCCGCCGTGCAGCACCGCGACCGGCACGCCGTCGCGCGCGCCGGCCAGCGCATACCACACGCGATGACCATCGCGCGTGCGCAGCGTATGGACTTCGAGCGCGGCGGCTGCCTGCGTGTGGCGCGATAAGCTTCGCATCGTCATGGCAGCATCCTCGCGAGCAGGTTGTCGCGATCGATCCACTGATGCTTGAACGCGCCCGCCACGTGCAGCACGATCAGCACGATCAGCGCGAAGCCGATGGCGTGGTGAAGGCCGAAGAACAGTGCGCGCAGATGCGCGTCGTCCCAGCCCCACTTCGGCAGCAGGATGCCCCAGAAGCGCGTGCCGTAGGTGTTGAACGACGAGCCGAGATACCCGGCAAGCGGCATCGCCACCATGCCGACATATAAAAGACCCTGCGTAGTGCGCGCGGCGGCGCGTTGCCACGGTGGCATCGGCGGCAGCGGAGGCCGGTGAAGGACCAGCCGCGCGACGATGCGCAAAAGCACCAGCAGGAAAACCGTCAGTCCGAGCGACTTGTGCAGATTGATCAGCGTCGCCTTGACAGGCAAGCCCTTCGGCAAGCCGACCATATAAAGCCCGAGTGCGAGCAGCCCGACGATGCCGAGCGCGATCAGCCAGTGCAGCGCGATCAGCAGCCCGGCATAGCGCGGGCCGCCGGCGCTGGCATTTGCGTTGACGTTGATATCAGGCTTCGCGTTTGCAGAATCCGCTGTCCTCATGCCCTGTCTCCATGCAACATCGTTGCAGGACGTTTCTTTTTGCCGAACACCGTTTCAGTCCTGGCTGACATAGCGCCGCGTCAGCCGACGATCAGTATTTCACCGCGGCCGTCGACCGCGAGGTCGCCCGTGAAGCGGACCGGCAGACGGTCCGCGCGCCACTGCGAAAACGGCGCGATTTCGGCCGCGAGACTGCGTATGAGCAACGCCCAGAATACGTCGAAACCGTGTCCGCCGCCGGTGAAAGTAGGGGGCGGCAGTGGCTCTGGCCGTTGCGCGAGCAGCAGCGTGCCACGCCTCATTGCATAGGCATAATGCGCGCCCAGTTGCCCCGCCACGCCGACGGTCCCCGCCACCAGCCGCGACGCCGCGAAGTCGCCCGCGTTGCCGCCGACCAGTACGAGGCCGCGGCGCATCCGGTCGGCGAGCCGCGCGCCCGCGTTGCCGTGGATCGTCAGCGTGCCGCCGCTCATGCCTTCCATATCGCCCGTCAGTGCGCCGGCGGCGAAGTCGCCGCTGTCGCCGCGCACCGTCACGCGTCCGCCGCGCATTTCGCAGCCGGTGAAATGCCCCGCGTCGCCGTCGATTTCAAGCAAGCCGCCGCTCATTCTGAAGCCGCTGTAGTCGCCGACCGAGCCGCGCGCGACGAGCCGTCCGCCGTCCATCTGCGCGCCGAGCCGGTCCAGCCACCGCGCGGCGTCGTCGATCAGCAGCGTGGCCATGTCGTCGCCGGACGCAGGCGCGTCGTCGCGCGAAACCTCGAAGACGTCGCCGACCACGCAGCGCTCGTTGCCGGCCGGCAGCACGATGCGCTCGATCTCGGCCACGCTCATGCTGGCCAGCGCCGAGGGTGACAGCGCTGCGGCATCGACGCGAAAGCCGGGTGGTGTCTTCACGCGCAACGTGGTCGTGCTCATGCGTGACTCCCGTTGAGCCCCGCCGCCAGTTCGTGCAGATGAAAGTGGTACGGCCCGAGCTTGCCGCCGTAGTTGCCCGCCGAAATGCGCAGCACGCCGGCCGCGCGGCCGAGTCCGGCGGCCGCGCCGATCCCGGCCGTCATCGCCGCGCCGACGTCGGCGTCGGTCAGACCGTCGATGACGATCTCCAGCACGCAGCCAACGTCCGCGCTCAACTCGCTGCGCCGCGCGAGGCCGATCAGGCTCGGGCAGAACGCGTCGTTGGTCGACGCGGTCGCGCCCGCGTACTTCGAGCCGATCTTCGAGCCCGAGCGCACGATGCCGCCGGGAAACGGCATGATCACGTTCGGCAGCCGGCGCATCGCGTCGACCGCGGCTTCGGCGGCCGCGAGCGCGGCGCCGAGGTCGCGCGCGAGCAGCAGCAGGTTGCCGCCGCCGACGGCCTTGACCGTCGCCGCCGTGTCTTCGCAGACGAACTCGCCGTCCATCACCGGCACGCGCCAGTAACGCGTGGGTCCGTTCCCCGCGTCGATCATCTTCGCGATCTGCCAGCCGTCGCCGAAAAAGCGCAGCCCGCTGCCGAGCGGCGCCGGGTCCGACAGCGGCGCGCGGCTCGTGGCCGGATCGATGCCGCCGTAGACGGCCGTGCTCGGGCAGGTGAGCACGCATTGGCCGACGCGCCGCCCGATCTGCTTCGCGAGCTCCTTCGACGACACCGCGAACAACAGCACCGCGACGCCGGGCCGGCCGTCGGGCGTGGCAGTGGGCGCGAGCGCACGCTCGACGCCCGCCTCGCAGCCGCAACCGATCACCGAGGTCGCGAAGCCCGCCAGCGAGTTCGCCGCGTGCATCGCCCACGTCGCCGTGTGCGCGGTGATCACGAGCCGGGTCGCCTTCATCGGAAAGGCTTCGGCGAAGGTCGCGTCGATCGCGGTGCCGTTGATGTCGAGCGGGGCGGGAGGGTTCATCGTGGACGCGTCAGGTTAGACATTCGACGGGCAACAGTCGTCCGCCGCGGCAGCAGCGGCAGGCTTCGTCGTCGCTGATCGCGGCGTGGGCGAAGTTGCTCGCGAGGTTCGCGTCGCTATACGCGCGCAGCGTTGTCTCGATGCCGCGATCGAATTGCGGCGCGACGAAATGGATGCCGCCCGTCGGCGTCGCGACGAGCGTGCCGTCGCGCGCGACCAGCTCGCCGTCCTTGAACACATAGGCCGGCGACGTGAACATCCGCTCGCGGTCCGGCTCGTCGCGATAGACGGCGATGTCCGCCGCCGCGCCCGCGCCGAGATGGCCGCGATCGCGCAGACCGAGCAGACGCGCGGGACCGGCGCGCGTGATGATCGCGATCTCGTACAGCGAGAATTCGCGCTTGAGCTCCGGCAGCGCGCTGGCGACCTGCGCCTCGGGATGCAGCTTCGCCAGTTGCTCATCGCGAAACGGCTTGTCCATCAGCAGGCGAATCAGATGCGGATAGCTCGTGAACGGTCCGCCGTTCGGATGATCGGTGGTCATCGCGACGCGCCACGGGTCGTCGACGAGCAGGAAGATTTCGAGGCCGATGATCCATTGCAGCGCGTTCACGTAGCTCTGTTCGCGATAACGGAACGGCAGCACGCCGCAACCCGCGTCGCACTCGATATCGCCCACCACCCACTTGTGCGGCCGCGCGAGCGGCGCGTTGCGGAACTGCATCATCGTGTCGCCGGAGGCCGTGACGGTCTGTCCGAAGATGATCTGGCCGACGTCGATCGACACGTTCGGCCGCGCGTTCACGGCCTCGGCAATCTGCCGCGCGCCCGACGAAAACTTGCGCGAACCCTCGGTGCCATAGCTGTGAAACTGGATATGCGTCAGATGGATCGGCAGGCCGTCGGCGGCGTCCATCGTCGCGATGGTCGAGGCGAGGTTGCCGGGCACGCCGAGGTTGCTCGTGTGCACGTGCAGCGGATGCGGCACGCGCAGCTCGGTCAGCGCGCGCGTCAGCGTGCGCAGCACGTCGCGCGGCGTGATGCCGTAGTGCGCGTGCGGCTCGTCGACGTCTAGCGAGCGCTGGTTGAACTTGAACGCCGAGATGCCGCCGGGGTTCACCACCTTGACGCCGAGCGCCTTGCTCGCGTCGATCGTCCAGCCGACGTAATCGCGCAGACGTTCGAAGTCGTCGCGCGCGGCGAGCATCCGCAGGAACAGCTCGTCGTTGCCGAGCATCACGTACGCGCCATGATCGATGATCGGCGTGTCGCCCATTTCGAGGTGCGTGTGGCGCGCGTTGGACGGCATCATCGCCGGCTCGAACGCGGCCGTGTAGCCCATTTCGGCGTAGCGGTAGCCGGTCGCGAGCGTGCCCGGCGTGCAGACGCCGCACGACGGCAGGCGCAGGTAGCGGCCGTTGTCGTCGCGCGCGGCTTCGTAGGCGGCCTCGCGCGGCGCATGGGCGCCCCGCGCATCGGCGCGATGGTCCTCGGGCAGCAGCAGGCGCGACAGATTGGTCTTGCCGCCGCCGATATGCGAATGCAGGTCGATGCCGCCCGCCATCACGATCATGCCGGTCGCGTCGTATTCGCGATCGACGGGCGTGGTGGCGGGCATGTCGACGATGCGGCCGTCGCGGAACGTCAGGTCGCGGCGCTCGCCGTTGACGTTGTGGATCGGGTCGAACAACGTGCCGCCCTTGAGCCGGACGAGACTCATGGCTGATCCTCGCGCGTACTCGAGCGTTCGCTCAGTTGCCCGCTCAATCGCCCGCTCAACTTCGCGGCAATCGACGCCACCGACTCCAGCGCGGCACCACGCGCGGCGGTGAGCGGCATCACGACCGTGCCGTCGATGCGAAACAGATGCCCGCCGCTATCCACGCCCGGTGTCGCGACCGGCACGAACACGGTGTTCGCGCCGCGTGCCCTGGCGGCATCGGCGAGCGCCGGATGACCGAGCACGATGAGGGGAAGCGCGGGATCGAGCGACGCGGGCCACGCGTGCGGCGCGAAGCCCGCGATCCACAGCAGCGCATCGACTTCGCGTTCGGCGAGCAGCCGAGCCGCCCGATAGCGGTACGGATCGTGATCGAGCGGCGCGGTGCCCGCGGCGTGCGCCGGCATCGACACGCGCGTGCGCAGCGGCAAGCCGGACAGCCACGTGACGGTCTGATTCACCGTCAACGCGCCGTCGTCGCCGCCGAGCGCGAGACATGCCGCGCGCGTCGTGCGATTCACGGCCTTCACGATCCGGTTCAGCGCTTCGATCAGCAGCGCCGCGTGCGGCGCGGGCAGTGCGGCCGGTTCGTAGACGACCACCGTATAGCGCGCGCCGGCGATGCGTGCGTGCAACGACGCGAGCGCGGTTGCCACGTTGGCTGCGCTGCCATCGCCGTGGCTCAGCGCGGCGGCGTCGCGTCCTTCCGCGAGCGCTGACCACAGCGCGAGCGTGTCGTACGGATCGGTGTTCGGCAGCAGCGTGTCGATGCGCGTTTGCGCGAAGCCGGCCGCGGCCGGGTCCGCTTCGCAGCCGACGAACACCAGCTCGCGCGCGAGTTCGGTGCCCGCCAGCGCGCGCGTGAAAAAGCGCGGATAGCGCCGCGACGGCTGACAGCCGAAGAACACCAGCAGGTCGGCGCGCGCGCGCACTTCGGAGAGCGTCGTAAAGAACGAGCCGCGGTCTTGCAAAGCGAGCGTCGCGGGCGTCAGCGCATCGCCGTGCAGATGATCGAGGATCGCGCCGCAGGCGGCGGCAAGCGGATACAGCGCGCGGATGCCGGCGACGTCGGTGGCGAGGCCGCCGAATAGCGGGCGGCGCGCGTTCGCGAGCAACTGCGCGGCGCTCGTCAGCGCGGCATCCTTGGCCACTTCGTCGCCATCGACGGTGCAAGCGCATTGCGCGTCCGTCGCGCCGTACTGCGCGAGCGCGTGAGCGAGCCGCGAACATTCGGTGTCCGGCACATCGAGCGTGCCGTCGTCATGGGCAGCGGCGGCCAGGTCGTCGCACAGCAAAGGGCAGAACGGACAGATCCAGTCGCGTGTGAGCGCCGCGGCGCGCGTTGCGCTCGGGCCGGGGGTCGATGGATCGATGGAGGGGCTATGCATGGGGCAGGTTTAGCAAGCTCCATGCCGATCTTTCGACACGCATCGGCGGGCGAGCGCCGCGTTGAAGCGGGGCCGCGCCTACGGTCGCACTGCTTTGCATTCAGCGGATGAACATGCGCGGGGTCCCTGCGGTAAGCGCGCCTGATCCTGCGTCGGCGCGCGCGTCAAAGGCCCGCTGCACCATACAAAATGTGTGCCGTTCTGGAGCAGAGTGTCAAGCAGAGTGTCACACGCGAACAGTCCGGCTTGCGTTGCGTTTACCGACAGCGCTGTCAGGACGCGTGGCATGGAAATTGTATGGAAGGCCTACGCGGAATCGGAATGCGCGTAGTCGATCTGTCGATCGTGCAGCGCGGAGGCCACCAGCCAGGCGCTTGCGCCGGTGCCGGCCGCGGCGGCCAGATCGTCGCGATTGCGGATGCCGCCCGCGCCGATCAGCGTGGTGTGCGCGGCGGCTTGCGCGCGCACGCGCTCGAACGTCGCGAGATCGGGGCCGGCGTAGCTGCCGACCTGGTCGAGCGTCATCGCGATCACGCGCGGCGGCCACCATGCCGACGAGCGGTCGAGCGCGGCCGCGGCGAGCAGTTCGCCCGCCCGCTGATCGAGCGACAGGATCGGCGCAAGGCCGGCGCGCTGAGCCGCGTGCAGTGCGTGGATATCGCGCAGCGTCTCCGAGCCGAACACAGGCACGAGAGTCGCGAGGTGGGAACCGGCAGCAGGGCTGTCGTGTTGATCGATGGCGTCGTCGATGCGCTCGAACAGCGCGCGCATCGACGCGTAGTCCGCGAAACCCGCGTCGAGCCACAGTTCGATGCCGGGCAGCGCGGCCCGCAATGCGGCGAGCGTCGAAGCATGCGCGCCGCGCTGCAGGATGGCGCCGAGATCGGCGATATAGAGCGTGCGCGCGCCGCTGGCTTCGAGCAGCGCGCGGGCGGTGGCAAGTGGGTCGCTCGTCGCGACGAGGCGGGACTGGATGGGCCGATAGGCGCTCCGCTCGCCGCGTACCGCGCGTACGACCTGGCCGTCGAGCAGATCGAGAACAGGTATCACCTGCATAGGGGCGCTTTCCTTTGACCAGAATCTTTGTCTACGAGTATCTCACCGGCGGCGGCATCGACCCCCAACTCGCCGGCCCGGGCAGTCTCGCCGATTTGAGCGCGCTGATCGTCGAAGGACGCGTGATGCGCGACGCGCTGGTCGCCGCTCTGCGTGAATTCGACGGCGTGCAGGTCACGTTCGCGACCTCGCGCTTCGAAACGCCAGGGGCGGGCGAGGCCCATTGTATGGCCGCGCCCGGCGAATCGATGACGGCGTTCGTCGCGCGCGCGGCGCGTGAGCACGATTACGCGTGGGTCGTCGCGCCGGAATGCGACGGGCTGCTGCTGCGCTTTCACGATGCGGTCGGCACTGCGCGCTGGCTCGGCTGCGCGAAGGAAGCGATCCGCGTCGCGTCGAGCAAGAGCGCGACGGCGGCGTGTCTTGCCGCGCATGGCATTGCCACGACGCCGGCGTTAGAACCCGGCGACCCAGCCGCGCAGCACGACGGCCGCTGGGTGGTCAAACCGGACGACGGCGCGGGCGGCCTCGACACGATCCTGTACGAGCGCTTCGCCGATGCCTGCGCCGAGTACGAGGCGCGCGCGGCGGCGGCGCGCAATCCGGTGCTGCAGGCGTGGGTCGATGGCGAGCCGTTGAGCCTGTCGCTGATCTGCCGCGGCGACGCTACCAAGCTCCTCAGCATCAACCGTCAGCAGATCGGGCTGAGCGGCGGCGACGCGTCGGGTGAGGTTGCGCGGATCGTCGAGTTCGACGGCGTGCTGGTCGATCAGATCGACCAGCACAGCGACATGGGCCGCGCGCTCGACACGCTCGCGCATCGCGTCGCGCGGGCCATCCCGGGTTTGCGCGGCTTCGTCGGCATCGATGTCGTGTGGCATCCGCAACTCGGGCCGGTCGTGATCGAAGTGAATCCGCGTTTGACGGTCGCTTATGCGGGGCTGTCGGCGGCGCGCGGTAGCGGCCTGACGCGCGCGCTGCTGGCCGCGCATGGCGTGCGCATCGAGCGCTGCGGCGCGGCGCGCGCCAATTCGCCGACGTATGAGGTGCGCCCTTGAGCCCGGCCCGTTCGAACCCGGCGGCGCGGTTCGGCTGGGACGTCGGCGGCGCGCACGTGAAGGTGTCGCTCGTCGACGGCAGCGACGCCGTGCTGGACGTCGTGCAATGGCCGTGTCCGCTTTGGCAGGGGCTCGATCATCTGCACCGCGCGATCGACCTCGTCTTCGAGCGCTGGCCGCAGGCCCGCGCGGACGCCGCGCAGCATGCGGTGACGATGACCGGCGAGATGGTCGACCTGTTCGCGGATCGCGCCGAAGGCGTGCGCGCGATCGTGGCCGTGCTCGCGCAGCGGCTCGGTCCATCACTGCGTTTCTACGCGGGCGAGGCCGGCTGGCTCGCCGCCGCCGACTGCGCGGCCGGCTGGCGTCACGTCGCGTCGGCGAACTGGCTCGCGACCGCGAGCTGGGTCGCTACCTGCATGGCGAACGCGCTGCTGATCGACATCGGCAGCACCACCACCGACATCATTCCGATCGTCGACGGCCGCGTCGTCGCGCGTGCCGCGACCGATGCGGGCCGGCTCGCGACCGGCGAACTCGTGTATCACGGTGTCGTGCGCACGCCTTTGTGCGGCGTCGCGCAGCGGATCGAATTCGGCGGCGCCATGCTGAACGTGATGAACGAATGGTTTGCGACGACCGCCGACGTCTACCGGCTGACGGGCGAACTGGACCCGCTGCACGACGTGCAGCCGAGCGCCGACCAGAGGCCGAAGACGCAGGCGGCGAGCCGCGCGCGGCTCGCGCGCATGATCGGGCACGACGCGCACGACGCGTCGGACGTCGAATGGCTGCACTTTGCGCGGCGCTGGCGCGCGCTGCAGGTGCGCGAAATCGGCGCGAACCTGATGCGGGTGGTCGCCGCGCAGCCGGCGCTCGCGGCCGCGCCGCTGGTGGGCGCCGGCTGCGGCCGCTTCCTCGTCGCCGCATTGGCGCGCGACGAAGCGCGCGGCTATATCGATTTCGGCGCGCTGGCGGGCGTGCCCGATGCTTGCGCGGCATGGGCGGCGACCTGCGCGCCGAGCGTGGCGGTCGCGCTGCTCGCGGCGCGCGAACCGGGCGCGCAACGGCGCGGCGCGCGTGGTATCGCGGCGCGCGCGGCATGAGTTGAGAGGCGCGGCGCGCAATCCGGGGACGCGGCGCGCCGGCGCACGAGTAGCGCAAAGAGGGGCAGGGGACACGATAAGGTGAGCGGGACAAGTTCGGTGATGAACGAGGTTGCGAAACGACGCGACCCGGCCGGGCACTCAACTGGACACGAGGGCAACAGTCATGTGGGTGGTCAAGATCGGAGGCAGCCTGAGTCACGACCCGGCACTGCGCCACTGGCTCAGTGAGCTATGCGAAGTCGGCGGCGGACGGGTCGTGATCGTGCCCGGCGGCGGCGACTTCGCGGACAAGGTCCGCCAGTACCAGGGCGAGTGGAATTTCGACGATCTGGCCGCGCACAACATGTGTCTGCTCGCGATGACGCAATATGCGCTGCTGATGCAGGGCGTTTCGCCCGAACTGGTGATCGCGTCGAGCGAGGCGAAGATTCGCCGCACCCTGCGTGACGGTCATGTCGCCGTGTGGGCGCCGACCGCGCTGATGCGCGACACGCCCGACGCGATGAGCAACTGGGACACGACCTCGGACAGCCTCGCCGCCTGGCTATCGACGATGCTCAACGCGGAGCGGCTGGTCGTCGTCAAATCCTGTCCGATCGCCGTCGACGATCCGCTCGAAACGCTGGCCGCGGCGGGGGTGATCGACCGCAGGTTCGTCGACTACGTGAACGATGCGAACTATGTGGTCGAATTGCTCGACAAGAGCAACGTCGCGCTGATGCGCGACCGTTTGCTGAATATTCCGGTGACGTGATCGGCTGCTACAGCCGCGTCGCGTTCGTCGAGCCCGGCAACGGCGCCGCGCTATCGACGCGTACCTCTCCAGCCGGCCGATGCAACGCGCTCGCCCATTGCGCGACGCGCTCGGGGTCGAGCCGCGAGCGGCGCCCGTCGGCGCACAGCGCGGTGCGAAAACCGGCCACGTCGGGCGCCAGCGCGCGGATCTGCGGCAGTTGCGCCCAGCCGAGCGCACCGGCGATGCCCGCCATTGCGCCGCGCTGACGCGCGAGCCGCAACCAGCGCGCGAGCGAGTCGACATCGACGTGATCGAACAGCGTGCCGCCATCCTTGCTCGCGGTATCGAACATCAGGCCGGCGAAGCCGAGCGCCGCGGTGTGGCTGACCAGTTCGTCGTCCATGCCGCCGTCGCATAGCAGCACCGGCACGACGCTAGCCGGCAGATTCGCGAGTTGCTCGATGCAGCGGCGCGCGGCCGGTCCGCGCGCGACGCCGACCTTCACATAGTCGACGCCGGCATCGTTGACGTCGATCACGCGCGCGGCGATCTCGTCGAACGCATCGGCCGGCACGTCGCCGATCGCCGCGCTGATCGGCTTGACCGGGTAGCGCGCGCGAAGCTGTTGCGCGATGTTCGTGATGGCGCCGATCGACAGGCCGCCGAGCGCGCCGTCGTCCGGCTCTTTCAGGTCGATCAGCTCGGCGCCGGCGCGGGCGGCGTCGAATGCTTCGTCAGCCGAGCGGACGCTCGCGAGCAATGCGGTCATCGGGGTTCTCCGCGGAGGAAAGAGTTTTCAGTGATGGGCCGAAACGGCGGCCTGATGCGCCGCGTCTGCGAGGCTCGCGCGATATCGCGCGATCGCGGCGACGAGCCAGCTCCATGCGGTGCGCTCGTTGTCGCCGGCGGTTTTGTCGATCGCGATCTGCAGATACGCCATTTCTCGATCGACCTTGTCGGCCGGCAGCATGAAGAGCCGGCTCACCAGAATCGCGCCTTCCACGACCGCCGACTGCGCGCGATTGAAGCCCGCGAACGGCGCGTGGTTTTCACGGTGCACGCATTTCATCACCAGCACCGGGCGCTCGGCGTCGTCACGCAGCTCGTCGAGTTCGAGCTCGGCGTGGGCCAGCGACTCGGCCAGACGTACGCTCGGCACGCGGCTCGCGGCCACGGTCGGCCAATCGGTCGCGCAGTGCGTGACGCAGCCCGCGAAGATACGCACGTCGGTGCTGAAGTTCAGCACGGCCGCGCGCGTCGCGATCACGTTGTCGAGCGTGACCGACGGACGGAACGGCGCAAGGATGATGCGCTCACCCTCGGAGCGCGCGCCCATCGGCGCGATATGTGGACGGCCATCGCACGCTGCCGTGGTGACGATCGTTTCGTGGATCATGGCTGGGAACGTGTGTCCCGACAGCGCCGGAAGGCCGGCCGTCAGCAGAGGTCAAACACAAACGGAAACCGCAAAGGGGCCGCGGCGTGCGGCCCGGTTGCGGGCTTAACGCGTAGCGACATACATCACGATTTCAAAACCGAGGCGTACGTCGGTGTAGCTCGGAGTCGTCCATTGCATACGTGCTTTCTCCTTCGGTTGAAACAGCGGGTGGAACAGCGTTGCGCCGCCGGCCCGGCGTGATGCCCCGGTGTCGACGGCAGCCGGCATCACGCAAGCTTTATGCCTGTTCGGGTACCGGCCGGTCAGGCGGGCGGGCGTTCGACGGCCAATACAGCACCCGGCGAATTGCGCCACGCCGTGGCGCTCGCGCGGGTTGCCAGACGCAAAGAGCCGCGCGGTGTGGCGAAAACGAAGCAAAGTGTGCCATCGCGATTCGCTGATTCGATTGCGCTGTCACGCCGCGCCCGCCTCGCTCACCAACACATTCTGCTCCCATCCGCGTCGCACGGCTCGAAAAAGAACCTCACGATGTGATAGCGATAACCGATCCGTTAAGTCTGCCAAATGAAATCGTGAATTCACCTTGGGCGTGTCCGTGCCTACAGTGCAACTCAAGCGCTTCGTTCTTCCGGCAGTGCGCTTGCCACCTTCGAGGACACGTCATGAACGATTTCAGTCAACCGCCGATCCAGCCCGAACCTCAAGCGCGCGATCCGCACAATCCGCGCGAACGGTACGCGGCGGGCGTGATGAAATACCGCGAGATGGGGTACTGGCAACCGGACTACGAACCGAAAGACACCGACGTGATCGCGCTGTTTCGCATCACGCCGCAACCCGGTGTCGAACCCGAGGAAGCGGCGGCCGCGGTGGCCGGCGAATCGTCGACCGCGACGTGGACGGTGGTGTGGACCGACCGGCTTACTGCCTGCGACATGTATCGCGCGAAGGCGTATCGCGTCGAGCCGGTGCCGGTGTCTCGCGCCGACGAGCCGCAGTACTTCGCGTACATCGCTTATGAACTCGATCTGTTCGAAGAGGGCTCGGTCGCGAACCTGACCGCGTCGATCATCGGCAACGTGTTCGGCTTCAAGCCGCTGAAGGCCTTGCGGCTCGAAGACATGCGCATTCCCGTCGCGTATCTGAAGACGTTTCAGGGGCCGCCGACCGGCATCGTCGTCGAGCGCGAACGGCTCGACAAGTATGGTCGGCCGCTGCTCGGCGCCACGGTCAAGCCGAAGCTCGGTCTGTCGGGCAAAAACTATGGACGGGTGGTCTACGAAGGCCTGCGCGGCGGCCTCGATTTCCTGAAGGACGACGAGAACATCAACTCGCAGGCGTTCATGCACTGGCGCGACCGCTTCCTGTTCGCGATGGAGGCGGTGAACCGCGCCCAGGCGGAGACTGGCGAGCTCAAAGGGCACTACCTGAACGTGACGGCCGGCACGATGGAGGACATGTACGAGCGCGCCGAATTCGCGAAGGAGCTCGGCTCGTGCATCGTGATGATCGACCTCGTGATCGGCTGGACCGCGATCCAGTCGATGTCGCGCTGGGCCCGCAGGCACGACATGATCCTGCATCTGCATCGCGCGGGGCATGGCACCTACACGCGGCAACGCAACCACGGCATCTCGTTTCGCGTGATCGCCAAATGGCTGCGCATGGCGGGCGTCGATCACGCGCATGCGGGCACCGCGGTCGGCAAGCTCGAAGGCGATCCGCTGTCGGTGCAGGGCTACTACAACGTGTGCCGCGACGCGCACAACGCGGTCGATCTGTCGCGCGGCATTTTCTTCGACCAGCCGTGGGCCGGCTTGCGCAAGGTGATGCCGGTCGCCTCGGGCGGGATTCACGCGGGGCAGATGCATCAGTTGCTCGATCTGTTCGGCGACGACGCGATCCTGCAGTTCGGCGGTGGCACGATCGGCCATCCGGCCGGCATCCAGGCCGGCGCGACCGCGAACCGCGTCGCACTCGAAGCGATGGTGAAGGCGCGCAACGAGGGCCGCGACATTCTGCGCGAAGGGCCCGACGTGCTCGAAGCCGCCGCGCGCTGGTGCACGCCGCTCAAGCAGGCGCTCGATACGTGGCGCGACGTGAGCTTCAACTACGCATCGACCGATACGCCCGATTTCGCCGCCACGCCGACGGCGGCCTAGCCACGCCGAGCTTTTCCCGCGAGCGCCCCACGAGCGCATCCGCAACGCGGTGCAACGGCACCGCGCGGGGCACCGTTGACGCCGTTCCGAACGCGACATCCATCCACGAGGTTCGTCATGCGTATTACTCAAGGAACGTTTTCTTTTCTGCCCGAGCTGACCGACGAGGAAATCGGCCTGCAGATCGACTACGCGCTGCGCCAGGGCTGGGCCTGTTCGGTCGAATTCACCGACGACCCGCACCCGCGCAACACGTATTGGGAAATGTGGGGTCTGCCGATGTTCGACCTGCACGACGCGGCCGGTGTGTTGCAGGAGGTCAGGGCTTGCCGCGAGGCGCGGCCGCAGCACTACATCAAGGTCAACGCGTTCGACTCCGTGCGCACCTTCGAGACGATGCGCCTGTCGTTCATCGTCAACCGGCCGGACGTGGAGCCGGGCTTCCGGCTGTTGCGGCAGGACGCGCAGGGGCGCACGCAGCGCTACAGCATGACGGGCTACGCGGGCGACCGGCCAGCGGGCGAGCGTTATGGCGCGGCGAGCTGACGCCGCTGATCGCGCAACAACGCACACGACGACCCGCAGCGAGGAGGAACCATGACAGACGCCGCCATCGTGGACGCACTGCCCGCGTCCACCGCGCGCAGCGACACCGCCGCGCCCCACATCGACCTCGCGGCGCTGTACCGCGACTCCGGCATCGGCGACGTGCTCGGCGAACTCGATCGCGATCTGGTCGGGCTCGCGCCCGTGAAAACGCGCATTCGCGAGGTCGCCGCGCATCTGCTGGTCGAGCGCGCGCGGGCTTCGCTGGGTCTCGCGGGCGGCGCGCCGACCTTGCATATGTGCTTCTCCGGCAACCCCGGCACCGGCAAGACGACGGTTGCGCTGCGCATGGCGGAAGTGTTGCACCGGCTTGGCTACATTCGCCGCAATCATCTGGTGTCGGTCACACGCGACGATCTGGTCGGCCAGTACATCGGCCACACCGCGCCGAAAACGCGCGATGTGCTCAAGCGCGCGATGGGCGGCGTGCTGTTCATCGACGAAGCGTATTACCTGTATCGCCCGGAGAACGAGCGCGACTACGGGCAGGAAGCGATCGAAATTCTGTTGCAGACGATGGAGAACCAGCGTAGCGACCTGGTCGTGATTCTGGCCGGCTACGCGTCGCGAATGGAAGTGTTCTTCGAGAGCAATCCGGGTTTCCGCTCGCGCATCGCGCATCACATTACGTTTCCCGATTACGAGGAAACGGAGTTGCTCGAAATCGCCGAACGGATGCTCGGCGCCATGCATTACCGCTTCGATGCCGCGTCGCGCCGCGCGTTCGCCGACTATCTGGCGCGCCGCATCCGTCAACCGAATTTCGCCAACGCGCGCTCGGTGCGCAATGCGCTCGACCGCGCGCGGCTGCGCCAGGCGAACCGCCTGTTCGCGAGCGCCTTGCAAGGCGAGCCGGTCGACGCCGCCACGCTGACGCTGATCGATGCCGCCGACGTGCGCGCGAGCCGCGTGTTCGACGCGCCGCCGCAGTCCTCGCATTCGCCTTCCACCGCGCGCGCCGTCACGGCGCCGCCGGGCTGAATCACGACACCATCGACGGAGAACGCCATGCAGGACGGACGCACGACACTTTCGAAGTTCCTGATCGACACGCTCGATCGCCCGCCGTGTACGGACGACACGCGCGACACTGCAGGACTCTCCGCGCTGCTGATCGACGTAGCGGCGGCCATCAAGTCGATCTCGGCGATGCTGACCAAGGGCGCGCTAGGCGGCAACTACGGTTCCGCGCAAACGCTCAACACGCACGGCGAGCAACAGAAGAAGCTCGACGTCTCGAGCAACGAGATCTTCGTGCAGCAATGCGAGTGGGACGGCTTGCTGGCCGCGATGGTGTCCGAGGAAATGGAGCACGTCTACGCGATTCCGCCGGACTATCCGCGCGGCGAGTATCTGCTCGCGTTCGATCCGCTCGACGGCTCATCGAATATCGACATCAACGGCGTGGTCGGCTCGATCTTCTCGGTGCTGCGCACGCGCGATCCGGCAGAGAATGCAACCAGCGAAGCCGCGTTCCTGCGGCCGGGCTGCGAACAGGTCGCGGCCGGCTATGCCGTGTATGGACCGTCGACGATGCTGGTGCTGTCGGTCGGCAATGGCACGCATGGCTTCACACTGGAGCGCGAGATCGGCAACTTCGTGCTCACGCATTCGAACATCCGGATTCCGGAGGAAACCGGCGAGTTCGCGATCAACGCATCGAACGAGCGCTTCTGGGAGCCGCCCGTGCGCCGCTACGTGCAGGAGTGCAAGGACGGCCGCAGCGGTTGCCGCGCGCGCGACTTCAACATGCGCTGGATCGCGTCGATGGTCGCGGAAGTGCATCGCATCCTGATGCGCGGCGGCGTGTTCATGTATCCGCGCGACTCGAAAACGCCGGCGATGGAAGGGCGCCTGCGCCTGCTCTACGAAGCGAACCCGATGAGCTTCCTCGTCGAGCAGGCGGGCGGCCTCGCGATCACCGGCCGGGAACGCATTCTCGACGTCGCGCCGCGCGCGCTGCATGGCCGCGTGCCGGTGATTCTCGGCTCGAAGAACGAGGTCGAGCGCATTGCGCGCTATCACGGCGAATACGACCGCGGCGAGGACAAGCCGTTCACGTCGCCGCTGTTCGGCACGCGCTCGTTGTTCCTGCCGGATTTCACGGCGTGATCAGCGACTGACGGCGCGCTCAGCGCTCAGAACACAGTCATCCGGAGACAAACGCATGTCAGTCAAACATCCGATCATCGCGGTGACCGGCTCGAGCGGCGCCGGCACCACCACCGTCATGAAGAGTTTCACGCATATCTTCAGACGCGAGCACATCAATGCGCAGATCGTCGAAGGCGATGCGTTCCATCGCTACGACCGCAACGGCATGCGCGCGGCGATGCAGGAGCGCGAACGCGACGGTGTGCCGAATTTCAGCCACTTCGGGCCGGAAGCGAATCTGCTCGAAGAACTCGAAACGCTGTTCACGCGCTACGGCGAAAACGGCAGCGGGCAGTTTCGCCACTACGTGCACGACGCGGGCGAAGCGCAACTGTACAAGCAGGACGGTGGCACCTTCACGCCGTGGGAGGGGGTCGCGCCCAATACCGACCTGATGTTCTACGAAGGGCTGCATGGCGCGGCGGTGACCGACAGGGTCGATATCGCGCGGCATGCGGATCTGCTGATCGGCGTCGTGCCGATCATCAACCTCGAATGGATCCAGAAGCTGCACCGCGATCAGACGATGCGCGGCTACACGCACGAAGCGGTGGTCGACACGATCCTGCGGCGCATGCCCGACTACGTGAACTACATCTGCCCGCAGTTCTCGCGCACGCATGTGAACTTCCAGCGCGTGCCGACCGTGGACACGTCGAATCCGTTTACCGCCCGCGAGATTCCGCAACCGGACGAGAGCTTCGTCGTGATCCGCTTCGCGCGGCCGAAGGGTATCGACTTCCAGTATCTGCTGACGATGCTGCACGACTCGTTCATGTCGCGCCCGAACGTGATCGTCGTGCCTGGCGGCAAGATGGGACTTGCGATGCAACTGATCTTCACGCCGATGATCCTGCAACTGATCGACCGACGCTCGCGCGCCTGAGCGGTACCGGACGGATATCGAGGTTCATTTCGCAAGGAGAGATCCGATGAGTGCAGTCGCGCAACCGCTTGACGCACCCGCCACGCGCTCGATGGCCGACACGCTGCGCATGCTCGCGATCGATGCGGTGGTACGTGTTGCGCGATTCGAAGCGCGGCGCGTCGCGGACCGCGCGCGTTGAACCCGCCGTTCGCCAAGATTTCATTTCATATCGAGGAGCACGCAATGGCCTTCATCACCCTGCGGCAACTGCTGGATCACGCGGCCGAACACGACTACGGCGTGCCCGCGTTCAACGTCAACAACATGGAGCAGATTCACGCGATCATGCGCGCGGCCGAGGCCACCGATAGCCCGGTGATCCTGCAGGCGTCGGCCGGCGCGCGCAAGTACGCCGGCGAGCCGTATCTGCGCCATCTGGTGCTCGCCGCGCTCGAAGCGCACCCGGACATTCCGCTCGTGCTGCATCAGGATCACGGCGCGAGCCCCGCGGTGTGTCAGCAGGCGATCCGCTCGGGCTTCACGTCGGTGATGATGGACGGCTCGCTGCTGCCCGATCAGAAAACCCCCGCCGCGTACGACTACAACGTCGACGTGAGCCGGCGCGTGGTGCACGCCGCGCATGCGGTCGGCGTGTCGGTGGAAGGCGAACTCGGCTGTCTCGGTTCGCTCGAAACCGGCACGGCAGGCGAAGAGGACGGCGTCGGCGCACAAGGCAAGCTCACACGCGAGCACCTGCTGACCGATCCGGACGAAGCGGGGCGCTTCGTCGACGCGACCGGCGTCGATGCGCTCGCGATCGCGATCGGTACGTCGCACGGCGCGTACAAGTTCAGCCGCGAGCCGACCGGCGACATCCTCGCGATCGACCGGATCGCCGATATCCAGGCGCGCATTCCGAACACGCATCTGGTGATGCACGGTTCGTCGTCGGTGCCGCAGGAATGGCTCGCGGTGATCCGCGAATATGGCGGCGAGATTCCGACCACCTACGGCGTGCCCGTCGACGAAATCCGCCGCGGTATCGCGCACGGCGTGCGCAAGGTCAACATCGACACCGACATCCGTCTCGCGATGAGCGGCGCGATGCGCAAGTCGCTCGCCAATGCGCGCGCGGAGTTCGATCCGCGCGCGGCATTGAAGGCCGCCACCGCCGCGGCGAGCGCGATCTGCGTCGAGCGATTCGAGGCGTTCGGTTGCGCGGGGCAGGCGGCGCGCATCAAGCCGCTGCCGCTCGACACGATGGCGAGCCGCTACCACTAACGCCACTGGACGGAGAACGCAATGCGCGAATTCCTGATTGCGCCGTCGCTGCTGTCGGCGGATTTTGCCCGGCTCGCCGACGAGATTCGCGACGTGACGGCGGCCGGCGCGGACTGGATTCATCTGGACGTGATGGACAACCACTACGTGCCGAACCTGACGGTCGGCCCACTCGTGTGCTCGGCGATCCGGCCGTACACGACGCTGCCGTTCGACGTGCATCTGATGACCACGCCCGTCGATCCGCTGGTGTCGGCGTTTGCCGAGGCCGGCGCGAACCTGATCAGTTTTCATCCGGAGGCGACGCTGCACGTGCATCGGACCATCGAACTGATCCGCTCGCACGGTGCGCGCGCGGGGCTGGCGCTGAATCCGGCGACGCCGCTCGCGGCGCTCGATCACGTGCTGGAGATGCTCGACGTCGTGCTGGTGATGTCGGTGAATCCGGGCTTCGGCGGCCAGGCATTCATCGCCGAAACGCTCGACAAGCTGCGGCTGCTGCGCGAGCGCGTCGACACGACGATGCAGCGCACCGGGCGGTCCTTGCTGATCGAAGTGGACGGCGGCGTGAAGGCGTCGAACATCGCGCGTGTCGCCACGGCGGGCGCGGACGTGTTCGTTGCCGGGTCGGCCGTGTTCGGTGCGGGCGATCGCGCGCAGGCGATCCGCGGCATGCGCGGCGAACTGGCTACTGTCGACGAACCCGCGGGGGTGGCCGCCATGCAGTGATGGCGCTGCCGTTTCAGCGCTTTTTCAGCGTCTCGCCCGGCGCGCACCATGCGCTGAGATCTTCTTCAGGCCGGTCGACCGCGCAGCCCCAGTCGAGCGGCTGGTCCTGATCGAAGCGCTTGCCGAGCCGCCATGCAATCTCGGCGCGCGCAAGCTGCACGCCCATATAGAACGCGTGGCCGCCGTCTGTTTCGAGGTTCAACTGCGGGTACAGCGCGAACGGATCGTCGCCGCGACGATGGCCGTCGCGGTTGTACACGTGAATGCCGTCGCCGCTGATCTGCACGCGGAAATTCGGGTCGCGCACGCCGCGCGCGAATTCGTCGATTTCTTCGGCGCTGTACGGAAACGGCCGTTTCGCGTGGACCGTCGCGAGTTCGGTGCTGATGCCCTTCGGCAGCACCTGCGCATCGCGCGCGGCATGCATCACGCGGCGCGCGACATCGGCTTCGCGCAACGCGCGCCGCGCATGCTGGCTCACCGACGTCGCCAGCACCGCGCCAACGCGCAATTCAGCCGCCATGCCGAGCAGCACCGCGTTGATGCCGCTCGTGTCGGCCTCGGTCAGTTCGGTCACGTTGCCGATGCCCATCATGATCGCGATGTCGGGATAGCGCTCGCGCAAACGCACATAGCGCGCAATCGACGCGGCCAGCCCGAACGGAATCGGATCGAGAATCGGATCGGCGAGAAACGCGCGGCCGCGCGCGGACAGCGCGTCGATCGCGGCGTCGAGCGAAGCGGGGTCGGCCGGTTCGCGCGCGACGAGGATCGGCGTCGACGGCACTTCGTCGGCGATCCATAGCGTGTCGAGGTTCAGGCTCATCAGATAGTCGGCGCCCGCGCGCCCGCCGCGCAGCAGTTCGTCGTTGCGCATCGAATCGACGCTGACGCGATAGCCTTCGGCCTTCAGCCGCCGCACCGCGTCTTCGAGATGCGGAAACGGCGTGTCCGGCAGACAGCCGATGTCGATCACGTCCGCGCCTTGGGCCGCATACTCGCGCGCTCTTGCCGCGATGCCGTCGAGGTCGAGGCGCGGCGCATCGACGATCTCCGCGAAAATCTCCGTGTCGTAGCGGCTCAGATCGAACGGCTTCGCCTTGCGGCCGAAAAATTGCGGCAAGTCCTTGACCTCCTCGGGACCGCGTTCGAACGGTACGCCGTAGTGCGCGCCCAGCGCGTCGAGATCGCCACGGCAGCGGCCCGGCACGATCACGCGCTGCGCGGCGAGCGGCGCGCTCACGCGGCGCTGGATCAGGTCGGCGGTCATCAACGCGGCCACTTGCAGGCCGATTTCGCGCACCTCCCAACTGAACGGCGTCGGCGCCATGCCGTCGAGCACGCGCCGCAGGCTCGGTTCGGCAAGCCGGCCGGTCAGGAAGAGGAGGTGGTCCATGCGAGGTCGAGGGTCGCGAGGCGTTGGGTGAGCGCCGCTTCGAGTTCGTCGAGCGAGCGCGCGAGCGTCGTGTATTCGAAGCGCGCCAGACGCTCGACGTTGTCGAGTTCGATCGCCCGTGGCCGCAGTTCGACCCATTCGTCCGGGCTATGCGTGATCACGCTCGGTTCGGTGTCGCACGCAAAGACGATGCCGTGGATGCATTGCTTGCCGGCCTGCGCGTACATATTGGTCGGCAGCGTATCCGAGATGCCGTAAGCACATTTGGCGACCGTGTTGCTGGTGGCGGGTGCGATCACGACCGTGTGATAGATGCCGTGATACAGCATGCCGACCGGCACGCCGCTCGCGCTGTTGTCGCGCAGTACGCGAAAGTGTTCGCGCAGCTTGTCGAGCGACCAGCCATAGAGCGGCAGTACTTCCTCGGCCGCCGCGGACAGAAACAGATCGACGCGCGGCAAGCGCCGCGCGAGCGCGATCGATTCTTCCAGCATATGACCGGAGCCGGTCACGCACCACGCGAAGTGCGCATCCGGCTTGAAGTCGGCGAGATCGCGGGCGCCCTTGCGGGCAGACTCGCTGGAGGACCTGAGGGACGACCCGGTCATGCGTCGAGATCGAACGGCATGCCGTCGGCCGGCGAGCCTTCATGCGACAGCCGGATGTGCAGCCGGCGCATCTTGCGATACAGCGTATTGCGGCTGATGCCGAGCGCCTTCGCGACGTTGCTGACGTTCCAGCGGTGCTCGTCGAGCAGCGACAGCACCGTTTCGCGCTCGTTCAGCTGGATCGCGTTCAGCGAAGAAATGTCCGCTTCGTCGGCGAGATGCCCGTCCATGTCCGCGTTCGCGAGGCGCAGCGCGATCGGCAGGTCGACCGCCGACGTGCGTTGCGTGACCTCGGGCGGCAGATGCTCGCAGCGGATCGGCTCGCCGTCGGACAGCGCGATGGCCATCTGCAACACGTGACGCAGCTGACGGATGTTGCCGGGCCATGCGTAGGTGAGCAGCGCGTGTTCGGCTTCCGGCGTCAGATCGGGCGGATCGTCGGTTTCGTTCGCGAGCAGATGATGGATCAGCGGCAGCTTGTCGACGCGCTCGCGCAGCGCCGGCAGGTTCAGCTCGACGCCCTTGAGCCGGTAGTACAGATCCTCGCGGAATTGCCCGCTTTGCACGAGTTCGAGCAGATTGCGGTGGCTCGCGCTGATCAGCTGGAAATTGACCTTGACGGTGGTCTCGGCGCCGAGCGGCGTGACCTCGTGTTCCTCGATCACGCGCAGCAGGCGAGCCTGCAACACGAGCGGCATGTCGCCGATCTCGTCGAGAAACAGCGTACCGCCGTTGGCCTGCACGATCTTGCCGCGGCGTCCTTCACGCTGCGCGCCGGTAAACGCGCCCGCGCGGTAGCCGAACAGTTCGCTCTCGATCAGGTTCTCCGGCAGCGACGCGCAGTTGACCGGCACGAACAGACCGTCGGCGTGCGGGCTGATGCTATGCAACGCCTGCGCGAAGACTTCCTTGCCGGTGCCGGTCTGGCCGCGCAGCACGATCGGAATCTTGCGCTGGATCACGCGCGCGGCCAACTGGATCTGCGAGGCCATGCGCGGGTCGCCGAATTCGAGGTGCGCGATCTCGTCGAGCTTCGGCACCGGCGGATGTTTCTCGTGTTTTTCGGCGGCGTTGGCGCGCATGGCGGAGTCGGGGACGAGCACGCGCGTCACGCGCCCCGTGGCGTTTTGCGGCGTCTGCGCGACGAGGAAAAAGCGGTTCGTCGCGTTTGCGCTGTAGACGGTGACCGGATGGAACGAGCCGCGAATGCTGCGCGCGATCATGTCTTCGAGCGACGCGTTGAATGCTTCCTCGATGCGCCGGCCGCGCAGCTCGCTCAGCGAGCGGAAGCCCAACTGGAACAGCGCGCTGCGATTCGCGGCGAGCACGGTGCTGTCGTCGCCGACCGCGAGCTTGCCGCCGTGCAGCGTGCCGACGAATTCCGGGCGGCTGTGGAAATGGATCATGTTGGCGTGCCGGTAGCGCGCATCGAGCAGACGGTTTTCGATCATCTGACGCGACATGCCGACCAGCACCAGCGAGTGCTGCTGCAGCAGCTTCGAGCGGCTCGTGACGTCGAGCACGCCGGCGATTTCGCCGCCGTCGTCGAAGATCGGCGCGGCCGAGCACGTCAGCGACGTATAGCGCGGATAGAAATGCTCGTGCTGACAGACGGCAATGCAATCGCGCTCCGCGAGGCAGGTGCCCATGCCGTTGGTGCCGGCTTCGCGTTCGCTCCACAGCGCGCCGACGCGAAAGCCGTCGGCGGCGACCGCCTCGGCGAACGGCACGGACGACACCTGATGCACGATCACGCCGCCCGAATCGACCAGCACGACCGCGAGCTCGGGATCGGCCAGTTGCTGGTAGAGCGTCGTCATCTCGAGCTTCGAACACGCGATCAGATCGCCGAGCGCCTCACGGCGCGCGCTGAGTTCGTACTCGGTGAGCACCGGCGGCGGCACGAAACGCGCGGGGTCCAGCTGGAATTCGTTGATGCAGCGCGTCCACGACTGAGCTACGGGTTCGCTTGTCGGGCGCGTGGTCAACTGATGGTTGACCACGTTCAGAACTTCCCGGACGTGCGTACTGCTGTCAGCGAGCAACGACATGGGATTTGCCTCCGTTGCGTCATTTCGCAAGCGTGAGTGCTGCGCACGCCACGAATGCCGCTTTATCAAGCCTGCCTGCCCCTGGTGCGGCGGAATCTCGGTTCGCCTGCGCCCTCGCGACCGGCCCTACTACGAGGCGGGCGTTTAAAACTGTACGCCCGATGCAGGATCGGTTCAACAGGAAGTCACACTGGGTTTACCTCACTGTGCCCGGAATTTGCTTTTCTCGATGCACGACGTGCTAAACGGGCTGCAGGTTGCATGCCTGTCGCAGCTTTGGCACAGAGTGTGCCGCGCGTCGTTCAGTTCTACTGTTCTACTGTTGCATCGTTTCGCTCGTCATCACTGGCTGTTCAATCCTGGGCCGCGCCGCGGCGGAGAGCAAATCATGGATCGTTTCGATACTGTTCGTCTTGCCGCATTTTCCAGCCTCGGCGCCAATCCCGGCCCGCAAGTCGGCGCGTTGCCCGAGCGCCTCGACATCGTATTCATCGAGAATTTCATCGGCCAGACGGTCATCGGTATCGATAGCAGCGAGTTGCATGTTGCGCAACCGGTGCGTGTGAACCTGGCTATCGGCGTGCCAGCGATCCGCGCCTGCGCGACGGACCGGATCGAAGATACGGTCAACTACGCGGCCGTGCGCGGGGCGCTGCTCGATCTGTTCGCGTCGCATCGCGTGCGGCTGCTGGAGGCGCTTGCCGAGACGATCGCGCAACGGCTGATCGCCGACTTCGGCGCGCACTGGGTGCGCGTATCGCTCGCGAAGCCGGCCAAGTTCGCCGACCTCGCGGCCGTCGGCGTGCAGATCGAGCGGCGTCGCGGCGATGGCTCGGCGGCGGCCGTGGGTCTCGCGCGGTACGCGTCGCTGGGCGAGGGGCTGGTGCCGAATTGAGGGGGGCGCCTAGCCGGGCGCGCCTAGCGGGGGGCGCCTAGCCGGGGGCGCCGAGCCGGGCGCGCCGAGCGGGGGCGCGCCTAGCCGGGCGCGCCGAGCGGGACGCGCCAAACGCCCGGCGCGTTTCAGGCCGTGGTCATTTCGCCACGGTCGACGTCTTCTGCGGACCGAGTCCGCACGCCTGATATGCGCTGGTTTGCAGCGCGCGGAAGCGCCTGGTTTGCGCCTTCGCAAGATCGACGCGGAATTCCGCGCCGCCTTCGCCGCCAAGCGTCGCGTACTTCGAGAAGGTCGACTGGTCGACGAATTCGTCGTACGGCAACGACGCGGCCATCTTGTCGATCACGCACGAGCACTTGTAGACGTTCGCGAAATCGTGGCCGTTATCGTCCATGCAGCTGAGCACGTATTCGACGCGACCCTCGGTCGGATAGCTGTAGCCGCCCGCCCACGCGAGCGGCGCGGCGAGCAGGAGCGAGGTAAAGGCGAGAAGCGCGCGACATCTGTTGGTCATTGAATGCCTCTGCGAGAGCATTGAGCCTGCTTCGCGAACCGCTGCGCGAGATGCGTGCCTTGCGGCCGCGAGGCGACGGGATGCGCGAGGAGGCGGGGCCGGCAACGGCGCCGCGTCTCCTGCGCTTGCGTGCGCCGTCAGTTCGGCGCGAACGGATGCGCGACGCTGCCCTTCTTCGCCAGCACTTCAGCCGCGCTCGGGTCGCCGCTGACCGCGCGCTTGATGGCCTCGCGCGTCGCCTGATAGTTGAACTGCTGGATCTTCTTGTCGTCCTCGGCCTGCCAGTGAATGAACACGCCGACGCAGAGGAACAGGTCGTCGGCTTCTTCCTGCGGGATCGTGCCGTCCTCGACACTGTCGGCCACCGCGAGCGCGACCGCGTGCTGCGCCGGGCCGAACATCTGCACGGCCTGCTTGGCGCCTTTGATCGTCACCTTGTTGAACAGGATCGTATTGGGCTTCGTGATGAGATTGGGCGCGACGACGGCGAGCAGCGACGTGAAGCCGTCCTTGTTGTTGGTGAGCGCGTTGCAGAACGCGGTTTCCGCAGCCGAACCTCGCGGTCCGATCAGCAAGTCGATGTGCGCGACCTCGTTGCCGTCGCCGACGAGCGACTCACCGATCATGACGCGGTTGATCTTGGCCATTCTGTTCCTCCAAAAGAGTAGGTATGGACCTGCTGACGAGGCGCCGCCCGCGATCGTCCAGATCAGCATCGCGAGAGCGGTGCGGGAAGGCACGGCGGTACTAACTAACAGGTTCCGTGCCAGTTGTTGCTAAGGGCCTGCTGGCGCGCCTGTCCGGGTCGTGTTCAGTCCAGACGATTCAGGGTTAACCGCGCCCCTCGACGCAGCGCGCAAGAAACAGCGTGGCCACCGCGAGGTCCGCGCTGGTGCCGGGATTGATCGCGCGGGCCTTCAACTCGGCATCCCAAGCATCGAGTTGCGGATCGCTTGCCGAGCGGCGCGCGGCGGGTCGCGCCTGGCGCCAGCGCGCGTGCTGTTCGCGTGCCACGAGCGTGACACTCTGCGCCAGCGCGCGGCCGTGCTTGCGCACAATGTGAGAGTCGGGCCAGCCGCCGAGGAACGTGAGAAACACGTTGAGCATCGCGATTTCGCCTGGATCGGCGGGCGCGGGTTCGGGCGTTGGTCTCGAGGCTTCGAAGTAGGCGGCGAGGCCGGTGTCGAACAGGTCGGCGAAACCGTTCGCGTACTGCCGCGCGATGCTGTCGCGTTCGCTGGCGAGCCGCATCGCGTCGCGCAGGCCGATCGTCGGCGGTGCGTGGACCGATTGCTCGGGCGCGTCGCCGAGGCCGCCGGGATTGGCGAGCGCGATCGCGCGGTAAGCAAGCCGAGCGTCTTCGACGTCGAGCCGGCTCAGCACGTCGCCGACGGCCGCGCGCCACGCTTGCGCCGACACCGGCGGTTCGCCGGTGTCGTCGAGGGCCGCGGCGAGCGGCGCGACCAGCAGCACGATGCCGAGATTCGTATTGCAGCCGACGGCCGCGCGCGTGTGCGTGACCGCGTCGAGAATGCGCTGTCCGACGCGCTCGCCGCGCGCGAATAGCGCGTCGAGCGACGCGTCCGCGCTGGCGAGGAACTGGGCCGCGTGCATGCCGTGGCCGGGGCTTTGGGTGCTGACGTTGCCGGGTTTCGGGGTGGTGACGTCGAGCGCGCAGGCTTCGAGGAAGGCCGCGCGCGCGCGCTCGACGGGAATCGCATGAGTGTCGGGCATCGCGGCTCAAGCCCGGCGCTGCGGAGACTGCTCAGGCAACCCGGCGCTAGCGGCTTGCCCGGCCAGCCTGCGATCGAGCAGATCGTCGACGAGCGCCGCCGCGACATCGAGCGGCACGACCGACTGCAAACCGCGCCACGCGGCCACGCCGTTGACTTCGAGCACGAGGGGCAGCGCGGCGTCGTCGGCATTCGGGATCAGGTCCACGCCCGCGTAGTCGAGCCCGAGCGCGGCGGTTGCGCGCACTGCCGTCTGTGCGAGCGGGACCGTCAGCTCGGCGGGCTCGCAGCGCGCGCCTTGCGCGACGTTGTGAATCCAGCCCTTGCCGCCGCTGCGCCGCATCGCCGCAACCGCCTTGCCGCCAATCACCAGCACGCGCCAGTCGAAACCGGGCCGGTCGCTTGCGGCGAAGCGCTGCAGATAAGCGACCTGCCGATAACGCGCGAGCGACGGCAATGGCGCGAGCAGCCCGCCGCGCGCGCCGAGCCGTTTGAGCCCGTGGCCTTGCGAGCCGAACAGCGGCTTGAGCACGACCTGACGGCCGGCGGCCGCTTCGCGCATCAGTACGCGTTGCGCGAACGCGGCGGATTCGCCGGCCCAGGTGGCCGGTGTCGGCACGCCCGCGCGATGCAGCAGGAAGCTCGTCATCGACTTGTCGACGCTGCGCTCGATCGCGCGCGCGTCGTTGTACACCGGCACGCCCGATTCACGCAGCGCGTGCAGGATGCCGAGCCGCAGCGTCACCTGCTCGAAGCTGCCGCCGGCGATGCCTCGTACGAACACCGCGTCCGGCAGCGTGCGGCCGAAGCCCGGGATCGCGAGGCCGTGCGGCAGCCACGTGGTGTCGATGCGGCAATCCGCGAGATCGACGCAACGCGCTTCGGCGCCGCGCGCGCGGAACGCCTTTTTCAGCCGGCCGGTGTGCCAGCCGGTTTCGTCGGTCATGATCGCGATGCGCACGCCTGATGTGATCATCATCGTGCGACGGACTCGCCGCCCCACTGTTTGCGCAGCAGGCCGCCGTCGAGCCGGCCGCCATGATAGGTCGCGCCGCTTTCGAGGCTGCTGACCCACACCTCGGCGGGCGCGAACAGCGCGGGATCGATCTGATAGAAGTCGAAGTTGACGGCCGTGAAGACGTCCGCGAACGGCCGGCCGTAGTCGCGCGAATTGGCGGAGGGGAGGGTGTCGGCGAGACGTTGCGCGATCTCGTCGTGCTGGACGCTCAGGTGCACGCGGCCGCCGTACAGGATCGCGTCGTTGGTGCGGCCCATCGCCTGAATGCCGTCGGGCGCGGGCGGCGGCAGCGGCGCCGAGCCCGTCCCCGCGACGATCTCATCGAGCGGCACGCCGAGCACGTGCACCTTGTGCAGCGCAACTTCGACGACGCGGGCGACGACCTGTACCGTTCCCGCGACAGAGTGTGTCGGCGTGACGATCAGCGTCAGGTGTTCGGGCGCGAGGCCGCAATCGTGCAGCACCTTGTCGATCACGACCTGCGGCGGCAGGCGGTCCACTTCGAGCACCAGCGCGCCGCGCTCGTGGCGGTCGCGATAGCCGAGTTCGTCGAATAGCGGCTCCTTGACCGCGAGCGCGCGCGCGGGCCCCGAGCCGAGCGAAAAGAATTTCTTGCCGCCGGTCTGCTCGCTGGTCGCCGACAGGCTCCAGCCCGCGTACTGGCTGCCGAGACAGGCGAGCACCGGCGACGATGTGCTGACCTCGAGCATCGTCGGCCACAGCGGCGCGGCGTCGAAGTTCGCGCGTACCGCGACGCGGCCGAGACCGCCCATGCAGATGCGCGCGATCAGCACGCCGGCGTCGAGGCTGCCGCGCGCGTCGACGCCGGCGTCCGCGATCACGGTGCCATCGCGCGTGCGCGTCAGTGCGACACCGAGCTGTGCCGCTTGATCGACGAGCCGTGCTACGAGGCGCTCTGAAAGCGCGTTCACGCTCGGCAACGCGGCGGGCGGGGAAGTCTCAGCTGTGGGCGTGGAGGCAGGCATGGTCGGGTTCATCGCAGGTTTCGATTCGTTGGACGACGCGTTCGTGCTGCGCGTCGAGCGCGGTGAGCACCGCGTCCACCGATGCCGCTCGCGCGTGCAGCGTGCAGACCGGCTGCCCTGCGTCGATGTGGGTGCCCGGCATCGGCACGTCGCGGCATTGCGGATCGCGCAGGCAGGCGTCCGATAACGCGGCCGAGACGCTGAACGGCCGCTGCGCGAACAGCACGCGCTGACCGGCACGCCAGCGCGGCGCGCGGGCGAGCGCGAGGCTCGCGGCCGACGGCGCGCGGCCGTGGCGGCACGCGTCGAGGTGGCAGGCGAGCAGGCCGGCCGGCCATGCATCGGGCGACGCGGTTTCGTAGAGCGCCATCGTCGACGAAGGGCGCGGGTTGATTTCGAGCACGTCGAACGAGGTGCCGTCCGACAGGAAGTCGCAGCTGTTGATGCCGACGAGGCCGGTGTTTGCGCACAGCGCGTCGAGCGCTTGCTGGACGTGCGCGATAAACGCTGGCGGCAAGTCGATCGGCCCGATCGAGCCCGCATGCACGAAGCGCAGATCGCCGATCGCGCAGGTGAATTGCTCGGCGAAACCGATCAGATGCGCGCTGCCGTGCGTGCCGATGAAAAGCGCCGACAGCGAGCGGCCCTGGCCAATGCGCTGGAAGTAGCCGTGCGCGGAGTCGGTCGTCAAATGGAACGAGTCGGCCGCCTCGATATGCGTACCGCCACAACCATCCGCCTGCTTGAACAGCCAGCCCTCGGCCGTCGCGGGCCGCTCGAACGACACGGCCGGATGCGCAATCCGCAACGCGTCGAGCAGCGCGAAAAAACGCCGCGGCTCGCGCACGGCTGCGATCGTCTCGGCAGCGTTGCCGAGAAAGCGCGGCAAGCCGGATTCGCGGCACAACTGAGGCATCAAAGGTTCGAGCCCGCTGCCGCCGATCCAGCCAAGCAAACCCGGCAAGCGCGCGATACGCGCAAGCGCATCGACGAGCCGCGCCCGGTCGATCCCGAGCGCGCCATCATCACGGCCGATGTCGAACCATAGCTCGGCGGCCTCGCGCGTGTCGCGATCGCCGAAGATATCGAGCGCGGCGACATGCAGGCCGGCGCGCGCCGCGGACTGCGCGAGCAAGCGCGCGGACTGCCCGACGACCGCGACCAACGGCGCATGCATGAGCGGGCGGTGCGACTTCATGACGACCGCGCTCAGCCGAGACCGGCCGCGACCGCGCGGGCCTCGTCGTAGGCTTCCGGGAAGCCCAGGTAGACCGGCTTACCACCCGTGCGCATGCGCATGAAGAGGCGATGCTCGACCTGATACTTGACGTTGCCGATCGCCAGCGCGCCGATGCCGACCGCGCCCGCGTTCGGCACGCCGTCGATCGGCTTGCCGTCGTTCATCACGTTCACGCCGGCGATCCCTTCGGGCGGCACCGCGTTGACGTCGGCGGCGACGAGCAGGCGCTTCGCATGCACGAGGTCGTCCCGGCCGACCACCTGCGCGCCCGCGACGGCGGTGGCGAGCACGATTTCCGCGTCGGCGAGCGCGCCGCGCAGTTCGTCGGGCGTCGTGGCGCTGATGCCGTTCGTGAAGATGCCGAAGCGCTCGTTGACTTCGGCCGAGACCCCGAGCGCGCGATTGCGGTCGTGGTGGCTCGCGATCGTCACGTCGGCGCCGCGCGACGCGGCGATCGCCGCCGCGATGCGCCCGACCGCGCCCGTTCCGCCGAGAATCAGCACGCGCTTGCCGCCCAGCTCCACGCCGTGCTGTTTGCCCAGATGCCGCTCGACCAGCGCGACGAGCGCGGCCGCGGTCGTGTACGAACCGCTCGGATCGGCGAACACCGAGACCTCGAACGGCGGGACCATCGCGCGGCGCGCGGTGTCGAGCATGTCGGCGGCCTGCATCACGTCCCGTCCGCCGATGAAGATGCCGGTGCGCGACACCCCTTTCGGGCCGCGCGAGAAGATCGCGTCCTGCGTCAGATTCGCGACCATGCCCGCTTCGACGTTGCAATACGGCACGATGACCTGATAGCCGGCATCGGCGGCCATGTTGACGTCGAACGGACTCATCTGTGGCGTGGCCGTGAACATGTGCAGGATGTAGGGCCTTTCAAGGGTTTCTGACATGGCGGGGCTCGTTTTAGTGGCAATCTCGGGGACGGCGCAAGGCAAGGCCGCGCCGCGCGTGGCAGCGCCTTATGTAAGCGGCGGCCTGAGCGGTGCAGCGCATCATGCGGCGTCGATGTGCGGCGCGCGCGCCTCGGCACCGCTGATCGCCGCGCCGCTATTACGGCCCGCGACGACGCTGCATTCGATATGCGGCAGCGCGCTCGCGACGGCGCGCGCGGTCGCGAGCGCGCGGTCGGCCTCGCGCGCGCTCGCGAGCACCGCGAAGCCAGTCGGGCCCCACGAGGTCTGGCCGATGCCGGCGGTGCGTTCGGCGGCGACCGCGCGCAGTACGTGCTCGACGTCGGGACTCGCGAACACGCCGCCTTGCGCGCTCGCGAAATATTCGCCGATGGTCTGCTGCAGCTCGGTGAGGCCGTGCGCGAACGGCGCGAAGTTATGTTCGGCGGCGCCGGGCAGGATCTGCATCAGCACCAGATGGCACAGATGCGCGGCGAGCCGCTGCGGAAACGGCGCGAGCGATGCGAGCGCGCTGCGTTCCTCGTTACCGTGCAAGCCCTCGCGGCTGTTGTCGCTGACGAGCAGCACGCGCCACGGCTGCGGAAACGGCTGGCGCGACAGCAGCGGCGGCATGCTCTGGCGCAGATCGCCGGACGGGCCGCCATCGAGCAGCAGGCCGCCGCACTCGAAGCCGAGTATGCCGATGCCGGAGCGGGCGCCGCGCCCGAGCAGACTGGCGAGCTCGGCGCTCCGCGCCGGCTGGCCGACGAGGCGCGCGAACGCGGTGCCGACCGCCAGCGCCAGCTGCGTGCCGGAGCCGAGGCCGGTGTGCGCGCGTGGTGCCTCCAGCACGTCGATCGCGAGTGTCGCCGGTCCATAGGCGGCCTGCAGCCGCGCGAGACTCAGCGCGATGCGCTCGCGCTCGGCCTCGCTGACCACGCCGCCGATCTGCTCGCGTTCGGCGAGCCGCGCTTCGATCCGCGTGCCGTGCGTATCGATGACGAGCCCCAGGCTGCCGAACGCACGCCCGAGCGACGCGTTCGGATCGAGAAAGCCCAGATGCAGCCGCGCGGGCGCATCGATCGTGATGGGGGCGCGTGGCGGCAGGCGGCGGAGCTGAAGCGGCATCTCGAGTGTCCTCAGGTGTCCTTGCGGGTGCGCAAGACCGGGTTCGGCCGCGGGGCGTCCGCAACGCGTCGCGGGTTCCAGCGATAAGTGCACCCGGCGACGTCAAGCGAAAGCCGTACCAGGCACGCGCAACGGCCGCCGCCGCGGGTTGTGCTCATTGGAACCTCTAACCGGGCACGCCGCGCCCCACGCGGTTCGCCGCGGCATGGACGCTGTGTGACGCCGAAGGCGCACTGTGTCACGCGCTGTTTCATCCGGCGACAGGAACGCGCGTCAACTGCCTTGCGTGGGTTTGGGCGCGTCGTACTTGATATAGCGGAAGCGCTGATCGTCGGCGGGCGTGCCTTCGAGCGGGCCGTCCTCGCGGCCGGGCTGCCAGTGGACCACCGATTCGATCTTCGTCGCGAGCGCGAAGTCCTTGTCGGTGATGCCCTTGGCGCTGTGCGTCTTCAGCTTCACGGTCACGAATGCGTACGAGACCGTCAGATCGGGGTGGTGCCAGGCGGCTTCCGCGAGGTGGCCGACGGTGTTGACCACCATCAGCGTTCCCTTCCAGCCTTCGGTGCGGTATTTGCGCCGCAGCCAGCCATCTTCCAGATACCAGTGCTGCAGCGGACCGACGAGGCGCTGCTGGATCTCTTCGTCGGTATAGACGTGCTCGGTGTTTGCCATGGCTGTTGCTCCTCGAATGCGCGAATCGATCGCCGAACGAAGCATCGTTGCAAGTGACAGGCCCGTGCCGCGGCGTGTGATTCGCAAAGGACACGATTCGTATCACGCAAGTGACACAGTATGTGCCGCATCGCGTGACGCAGGCCCTTCAGCTTACCGCCATGCAAGCATCGGCGTGCAACGCCCGAGTGCCGCGACACCTCTCGCGTGCCGAGTCGCCGGGGCAGCGCAGCCAATAGCAGCAAACGTTGCCGCTATTCCGGCATGGAATATGCGTCGGCCGTTCATGCGTCGCGAAGCCCGACATCGAATCGGGATAGCGCGTTAATCGTTACCTGCACTCGAGAAGGCGCGCACGATGCGATGAGGTAGCGTGGGTCATTCGTGAGTTGAACAGCAGGACAATTCTGGAGGAGACATGAACTTACGCACTGTAGTTCTTGGGCTCGCGATCCTCGCATCCGCAGCCTTTGGCTCTCTGGCTGCGCAGGCCGATTCGCAGCTCGACGGACTGATGAAAAACCCGGCCAACTGGGCGGCCCAGGCGGGCGATTATGCGAATCACCGCTACAGCCCGCTCAAGCAGATCAACGAGAACAACGTCGGCAAACTGCAGGTTGCATGGACCATGTCGACCGGGGTGCTACGCGGCCATGAAGGCGCGCCGCTCGTGATCGGCGACACGATGTATATCCACTCCCCGTTTCCGAACAAGGTCATTGCGGTCAACCTGAAGGATCAGACGTTCATCTGGCAGTATCAGCCGAAACAGGACGAGCAGGTCGTCTCCGTGATGTGCTGCGACACCGTCAATCGCGGTCTCGCATACGGCGACGGCAAGATCTTCCTGCAGCAGGCCGACACCAAGCTCGTCGCGCTGAACGCGAAGACGGGCGACGTGGTGTGGACCGCGCAGAACGGCAATCCGAAAGCCGGTGAAACCAATACCAACGCGCCGCACGTATTCGGCGACAAGGTGCTGACCGGCATCTCGGGCGGCGAGTTCGGCGTGCGCGGTCGTCTGATCGCGTACGACATCAAGACCGGCAAACCGGCCTGGACCGCGTACAGCACGGGCCCCGACAACGACATGCTGCTCGACCCGGAAAAGACGATGACGTACTCGAACGGCCAGATGGTGCCGGTGGGCGCGGATTCGTCGATCAAGTCGTGGAAGGGCGATCAGTGGAAGCTCGGCGGCGGCACCACGTGGGGCTGGTATGCGTGGGATCCGAAACTCAATCTTGTGTACTACGGTACTGGCAATCCGGGCACATGGAACCCGACGCAACGTCCGGGCGACAACAAATGGTCGATGTCGATCTTCGCGCGCGACCTGAATACCGGCAAGGCCAAATGGGTCTACCAGATGACGCCGCACGACGAATGGGACTATGACGGCGTCAACGAAATGATCCTGTCCGATCTGACGATCAACGGCAAGCAGGTGCCCGCGATCGTGCACTTCGACCGGAACGGCTTCGGCTATACGCTCAATCGCGAAACCGGACAGCTGCTGGTCGCGCAGAAGTACGACCCGGCGGTGAACTGGGCCGACCGTGTCGACCTGCAAAGCGGCCTGCCGATCCGCAACGCGGCGTACTCGACGCAGGCGGCCGGCTCCGATCACAACGTGAAGGGCATCTGCCCGGCGGCACTCGGCTCGAAGGACCAGCAACCGGCGGCATACGATCCGAACTCGCACCTGTTCCTCGTGCCGACCAACCACGTCTGTATGGACTACGAGCCGTTCGATGTCGACTACGTGTCGGGACAGCCGTATGTCGGCGCCACGCTGTCGATGTATCCGGGCCCGAACGAGGGCAACGCGATGGGCAACTTCATCGCGTGGGATGCGAGCAAGGGCAAGATCGTCTACTCGAAGCCGGAGAGGTTCTCGGTGTGGTCGGGTGTGCTGGCGACCGCGGGCGGCATCGCGTTCTACGGCACGCTGGAAGGCTACCTGAAGGCGGTGCGCATCAAGGACGGCAAGGAACTGTGGCGCTTCAAGACGCCGTCGGGAATCATCGGCAACGTCTTCACGTATGAGTATCAGGGCAAGCAGTACGTCGGCGTGTATTCGGGCATCGGCGGCTGGGCCGGCATCGGCATGGCGGCAGGTCTGGAGAAGCCGACCGAAGGTCTGGGTGCGGTCGGCGGCTACAAAGATCTCGCGAAGTACACCGCGCTCGGCGGCACGCTGTTCGTGTTCGCGATTCCTGGCGAAAAGAGCTGAACGAACGGCTGAAATGAAAGGCTGAACCAGCGGGGCGGCTTGAACAGGCACGGCCGCCCCGTCAGCCTCGCGCAAGCATTGAATCACCCCCAGATCGCGCCCGTTGGTGGATGCGTCGATGAATCGCATCGGGGCGCGGCTTATTCCCAGATGGAGACATGTGCATGAAAGGCCGATCTATCCTGTTGCTCACGGTGTTGCCCGCAGCGCTCGTCGTGCTGCCCGTCGGATACGCGCAGAACAATCCTTCGATTGCGCAGGTCGCGTACAAGGTGGTCGACGGCACCAAGGTGGACAGTAATACGCTGCAGGGCTGGAAGACGTGGCGCGCGCTTGCCTGCGAACGCTGCCACGGCGCGCAGCAGCAGGGCATGGTCGGGCCGTCGCTGATCGACGCGTTCAAGACGCTGGACAAGACCGAGTTTCATCGCACGGTGTTCGGCGGCCGGGTGGACAAGGGCATGCCCGATTTCAGCACGAGCCAGATGATGCAGAAGAACTGGGAAAACCTCTACGCGTACCTGAAAGGGCGCTCCGATGGACAGATCAAGCCGGGCGATCTGCACGCCATCGACGCCAAATAACGCCGTGCCGTCATTCTTCCGGAGGCTCGCGATGCGTGATAAGAGAAGCATGTCCGTGCATGTCAGCGTGATCGCGGCCGCGTTGTGCGGCGCGGCGCTCGCGAGCGCCGCGGTCCGGGCGGACGGCCCCGCGCTGCCGAACAACGACGGCGCGGACGGCGTGCTCAGGGTGTGCGCGGACCCGAACAACATGCCGTTGTCGAACGACAAGGGCGAGGGCTACGAGAACCGCATCGCGGCCCAGATGGCGAGCGACTTCGGCTACAAGCTCGAATACACGTACTTTCCGCAGCGCATGGGCTTCGTGCGCCACACGCTGCGCGAGAAGGAGGACGGCAGCGAGCGCTATCGCTGCGACCTGATCATCGGCGTGCCGAAGGGCTATGACATGACGTCGACGACGCAGCCGTATCTGCGCTCGACCTACGCAATGGTGCTGCCGAACCGCCCCGAGTTCGCGAGCATCAAGACGCCCGACGACCTGCTGAAGCTGCCGCCCGATCAACTGCACAAGCTGCGCTTCGGCATCTTTTCGCAAACCCCCGCGGTGGACTGGCTGCTCGGCCACAACCTGATCGACCAGGCGGTGTCGTACCAGGTGCAAAGCGGCGATCCGGCCGTGTACCCGGGCCAGATGATCGAACACGACCTGCGCGCAGGCAAGGTCGACGTGGTGTTCCTATGGGGGCCGATTGCCGGCTACTTCGCAAAGCGCGCCGGTGATTCGGTCAGACTCGTGCCGTTCCCGCCGGGGCCGGGCATCCGCTTCGACTACACGATTTCGATGGGCGTGCGCTACGGCGAGAAGGACTGGAAGGACAAGGTGGATCAATGGATCGGCGCGAATCACGACAAGATCGACAGCATCCTCGCGACCTACCAGGTGCCGATGCTCAAACCGGTCGACGCGCCGGCGGGCAAGCCTGGCGACGCGTCGCCATGACGCGCGCGGGCGGCGCCTGGCTGCGCGCGGCACGCGCCGCGCTGATGGGGACGCTGTGTGTGCTGTGCCTCGCGCCAGCCGTCGCGCGTGCGGGGAGTCCGGCGTCGGCGCCGGGCGGCGACGAGATCACGCCGGCCGAGCGGCTGATTTTTCTGACCGATCATCTGCACGGCGTCGCCGCGCAGACCGAACTCGACTACGCGCTGATCGATTCCGGGCAGCCGTCTCGCAGCGCCGATGTCGTCAAGGTGCTGGTGCTGAGCGAGAACAACGCGAAAGGCGACGCACAGGTGTCCGACCGTAGCGGCAGCGTGAACCTGCCGATCGGCGGCCTGCAGTGCAATCCGGCGATCATTTATTTTCTCGAACACGACATCGCGGAGATGCAGGGTCTCACCGGCGGGCAGCGCCGCTATTTCCAGCAGCGTCTGCGTCTGGCGCTCGCCGCGGGGCCGCAGATCGAGAGCGTGCCGAGCGAGGTCGGCGGCAAGCCGGTCAGCGCGCGGCGCATCGTCGTGCGGCCTTATCTGAACGATCCGAACGCGGAGCGCTTCGCACAATACACGGGCAAGCGCTACACGTTCCTGCTCGCCGACGGCGTGCCGGGCCAGGTCGTGCAGATCCGCACCGACGTGCCGGGCCCGAACAACGACTTTGCGCATCCGGCGCATACGGAGTCGTTGAGCTTTCAATCGGCACTGAATAAGTTGCCTTCGGGCAAGGCGCCGGCGAAACCGTCATCGAATGCGCCGCGAGCGAGTCGCTGAATCAAATGCAGAACGCGAGTTTCGCGACGAACCGGGTCAAGCTGAATTTCGTTCGCACGCTGACCCTGCGGCAGTTGCAGATTTTCGTCGTCGCGAGCCGCTATACGAGCTTCGCGCGCGCGGCCGAGGAGCTGCATCTGACGCAGCCGGCGGTGTCGATGCAGATTCATCAGCTCGAAGAGGCGGTCGGCCTGCGGCTGTTCGAGCGCATCGCGCGCAAGCTCACGCTGACCGAAGCGGGCGAGGTGCTGACCCATCACGCGAGCCGCATTCTCGGCGAAATCAAGGACACCGAAGACGCGATGATGTCGCTGAAGCAGGCCGACAGCGGCTCGATCAACGTGGGCATCGTCAGTTCGGCGACCTACTTCGCGCCGAAACTGCTGGCGATGTACTCGCATCTATACCCGAAGGTCGACGTGCACTTCTCGGTCGGCAATCGCGACGCGTTGCTGCGTCTGTTGCAGGACAACGCGATCGATCTCGCGATCATGGGCCGCCCGCCGCCCGAACTCGATACGACGGCCGAGCCGCTCGCGAGTCATCCTCAGGTGGTGATCGCGCCGCTCGATCATCCGCTGTGCGGCGCGCGCCGCTTCGATCTGCAGGAGTTGCGCCGTGACACCTTCCTGCTGCGCGAGCCGGGCTCGGGTACGCGCATGGCCGCCGAGGCGATGTTCCGGCAGCATCTGTTCACACCCGCGAAAACCATCACGCTCGGCAGCAACGAAACGATCAAGCAGGCGGTGATGGCGGGCATGGGCGTGAGTCTGATCTCGCTGCATACGTTGCAGCTGGAGTTGCGCACCGGCGAGATCGCGCTGCTCGACGTGAACGGCACGCCGATCGAACGCGCGTGGCAGGTCGTGCATCTGCGCACGAAGCAGCTTTCGCCGACCAGCATGATGTTCCGGCAGTTTCTGCTCGAGCATGCGGCGGTGCATCTGGAGCAGGAATATGCGCAGTTTGCAGGGGTGTTTGCGAAACCGCCGGTCGGCGCGAAGCGGTAGCGTCATGCGCGCGTTGCGCGACTGCGCTCGTCGGCTTGCTGGTGAACGACGCGTCCCAGGCCGCGTCGATGGCACAGTCTGTACCCGGCTGTCGTGACAGGCTGCCAACTTTTCGCATTCGATTTAACTCTTGGGTCCCGTGCTCACGATCGGCATAAACCATGCTTGAACGGAAGGCTGGCGAGCCTTGAAGCGCGTCGACGTTCGAGCGTCGTGCAAATAAACGCCAGCCACCACGGAAGGGGATCGCAGCGATGGTTTCTGGCGAGCAGCTTCAGGACTGGCGTTCTCACGCCCAGCGGATCGAAAACGAAGTCGCGAGAGTTGTCGTCGGTCAGCAGCAAACGCTGAGGCTCATCAACGTCGCGTTGTTCGCACGCGGCCACGTGCTGCTCGAAGGCGGCGTCGGGGTCGGCAAGACGACGGTGTTGCGGGCGTTCGCGCGCGTGGTCGGCGGCGACTTCGAGCGCGTCGAAGGGACGATCGATCTGATGCCGGGCGACCTCGTCTATCACACCTATGTCGATGCCGACGGCAAGCCGCGCATCGAACCGGGCCCGCTGCTGCGCCACGGCGAGCAGCTGACCACCTTCTTCTTCAACGAGATCAATCGCGCGCGTCCGCAGGTGCAATCGCTGCTGTTGCGCGCGATGGCCGAACGTTCCGTGTGGGCGTTCGACCGCGAGCACCGCTTTCCGCACATGACCGTATACGCCGACCGCAACAAGGTCGAGAAGGAAGAGACCTTCGAGCTCGCGTCGGCGGCGCGCGACCGCTTCCTGTTCGAGCTGAACATGCCGACGCCGACCGACGAGGAGGCGCGGCGCAGCCTCGTCTTCGACACGAGGTTCCACGACGTCGACGGCCTGCTCGCGCAACTGACGCCGTCGATCGTGCCGTGGGAGCAGTTGAACCGGATCGGCGCGGCGATCCAGCAGGGCGTGCAGGCGAGCGAGACGATCGAGCGCTACGTGCACGACATCTGGCAGGCGACGGAAACGCCGGCGCGCTTTGGCATCGCGCTCGACGGCGTCGACATGGAGCAGCTGATTCTCGCGGGCGCAAGTCCGCGCGGCATGAGCGCGCTGCTGCGGGCCGTGCGCGTGGTCGCGTGGCTCGCGGGACGCACGCATCTGCTTCCGGAGGACATTCACGAAGTGCTGCTGCCGGCGCTGGGGCATCGGGTGTTCTTCACACCGATCTACGAGCTACGCCGCCAGGAGCTGGCCGAGGCGCTGATCGCGCGGATCGTCGCGAACGTCGCCGTGCCTCGCTGACCGGCGGCGCGCGCACCACGATGAACGACACCGCGGAATTCCACTACCGTCTGCCGATGCGCGCGGCCGGCGCGCGGCCCGGCTCGCATCCGGGCTCGAGCTTCGGCTCGGGTCAGCAGTTCGCGATGCACGGCCGGTTGTTCGACTACCCGGACCCGCGCCGGCTCGATCTGCGCGCGAGCTTGCGCGCGGCGCGCGACGAGTGGCTCGTGCGCGTGCATTTGCAGCGCGTCGCGGTGCAGGTGTTCGTGATCGTCGACGTATCGGCGTCGATGCGGTTCGGCAGCCGTAAAACGAAGCTGGAGGTCGCCGCCGATTTCGTCGAAGCGCTCGGCCATAGCGCGTTCCGGGTCGGCGACCGGCTCGGCATGCTGGCCTTCGATGGCGGCGAACGCGACGATCTGTTCATGCCGGCGCGCACGGGGCGGGGCACCGGCTCGCTGCTCGCGAGCATGCTGCGCGAACGCGCCGGTGAAACGGCTGATCGTCAGGCGAATGGCCAGGCTGGACGTCAGGCCGAAGCTCAGACCGAACACGCGGCCGTCGAAGGATTGCGGCGTTGCGCGATCCGTATCGCTGGACGCCAGGCGCTCGTGTTCGTCGTGTCCGATTTCCACTGGCCGCTCGCGCGACTGTCGTCGGTACTCGACATGCTGGTGCATGCGTGTGTGGTGCCGATGGTCGTGTGGGACGCGGCCGAGATCACGCCGCCGCAGCACGCGTCGCTGCTGGCCGTCAACGATGCGGAGTCCGGCGAGGAGCGTCGCGTGTGGCTTTCGCGCGATGTGCGCGAGCGCTGGCGCGAAGGCGTCGCGCGCCGTCGCGACGAACTCGCCGCGGGGTTTGGCGCGCGCGGCATCCGGCCGTTCTATGTCGAAGGCGCGTTCGATCCGGAAGCGATGTCGCGTTACTTTCTGGAGATGACGGTATGAGCGCGCGCGGTGTGCGCGGTGGCGTCGCTCGTCGGGCGGCGCTGCATATGCTGATCGCGTCGCTTGGCGGCGCCGCGAGCGCGACGGCCAGCGCCGCCGTGGCGACCGCGCTCGTTCAGGAGCCGCGCGCGTTCGGCTATGTGCTCGGCGATGTGCTGACGCAGCGCGTGCTGCTGGAGGCCAACGATCGGGACATCGGCGCGGTCACGCCGCCTTCGGTCGGACGCACGGGCGTGTGGCTCGAACGCCGGCCCGTGACGCTCGAAACCGATGCCAACGGCCGCAAGTGGATGGTGATCGCGTATCAGGTCGTCAACGCGCCGCAGACGCTCACGCAGATCACGTTGCCCGCGTTGACGTTGACGTCGGCGGCGGGCACGCAATTGCAGGTCGCCGAATGGCCGGCGAGCATCGGACCGTTGACGCCGCAAACCGCGTTCGCCGCAGGGGATTTGCAGCCGCTGCGGCCCGATCGTCAGGCACCCATGCTGGGCACGGCCGGCTGGCGTCGGCAGATCGCGTGGGCGCTCGGCCTGCTGCTCGCGACCCTGCTCGCGTGGGTGAGCTGGTGGTGGGCGCGCAACCGACGCGAGGCGGCACGGCTGCCGTTCGCGCGTGCATGGCGGCAGATGCAGCGGCTGCCGGAGGCGCCCGCTGCTTCATCGAACGATGCGTGGGTCTGCCTGCATCGCGCACTGAACGAAACCGCCGGCCAGGTCGTGCATGCGGCTTCGCTATCCGCGTTGCTCGCGCGCGCGCCCTATCTGCAACCGCTGCGCGCGCAGCTCGAACGTTTCTATCTGGCGTCGTCCGAGCGCTTTTTCACGCCGGCGCCGAAGGCCGTCGGGAATCCCGGCGAGCTTTCGTTGCACGTGCTGTGCCGTGCGTTGTATCGGGCGGAGAGGCGCCATCAGCGATGACCATGAGCCTCGATTTCGCCCTGCCGTGGATGCTGGTGCTGCTGCCGCTCGCCGCGCTGCCGCTGCTGCGGCGACGCAGCGACACGCTGGTGTTTTCGAGCGTCGCGTGGCTGCCCGCCGACGATCTCGGGCGCGCGGCCGGCTGGCTCGTACGCGGCGGCGCGGCACTGGCGATTGCCGCGATCGTCGTCGGGCTGGCGGGGCCGGGGCGCTCGCAGTTGCAGGTGCTGCGCACCGGCAGCGGCGCGCAGATCCTGATCCTGATGGACCGCAGCGCGAGCATGGACGAGCCGATGGGCAGCAAGGGCGTCGAGGCGCCGCGCGGCGACTCCAAGAACCACGTGGCGCGCGCCGCGTTGACGCGCTTCGTCGAGCAGCGGCCCAACGACCGGCTCGCGTTCATGATGTTCGGCACCAACCCCGTGCTGGCGATGCCGTTCACGTACAACCATCGCGTGATCGAGGCCGCTGTCGCGGCGACGGCGATTGGCCGTGGCATGCCGGACACCGAGCTCGATCGCGGCATGCTCGCGGCGATCGCGCAGTTCGACGGGCGCCTGTCGTCGGGCCGCCGCGCGATCGTGCTCGTCTCCGATGGCGGCGCGTTGCTCGACGAAACGATGCAACGGCGCATCGAGGCGGGACTGCGACGCAACCGGATCGCCCTCTACTTCATCTACTTGCGCAGCAGCGTCTTCAGTCCCGATCTGAACGCGACGCAGCCCGTCAGCGGAACCTCGGCCGAAGCGCAGCTGCATCGCTTCTTTCTGACGCTCAGGACGCCGTATAGGCTGTTTCAGGCCGAAGACCCGAAGGCGATGATGGCGGCGATCGCGGAGATCAACCGGCAGCAGAACGCGACGACGACGTTCGTCGAGCATCTGCCTCGCCAGGATCTGAGTCTGTACTGTTTCGCGCTCGCGCTGTTCTGTTCGGCGCTGCTGGTGCTGCTGCACCAGTTGCAGGTCAGGAGCTGGGCATGAAGCGCACGCTGATCCACACGCTGTTCGGCACCGTGGCGATCTGTTGCGCCGCGTGGGCCGCGTATGGCTTCGTTCGTCTGCAGCACGCGGAGCGCGTCGATCAGGCCATTCTCGCGACGAACGCCGCTTCGCGCGACCAGCCTGCCGGCGACGACGCGCGCGAGGTCCAACTGGCCCGCGCGATAGCGCTGTCGAAAGCGGGCGCGTATGACGCGGCGGCACGGCTCTATAACGGTCTGATCCCCGAGGGCAGCCCGCCTGACGAAGTCGGCCGCGCGGCGCTGTTCGATCTCGGCAACCTGTACCTGCGCGAAGGCAGCGGCGACACGGCGCAGACGGTCAGGTCTCTCGCGATGATCGGTGAGGCCAAGGCGCGCTACCGGCTCGCGCTGCGCGCGGCGCCCGACGATTGGGACGTGCGCTACAACCTCGAGCGCGCGCTGTGGCTTGCGCCGGAAACGCCGTCCGCGCTCGCCGGGCCCGAGGTGAAAGAGCAGCACAACGTCAAGCTGCGTGACCCGCAGAGCCAGGACTTGCCATGAGCGGCGTCTCGCGCGAGCGCGGCTTCGCAAGATGGCGTCACGCGTTGACGCCGCTCGCGCTCGTCGCATTGATCGCGGCGGTTGCGATGCCGGACGTCACTTTGCCGCGCAACACGTTTAACTACATCGTGACGTTCGATATCACGCAAAGCATGGACGTCGAGGACGTGGTGCTCGACGGCGCTCCGGTCAGCCGGCTCAAATTCGCGCAGGCCGCGATGCGCGACGCGCTCGGGCGCTTGCCGTGCGGCTCGAAGGTCGGCTGGAGCGTGTTCACGGGGCAGCGGGTGTTGCTGCTGATGGCGCCGGTCGAAGTCTGTGGCAACTACGACGCGCTGCTGGTGTCGCTCGATGGCATCGACGAGCGCATGCGCTGGACCAACTGGAGCCGCATTGCCGAAGGCGGTGTGTATTCGGCCGTGCGGGTCGCGCAGGAGGTCGGCGGCGGCGCGGCCATCGCGTTCGTCACCGATGGTCAGGAGGCGCCGCCGGTATCGGCGTCGCGCCCGCTGATGGAGGGCATCAATGCCGCGCGAATCAGGGGCTGGCTGATCGGCGTCGGCGGCGACCAGCCCGCGGCCATTCCGAAGACCGACGCCGACGGTAACCGGATCGGCTACTGGCAGGCCGACGACGTGATCCAGGTGCCGCCGACGCCAGGCTCCGGTGTCGAGGCGAAAACGCACGAGGAGTTGTCCGAATTGCGCGGCGAGTACCTTGCGTCGGTGGCGGGGCAGACTGGCCTCGACTACCGGCGCCTGCTGAACGTGACGTCGTTCGGCGATGCGCTGCTCGATGCGCGCTTCGCTCGCCGCGAACCGGTGCCGACCGATCTGCGCTGGTGTCCAGCGCTGCTCGCGCTGCTGCTGCTCGTCGCGCGCTTCATGCCGGATGCCGTTCTCGCATGGCCGCGCGCCTGGCGAAAGCGCATTCGAACGATCGTTTTGCAGATCGCGCCGGCATTCAATGGCCGGCCGACACGAGTCGACTGATTCACGCGAGCGCGAACGTTGACGCTGCAACGGTTGAAGGTGCAGGTATCCAATCGAGCAGCGTAGTTGCTTGCGAAACCTCGCAAGAGTTGCCGGGATCGACCGACTCACGAGGCTTGCGCCAGAAGCTCTTGCCGGTTTTCGAGGCCGGAGAGCGTTGCCAGGAATCATTCTCAATCGGTCCACTTCGACGTCGACTCCAGCGCTGAGTCGCGAAGGCGCATGCGCTCGCCACACACGCGAGATACCTCACACTTTGACCTACCAGTACGCCAATGACTGACTACAATGTCTGAGTGCAAGCGACGCTGCAAGGCGCTCGGTTCGACGGGAGCGCCGTGTCATGTGGCATTTCAATTCCTTCACTGGAGGCATGCGATGACGTGCCAAAACGAGAGGATTGTCGGAGCGGTACTCGTCTTGATGAGCGGCTACGCGTTTGCGGGCGGCCCCTTCGGCGATGTGCCGCAAGCGATGATGGTCGCCAACATCGTCGCGTCGCCCGTCGAGGTCGTGCCGCCGATTCCCGAGCCTCGGCACTACTTCGAGCAGCAGCGCTATGCGATGGAGTATCACGGGGATCAGGGCAAGCCGTTCTTCGCGAAAATGGAGAATTACTATAGTGTGGACGTGACGCGCGATGTCCAGCTCGGCACTGCGAAGGCATTGGTGTCGTCCGGACCGGAGTTCGCGCCGGTGTCCGAACCGGGCGCAAAACCTGCCGCGCAAAATGCTTCGAATCCTCTGCATCTGGGTCCATCTACCGCGCCGCAATTGTCCATCGTTCAGATGAACAGTTCAGTGTTGTCGATAGGCGCGTCACCGCAGCGACGCTTGTCCTTGACGATCGACGACTGGGTGTTCTCCGGCACCGCGCGCGTCGCGATTCTGCATTCTCACGATACGGGCGCGACGCTGATCGTCAAACGTCGCTACTGAGTGATGTCGGACGGCCGCGCATTTCGCGTCGATGAGTCACGTCGACGAGTCACGTCGATGAAAAGCGCTCGCGATACACCTGCGGCGCCACGCGCAGCTGACGCACGAAGCTGCATCGCATCGTTTCCTCGCTGCCGAATCCACACCGCGCCGCGATTCGTTTGATCGACCAGGATGTCTCGCATAGCAAGCGCTGTGCCGCTTCGATGCGCAACTGCTCGACCGCGCGGGCCGGCGTGCGGCCCGTTTGCGCCTTGTAGTGGCGCATGAAGCTGCGCTCGCTCATATGAAGCCTTCGCGCGAGCGCGGGTACCGACAGGTCGGATGCGAGATGCGACGTCATCCATGCATGCAGTTCGCCGAAACGGTCGTCGGCATGTTGCAGCGACAGCGTCGCGCTGAACTGCGACTGACCCCCCGGCCGCTTCAGAAACACGACGAGCTCGCGCGCGACATCGAGCGCCAACGCGCGCCCGTGATCTTCTTCGAGCATGGCCAGCGCGAGGTCGATGCCGGCGGTGACGCCCGCCGATGTCCAGATAGCCCCGTCGCGAATAAAGATTGGATCGGCTTCGACGCGCAGTTGCGGATACGCCTGCGCGAGTTCGTCGCAACGCCCCCAATGCGTGGCGACGCGGCGGCCGTCGAGCAGTCCCGCCTCGGCGAGCAGGAACGCGCCCGAGCAGACCGAGGCAACGCGTCTGCAATGCGGCGCATGGCGCTGCGTCCAGCGGATCAGACGCTGATCGGCCGATGCCTGACGAATCCCCCAGCCGCCCGGAACGATCAGCGTATCGACCGGCGCTTTCACCGAGCGTAGCGAACCGGCGAGTACCGCGAGTCCCGACGACGACGTGACGGGCCCGGCTTCGGCTGCCACGACGCGGGGTGAGTAGAGTTGGTCGAGCCCACGCTGCGCGACGAGTTCATTGGCGGACGCAAATACCTGCAGCGGACCGCTGACGTCGAGCAGTTGCATGTTGGGGAAGGCGAGCAGCACGATGGAGGGGGGAGCGCTGGACATATCGTGTGTAACAGGGGCTGTAAGAGAGAGAGCGCGCGCGTGGCAGAAAAACTGGGGTTAATGGCAGTCTTGCCAAAGCCTACGCGCATAGAATCAGTCCGTCCACCTGGAAGACGCGGCGGATCACGCGTTTCTATTTCTCCCTGAATAAGGTATCCCTATGAACCTGCAAATCGGTTTTCTGGTGTTTCCGAAAGTACAGCAACTCGATCTGACTGGCCCGCACGACGTACTTGCATCGTTGCCGGGCGCCACGATGCATCTGATCTGGAAGACACGGGAGCCCGTGGTGTCGAGTAACGGGCTCGTGCTGACGCCGAGCACGACCTACGAAAGCTGCCCGCCGCTCGACGTGATCTGTGTGCCAGGCGGAAGCGGCGTGACCGACCTGTTGCAAGACGAGCAAACGATCGACTTCGTTTGCCGACAGGCCGCGAGCGCGCGCTACGTGACGTCGGTCTGCACCGGCGCGTTGCTGCTTGGCGCGGCCGGCTTGCTGCGCGGGCGGCGCGCGACGACTCACTGGGCGTTTCACTCGCTGCTTGAACCGCTCGGCGCGATACCGACACATGCGCGTGTGGTCCGCGATGGCAATCTGATTACCGGCGGCGGCGTGACGGCGGGCATCGATTTCGGGTTGACCGTCGCGGCCGAACTGGCGGGCGTAGAAGAGGCGCAGGCGATCCAGCTCGAACTCGAATACGCGCCAGCCCCGCCGTTCGACGCGGGCGATCCGGCGTTGGCGCCGCAAGCGGTGGTGGAGCTGGTCCGGCGACGGTCGGCGGAAGGCCTGGCCGCGCGGCGTCGGGTAGTGATGGAGATCGCGCAGAGAAGCTAAGTCTTGCATGCGGGTACGGGCATTCCATTAAACTGTGTGGCTCTACCCGTTTCCGCCAGTCGGATCGATGCGATGAAGTACGGCGAATTTTCCCCGGGGCACTCCCCATGCGCGTAGGCAAGCCCGTCAAGGCACTGCCGCAGCCGTCATGCGACTACTGCGGCAACCGTGCGTTGCTCGCGCGTTACGGCGACGAGTCCTACCCCTATCGCAGCGATCAAGGGCCGCTGTGGATCTGCACCGCATGTCAGGCGTGGATCGGCGTTTATTCGCGCAGCAAACACAACCTGCCGCTCGGCCGCCTCGCCGACGCAACGTTGCGCGAGTCGAAGAGCAAGCTGCACGATGCGCTCGAACCGCTCGTCGCCGGGAAGGTGCGCCGCGATGGTGTCAACGCGTTCGAAGCCCGCGCGAAAGCGATCCGGTGGGTCGCGACCGAGCTTGGCTTCGATCCGGTTCCGGCGAGCATTCACGCGTTCACGCCCGAGCAGTGCGAACAGGCGCTGCGTTATGTCGAGGCCTTTGTCGAGGCTCGGCGTGCGAGATAGCGTGATATCCCCAAGCGACTAGCATCCTTTCATTCCTCCAATACCACCCCGCCATACCGCCTTCCCCGCGCCTCTTCACCCCCACCAAACAGGCAGTTCTCGTGCGATGCGGCCCGGCAGTCGGATCGAACCTGCGTTCGGGTGCATATTTCCGGTTGCGTCCGCCGCTATCGTGAACTACAAATCTAAAGTTACGCTGGCTCGATTTTTGGCGGGCCGGGCTTCCGTTCAGAACCGTTCGAACGACAGGGAGAGTGCCGTCATGGGAATGCGCCCCGATCCTACCTTTCATGCATCGCCGAAGCTCGCGATGGATGCGCCGGCGGAAGAATACGCGTACACGGTGCTGCTAAGTCCGGACTCCTCGCAGCCCGACGCGCTCGCCGTGATCGACGTGAAGCCCGGTTCGCCGACTTATAGCCAGGTGGTCCACACGGTGCCGGTGCCGAACAAGGGCGACGAATTCCATCACTTCGGCTGGAACGCGTGTTCGTCCGCGTTGTCGCCGTTGACAGGCCACGCGTTTCTGGAACGTCGCTATCTGATCATTCCGGGCATGCGCTCGTCGCGCATCTATATCGTCGATACGAAGCCGCATCCGACCCAGGCGAAGATTCACAAGATCATCGAGCCGGAGGAAATTTTCCGCAAGACCGGCTATTCGCGTCCGCACACCGTGCATTGCGGACCGGAGGGCATCTACGTGAGCACGCTCGGCGGTGGTGGCAAGGACGGCACCGACGGGCCGCCCGGAATCTTCATCATGGACTGCCAAACATTCGAGGTGCTGGGCCGCTGGGAAATCGAGCGCGGCGCGCAGGAAAAGCATTACGACTTCTGGTGGAATCTGCCGCGCGATTACATGGTGTCGACCGAATGGGCGCTGCCGCCGCAATTCGAAAACGGCATCGTGCCCGAAGACCTGCTCGCGAACAAATACGGCCACCGCGTGCACTTCTGGGATCTGCGCGCGAGGCGCAACGTGCAGACGCTCGATCTCGGCGCGAATCATCAGATGGCGCTCGAAGTGCGGCCCGCGCACGACCCGAGCCGCGAGTACGGCTTTATCGGCGTCGTGGTCGATACGACGAATCTGGAAGGGTCGATCTGGACTTGGTGGCGCGAAGGCGGCCACTTCCACATCGAAAAGACCGCGACCATTCCACCGGAGCCCGCGCATGCCGATGAATTGCCGCCCCTGCTGCAAGGTTTCGGCGCGGTGCCGCCGCTCGTCACCGACATCGATCTTTCGATCGACGATAAATTCCTCTACGTCTCCTGCTGGGGCACCGGCGAGATGCGCCAGTACGACGTGAGCGAACCGCGCAAGCCGAAATTGACGGGCTCGGTGCGCATCGGTGGAATCGAACATTGCGCGCCGCATCCGAACGGCAAGGCTTTCGCCGGCGGTCCGCAGATGGTCGAGATCAGTCGCGACGGCAAGCGCATCTACTGGACCAACTCGCTCTATTCGACGTGGGACGACCAGTTCTACCCGGATGGTGTGCCCGGCGTGCAAGTGATGGCGCATGCCGACCCCAATGGCGGTCTCGAGCTCGCCGAAGATTACTTCGTCGAGTTTCCCGCCGGCTATCGCGCGCACCAGATTCGCCTCGAAGGCGGCGACTGCTCGACCGATTCGTTCTGCTATCCCTCGGTGGGCGTTTGAGCGGCGCGGTGTCGCCGCAAGCGGCACTGTGGCTGGCCGTCCTCGCGAGCGGTGTGTATCACGGACTCAATCCGGCGATGGGGTGGCCGCTCGCGGTGTCGAACGCGCTGATGCAGCGGCGCTCGCAAGCGCTGGTCGTAGCGCTTCTTTATCTCGCGGCGGGGCACGCGCTCGCCATCTTGCTGATGATGCTGCCGTTCGCGATGCTGGCCAGCGTGCTCGCGTGGCAGCGTCAGATGCAGATCGGCGCGAGCGTGCTGGTGATCGGCTTCGGTCTGGTGTTGCTGATGCGCCGGCGCCATCCGCGCGTACTGGCGAGAATTCCGCCGTCGCGGCTCGCGCTCTGGTCGTTCGCGGTGGCGATCGCGCACGGCGCCGGCTTGATGCTGGTGCCGATCTACCTCGGTCTGTGCCGCGCAGACGCAATGGACAGCGCGCACCAAGCCGCCCAAACGCTGATCGAAACGAGTCTGCGCATGGCGCTGTCGGTCTCCGCGGTGCATGCGGCCGCGATGACGATGGCCGGCGGCGTGCTCGCATGGCTCGTTTATCGCTACCTCGGGCTCAGGTTCGTGTCGCGCAGCTGGTTCAATCTCGATGCGGTGTGGGCGTCGAGTCTGATTCTGGTGGGGGGCGTGTCGCTGGTGTTGAACGCGGTGGCAGCGGGCGTTTCGGGTTGATTTCGACGCGGCCGATCCGGCCTATGAGGCTCCCGGGCACAGCATATGCTGCGTGGCTTCGGTGCAGGGACGCCATTCCGTGCGGGTCCTGATTTTTCCTCTCGTCATCTACACCCGGAGAAGATCATGCCGCTGAAGAAAGGTACATCGAAAGAGAGCGTGTCGCACAACATCAAGACCGAGTCGAAGCATGGCAAGCCGCACAAGCAGGCTGTCGCGATCGCGTTGAATCAGGCGCGCAAGTCGGGCGCGAAGATTCCGAAGAAGAGTGAGAAATAAGCTGCTTCAGCACGCGCGGTCGTACCCATGACCGATAGGCCGCAGAAAAAGCGCGCGCATGGCGACCCGCAATCGGAGCCAGCGGATGTCGAACCCGATCAGCATCCGGCGAAGCTCGACGATTGCCGCCGTTGCGCCCTCTGGCGCAATGCGACTCAGGCCGTGCCCGGCGAAGGGCAGCGGCATGCGTCGATCGTGCTGGTCGGCGAGCAACCCGGCGACATGGAAGATCTGCAGGGCAAGCCCTTCGTCGGGCCGGCCGGTGCGTTGCTCGACAGCGCGCTCGAAGAAGCGGGCGTCAAGCGTAACGACGTCTACGTGACGAACGCCGTCAAGCATTTCAAGTGGATCGCGCGCGGCAAGCGTCGCTTGCACAAAACGCCCGCTCAGCGTGAAGTGGATGCTTGCGGCTACTGGCTGGAGCAGGAACTCGACATGCCGCATGTGCGCGTGGTCGTGGCACTGGGCGCGACCGCGTTGAAAGCGGTTGTTCACGACTCGCACGCGCGCTTGCAGGACGCGTTCGACAAAACGCTCGAGCGCGGCGAGCAACGCGTGGTCGCGACGTACCATCCGTCGTTTGCGCTGCGCGCGCCGGACCCTGAAACGCGTCGCGAGGTGTACGAGCGAATCGTCGCGGCGTTGCGCACCGCACAGAAGCTGGCCCACGGCGGCAAGCGCTCAGGATGACGCCGGCGCGTGCGTCGCTCGTAATCCGAGGCCTTTCATCAATCGTTGTGCGTCGAACGGCGCCCGAGCTTTTACATCGTTGTCGAAGTAGCAGTAGACGTCTCGCGCGGCTCGCCGAGGCGGCCGGAGTTGCGGCGCGATCAATCGCGCGTCGGCCGGTTGTGAGCCGCCGCGCCATGCATCGATTCGCTCGGCCCATCGTTGCAGAGCGTCGTCCCCATACGAACCCGAGTATTTGGCTTCGCTGCCGTGCAGGCGAAGATAGACGAAGTCCGCCGTCAGATCTTCGGCGACGGGCCACGGTTCGGTGGAATCTGAAACCACGAGCGCGACGCCGTATTGCCGAAGCAAGGTCACGAACGCCGGATCGACAAAACTCGCGTGGCGCACTTCGACCGCGTGACGCAACTTCCGCTTGCGATCGATGTCGACATAAGGCGTCTTGACACGCGCATCATGGTGCTTCGCCAGCGCCGATGCGCTCGCGATCTCGAACGGCAACACGCTCAGAAAGCGCTCCATTGCCTCGGGCTCGAATCGGAACGACGGCGGAAATTGCCATAGGATCGGACCAAGCTTTTCGTTCAACGCGAGTAGCCCCTGCGCGAAGAAGTTCGCGATGCCGACACGTGCGCTCGCATCGCGAAACCGCAGCATATGAGTCAGATAGCGCGCGCCTTTGATGCCAAACACGAAGCCGTCAGGCGTTTGCATGTTTGAGATCCTCTGGGTAAAAGCTGCCGCGCCAACCTTGGTAGCGCCAGCCGGAAATGCCGATACGCACATCGCCGGTTTTCTTCATTCGCGCGTCGAGTCCGGCGGAATGGGGTTCGGAGTCCGGCTCCGACTCGACGGATCGCAGCGTCATTGAATACGCGCGATTTGCTTCGCCACCGCGGGCGGGCTGTCGAAATTGTGATCGGGCAGACGGTCGACCAGATCGACGATGTCGGTATTCGCGTGATTTTTGCGCGCCTGCGCGACCAGCTTTTCGCGTGTGGTCGGGTAATTCACACCACTGATTGCTTTTTCGACGTCAGCGGGATTCGGCTGACCGGGGTGGCGGTGATCCTGGGAATGGGCGGGGTGCTGTGACATGGTTCCTCCTTGAATGAGTACATCACGACTGCGCGCCTACAGGTACCTGTCGCATATCTCGTGCCTCGGCGCGCGGGCTCGTGTTGCGTTTTCCGGCGGCGCACGTCGTGCGAATGAAAAAGAACCCAGCAATGAGGAACGCGGCTTGCGTGCAGCCGGCAAAATAGCGCCGCTGACACGGGAGCTTTCAAGGAGAAGGCCATCATGAGCACGATGCTCGCATATCGCATTCACCGCTTCGGCGGTCCCGAGGTGTTCAAGGCCGAGAAGATCGAGATCCCCGAGCCTGGCGCCGGCCAGGTGCTGGTGCGTGTGCGCGCGGCCAGCGCCAATCCGGTGGACCTGAAGACGCGCTCGGGCCAGTACCCGTTGATTCGTGAAGAGAAGCTGCCCTATACGCTGGGGCGCGATTTTTCCGGAGTGGTCGAACGGGTCGGCGAGGGCGTCGGGCAATGGCGCGCGGGCGAGCAGGTGTATGGCTTCGTTGGCCAGGGACAGGGTGCGTACGCGGAATTCGTCGTCGTGTCCGCGAGCGCGCTAGCGCATGCGCCGGAAAAACTGGATGTGGGGTCCGCGGGCGCCGTGCCGCTCGCCGCGTTGACCGCATGGCAGGGCCTGTTCGATCACGGCCGCCTCGAAGCCGGCGGCCGCGTGCTGATTCATGCGGGCGCGGGCGGCGTTGGACATTTCGCCGTGCAGTTCGCCAGGCAGAAGGGCGCGCAAGTGTACGCTACGGCGTCCGGCGACGGCATCGAGTTCGTGCGCTCGCTCGGTGCGGATCGCGTGATCGACTATCACGCGCAGCGCTTCGAAGACGTCGCGCGCGACATCGACCTCGTGTTCGATCTGATCGGCGGCGATACGCAGCGCCGCTCGTGGTCGGCCGTCGCGACCGGTGGCGCGCTGATCTCGACGCTCAACGAGCCGTCGCAGGCCGAGGCGTCGAGCCATGGCGCACGGGCCACGCGTTATACCGCGCGACCCGACGGCCGGCAATTGACGGAGATCGCGTCGTTGCTCGACAAGGGCAGCGTGCGTGTCGTGGTCGCCGAACGGTTTGCGTTCGATGCGACGGCCAAGGCGCTGGAACGGCTCGCGAAAGGCCACGTGCGCGGCAAGATCGTGGTGGAGGTGGCGTCGTAGTACGGAGCGCGCGGTCTGCTAGTTCGGATTCGCGTCGTCGCTCGCGCTGCGCAGCGGCGCGCGGCTCTGATCGTTATTCAGATGCACGAACTTTCTCAACAGTCTCAATAGCTCTCGCGCATCCTCGTCTCCCATCCCGTCGAGCAGGCCGTGATTGAGCGCGTTGACGCCGGGGATCAATTCATCGAGCAACTGCTCTCCAGCCGGCGTCAGCAATAGACGACGCTGGCGGCGCGGCAGAACTTCGCGCACGATCCAGCCTTTCGCTTCGAGCCGTACCGCGATATCGGCGGTGGTCGACGTGTCGAGGCCGACTCGCTGCGCGAGCGTGACCTGATCGAGTCCGGGCAATTCCTGCAGCATTCTGAGCACCGCATACTGAACGGGCGTCACCTCGCGTCCGATCAGATCATGAAACATGGACACCGAAATCTGATGCGCGCGTCGGATCAAATGGCCGGGCTGGTCGTACAGATCGATGCTGATCGCGGAAGTGCTGGTATCGGTTGAAGTAACCATATTAGTTCTGAAGACCTCGCGCCTTTTCGTTGCGAATGGAAATGGCGAACCGGCGTTCGTGTTACCTGATTGAAAGTTCGTCTAGGGGAAAACCTTCATTTAATCATTAAAGACGCATTGAGTACACTGAATCTCAATGAGTAGGCTGAATGCAATCCATGAATAAACCAGGGAGTGAGACTGACATGTTTCCCAAGAATGCGTGGTACGTCGCATGTACGCCCGATGAAGTCGCGGATAAGCCGCTCGGCCGGCAGATCTGCGGCGAGCCGATGGTTTTCTATCGCAACGCGGAAGGCGCCGTGGTGGCGCTCGAAGACTTCTGTCCGCATCGCGGTGCGCCGCTGTCGCTCGGTTTCGTGCGCGATGGCACGCTCGTGTGTGGCTATCACGGCCTCGAAATGGGCTGTCAGGGCAAGGCGACCGGCATGCCGGGGCAACGCGTCAACGGCTTTCCATCGATTCGCAGCTATCCAGTGATCGAGCGCTATGGCTTCGTCTGGGTGTGGCCCGGCGATGCGGCGCAGGCCGATGCCGCCAGGCTGCATCATCTGGAGTGGGCCGAGAGTGCCGAATGGGCGTACGGCGGCGGTCTTTATCACATCCGCTGCGATTACCGGCTAATGATCGACAACCTGATGGATCTGACGCACGAGACCTATGTGCACGCCAACAGCATCGGGCAAAAGGAAATCGACGAAGCCGCGCCCAAAACCGTGGCCGAAGGCGATACCGTGCGCACGAGCCGTTTCATGGAAAACGTTGCGGCGCCGCCGTTCTGGAAGATGGCGTTGCGCGGCAATGGTCTTGCCGACGACGTGCCCGTCGACCGTTGGCAGATCTGCCACTTCACGCCGCCGAGTCACGTGCTGATCGAGGTAGGCGTCGCGCATGCCGGGCATGGTGGCTATCACGCGCCGGCCGACCAGAAAGCGTCGTCGATCGTGGTGGATTTCATCACGCCGGAAACGGAAACGTCGATTTGGTATTTCTGGGGCATGGCGCGCAATTTCAGTCCCGACGATGCGGCGCTGACCGCGAGCATCCGCGAAGGGCAGGGCAAGATCTTCAGTGAAGATCTGGAGATGCTCGAACGTCAGCAGCAGAACCTGTTGCGCTGGCCCGAGCGCAATCTGCTGAAGCTCAATATCGATGCGGGCGGCGTGATGTCGCGTCGCGTGATCGATCGGCTCGTCGCGCAGGAACGCGCGGAGACGGGCGCGCCGCAGGCTGAAGTGACGCGCGTCATTCCCGTGCGGACGGCGACATGAATCATCCCGTGCTGAATGTGGTGGTGGCGCGCCGGCGCGACGAAGCGCTGGATATCGCGAGCTTCGAACTCGCGAGCGAAAACGCTCAGGCGTTGCCGGCCTTCGACGCCGGCTCGCACGTCGACGTGCATTTGCCGAACGGGCTCGTGCGTCAGTACTCGTTGTGCAACGATCCGCGCGAAACGCATCGCTATCTGATCGCGGTGCTGCGCGACGAAGGGGGACGCGGCGGATCGCAAGCGGTGCACGATCTGGTCCGCGAAGGCGATCGCCTGCAGATCAGCGCGCCGCGCAATCATTTCGCGCTCGCTGACGATGCGGCTCATCATCTGCTGCTCGCGGGCGGGATCGGCGTCACGCCGATTCTTTGCATGGCCGAGCGGCTTGCCGCCACGGGCGCTTCGTTCGACATGCACTACTGCACGCGCTCGAAGGAACGCACGGCGTTCGTCGAGCGTCTTGCACAAGCTGGCTTCGCGAAGTCGGTCCAGCTTCATCACGATGACCATCCGGGCGGCTCGACGTTCGATATCGAGCAGTCGCTCAGCGATGCGCCGGCCGGTACCCACCTGTATGTCTGCGGTCCGCGCGGCTTCATGGACTTCGTGCTCGAGACCGCGCGTGCGAAGGGCTGGCCGGAAAACAGGCTGCACTACGAGTTCTTCGGCGCGGCCGCGAATCAGACGGCGGCGGGCGGCAGCTTCCAGGTGCGCATCGCGAGCAGCGGCGCGACGATCGACGTGCCGCCCGAATGCACGGTCGTGCAGGCGCTGGCCGCGCATGGCGTCGAAGTGATCACGTCGTGCGAGCAGGGCGTGTGCGGTACCTGTTTGACGCGGGTGCTGTCCGGCGAGCCGGATCATCTGGATTCGTATCTGACCGACGAGGAACGCGCGGCAAACGACCAGTTCCTGCCGTGCTGCTCGCGCGCGAAATCGCCGCTACTGGTGCTCGATCTGTGATTTTCTGCGGGACGACGGGCCTGTTGCCCGTCGTCCCGCTTATTTATTGCGCTTTTCCCTCAGAATCCGACGAACTTACCGTGCGCACACTCAACGCCGGATCGTGCGCAATCGCTTCTTCGGAGAACGGAATAATCGTCCAGCGTTGGGCCGCATAATCGCGCGTCCCGTCGGCATAGTGCGGCGACGCCGGGTCATCCGATTCTGACGGTGCGAGCAGCGTGCGCGCGATCACCTGAGCGCCGGCGAACGACACTATCTGCAGATAGGTGTCGCCCATTGGCTTGACGTTCATCGAATAGCCGCTCGCATCGAAGGGATGCCCGGCACACGCCGATGTGAAATAGCCGCCCGCGTCGCAACCCCCGAATAGCGCAATGCGCTCGTCGTTGCGTTGCACGTAGAGCGCCGCGCTGCGCGGTGCATCGATCGCGATGCCGGCGCGTTGCAGTGCCGCGAGCGCGTCATGCAGCGCGGCGGCGAGCTGCGCCGGATCGGCGGCGATGCCCGCGGGTGTGGTCAACGGCTTCGCGGGTTCGAACGGTACCGCGTATAGCTGCGCGGGCGGTATCGTCAGCAGACGTCGCCACAGTTCGTCCCACAAGGTTGCCCCCACTGCGTCGGCCGCGGCCGTATCGTCCCATGCGGCGAGTACCTTGCACGCCGCGCGCTGCGGGTCGGCGTTCGGGCCGGCCGGCAGGGCCGCGAGCATGTCGCTGCCGCACAGACGGTCGAGCACGGGTTGCTTGAACAGCAACGCCGACATCGAGCGGCTGTCGAGTGCAGCGTGACCGAGCGCATCGGCGGAAACGCCAAGCGGATCGCTCTGCAATTGCGCCGCGATCGTATGGCCCAGTCGCGTGCGCAGCGTCTGCGGCGTCGCGGTCGCACCGATGATCTTCGCATAGCCGGTCATCGGTTCGGCCGGGTTGCTGAGCCAGTAACTGTCGTTGAAATTGCCGACATAGTCGCGCCGAAGCAGCGACGGCATGTGCGCGACCGGCAACGCATGATGCTGTACCGCGCCGGGCTCGTCGCGCCAGTCGCAGTCGCTGCGCGAGCCGTCGAGGACCGGCACGCCGGGCATGATCCGCGCGAGTGCCCGGCCGACCGGCGGCGTGCAACGCTGCGTGAGTTCGTCGGGCACGTCCGGGGTCGCGCCGATATCGGCGTACCAGACGCGCGGATCGTCACGGCCGATCGCGAGCGTGTTGACCCATGGCACCGCCGCGTTCTTCTTCTGGATGGCGATGAAATCGTCGAGCGAGGCCGCCTGATTCCATGCGCGGAAGTTTTCGAACACGCGGAAGTTGTCGGTATTGATATCGCGCAGCGCGAACGCCTGCTGCGCATTCCACGCGAGCGCGGGCGACATCGTGCCGAGATTGACCAGCGGTCCGAAGCGCGAACGATACAGCGTGCGCGACACGGTATGCAGTGAACCGTCGGCGGCGCGTACCTCGACGTTCACGCGCGTCGGCGTCATCGCTTCGCTGTTGCCGTCGACCTGATACCGGGTTGGCGCGCCAGGTTCGAGCGTCAGCTTGAAGAGGCCGAAGCGCTTCGCGGTGGAGACGGTATGGGTCCAGGCGACGTTGTCGTTGAAGCCGATCATGATCAGCGGTACGCCGAGAAACGACACGCCGCTGACGTTCAGCTTGCCAGGAAGAGTGAGCTGAGCCTGGTAGAAGCGATCGGGGCCGGTCCAGAACCAGTGCGGATTGCCGAGCAGCAGCGCGCTGCCGGTGTGCGTCGCGTCCGCGCCGAACGCGAGAGCGTTGCTGCCGATGCCCGCATGGCCGCCGAATTCCGCGAGCGGTGGGTCGTCGGGGGCGTCGTCGTGCAACGCGCTTTGCGGCGGCACCGGCATCGGCTGGGGCGGTTGCGCGGTCGCGATCGCGTTGATGAAGCGCGCCTCGCCGCCGGTCAGATTCGCCGCGATCTGACGCCGGTACAAGTCCGCGTTGCTGATCTTGCCGAGCCACGGCGCCGCGCGGCAGGCCGCATGCGCGCCCGGGAAATCCCCGTGCGCGAGATCGGCGAGGTAGCGGTTATAGCCGGCGACGAAGCCGTCGATCAACGCGCGCATGTCGTCGGTCTGGCTTTTGCGGTAACGCGCGACGGTCGCATCGTCGACGATGAAACGGAAGAAGAAATCCGAATTGAGATTGTTGGGCTGGCCGAACGTCGCGCCGAGCGTGGGCCGCGCGTCGGCGCCGAAGAAGCGCGAGCGTTCGCCGCGATAGGTGACGAAGCTTTCGGCCATCGTGCACAGATTGTCTTGCGCCTGCGCGTAGCCGTATCCGTAGCCGAGGCTGCCCCAGTTGTCGGCGTTGATGTGCGGAATGCCGAGCGCGGTGCGGCGGATGTCGGCGCGATACGGGCCGGTGTGCGCGACGTTGTCTGCATCGGGACTCGCGCAGCTTGGCAGAGCGGCGGCGACGGGCAGGGCGATCAGCAGGGCGGCGAGGCGGCGGAACAGGGAGACGTTCGAACGCATGGATTTTTGTGGTTGGGCGGACGTTGAGCGATGACGGGCGTGTCGCTCGGCGTCACGAAAGATTGTGAATGGACGCCCATTTTGGGCGTGCTCTGATTTCTTTCGAACTGTCAGTTAGCTATTAATGTCAGGTGGCTAGAAGGCAGTGGACTCGCATTCCGGTCATTAGTAGTTCACGAACGTTAAATCTAGAGCGAGAAGCTATAGCGTGCCTAACGAAATTTCTGTGTACAAGATCAACAAACTGTTGTGGCGCTGGACCAAGCAGGACGACGCGCGCGCCGTGCGCGGTGTCGGTATGTCGTTGGACAAGCCTCCGCCAGCGCAGCTAAATCCGCCGAAAGCACATGTAGAACAAGCCGAACCGAAGTCTAGAGCGTGTTAGGCACTTTTCATAATCGGTGCAGCATGAACGAGCATAAGCATGGCGAAGACGACGAAGTGCAGGCCTGCCAGGGTTTCGGGC
>NZ_JACHDM010000033.1:0-59995 GCF_014201065.1 Paraburkholderia sp. Cpub6
TCTGTAATGCGGTACCCAACCCGCGGATATCAGCATGATCCACCGTCGAGATGTACTGCTACGTCGCCCTCAGGAAATTCCAACAATATGAATTCAAGAAACTGAAAAACCGATCCCGATTGACACCGGGAGTCATATCAGCGGGCGGACCACGGTTGCGCCCGCTGCAACCGCTCGTGCGAACAGCTCGTCGACGTCGTCGCAGTGGATATGCAGCAGCACACTCGGCCGGCTGTCACCGGTCGGTCCGAGCATGTCGTGCTCGGGATATTCATCGGACAGCATCACGGTCGCGGGACCGATCTTCACTTCGGCATGACCGATGCGGCCGCCTGGCTCGGTCAGGCGAAACTGCTCGACGCCGCCGAATGCCTGCGCGTAGAACTCGATAGCCCGTGCGGCGTTGCGCACGCGCAGATAGGGGTAGAGCTCGTGGATCGCGTTCATCGTCACCTCCGGGTGGTGGGTGAATGAGGGTTGCCGGACATAATAGTCTGCCCCGATCCGCTAAGCGGTCGCTTGGCTACCCACGGGATTTCCATCGCCTTTTGACCAACGATGAATCGAGGTCGCTAGCGCTGCTCCTTCTGAATCGAGCCGCACCTGAATCGCGTCACATTTGTCACTCCCACCACTCGATGTCCGGCGGCCTAAACTACCCCATCATCAGCAGCGAGCGATGCCCGGTGAGCGAATCGCCTTCCGACCCGAACGCACAGGACATCGCTCTAACCCGGAGGTCACGATGACGACGATCAAGTCACCTGAGAAGCGCGGGAAAGATGGACAGCCTGCCATGAAGACACCACCGATTGTGTCGCGGCAAGAGTGGGAGGCCGCGCGCGAGCAGCTGCTCGTCAAGGAGAAAGCCTTGACACGTGCCCGCGACGCGCTGGCCGCTGAGCGACGGCGGATGCCATGGCTTGCCGTGGAAAAAACGTATGCGTTCGACGGGCCGGAAGGCAGAGTAAGCCTGCTCGACCTGTTCAGCGGCCGCCGCCAGCTGGTCGTCTATCGCGCCTTTTTCGAGCCCGGCGTGCACGGGTGGCCAGAGCATGCGTGCATTGGCTGTTCCCTGGGGGCCGATCAGGTCTCCCACCTTGCCCATCTGCACGCTCGCGACACTACGCTTGTGTACGCGTCCCGCGCGCCGCAAGCCGATATCGCGCGGCTGAAGATGCGGATGGGCTGGGAGATGATCCCCTGGTACACCATCACCGACAGTTTCGACGCCGACTTCGGCGTGGACGAATGGCACGGCCACAACGCGTTCATCCGGGACGGCGAGCGGGTGTTCCGAACGTACTTCATTAACGGGCGTGGGGACGAGGCGATGGGCACGATCTGGAGCTACCTTGACATGACGGCGCTCGGGCGGCAGGAAACGTGGGAGGATTCGCCGGAGGGCTACCCGCAGAGCCGACCGTACAAGTGGTGGAACTGGAACGACACTTACGTCCCCGGCGCTGCTCCCGATCCGAAGTGGGTCGAGGTGTCAGATGCCGGAGAGGCTGCGTTTCGGAAACGCGACGACTAGCGCCTGACGAATCATCGATCGCTGTCGTTTCTCCGAGTGACTCACTTCGAGCGTAGAGTTTCGAGGTGAAATCTGAGTCCAGGTCCCCGGATGCGAATGAGCAGTATCGCGGTACGTTCGATGTTTGAAATCGCGTCATCCGCCAGCCACGAATCCAGGCGGAGATTACGATGACTGGATCGCTACGGCATCCTATCGGTTCAACCGCTTCGTCTCCCCGCTTACGAGGGCCACACTCCAATGAACGCATCCGAACGTATCGACGAACTGATCGCAGGACTCACCGACTGGCGCGGCGCGACCTTCGCTCGCATCCGTCAATGCGTGCTTGCGGCGGACCCGGCGATCGTCGAGGAATTCAAGTGGATGGGTAGTCCGGTCTGGTCGCGCGACGGCATGATCGCGGTCGCCAACGCGCACAAGGGCAAGGTCAAGCTGACCTTCGCGCATGGGGCGGGCCTGGCCGACCCGGACGGCTTGTTCAACGCAGGCCTCGAAGGCAACGCGCGGCGCGCTATCGACTTCTTCGAGAGCGACGGGGTCGACGAGCGCGCACTGAAAGCGCTGGTGCGCGCCGCAATCGACTATAACCAGAATCATCTGAAGACGAACACGCGCGGCGCACTACCGAAAGCCCGCCGTAAGCAGGCGTCCGGCGACGCCTGAGGCCGGCACAGTCTGCTCGCCAGCCGCGCCGCCGCCCCGGTGGGTCGATACCAGAATTGATATCGATATCACCTAAAATATAATTGGAAAGATATCAACTCGCTCCGTACACTTCACCATCCCTGGACACTGAGCGGCAACCTTTCGCCGTAGCGCCGGGCGGGCCGCTTCAGTCAAATTGGCCGGTGAGGGTCCCGGCACATGCATCAAGGACCTAGTATGTCGGAAAAAAAGCGGAAATTGCGCTCGGCCGAGTGGTTCGGCACGGCTGACAAGAACGGCTTCATGTATCGAAGCTGGATGAAGAATCAGGGCATTCCCGATCATGAGTTCGACGGGCGTCCCGTGATCGGTATCTGCAACACGTGGTCCGAGCTGACGCCGTGCAACGCGCACTTTCGCAAGCTCGCCGAGCACGTGAAGCGCGGCGTCTATGAAGCGGGCGGCTTCCCGGTCGAGTTCCCCGTGTTTTCCAACGGCGAATCGAATCTGCGTCCGACCGCGATGCTCACGCGCAATCTCGCGGCGATGGATGTCGAGGAGGCGATCCGCGGCAATCCGATCGACGCGGTCGTGCTGCTGACCGGCTGCGACAAGACGACCCCCGCGCTGTTGATGGGCGCGGCGAGCTGCGACGTGCCGGCGATCGTCGTGACCGGCGGGCCGATGCTGAACGGCAAGCTCGACGGCAAGAACATCGGCTCTGGCACCGCGGTGTGGCAGCTGCACGAATCGCTGAAGGCCGGCGAGATCGATCTGCATCAGTTCCTGTCGGCCGAGGCGGGCATGTCGCGCTCGGCGGGCACCTGCAACACGATGGGCACCGCGTCGACGATGGCTTGCATGGCCGAGGCGCTCGGCACGTCGCTGCCGCACAACGCGGCGATTCCCGCGGTCGACTCGCGCCGCTACGTGCTTGCGCATATGTCGGGAATCCGGATCGTCGAAATGGCGCTCGAAGACCTGAAGCTGTCGAAGATCCTCACGCGGGAGGCGTTCGTCAACGCCATTCGCGTCAATGCGGCGATCGGCGGCTCGACCAACGCGGTGATTCATCTGAAGGCGATCGCGGGGCGCATCGGTATCGATCTCGAACTCGACGACTGGGTGCGCATCGGCCGCGACACGCCGACGATCGTCGACCTGATGCCGTCGGGCCGTTTCCTGATGGAAGAGTTTTATTACGCGGGCGGCCTGCCGGCCGTGCTGCGCCGGCTCGGCGAAGCGAACCTGCTGCCGCATCCGGACGCGTTGACGGTCAACGGCAAGTCGCTGTGGGACAACGTGAAGGATGCACCCAACACCAACGACGAAGTGATCCGTCCGCTCGACAAGCCGCTCGTCGCCGATGGCGGCATCCGCGTGCTGCGTGGCAATCTCGCGCCGCGCGGCGCGGTGCTGAAGCCGTCGGCGGCGACCCCCGAGTTGCTCAAGCATCGCGGACGCGCGGTCGTGTTCGAGAACCTGGAGCACTACAAGGCGCGCATCGTCGACGAGACGCTCGACGTCGACGCGAATTCGGTGCTGGTGATGAAGAACTGCGGGCCGAAGGGTTATCCGGGCATGGCCGAAGTCGGCAACATGGGCCTGCCGCCGAAGCTGCTGAGGCAGGGCGTGAAGGACATGGTGCGCATTTCCGATGCGCGCATGAGCGGCACCGCCTACGGCACCGTGGTGCTGCACGTGACGCCGGAAGCGGCGGCCGGCGGTCCGCTCGCCGCGGTGCAGGACGGCGACTGGATCGAGCTCGATTGCGACGCGGGCACGCTGCACCTCGATGTCAGCGACGCGGAACTCGAGCGCCGTCTCGCGCAGCATGTGCCGCCCCAGCCGCCGGAAGGTGGCGGCTACCGGCGCCTGTATATCGATCACGTGCTGCAGGCCGATGAGGGTTGCGACCTCGACTTCCTCGTGGGGTGTCGAGGTTCCGCGGTGCCGCGGCATTCGCACTGACGCGCCGTTGCAACGGCAACGGCTCGGCCCATGACCGTGCGGGCGATGCATTCGTGCATCGCCCGCATTTTTTTATGACCTGTCGTTGGGGTTCGCGGCGCAGTTGCCTTGGATGGTGCGCCGCTAACGGCTATTGGCCGAGGTTGTCGACCGCGTCGAGCACGAGCCCGAAGAACTCGTTCGCCGCGGCCGGATTCAGCCAGCGCACGACCACCGTCATGCGCCGCTCCGGTTCGACCCACGTGAACGAACTGCCTGCGCCGACACCGAAAAAGCTCGACTCCGGCACGTTCGGGAACACCTTGCGCCCGGTGTTGAGCCACACGAGGTAGCCATAGAACGGCGCGATCGCGCACGGCGTGCGCATGCGCGCGATCCATTCGGACGACAGCACGCGGTGGCCGTTCGCGACGCCGTCGTCGAGCAGCATCTGTGCGACCTTCAACTGATCGTTCGCGCTGACCGATATGCCGCCGCCCCAGTGCGTGCCGCCCGGCACCGACTGCATGCGTCGCCCGTCGATTTCGACCCACGCATTGTCGTAGCCGACCCATTGCCAGTTTTCGCTCGCGCCCGAAGGCCGCATGATCGCTTCGCGAAACACCTCGGGCAGCGGCTGACGGAACAGATGCAGCAGCGCGAGCGAGAACTGGTTGATGCGGACGTCGTTGTATTCCCAGTACGTGCCCGGCCGTTGCGGCGGACGCAGATCGCCTTTTTTGCCATCGGGCGGCGCGGCGAAATTGACCGCACGGTAGTGATCCGCCTGATCCGACAAACCGAAGTACGTGCCGCGCCATTCGCTCGTTTGCTGCAGTAGATGCGCCCAGCTGATCGGCGCGTTGTGTTCGTCGTCGAAGCCGATGTCGGGTACGCGCACGCGCACCGGTTCGTCGACGTCGGGCAACAGGCCGCGATCGTGCGCGACGCCGGCCAGCAGCGCGAGGTACATCTTCGCGACACTGAAGGTCAGGTCGGCGCGATCCGGTTCGCCCCAGCTCGTCAGCACGCGGCCGTCGACGGCGATCGCGCCCGACACCGGCCCGCGATCATGCACGGGACCGAGCAGCCTGTTCCACGGCGGCGGGTCGTTCACGTGCACACCCCATGCGCCACTCACATGGCGGTCCCAAAGCGATTCATGATCCACCGCGAACTGCACGGCTTGCTGCAAACGGTCTTGCATGGATAAGGTCCTGTCGGTTCAACGAAGTCCGCGAGGCAGAGACTCAGCGTGCGTGCAGTCGCACGCGTGCCCACATCACGGTGAAAAGGCTGAGCACGGCCGCGAGCATCAGATAGAGTCCGGGCGCGAGATTATTGCCGGTCGCCGCGATCAGCGCGGCAACGGCGAGCGGCGTGAAGCCCCCGAACACGGTGGTGCCGATGTTGTAGCCGAACGCCATGCCGGTCGTGCGCGTGCGGGTCGGGAACAACTCGGACATCAAGGCCGGAATCGGCGCGAAGTAGGTCGCCTTCAGCAACGCGACCCACGTGACCGCGGCAAGCAACGAGCCGAGCGACGGGCGCGCGTTCATCAGCACGAAGGCGGGATACACGGTCGCGAAGAACAGCACGCCGGCGCCGAGCATGATGCGCACGCGGCCTACCTTGTCGGACAGATGACCGACGACCGGCGTGAGCATCATCATGATCAGACCGGCCGCGAGCGTCGCGATGAAGCCCGACGACGGTGCGAGTCCGAGCTGCCGCGCCGCGTAGGTCGGCATGTAGAGCAGCATGTAGTTGGCCGTGGTGGTCAGCACGAGCACGCCGATCGACACGAGCACCCGTTCCTTTTGCGTCGCGAGCAGTTCTCGCACCGGCGCGGCGGATTTTTCCGCGCGCTCGAACTCCGGCGTTTCGTCGATGCGGCGGCGAATGTAGAGCCCGACCGGACCGATCAGCATGCCGAACAGGAACGGAATGCGCCAGCCCCAGCCTTCGAGTTGCGCGGTCGTCAGCGTGCTCGTCAACACCGCGCCGAACAGCGACGCCAGCACGGTGCTCGCGCCCTGGCTCGAGAACTGCCAGCTCGCCATGAAGCCTTTGCGCTCCGGCGCATGTTCGATCAGAAACGCGGTCGAACTGCCGAACTCGCCGCCCGCCGAGAATCCCTGCAACAGCCGCGACGCGAATACGCCGATCGGCGCGAGCACGCCGATCGCCGCATACGACGGCATCAACGCGATCATGCTGGTGCCGAGCGTCATCATCGCAATCGATAGCGTCAACGATGCCTTGCGGCCTTTGCGGTCGCTGAACGAGCCGAGCGCGAGCGCGCCGATCGGTCGCGCGAGATACGAGAGCGCGAAGGTGCCGAGCGTGAGCAGCAGCGATACGGTGCGGTCGTGCACCGGAAAAAACGTGCGCGACAGCACGGCCGCGAAGTAGCCGTACACGACCAGATCGTAGAACTCCAGTGCGTTGCCGATCGAGGTCGCGAGAACCAGCCGCGATACGCTCGAGCGCGAAGTGTGCCGCGCGAGCGCGTCGGCGGTGGTGACGGAGTCCATGCTCATGACGAAGTCCTCTGGCGGCATTGGGAGGCGCGCCGGCAGTGTCGCGTGAGCGGAGCGGGCGCGGGATCGAAGCGTGTGACCCGATGTTGGGGTGGACGATATTGATAGACAATTACAATATTTGGCAGATATCGTTGCCGAAACGGCAAAGCGGAATCGAGATGACCCAGCTATTCGATATCGCATGCCAGTCTCGAAGGCCTCGCGTTCGATCCGGCATTCGTCGAATTGCTGACGGGCGCGATCGAAAATCCGGCGTTGCTCGACCGATTTCGCGCCGCAAAAGAAAAAGCGCCCCGTAGGGCGCTTTCCATCGATTCAATCAGGCAGGGAACACAGATGTTCCCCACCGCGAACCGTCTGCTTAGAACTTGTGACGCAGACCGAGACGGAACGCCAGCTGATTGTCGGCGCCGACGCCCGACGTGCTGAAGTAGCTCGCGCTCGAACCGATCTGTGCCTGCAGATCCTGCGTGCCGTTGCGGCCCGACGCGATCTGATAGATGCCCAGCACGTACACGTCCGTGCGCTTCGACAGCGCGTAGTCGCCGCTCAGGTTCACCTGGTTCCAGTGACCGACGTTCGCGCCGCTCAGGTGCATGTACGTGTAGCCCGCGCCTGCCGTGATAGCCGGCGTGACCGCGTACTTCGCGCCTGCTTCGTAGGCGGCGAACGTGGTCGACCCACCCGAGATCGGTGCGAGGCGCGTGTTCGTGTACAGGGCCCACAGCGTCGCCGGGCCGAATGCGTAGCGGCCGCCAACGCCGAACGTGCGCAGATCCTGGATCTGGCCGTTGCCGATCGTCGGGAAGGTGACGTTTGCCAGCGAAGTCGAGAAGGCTGGCGATGCCTGGCCCGGATAACGGATGTCCGTGTACGCCGCGCCGATACCGAACGGGCCGTTCGCGTAGTTCGCGCCGAAGCTGTAAGCGCGCGACGAACCTGCCACCGGGGCAGCGGACGTGCCCGTACCCGGCGTGCCGGCAAAGCCACCTGCCGTGTTCGAGAAGCCGTACATCGCGCCGAAGGTCAGGCCGGAGAAGTTCGCGCTGCTGAACTTGACCGAGTTGTTGATACGGCTCGACGTGAGCTGGTCGACGTCGTTGATGTGGTAAGCGTAGTTGCCCGCGACGGTCTGGCCGCCGGTCGCGTAGTTGGAGCCGAGGTAGTCGGTCGAGAACGAGTACTGGCGACCGAACGTCAGCGAGCCGACGTTGTTCTGCGACACGCCGACGTACGCCTGGCGCCCGAACATCGCGCCGCCCTGGCCGGCGGTGCCGTTTCCGCTGTTGAAGCCGTTTTCCAACACGAACAGCGCCTTCAGGCCGTTACCGAGGTCTTCCGTGCCACGCAGGCCCCAGCGGCTGCCGTTCGCGACGCCGTCGTCGTACTTGGTCAGGCTGCTGTGGCCGGTGGCCGTTTTCGAGTTGTTCACGTAGCTGATACCGGCATCGATCAGGCCGTACAGCGTGACGCTGCTTTGTGCGTGAGCGGCGGAGGCGAAGACGGCAAACGTAGCGGCGGTCAGGATTTTCTTGTTCAAAATACTTCTCCGAGTTAGCAAATTTTGGCGATCGCGACGCGCTGCTCTGCGGCAACGTCGCGCGATGGCCGGCAATTTAAGGGAACGCTGAGTAAGGTATGTGACACTGAAAAATTCTTTTCACGGTGTCGTGTCGGCGCGACACTTTGCGTGCGCACTGGAGGCAGGTGTATCGGTGGCGGGGCGGGTCGGTCGACCCTGGAGCGAGGCTGGACGCGTGGCAGCGAATCGCCCGCCTGGCGGCGGGCGATCGGTTATTTCAGCTGGTGCGTGAAAATTCAGTTACATGGCCGGCCGCGACAGCAGCGACGGTCGCAGCGGCTCTGGCGTCAGTTGCTCAGCAACGAGCCGCTGCGGAACGGCGTCTGGCCGGCGATGCGCGCGAATTCGAGGCCGGCCGTCGCGAAACGCGCCAGATGCCGCGCGTACAGCACGCCGGCCACGGTGTTTTTGATCGTGATGACGCGGTCCGTCAACGGATCGACGATGTCCGCGATTTCCTGGCCCACGTCCACCCACGTGCCGACCGCGCAGCGGTAGACGAGCACGCCGCTGATCGGCGCGACGAGCGGCTCGGCGCCTGCGAGCGGCGTCGCCGCGAATTCGAGCGGCGGCATCGGCGCCGGCTCGCCGTCGACCACGCCGCGCGAGGTCAGATACTCGATGATCGCCTGCGCGTCGTTTTCCGCGAGTTCGTACGACACATCGCGCTGGCCGCGCAGCTCGATCGTGACCGAGATGCCGCCGTTCGGGATCGGGAAGCGCTCGCCGAAACGGCCGCGCAGATCCGACCAGCAGAAGCTGTGGATCTCGTCGAACGGATTGCCGACCGAATTCAGCGCGAGCAGCGACGCCTTCGCGTCCAGGTAGCGCGCGAGCGGCTCGACTTCGGGCCACAGGTCCGGATTGGTGTACAGGTGCATCGCGGCTTCCCAGTCGCAATGCAGATCGAGCACGACGTCGGCGTCGTACGAGAGCTTTTGCAGCGCGAGGCGTTGCGAGCCGAGTTCGGTGGTCGGCTGCTGCGCGTCGAGCGCTTCGCGCATCGCCGTGCGGATGGCGGTGCGGTTCGCGTCGATGTCGCTGGTCAGACGCGATTCGATGAACGGCTGCACGAGTTCCGCGAGGTCATAGAAGTTGCGGTTGAAGTTCTGCGCGCTGCCGGTTTCGAAGCGGCCGAGCATCTGGCCGAGCAGATGCTGATTAAGGCCGATCGGATTCGGCACCGGCACGACCGCGACTTCGCCGCGCAGCTTGCCCGCGGCTTCGAGCGCGGCCAGCTTGCGGCGCAGCGACCACGACACCAGCATCCCGGGCAGTTCGTCCGCATGCAGCGACGATTGGATATAGATTTTCTGGCCGCCGCCGGGACCGTAGTGGAAACTCGTGAGTTCACGGGCGGTGCCAAGCGACGGGGCAATCAGCGGATGGGTCAGGGTTTGCATGGTTTTGGCTTAGCGGCCCGGTCGGAGCAGCCGCGCTAGGTGGTTGATTGCAAGGGGAAAGATGCGCGCCGGCAGCGCGCGTGGTCCGCATGCGCGGACTGCGGCAACCTGTCTCAGGGGAGTCGCGTCTCGCACGATCTTAGCCGATATGCCACACGATATGGCTTGATGTGGCTAGATGTGGAGCCGCAAAAACAAAACGGGCTCCGCGTCGCGGAGCCCGTTTCGGACAAGCTGCCGGCGCGCCGTACGGCGCGCGTGGGCGATTTAGCTGCCGTACACGTCGAAGTCGAAGTACTTCTTCTCGATCTTCTTGTAGGTGCCGTCCTTGATCATGTCGGCGATCGCCTTGTCGACCTTCACCTTCAGATCGGTGTCTTCCTTGCGCATGCCGATGCCGGCGCCATTGCCGAGGATCTTCGGATCGTCGAGGTCCTTGCCGACGAACGCGAAGCCCTTGCCGCGCGGCGTCTTCAGGAAGCCCTGGTCAGCCTGCACCGCATCTTGCAGCGCTGCGTCCAGACGGCCCGAGATCAGGTCGGCGTAGACCTGGTCCTGGTTCTGATACGCCACGACTTTCGCGCCCGCCGGTTCCCAGTAGGTCTTCGCGTAGGTTTCCTGGATGGTGCCCTGTTCTACGCCCACCGTCTTGCCCTTCAGCGATTCAGCGGTCGGCAGGATGCCCGAGCCCTGCTTCGCGACGAGGCGCGTCGGCGTGTTGAACAGCTTCGACGAGAAAGCGATCTGTTCGGCGCGTTGCGGCGTCATCGACATCGACGACAGCACGCCGTCGAACTTCTTCGCCTTCAGTGCCGGGATCATGCCGTCGAAGTCGTTTTCCACCCACACGCACTTCGCACCGACGCGCTTGCAGATTTCGTTGCCGAGGTCGATATCGAAGCCAACGAGCTTGCCGTCCGCGCCTTTCGACTCGAACGGGGGATAGCTGGCATCAACGCCAAAACGGATCGTCGACCAATCTTTAGCGTGTGCGCCAATCGAGACGGTGGCAAGCAGAGCAACCGTCAAAGCCGCTAGCAGTTTTTTCACTGTTTATACTCCTCGGTGTAGTTCAATTACGCCCTCGGCGGTTGGGCCGCCTCGGGACGCCCGGCGCGACTCGCAAACGGGCTTCTGGTCAGGATGCAAGCCGGGGTGGCCTGCAACGCGCGCCAAGCTTATCAGTTCAAAAATATTGGGAAGCTAGTAAAACACCGGATGGCGCGGGAGGAGGCCCTCTAGAGCAACGCTTGCGCCCCAGCCGGTGTTGCCGGATCGTACACCGTTGGTAGGGTTTGCGTAACGCGGCTGCAATGCACGAGCGGTAATACGAAGGGCCGGCGAGCGTAATCGACTGGGATTTACGCCGGTTTTCTCGCGAGTTCACCGAAAACCGGTTTGAAACGCGAGTTTGAAACGTGGACGGATCGTTAAAGCTCGCGGCTGAATTTGCCGTTAATTAAGAACAGCCTCGAGGCTAATGCCTTGCGCGTTATTACCAGCACCGATATTTTTGCCCCGCCGTTTCGAACCGGTGCAAAAACAAAGGCTTTGGCGCTATCATCGATGCTCCCTGCGTTGGACGCCGGCCGCCCGCGCAGGCGGGGATCGCTCTGGCGCAGGTCGTCGGAGGGCCGTCAAGATTCAAATTCCGCGCGTTTGCGCTCGCTCACATGGCCTTTCTGCTCAACGGTGTTATGCATGTACACGATGTTGTTCACGGCGGATCGAACAGGCTGTCGTAAACAGACTTTTAAGCGACGAATCGCGAGCGCCGGCGTGCGGGCTCGCGCGGCATTATTGCAACGCCGTTTTTTTGACAGTTTTTTGTCGAGCGTTACATCGGGATTTTCATCGATTGGCGCATCCGGATTTTCGTGCAACGTTTTTTCCGGGGTTTTACCCCGCGTGTCGCGCGTTCTGATAGGCGCATTGCTGTGCGCGGGTTTCGGCGCGGCGACGCCCGCAGCGGCCGCCGAGAAAGTGCTGCACGTTCTCGCATGGCCCGGCTATGCGGACCCGGACGTCGTGAAGGCGTTCGAAGCGCGCTACGGCGCGAAGGTCGAGGTCACGCTCGTCGATTCCGATGAGGCGCTGTGGGCGCAAATGCACAGCAAGGGCGCGCCGCCGTTCGACGTACTCGCCGCCAACACCGCCGAAATCCGCCGCTATACGCAGGCGAATCTGCTCGCGCCGCTCGATCTCGCGAGTCTGCCGAATACGAAGAAGCAGTTGCCGCGTTTCCAGGCGCTCGGCTCGATCGACGGCCTGACCTCGGCGGGCAAGGTATACGCGATTCCGTTCACGTATTCGTCGATGGGACTCATCTACGATCGCAAGCAGATTCCGGTTGCGCCGCATTCGATGCTCGAACTGTGGAACCCGCGCTATCGTGGCAAGGTGCTCGACTTCAATAGCGCGCAGCACAACTTCTCGTTCACCGCGCTTGCGCTCGGCTATCCGCATCCGTTTCAACTCGACCCCGCGCAGATGCGCACGATCGCGCACAAGCTCGTCGATCTGCGCCGCAACCTGCTGACCTACTACACGCTGCCCGAAGAGGCGACCGCGTTCTTCATCCAGCACAAGGTCGCGTTGATGTTCGGCAACTACGGCACGCAGCAGGTGCAGTTGCTGCGGCGCGCGGGCGCCGACGTCGGCTACGTGATTCCGGACGAAGGCGCGCTCGCGTGGCTCGATTGCTGGTCGATGACGCGCGCGGCGAGCGACCAGCCGCTCGCGCTCGCATGGATCAACTACATGCTCGAGCCGAGCGTGAGCGCGTTGCTGACACAGCGCCAGGGGCTCGCGAACACGCTGACCGAGCCGGCCGAAGGCAGCGCCAACGCGCACATCGTCTGGATCAGTCCGGTGGAAGATATCGAGCGCCGCGAGCGACTGTGGACGCGCATCGTGTCGGGCGACCGTTCGGAGCGCTTCTGATGCTGCATCGCGGCCTGACCTTCAAGCTATCCGTGCTGCTCGCGTGCATCGGCGTGCTGGCGTCGGGCGCGACCGGCTATTACGCGTATCGCGCGAATCGCACGATGCTGGTCAACGAAGCGGAGCACAGCCTGCAGACGTCGACGGAGCTGCTCGGCCAGCGCATCGCGGTATCGATCGACGACGTCGCGGCGGACGCGCTCGTGCTCGCGACGATGCCGTCGTCGGTGAGCGTCGCGCAGACCGACGACGGTATCGGCCCGAACCTCGGCCGCGAGCGGCTCGCGCAGGTGTGTTCGAGCTTCATGCTGCACCACCCGGAGTATCTGCAGGTGCGGCTGATCACGCGGCAGCATCACGGTCTCGAACTGATCCGTTTCGATCGCGACAGCGACGGCCTCGTGCGCGTAGAGGGTGGCGATTTGCAGGAAAAAGCTCAGTTTCCCTACGTATTCGAAACGCTCGCGTTTTCGCCGGGCCGCATCTACACGTCGCCGATTTCGGTCAATCACGAATCCGGCACCCATGCGGCGCAAGGCAAGCCGACGCTGCGTCTCGGCACGCCGATCGCGGATGCGCGCGGCACGGTGGTCGGCGTCATCGTAATCGATGTCGATCTGGCCGGCATGCTGCGGCGTTTGCAGAGCGATCTGCCGAGCGACTATCAGGTCTATCTGGCGAACGAGTGGGGCGACTTCCTGATCCATCCCGACGCGTCGAAAACCTTCGGCTTCGACCGCGGCCGGCGCGTGCTGATGCAGGACAGCTTCCCGGCCACGAAGCGGCTGTTCGAGCAACGCCAAAGCGAGGTGCTCATCAACGGTCTCGCGAGACCCGGCGAGGCGGCCGGCCGTGTGCTCGCGTTCGTGCGGCGGCCGTTCGGCGGTTCCGAGGGCAACCGCTTCATCGTGCTCGGTCTCGCGAAGCCGCTCGAGGACGTGCTGACCGGCGCCAATCAGCTCGGCACGCGGATCATTCGCATGGTGCTGGTGTTCAGCGCATTGTCGGTTCTGCTGGCGATCCTGTTCGCGCGAGCGCTGACCAAGCCGCTGCATCTGCTAGCGTATGCGGCGACGCACCTGTTCGCCGACCACGCGATGCACACCTTGCCGCTCAAACGCACCGACGAAATCGGCGTGCTCGCGCGCTGCTTCGAGCGTTTGCGTTGCGAAATCCGCGCGCAGATGGATACGCTGCACAGCAAGCAGAGCGAGCTCGTGCATCTGGCCTCGCACGACGTGCTGACCGGCTTGCCGAACCGCATGCTGTTCATGCAGAAGCTCGAGAACGCGATCGAGGAGGCAAGCTTCCGCCGCGAAGGCCTCGCCGTGCTGTTCGTCGACCTCGACCGCTTCAAGCAGATCAACGATCAGTTCGGTCACTCGGTCGGCGACAAGGTGCTGGTCGCGGTCGCACGCCGTCTGAAGGACGTGCTGTATGCCGGGGACGTGGTCGCGCGGCTCGGCGGCGACGAATTCATCGTGCTGATCGAAGGGCAGCGCGCGGCCGAGGTCACGCCAGAAATCGCCGAGCGCATCATGGACGCGCTGAACGAAACGCTGACCGTCGACGGCAATAGCATGACGGTCGGCGCGAGCATCGGCATCGGCGAGTTCCCGCACGACAGCGGCAATGCCGAGGAACTGCTGCTGAACGCCGATGCCGCGATGTATGCGGCGAAATCGGGTGGCCGTTGCGCGTATCTGCGCTATCAGGATCTGCTCGCCATGCGGCTCGACGAACAGGCTGAGCAGGCGAGGGTTACCCAGGCCCAGCTCGCCCACGCGCACGCCGCGCGCGATGCGACCGAGGGGCGCGAGGCGGAGCCCACCGCGTGACGCGGTTTTACCCGCGCCGCTGAGGGTTTTCTATTGCCACGCCGCGATCGCGCCGCGAGCGCCTTCTTGCTGCAACAGTAGCAACGCGTGATCGAGCGTCAGGCGCGCTCAACCAGCCCACTCAAACGATCCGCACCCCTGCGCGATAAGTCGCGCGCGGCACCGGGAGCTTGTCGAGCATCGTCACGCGCACGAGATCCGCGCGCAGGCCGGGCTCGATCGCGCCGCGGTCCGTGAGACCGGCGGTGCGCGCCGGCTCGGCCGAGACCGTTGCCATCGCGCGCGGCAGCGACCAGCCCGCTTTTTCGACGAGATCGAACACCGCGGTGAGCAAGCTCGACGGCACGTAATCCGACGACAGAATGTCGAGCAGGTCCGCGCGCGCGAGTTCCAGCGCCGACACGTTGCCCGAATGCGAGCCACCGCGCACGATGTTCGGCGCGCCCATGATCGTCGCGATGCCATGCTCGCGCGCGGCTTGCGCGGCGATGCGCGTGGTCGGGAATTCGGCGAGCACGATGCCCTCGGCCTTCGCCTGTTCGACGTGCTCGATCAGCGTGTCGTCGTGGCTCGCGACCGGAATGCCGAGCCGCCGGCAACGCGCGACGATCTCGCGGCGGTGCTCATCCGCGTAACGCTCCTGTTCGACCGCGAGTTCGGCGAGCGTGCTCGCGACACGCTCGTCGCTCATTTTGCCGTTGCGCTCCTGGAAGCGGCGCCATTGCTCGGGGTCGTGCCATTGGCGCTGGCCCGGCGTATGGTCCATCACCGACGCGAGCCGCAGCAGCGGATGCGCGCACAGCGAATCGAATACCTCGAGCACGTCGGCGGTCGCGATCTCGCAGCGCAGATGCAGAAAGTGCTCGGCGCGCAGTAGTCGACGCGTGGACAGCCGCAGCAGCGAATCGGCGCATTGCGTTTGCACATCGCGGTTACGCAGCCCAACGCTCGAGCGCGAGCCGATGGCGAGCGCGTCGAACACCGTCGTGATGCCGGCTGCGGCGACCTGCGCGTCGTGAATCACGAAGGCCGCGTCGGTATTCCATTCGACGCCGGGACGCGGCACGAGGTGCTTCTCGAGGTTGTCCGTATGCAGTTCGATCAGACCGGGGAGCAGATAATCGCCGTCCCAGTCTTCGGCGTCGCGCGCTGAACCCGTGCCGCGTTCGACGTCGCGAATCACGCCGTCTTCCACGCGCACGGTGCCAATGAATTCTTCGTCTCGCGTCACGATGCGAGCGTTGCTGATCAACATCGACTTGCTCCGTAGTCAGTCGGGACTGGTGTCAATTTAGTGCCGCAGCGGCGGCCGCAGTTCCAGGCGGCGCGTCGCGACCTTGTTGCGGGTCTCTTCGTCGTGAAAGATACCAACGATCGCCGCGCCGCGCTCGCGCGCCTCGACGATCAGATCGGCCACAACGTCGCGGTTTTCCGCATCGAGCGAAGCGGTCGGTTCGTCGAGCAGCAGCAGCGGATGTTCGGCGATCAAACCTCGCGCGATGTTCACGCGTTGCTGCTCGCCGCCCGAAAAGGTCGCGGGCGCGAGCGACCACAGACGTTCCGGCACGTTCAGCCGCGCGAGCAATTCAGCGGCGCGCGCGCTTGCTTCAGGTTCGGCGACGCCGTGCAAGACCAGCGGCTCGGCGACGAGCGCAAGCGTCGGCACGCGCGGGATCACGCGCAAAAACTGGCTCACATAGCCGACCACGCGACGGCGCAGCCGCAGCACGTCACGCGCTTCGGCACCGGTGATTGCAATGGGCCGGCCTTGATCGCTTGTGTCGCGAATCGCAATCGAGCCGCTGCTCGCCAGATAGTTGCCGTACAGACAGCGCAGCAGCGTGCTCTTGCCCGCACCCGACGGCCCGACCAGCACCACGCATTCACCGCGCTCGACCTCGAGCGACACGTTCGCGAGCGCGTCGATCCGCACACCGCCCTGGCCGTGCAGCGTGAAAGTCTTGCCGATGCCGATGGCGCGCAGCATCAGCGCCGCGTTGTCGGCGAAAGCGCGCTCGCCGTGGCGTGCATCGCTGCCTGCTTCATTGACTACCTCAGTGACTACCTCAGTGGATTGCATCGTGAGCCTCAAACCGGCAGAACCGAGGAAACCAGCGTTTGCGTATACGGGTGCTGCGGATCGTCGAGCACCTGATCGGTCAGACCCGCCTCGACGACTTCGCCCCCCTGCATCACCATCAGCCGATGCGCGAGCAGACGCGCGACGCCGATATCGTGCGTGACGATCAGCACCGACAGATGCAGCGTCGAGCTCAGCGTGCGCAGCAAATCGAGCAGACGCGCCTGCACGGACACGTCGAGACCGGCGGTCGGTTCGTCCATGAACACCAGACGCGGACCGGTGACGAGATTGCGCGCGATCTGCAGACGTTGCTGCATACCGCCCGAAAACGCGGCGGGGAATTCGTCGATGCGAGTGGGGTCGAGTTCGACGCGCTCCATCCATTGCGTGGCTGTGCGGCGAATTTCGCCGTAGTGGCGCGCGCCGACCGCCATCAACGGCTCGCCGATGTTGGCGCCGGCCGATACGCCGCTGCGCAGGCCATCGCGCGGATTCTGCTGCACGAAGCCCCACTCGGTGCGCGTCAGCAGACGGCGGCGCGGCTCGGACAGCGCGCGCAGATCGAGCGAGTCGCCATGCGACGCGGTGTAGTGCAGCGAGCCGCTATCGGCCTCGGTCTTCAGCGCCAGCGTGTTGAGCAGCGTGGTCTTGCCCGAACCCGATTCACCGACGATGCACAGCACTTCGCCCGGATACAGATCGAAACTCACGTTGCGGCAACCGTTGCGGCCGCCATATTGTTTGGTGAGCGCGCGTGCGCTCAGAAGCGGCGTCATGCGGATTCTCCTTCGCGCGTGGCGTGGGGCAGCGGCGCTTGCGCTTCGATAGCGCCGTCGCCGTCGCTATCGCCATCGCCGCGCCGCCCGTGACAGTAGTCGCTGTCCGAGCACACGAACATGCGCGTGCCCGCATCGTCGACGATCATCTCGTCGAGAAAGCTCTCCTTCGATCCGCACAGCGCACACGCGTGCTGCCACTTCTGCACTTCGAACGGGTGATCGTCGAAGTCGAGGCTGCGCACCGGCGTATAAGGCGGAATCGCGTGAATGCGGCGCTCGCGGCCCGCGCCGAACAGTTGCAGCGCGGCGTTCATATGCATCTTCGGATTGTCGAACTTCGGGATCGGCGACGGCGAGCTCAAATAGCGATGATTGACGATCACCGGGTAGTCGTACGTGGTCGCGATGCTGCCGTGATGCACGATGTCCTCGTACAGTTTCACGCTGATCAGCCCGTAATCGGCGAGTGCATGCAGTTTCTTGCATTCGGCGACGCGCGGTTCGAGCCGGTACAGCGGCTCGGGCATTGGCACCTGATAGACGAGGATCTGCTGCTCGGTCAGCGGCGTTTCGGGAATCCGGTGCCGCGTCTGGATGATCGTCGCTTCGCTCGTGTGCCGCGTGGTCGCCACACCCGTGGTGCGCGCGAAGAAGCGGCGGATGTTGACGGCGTTGGTGGTTTCGTCGGAGCCCTGATCGATGACCTTCAGCGTGTCCGTCCTGCCGATGATCGCGGCCGTCACCTGGATGCCGCCGGTGCCCCAGCCATACGGCAGCGGCATTTCGCGCGACGCGAACGGCACCTGGTAGCCCGGCACGGCGACTGCCTTCAGCAGCGCGCGGCGCAGCATGCGCTTGGTCTGCTCGTCGAGATACGCGAAGTTGTAGCCGTGCACGGCGGTGTCGTATGAGGTGTTGGCAACAGCGGTGTCGGGCGCGTTCATGCTGCCTGCTCCTTGTCGGTGGCGCGGCTTGTTTCATCGTTGCTGCGATGCTGCGCGCGCAAACGCCGCACCAGTTCCAGCTCCGCCTGGAAGTCGACGTAATGCGGCAGCTTCAGGTGCTGCACGAAGCCCGACGCCTCGACGTTGTCGCTATGCGACAGCATGAACTCGATGTCCTGCGTCGGTGACGCGAGCGTCTCGCCGAGTTCTTCGGCACGCAACGCGCGATCGACGAGCGCCATCGCCATCGCCTTGCGCTCCGAGTGGCCGAACGCGAGGCCGTAGCCCTGCGTGAAGGTGGGCGGCACCGTGCCGCTGCCCGCGAACTGGTTGATCATCTGGCATTCGGTGATGTCGATATCGCCGATGTCGACCGCTTCGCCGAGTTCGTCGAGGTCCATCTCGACCGCGATCGTGCCGAAGCGGATCTCGCCCGCGAACGGATGCGAGTGCGCGTAGCCGCGTTGCGTCGCATAGCCCATCGCGAGCAGAAAGCCTTCGTCGCCACGCGCGAGATTTTGCAGACGCGTCGCGCGGCTCGCCGGAAAGGCGAGCGGTTCACGCGACAGGTCGCCGGGTTCCGCGCCGTCGGGAGTCGGGCGCTCCTGTTCGATCAGGCCTTCCTTGTCGAGCAGCGACACGACTCGCGGCATCGATTCTGGCGCTGGCGGTTCTTGCGGAACGGGCGCGTTGTCGCGCGTCACGTCCTGCCGGGCGTCATCACCATCGGCGAGCAACGCGAAATCGAGCAGACGCTGCGTGTAGTCATAGGTCGCGCCGAGCAGCTGGCCGCCGGGCAGGTCCTTGAAGGTCGCCGAGATGCGCCGCTCGACCTGCATCGTTTCGGTATCGATGGCGCGCGTATAGCCGAAGCGCGGCAACGTGGTGCGATACGCGCGCAGCAGGAAAATCGCCTCGACCAGATCGCCGGCCGCCTGCTTGATTGCGAGCGCCGCTAGCTCCTCGTCGTAGACCGAGCCTTCGGTCATCACGCGTGCGACCGCGAGCCGCAACTGCTCGCGAATCTGCGCGACGCTCAGTTCGGCGATTCGCGTATCGCCGCGGCGCGCTTTGTCGAGCAGGCGCCACGACGCTTCGATCGCGCGTTCTCCACCTTTGACGGCAACGTACATCAGTTCACCTTCGCTTCGGTTGTGCGCGGCAGGCCGATCACGCGCGGGCCGCAAACCAGATAACAGTCGATGCCGCACGGAAACAGCGGCGCGAGCATTGCGCGTTCTTGCCAGAACCGCGCGGGAAGACCGACCGGCGAAATCGTTTCGGCATCCAGAATGCCGGGGCCGCTCAGCGTGACCGCTGCGCCGCCCGTCAGCGCGTCGACGCGGATCAGCAACGTGGCAGATTGTTCCGGTGACTCGGCGCTGCCGGGCGCGAAGCTTTCGAGCGATGGCAACGCGTCGGCATCGTGCACATACACGAACGCGGCGTTGCCGGGCGCATCGACGAGCGGCGCGCCGGTATGGAAACGCAACGCCGACGCGAGCGCAGGATCAGGCTGCGCGAGCCACACCGGCGTCGCGTAGTCGCAGAGCGTCAGCAGTGCGGCAAACGCGGCGGGTTCGACCGGCGTGTTGCGCAACTCGGGCAGCACGTCGCGGATCACGCCGATCGTGCCGGGCCGCGACAACGCGTCGAGCAGCGTGCGAAACACGGCCTGGGTAGCGTGGACCGGGTCCGCGAAACCCGGCGTCAGCGTGGACAACGCAATCGGTGAACGTTCCATTAGTCGCCTCGCACCATCGTGAAGAATTCGACGCGCGTCGCCGCGACGTCCTGTTGCTGTTGCGCGCCCCGGGCCTGCTGTTGCGCGGCGAATGGCTCGATCAATTGACGATGCAGGCTGTCGTGATGCTCGGGCATCTGCAGCAAGGCATCGGCGAGCGCGGCAAGTTCGGCGCGACGGCGGTCGCGTCCCAGATGGCAGGCGACGCCGACGGTGGCTTCGGCGTCGCCGCTGGCATGCAGACGCAGCGTGGCGCGCGTGACCGTGGCTTCGCCGAGATTGAACGGATCGCCGCTGCCGCCAATGCGCCCGCGCACCATCGCGAGGCCGATTTCAGGGGGGCGCAGCCAGTCGTAGGCGGGGGTGGGGCGGCCTTGCAGCACGCGCTGCAGCGCGCCTTCGAGGTCGGCGCGCGGCGTGCGCGCCAGCACGGCCATCCAGGCGCGCCGCGCCGCCGAAGACACGGCCGGCAACGGCGAAGACGGTGGATGGGGTGGAACGGAACTCGGGCTCATCGGATTTCCTGTCGATCCAGCGAGTGGGCATTGAAGCATCTATTCATCTAAACGTCTAGACGTTTATAAGCATAGTTGTCTGGACTGTTGTGCGCGGCGGACGTTCATATTTTCATCACGGCTCGCGCACTACAATGCACGTCATGGCGATCATTTGAACCGAAGGGAATGACAGCACCATGACATCGAACGACAGCGCGGCGCCGGCCACGACGCTCGAACGCGGCGCGGGCGTGGCCGTCTGGAGACAGATCGAACAGATTCTCGCCGCAGAGATCACGGCAAGCGGGTTCGGCGAAGAAGGGCGGCTGCCGAGCGAGGGTGAGCTGGCGAAGCGCTTCGACGTCAACCGTCACACGGTGCGCCGCGCGATGCTCGGCCTCGCCGCGCTCGGCCTCGTCAGCGTCGAGCAGGGGCGTGGCACGTTCGTGCAGCCCGGCGCGATCGACTATTCGATCGGCCGCCGTACGCGTTTCACCGAGAACCTGCGTCAACAACATCACTCGCCCGCGGGCACGATGCTGTCGGCCGCGCGCGTGAAGGCCGAGCCCAGTGTCGCGAAGGCGTTGGGTCTGCGCGCGGGCGCGGCGGTCTATCGCATCGAATCGCTGAACGCGTCGGACGGCGTGCCGCTCACGTACGCGCGCAGTTGGTATCCGGCCGCGCGTTTTCCGGATTTGCCGGAGGTCGTGCAACGCCTCGGCGGCACGACGAAAGCGCTGGCCGAATTCGGCGTGGACGATTATCTGCGCAAGTGGAGCCGCATCGGCAGCGTGCTGCCCGAGCCGGAAGTCGCGCGGCGGCTCAACATCAACCGTCAGCAGCCGGTGCTGTGGGTCGAGAACGTCGACGTCGATCTGCAGGGCACGCCGGTCAAATACGGCTTCACGCATTTCGCGGCCGATCGCGTGCAACTGCTCGTGGAGCATGACCTGTGAGCGGCCCCGTATGGAGTGCCGAAGCGCGCTTTGCGCTGTACTACGCGCCGTCGGTTGAATCGGCGTGGTGGCAGGCCGGCTCGACATGGCTCGGCCGCGATGCGCACAGCGGCGAGCGTCGCGCGCAGCCGCAGGCGCCAGGCCTGACGCGCCCGCTCGCCGCGTTGACCGACGCGCCGCGCCGCTATGGCTGGCATGGCACGCTGGTCGCTCCGTTCCGGCTCGGCGCCGGCGTCACGCAGCCCGACCTGCTCGCGGCCGCGCGAGCCTGGGCGCTCGCGCAGCGGCCGTTCACGTTGCCGGTAGAAGCGGCCACGCTGGGCGACTTCGTCGCGTTGCGACCGGCCGATGCAGATGGCGAGACGCGCATTCGCGAGCTCGCGTCGAACGCGCTGCAGTCGCTCGACAGGCTGTGCGCGCGGCCGTCGGCGGCCGATCTCGAGCGACGGCTCGCCGCGCCGCTCAGCGAACGCCAACGTGCGTTGCTGTTGCAATGGGGCTATCCGTACGTGTTCGACGAGTTCCGTTTTCATATGACGTTGTCCAGTTCGCTCGCTGATGCCGACGAGCGCGCGACGCTGATCGCATGGTGGCGGGAGCGCACGCCCGCGCTCGGGCCGCTCGCTGTCGATCAGGCCGCGCTGTTCGTCGAGCCGGCGCCGGGTGAGCCGTTCGTGCTATGGCAGCCGCTGCCGTTCAGCCACGGCGCGCAACCTGGCGATCGCACGAACAAGCAGCAAGACGAGGTGAGCAGCCAATGACTGGGCGTTTGATCTATGTGATGGGGCCGTCGGGCGCGGGCAAGGATTCGCTGCTGCAGTTCGCGCGGATGCGGCTCGCCGGCGAGCCGCTCGTATTCGCGCATCGTTACATCACGCGGCCGAGCGGCAATGGCGAGGTGCATGTTGCACTAAGCGTCGAGGAGTTCGCCGCGCGCTCGGTGCTTGGCCTGTTCGCGCTCGAATGGTCGAGCCATTCGCTGCGCTATGGCATCGGCATCGAACTCGATGCGTGGCTCGCGCGCGGCTGCACGGTGGTCGTCAATGGCTCGCGGCAGTACCTGCAGCATGCGCTCGCGCGCTATCCACGCGCGGAAGTGGTGCACGTGAGCGCCGCGCCGCATATTCTCGAAGCGCGGCTCGGCGCGCGGGCGCGCGAATCGTCGGAGCAGGTCGCGGCGCGGCTCGCGCGGCGCGCGCCGTTTGCGTTGCCGGCCGGCGTGCGCTGTACGACGATCGACAACTCCGGCGCGCTCGAAGAAGCGGGGCACGCATTGATCACGGTGCTCAAGGAGCAGGTGAGCGCGTAGCGCAAGCACGCGGCCTTACTGCACGGCTCCCATCCGCTCCCGCGTCACCTGCCGCAAACATGCGACGAACTGCTGCACGGCCGGCGTCGGCAGCAGATCGCGTCGCGAGATGATGCTCAGATCGTAGTTCGGCAGCGCGTCTTCGATCTGTGCGACGCGAATGCCTAGCGGCGCGACCCTTTGCGCAAGCGGCCGCGTGAAGCAACTGATCACGTCGGTCTGCGACACGAGCCCGAGCGTGACTGCAAACGACGACGGCGCGCGCAGCAAGCGCTTCGGTACCGGCAAGCCGTGCGCGCTGAACATCGCCATCATCACGCTGTGCGGGAAGTGGTCGGCGCCCACCGTGACGATCCACTCGGCGTCGAGCAGCTCGGACAGACGCGTGACGTTCGCGAGCGGATGGCCAGCGCGCATCGTGACGACGAACTGCGTCGAGTACAGCGGCACCTGCACCAGATCGTTATCCAATGCCAGAACGTGATGGATCGCCGCGAGATCGAGCGCGCCGTTGCGCAGACGCGCGAGCGCGTCGGGCACCGTCACTTCCTCCAGATGCAGACTCACGAGCGGCATCCGCTCGCGAAAGCTCGACACCGCATGCGGCAGTACCGTCAGCGCCAGCGAAGGCATCGTGCCGACGCTGACCTTGCCGGCCAGTTCGCCCTTCACCTGCTCGACGGCCTCGACCGTGCGGCGCATGTCGCCGAGCAACTGCTCGGCGCGCGGCAACAGCGCGAGCCCGCACGCGGTCAGCTCGATGCCGCGCACGCTGCGCACCATCAGCTCGGCGTTGAGCGCGCTTTCCAGCTCGCGAATCGTATGCGTGACGGCCGGCTGCGTGACGCCAAGCTCACGCGCCGCGGCGCGCAGACTGCGGTGATGCGCGGCGGCGACGAAGGCCTGCAACTGCTGCAGCTTCATAAGGGTAACCCCGTATATAAGACCTGTTAATCAGGGTGAAAAAAATAGCATCTTATTCGAACAAAACGGCGTGGCTATAGTGCGAGGCTACTCACTGGAGCCATACAAACTATGAACGAGACCCCGCGTTTGACCGAAGTGTCCGATCTGGAACCCGCCGCCGCGAGCCTGCGCGAGATTCGCCATCAGATTCACCACCATCCGGAACTCGCGTACGAGGAAGTGCAGACCGCGGCGCTCGTCGCCGAAAAACTCGAACAGTGGGGCTGGCAGGTCACGCGTGGGGTCGGCAAGACCGGCGTGGTCGGCACGCTGAAAGAGGGTGACGGCAAGCGCAGCATCGGCATTCGCGCAGACATGGACGCGTTGCCGATCATCGAACAGACCGGCCTGCCGTACGCGAGCGGCACCCACGGCAAGATGCACGCGTGCGGCCACGACGGTCACACCACGATCCTGCTCGGCGCCGCGCAACGTCTCGCGGCGACGCGCAATTTCTCGGGCACCGTGCATTTGTATTTCCAGCCGGCCGAGGAAAGCGGCATCGACAGCGGTGCGCTGAAGATGATCGACGACGGCCTGTTCGAGCGCTTCCCGTGCGACGCCGTGTTCGGCCTGCACAACCATCCGGGAGCCGAGCCGGGCGTGTTGCTGTTCCGCAAGGGACCGTTCATGTCGGCGGGCGACAAGGCGATCATCACGATCGAAGGCGTCGGCGGCCATGCGGCGCGTCCGCATCTGACCGTCGATCCGGTCGTGGTCGCCGCGAGCATCGTGATGGCGCTACAAACGATCGTCGCGCGCAACGTCGATCCGTCGCAGCCCGCCGTGGTGACGGTCGGCTCGATGCACGCGGGCACCGCGAACAACGTGATTTCCAGCAGCGCGCGGCTCGAACTCAGCGTGCGCTCGTTCAGCCCCGAGGTACGTGCGTTGCTGAAGAAGCGCATCACTGAGTTGGCCGAGTCGCAGGCCACGAGCTATGGCGGCAAAGCGCACGTCGAGTACATCGAAGGCTATCCGGTCGTCATCAATACGGATGCCGAAACGGATTTCGCGGTGCAGGTCGCGCGCGAACTGGTGGGCGACGACAAGGTGGTCGAGCAGACCGACATCCTGATGGGCAGCGAGGACTTCGCATTCATGCTGCAGAAGCGGCCGGGCACGTTCCTGCGCATCGGCAATGGCGTCGGCGAGGACGGTTGCATGGTGCACAACCCGCACTACGACTTCAACGACCGCAGTCTGCCGATCGGCGCGGCGTTCTGGGCACGGTTGGTGGAGCGCTATCTCGCGCAGTGAGCGCTTGATGCACACGCCGCGGCGCGCACGAGGCTTGAGCGCCCGGCCGCTCATCACCGCGCGGCCGGAGCCACGAAGCGTTCATTAGCCGCGCCGCGCGACCATCTCCGAGACTGTCTGCGCGGCTCGCTGCAGCGGTTCCAGAAACGCCTTCACCATCTGTTTGGCCGAATTGCGCTGTGCGTTGCCGCTGATGTTCATCGCGGCGATCACGCGGCCCTGGCGATTGCGAATCGGCGCGGACAGCGAAATCAGGCCGCCTTCGAGCTCCTGATCGACGATCGCCCACCCCTGGCGACGCACCTGCTCGATCAGCTTCTTCAACTCTTGCTTGTCGGTGACGGTGCGCGGCGTGTGCGCGTAGAGCGGCGTCGAGTTCAGCGTCGCGTCGAGCGTCTCGTCGTCGAGCGAGGCAAGCAGCACGCGGCCCATCGACGTGCAGTACGCGGGCAGGCGGCTGCCGATCGAGAGGTTGATCGTCATGATCTTGTGAGTCGGCACGCGCAGCACGTAGACGATCTCGGTGCGATCGAGCACGGCCGCGGAGCAGCTTTCGTGCACCTGCGCCGACAGGCTTTCCATCACCGGTTCGGCGAGATTCCAGAACGGCATCGAGGTCAGATACGCGAAGCCGAGGTCGAGAATCTTCGGCGTCAGACGAAACAGGCGTCCCTCGGCTTCCACATAGCCGAGTGTTTGCAGCGTCAGCAGGATCCGGCGCGCACCGGCGCGCGTGAGGCCAGTCGCCGCGGCGACGTCGGTGAGCGTCTGTTCAGGCCGCGTCGCGTCGAACGCGCGGATGACCGCGAGGCCGCGCGCGAACGACTGCACGTACGAGTCGCCCGGTTTCTCCGGGGCCGGTTCGGCGTTGGCGGGCGCGACGGAAGACGGCGGCAGGGCTTTGCTCATGGACCTTGATCGTGGGTTCGGAAGAGTGCGCGCGAAGGACGCGCGACGCGCGTTCGTTTCGATGCGGCGCCGCGTTTTGCGTTGCGGCGCAAAGGCGAGACGATAGCTTAAGCCTTCTATTTCGCCAAATAACGCCGATTTGTGCAAAAACTCCAGGGTTTGCGTGGATGCGATTCCCACTCCAAATTTGTATGATGACCCGATAACCTGACTAGTTCACGACACCCTGTCCAACCGATCCGCCATGTTCGACAAGATTCCCGCGCGCGCTTTGAGCGACACAGTCGCGCAGCAACTGCTGAAGCAGATCGACAAGGGCACCTTCGCGCGCGGCGCCAGGCTGCCGACCGAAGCCGTGCTTGCACAACAGTTCGGCGTAAGCCGCACGGTGATTCGCGAGGCGCTGTCGCGACTGAAGAACGAGGGGGTGGTCGAGCCGCGCCAGGGCAGTGGCGTGTTTGTCGCCGGGCACGGCGCGATCCGCCCGCTGCGAATCGACTACGCGGAAGCCGTGGAGCCGGGCTCGGTCGTGCAGATCCTCGCGCTGCGTCGCGCGATCGAGGCGGAGGTCGCGTCGGAAGCCGCGATGCGCCGCAGCGATGCCGACATGGCCGCGATCGACGCCGCGCTCGCGCGCATCGAGCGCGCGGTCGGCAACGGCGAAGACGGCGTCGCCGAAGACGTCGCGTTTCATCGCGCGATCGCGGCGGCTACGGGCAATCCGTATTTCCTGAAGACGCTGACGTTCCTCAATCAGTACCTCGAAGCGGGCACGGTCGTCACGCGCCGCAACGAGGCGCTGCGCGAGGACTTCTCGCGGCAGGTGCGCGAGGAGCACGCGGCGATCGCCGCGGCGATTCGCGCCGGCGATCCGACGGCGGCGCGCAATGCCGCGCAGACGCATCTGTACAACGCGGCGCGGCGGCTTGCCGAGGCGGGCATCGTCTGACGCGCTGAAGCCGCGCGGTGATTCCGACGCGCGCGAACTCACGAATGCGGCACCCATCCATAGAGGTCATGCATGTCGAGAAATGTCGGTGTCATTGGTTTGGGGGCCATGGGGCTCGGCGTCGCGCGCTCGCTGTTGCGCGCGGGCTTCAGGGTCCACGCGTGCGACTTGCGGCGCGACGCGCTGCAGGCGTTCGTCGATGAAGGGGGCATCGGCTGTGCGACGCCCGCGGAGCTCGGCGCGCAGTGCGAGGTCGTGATCACGCTGGTCGTGAATGCGGCGCAAACCGAGGCCGTGCTGTTCGGTGAGCACGGCGCGCTCGCGGCCATGAAGCCGGGCGGCGTCGTGATCGCGAGTGCCACGGTCGCGCCGGAGTTCGCGAGCGATCTCGGCAGGCGCGTCGAGGCGGCCGGCCTGCAGATGCTCGATGCGCCGGTCTCGGGCGGCGCGGCGCGCGCGGCGTCGGGCGAGATGACGATGATGACGTCCGGTCCCGCGGCCGCTTATGCCGCGTGCGAAGACGTGCTCGCCGCGATCGCCGGCAACGTGTATCGGCTTGGCGCCACGCATGGCGCAGGCTCGAAGGTGAAGATCATCAACCAGCTGCTGGCCGGCGTGCATATCGCGGTGGCCGCCGAGGCAATGGCGCTCGGCCTGCGCGAAGGTGTCGACCCGGACGCGCTGTACGACGTGATCACGCATAGCGCGGGCAATTCGTGGATGTTCGAGAACCGCGTGCCGCATATTCTCGCGGGCGACTACACGCCGCTGTCGGCGGTCGATATTTTCGTCAAGGACCTCGGCCTCGTGCTCGATACCGCGCGTCGCACGAAGTTTCCGCTGCCGCTGTCGGCGGCAGCGCATCAGATGTTCATGATGGCGTCGACGGCGGGCCACGGTGGCGACGACGACTCGGCGGTCGTGAAGATTTTCCCAGGCATCGAATTGCCGACGAAGCAATAGGCGAGGGAGAGGTCATGACGGCTCAAACGAATCCCGCGCTGCTCGGCTGCATCGCCGACGACTTCACCGGCGCCACCGATCTCGCCAACATGCTCGTGCGCGGTGGCATGCGCACGGTGCAGACGATCGGCGTGCCCACCTCCAACGCAGCGCTTGGCGCCGACGCGCTCGTCGTCGCGCTGAAGTCGCGCACGATCCCGGCCGCCGACGCGGTCGCGCAATCGCTGGCCGCGCTCGCCTGGCTGCGCGCGCAAGGGTGCCGGCAATTCTTCTTCAAGTACTGCTCGACCTTCGATTCGACCGATGCGGGCAACCTCGGCCCGGTGACCGATGCGTTGCTGAATGCGCTGTCCACCGAGTTCGCTGGGCGCGCGTCGTTCACGATCGCGTGTCCCGCGTTTCCCGAGAACGGCCGCACGATTTTTCGCGGTCATCTGTTCGTCGGCGATGCGCTGCTGAACGAGTCGGGCATGGAAAACCATCCGCTGACGCCGATGCGCGACGCGAACCTCGTGCGCGTGCTGCGGCGGCAAACGCAATCGAAGGTCGGGCTCGTGCGTTACGACCAGCTCGCGCAAGGCGATGCGGCCGTGCGTGCCGCATTCGCCGCGTTGCGCGCCGACGGCGTGCGCATCGCGATTGCCGATTCGGTGTCCGACGCCGATCTGCACACGCTCGGCGCGGCCTGCGCGGATCTCGCGCTGATCACCGGCGGCTCCGGCGTCGCGCTTGGTTTGCCGGCCAACTTCCGGCGCGCGGGTCTGCTCGGCGAGCAAACCCATGCCGCGCAATTGCCGCGTATAGAAGGTTTGTCGGCGGTGCTCGCGGGCAGTGCGTCGACGGCGACCAACGCGCAGGTCGCCGCCTGGTGCGCGACACGGCCCGCGTTCCGCATCGATCCGCTCGCGGCGGCGCGCGGCGAGGACGTCGTCGGCGAGGCGCTCGCGTTCGCACAACAGCGCTTCGTGCACGCGGAACCGGTGCTGGTCTATGCGACCGCATCGCCCGACGAAGTGCAGGCCGTGCAGCGCGAACTCGGCGTCAACGAGGCCGGGCATCTGGTCGAGAAGACGTTGGCGGCGATTGCGCGCGGTCTGCGCGAACGGGGTGTGCGCAAGTTCGTCGTCGCGGGCGGCGAGACTTCGGGCGCCGTCGTGCAGGCGCTCGACGTGCGCATGCTGCGCATCGGCGCGCAGATCGATCCGGGCGTGCCGGCCACGGCGACGACCGAAGCGGAACCGCTCGCACTCGCGCTGAAATCCGGCAATTTCGGCACCACGGACTTCTTCGACAAGGCCCTGCGCCATCTCGACGGAGCCGCGCAATGAGCGACGCACCGGCACTTCACACCTGCGCCGAAGCGCGCGTGCGCGAGGAAATCTGCGCGGTCGGCGCGAGCCTGTATCAGCGCGGCTATACGGTCGGCAGCGCCGGCAACATCAGCGCGCGGCTCGACGACGGCTGGCTGATCACCCCGACCGACGCGTGCCTCGGCCGCCTCGATCCCGCCGACATCGCGAAGGTCGATGCAAACGGCCACGCGGTGTCGGGCGGCAAACCGTCGAAAACGCTGGCGCTGCATCGCGGTATCTATGCGCGCAACGTCGAGGCGCGCGGCATCGTCCATACCCATTCGACGCATCTGGTCGCGTTGACGCTCGCGGGCGTGTGGAGCGAAGCGGACGTGCTGCCGCCGATCACACCGTACTACGTGATGAAAGTGGGCCATGTACCGCTGATTCGCTACGAACGCCCGGGCGATCCCCGAGTGGCCGCCCAGATCGCCGCGCTGGCCGATCGGGTGCGCGCGGTGTTGCTCGAACGTCTGGGGCCGGTAGTGTGGGAGCGCTCGGTCGCGCACGCGTCGTATGCGCTCGAAGAACTCGAGGAGACCGCGCGCCTGTGGCTGATGACGAATCCGCGGCCCGCGCCGCTCGACGCCGCCGCGATCGAAGAACTCCGTGCCGCGTTCGGCGCGCGCTGGTAGCAGCGCGCATTGCCGATGAACGCCGCACACCGTATCGCACTGTCTTGAAGGAGTTGCCGCCATGCCTCGCTTCGCCGCCAATCTGTCGATGATGTACAACGAGCACGCGTTTCTCGATCGCTTCGCCGCCGCCGCGCGCGACGGCTTCAACGCGGTCGAATTCCTGTTTCCCTACGAGTTCCGCCCGGGCGAGCTGAAGGCGCGGCTCGACGCGCATGGCCTCACGCAGGCGCTGTTCAATGCGCCACCCGGCGACTGGAGCGGCGGCGAGCGCGGCCTTGCGTCGTTGCCGGGCCGTGAGGACGAGTGCCGCCGCGGCATCGACACGGCACTCGAGTACGCGCGCGTGCTCGGCAATCGCAAGCTGCATGTGATGGCGGGGTTGATCGCCGGCGATCAAGCGGGCGAAACCCAGCGCAAAATACAACGCGACGTGTACCTGAACAACCTCGCCTATGCCGCGCGGGCCGCGCAAGCCGAACAGATCACGGTCGTCATCGAGCCGATCAATACGCGCGACATGCCCGGCTATTTCCTCAATCGACAGGACGACGCGCAAGCGATCTGCGCCGAAGTCGGCGCGCCGAACCTGAAGGTGCAGTTCGATTGCTATCACTGCCAGATCGTCGAGGGCGATCTCGCGACGAAGCTCAAACGCGATATGGCCGGCATCGGTCACATCCAGGTTGCGGGTGTGCCCGAGCGGCACGAGCCCGACATCGGCGAGCTGAACTACCCGTACCTGTTCGATCTGATCGATGCGCTCGGCTACGACGGCTACATCGGCTGCGAATACCGGCCGCGCGCGGGGACCTCGGCGGGGCTTGGCTGGCTGAAGCCTTATCTCGATGCGGGGCGTTGACTCTTTCCGACAACCACTGACGCACACGTAACCATGAAAGTACTGATCACCGGCGGTGCCGGTTTTCTCGGCCAGCGTCTCGCGCGCGAGCTGCTCGCGCGCGGCGCACTGAAAGATGCGCACGGCGCATCGCAAGCGATTGCCGGGCTCGTGTTGCTCGACGTCGTGCGCGCACACGATTACGGCGATGCGCGCGTGCGCACCGAAGTCGGCGATATCGCGGAGCGCAGTGTGCTCGAACGCGCGATCGACGATCAAACCTCGGTGATCTTTCATCTCGCTGCGATCGTCAGCGGCCAGGCCGAGGCGGACTTCGATCTCGGCATGCGTATCAATCTCGATGCGTCGCGGCTGCTGCTCGAAATCTGCCGGCAGCGCGGGCACCAACCGCGCGTCGTGTTCACCAGTTCGGTCGCGGTCTACGGTGGCGATCTGCCTGCAGTCGTGCAGGACGACACCGCGCTCAATCCGCAGTCGTCGTACGGCGCGCAGAAGGCGATCGCGGAGCTGCTGCTCAACGATTATTCGCGGCGCGGCTTCGTCGACGGCCGCGTGCTGCGGCTGCCGACCATCAGCGTGCGGCCGGGGCGGCCGAATGCGGCGGCGTCGTCGTTCGCGAGCGGCATCGTCCGCGAGCCGCTCAATGGCGAGGAGGCCGTGTGTCCAGTCGCCGGTTCGACGCGGCTGTGGTTGCTGTCGCCGCGCAAGGCGATCGAGAGTCTTATCGCCGGCCTCGAACTCGATGGCGCCGCGCTTGGCAAGCAACGCGTGCTGAACCTGCCGGGCTTGTCGGTCAGCGTCGACGAGATGATCGCGGCACTGCGCGAGGTCGCGGGCGAGGCGGTCGCGAACCGCATTGTGCGGCAGCCCGACGAGCGCATCGAGAAGATCGTCGGCAGTTGGCCCGGCGCGTGGGATACGTCGCGCGCCGAACGGCTCGGGCTCGCGGCCGAGCGCAGTTTCGCGGACGTGATTCGCGGCTACATCGCCGATGAAGGAATCGAAGTTCGCTGAAGATCACCCCCTCCGCGTATTCCCTGGTGTCGCTTGGCACGGCTGCGGCCGTGCTTGACATGCTTTCGCGCCCCCGCCTATTATCGAGGCTGTTTTGTTCGATATATGACCTTGTGTTCGTATATAGAACATGAGGCGGGGCGAAGAAGGGGCGGCAGCCGTATCGGTCGTCAATCCCAAGCCCATCGTTCACGATCCTGCGCTAAGCTGGTCCGACGTGACGGCGCGCCGCGCCGCCGCCGTTTTGCAGCCTCCCGCCCGCGGCCGTTGGCCCTCGGGCCGATGCCTCGGCGCATCGAACCGGGCGTCATCGGTGCAAGGCCGGCCGAGGCGCAGCGCACGCAGCATCTCAACTGGAGACATCCCATGACCGAAGCATTCCTGTGCGACGCGATTCGCACCCCCATTGGCCGCTATGCGGGTTCGCTGTCGTCGGTGCGCGCCGACGACCTGGGCGCGGTGCCCCTCAAGGCGCTGATGGAGCGCAACAAGAACGTCGACTGGACCGCGATCGACGACCTCATCTACGGCTGCGCCAACCAGGCCGGTGACGACAACCGCAACGTCGCGCGCATGTCGCTGCTGCTCGCGGGTCTGCCGAAGGACGTGCCGGGCTCGACGGTCAACCGTCTGTGCGGCTCGGGCATGGATGCGGTCGGCATCGCCGCGCGCGCGATCAAGTCGGGCGAGGCCGCGCTGATGATTGCCGGTGGCGTCGAAAGCATGAGCCGCGCGCCGTTCGTGATGCCCAAGGCGACCAGCGCGTTCTCGCGTCAGAACGAGGTCTACGACACGACGATCGGCTGGCGTTTCGTGAATCCGCTGATGAAGAAGCTGTATGGCGTCGACTCGATGCCGGAAACCGGTGAAAACGTCGCGACCGACTACAACATCAGCCGCGCCGACCAGGACGCATTCGCGCTGCGCAGCCAGCAGAAGGCGGCGCGCGCGCAACGCGACGGCACGCTCGCGCAGGAGATCGTCGGCGTGACGATCGCGCAGAAGAAGGGCGATCCGATCACGGTCATGCAGGACGAGCATCCGCGCGAAACGAGCCTCGAAACGCTCGCGAAGCTGAAGGGCGTCGTGCGTCCGGACGGCACGGTTACGGCCGGTAACGCATCGGGCGTGAACGACGGCGCGGCGGCGTTGCTGCTTGCCAATGAAGAGACCGCGAAGCGCTTCGGCCTCACGCCGCGCGCCCGCGTGCTCGGCGTGGCCACCGCCGGCGTCGAGCCGCGCGTGATGGGCATCGGCCCGGCACCCGCCACGCAGAAGCTGCTCGCGCGTCTGGGCATGACGATCGACCAGTTCGACGTGATCGAACTGAACGAAGCGTTCGCCTCGCAAGGTATCGCGGTGCTGCGCGCCCTCGGCGTCGCCGACGACGATCCCCGCGTGAACCCGAACGGCGGCGCGATTGCGCTCGGCCACCCGCTCGGCATGAGCGGCGCGCGTCTGGTGACGACCGCGACGTATCAGCTGCAACGCACCCAGGGCCGCTTCGCGCTGTGCACGATGTGTATCGGCGTCGGCCAAGGCATCGCGATCGCGATCGAGCGCGTGTGATGCGTGAGCTGGTTTAGCGCCAGCTTCGGTCCCCGCGCTAGGCGGGTCTCCGCGCAAGCTGAATAGTAAAAAGCGGGAGGGCCGGCGTCGAGACACGCTGGCCCTTTGTTTTTATCGCGCCTTGTTGCGCCGGGCGCAGGCGTTATGACGCCGCTTCGACGGTCAGATGCATGACCTCATGCACCGGCGCGAGCCGCGCGCGGATCGTCTCGGCCGTAACGCCGCCATGCGTGCGTACGCTGACGATCGCCGCTCGCGCCTCCGGGCCGATCTGCCAGACGTGCAGGTCGGCGATCTCTGCATCGCCGTGCGAATCCAGGATTTCGCGGATTTCGCCAGCCACGTGCTCGTCGGTTTTGTCGAGCAGCACGCCGGCCGTGTCGCGCATCAGCGTCCATGCCCAGCGCGCGATGACGATCGATCCGACGATGCCCATCAGCGGGTCCATCCAGACCCACCCGAGATAGCGGCCGGCCAGCATGGCCACGATCGCCAGCACCGAAGTCAGCGCATCGGCGAGCACGTGCACATAGGCCGAGCGCAGGTTGTTGTCGGACCCATGCGCATGGTCGTGATGATGGTCGTGATCGTGATGCCCATGGTGCGCATGGCCGCCCGACAACAGCAGCGCGCTGACGATGTTCACGACCAGCCCGATCGCCGCAATCACCGCGGCCTGCCCGAACGCGACACCGGTGGGATGAACGAGCCGGATCGCCGATTCGATGCCGATGCCAAGCGACACCAGCGCGAGAATCAGCGCCGAAGCGAAGCCGGCAAGCTCGCCCACTTTTCCCGTTCCGAAACTGAACGCGCGGTTTGCCGAGTTGCGTCTCGCGAACGCATACGCGAGCGCGGCAATCCCGAGCGCGCCGGCATGCGTCGCCATGTGGAAGCCGTCGGCGAGCAGCGCCATCGAGCCGGTCACGTAACCGGCCGCGATTTCGCCGATCATCATGACAACGGTGAGCGCGACGACGAAGCGGGTGCGGCGCGCGTTGTCGTCGTGCGAGCTGCCGAGAAACGAGTGCTCGTGTTTGCGGATCAGATGGTCAGTCATACAAACTTACTTCGAATAGCGGCGGATTGCGCCGATCAATGCATCAACTCCCTTCTTGCGCTGGCTGGCTGTCAGGTCCGGATGCGCGACATGTTCGCGCGCGTGCGCCTCGACGATCTCGTCGAGCAGGCCGTTCATTGCGCCGCGGGTCGCGGCCACCAGGTGCAGGACTTTTTCGCAATCGGCGTCCGACTCCAGTGAACGCTCGATAGCCTGAACCTGGCCCGCGATGCGACGAACGCGTTTCAATAAGCCGTCTTTGTGTATGCTCAGATGTGCCATACATATACCCCCTATGGGTATATAGGATAGCACGGTACCGAGATGGCGTTTCTGATGGCTGTCGGCGGCCATGCCGATGCATACGTCGGCAAATCGTTCGCGCATACTGTTGGCCGTGGTTGTCCTGTAGGCGCGGGGTTCATGACGCCGGGCACGAATGCTGCGTAGCACGAAGCGATTGCGCTCGACGCGCATGACCGACCGTCAAGCTGTATTGATACCTCGCACGAGGAGAAAGCGGATGAAAACAGCGACGATAGCTGCAGCATTGGTCATCGCGGTGGTGGCCGCGGCCCCGCCGGCGCGAGCGCAGGACGACATGGCGAGCACCGCGCAAGCGATGCTCAGCGCGGCGCAGCCGGTGCATATGACGGCGGAGATCGTCGCCATCGATGCGGGCAACCGCTCGCTGACATTGAAGGGCCCGCATGGCGACGTCGCGATCGTGCTCGTCAGCCAGCAGGTTGCCGGTTTCGATCAGATGAAGATCGGCGATCGCGTCGACGTGCTGTACAAGAATGCGTTGCTTACCAAGGTCGACAAGGCAAGCAGCGCGGGCAAGGGGATTCGCGAGCGGGTCGACCGGCGGAGCTATGCGCCGGCGTCGGGCGGGTACGAGTCGGCGCGGCAGACCGAGGTGCTCGCGACCGTGCTGAAGATCGATCGCAAGCAGCGCCTCGTGACGCTGCGCGGCGCGTATCAGACCCAGACCTTCGAAGCCGCGCCCGACGTCGATTTGAGCGACGTGAAGGTCGGCGAGACCGTGCATGCGGCGTTCGTGTCCGCCGCCGCCGTGCAGGTGACGCCGGTCGGGCAGTGAGCGGCGGGGCCGCAGTCGATTCCGGCGGCCGCATCTGTTTCGCAAACTATGTCGAAATATGTCGCGGCTCCCGCCGAATGCCCGCAAAACCTTGCCTGGCCGGCCCGCGTCGCGGTGAAACAGCGCGACATATGTTCTGTGATGATTTCCGCGGAGTGTCCTTCTATAGTCCGTTCGTCGCCACGCGGCAGTGACGCAAGTGGCCCGAATCCAGCAAGGACATACCGTGAAAAATCGTTCATTCGCAGGTTCCGACAGGGTCTGCGCCAGCATGGCGCGAGGCGCGCTGCGCAAGGTGGTGCTCGGCGCGGCCGCCGCCGTGCTCGCGCTCGGCAGCGCATCGGCGTTCGCGTGGTCGGGTCACGGCACCGCGTACACGTCGCGCGGCGTCTATAACGGTTCGCACTACGGCTCGTGCGGTGGCGGTAGCTGCTCGCATGCGGGCAGCGTGGCCGGCCCCTATGGCGGCTTCGCAAGCAACACTGGCACAGTCACGCGCACGTCGCCCGGCCAGTTCTCGAACTCGGGTACCGCGACGGGCCGCTACGGCAACTCGGTGCAGCACTCGGGCGACACCAGCTGCGCGGGCGGCTCCTGCTCGCATAGCGGCACGCTGACCGGTCCCGACGGCAAAACGGCGACGACGTCCGGCGACGTGACGCGCACCGCGCCGGGCCAGTATTCGTCGTCGGGCTCGATCACCGGGTCGAACGGCAATACGGCCAATCATTCTGCGTCGACGAATTGCGCGGGTTCGACCTGCGCGCGCTCGGGCACGGTGACGGGTCCGGACAACAACAACGTCTATCACTCAGGCACCGCGACGCGGGTCGCGCCCGGCGTCGTGACGACTTCGACGAGCGTGACCGGCACGCAAGGCCACACGGTGACCTCGAGCGGTACGGTGGTAACAGGCGGGGTGGTGGTCGCGGGCGGGACCACGACGGCGACCGGTGCGACCGTGGTCGTTGCGCCGAAGCCGGTGGTGGTCGTGGCGCCGCCCCCGCCGGTCGTCGTGCCTCCGCCGGTCGTGTACGTGCCGCCGAAGCCCGTCGTGGTGACGCCTCCGCCGGCCTATGTTCCGCCGCCGGTGGTGGTCGTGGCGCCGCCCCCGCCGCCGGCCGTCTACGTCGCGGCGCGTCCCGTGTATGTCGCGCCGCGGGCTGCGGTCTGGGTGCCGGGCCATTGGGTCGGGCGCGTGTGGGTGCCGGCGCATTGGGCGTGACGATGAGCGCGGCGATGAGAATCAGAACCTGCGTAGAATCGTGGCGCTCACGTCGCGCCGCGCGGTGCGACGCGAGGTGCGAAATGGCGGGCTCGTGTCCACCATCTGCTGAGGCGGAGCGTCACTCGCGAGCGCAAAGGGCTGCGCGGGGCGCGCTCCGCAAAACGGTCGCGCGCGCGACGATCGTCGTGGCGACGTTGCTGGCGATCAACGCAGTCATCGACGCCAACGACGCCAACGACGACCTTCGCGCGAACCCCGACGCCGGCGCGGCGAGCGACTGTTCCGCGCGCTACGCCGCGTTGCTCGATCTGGCCGAACTCGCGCGGCGTGACGGCAAATCGTCCGAGGTGGTCGTGCGTGGCTTGAGCCAGCAGAACGGGGCAATGAGCGAGTGCATACCTGCAGGCCGCGTCAGGCCTGCACCGCCATTACATTGAACGCGGCCGCGTCGGATCGCCTTCCAGAAAAATCGCGGCGGGGATCGGATTGAACACGTAGGCGTCGATGGGCTCGAATCCCAGCGATGCGTAGAGGCCGAGCGCCGCTTGCATCGTCGGCAGCGTGTCGAGACGCAGGCGGCGATAGCCCGGCACCAGATGCGTGGCAAGCGCGGTGAGCGTAACCGCGCGCAGTTGAGGGTAGCTACCACTGCGGCCATGAGCAGCGGCAGAGGCGCCGAAATGTCTGCGGTTGGCGGCACTGTCGGCGGGGCGCAGCGTGGTGCCATCCATCGTGAACAGCGAGAATCCCTTGAAGAGGTATCCGTGCTGATCCTGCGCGACCCAGTTTCTGGCTGATTCGTGAAACAGCCGCGCCAGTGGCGCCTCGCCGACGCGCTACCGCGCCTGGGTGATGGCACTCCTGCTGACAAACGACGCATCGGCCACAGGTAACGCAAGGTCCAGTTCATCGACGACCTCGCTGATTGACTGGTGTCGGTACAGCGCGAGCGCGATCACCAGCCATCTGACCTGTTGCGCGGGAAGTCGACGCCGACGCACGCTGGCACTGCTACTGGCCTGCACTGCAGACTCGATCCATTCGTACGGCAGATGCTGGCCCAGCCGTCCCCATTCGAAGGGCGGCTGTGATTTGACAAGAAGGCGCAGATCCTCAACCAGCATGGCGATGCAAGTTAACATCGCCACGCCCCGTTTACAACTACTTTGCGCAGGAAACAAAAATGCCGTTCAGTCGCTTAACTGAACGGCATTAGGGCACAATGCCGCCATTTTTGTTGGGCCGTAATATAGGAAAAATGCACTGAATGAGATGCCCGGAATCATCATAATCGAAAATATTTGTCAAAATGGTTTTATCTCAAATTAAAGTTGTTGACCGTGTCGTGTGTTAGATGGTTAATTCTCTGCGTGTGTTCTGGAAAATCAGCAAAGGTCAAATGGGACAGCAGAAACAGGATGAAACCGGCGGCAAGGAAGAGTGCCAGCTTTGCCGTATCACCTATTCAATCTACTCAAACTTCCCGCCAATGCCGTCCGCCATGGCGCTGAACGCCGAAACCGGCGAATGGTTTCCGTTCGATAGGCTGAAATCGTATTCAAACGGTTACGACATGGCCGAAGCCCTGGGTTACGCATGGGCGTGCGACTGTCGCGGGCGGAAGGCAGCGCCAGCGCTAACGTCGAAGGATCGCACTCACGACGAACAATACACACTCAAAGATGGTGACGGCCGCGTTATGCCCGACACGTATTACACGGTTCGTCTGCCGTCCGGTTCGCTCGTCCACGGCGTAACGGATAGTCTGGGGCGCACTAAACGCTACAAAACAAACGGCGCTCAATCCATACATATTTATCTTGGTCACAGAGAGGAGGCGTAATGCCTGACGCACTTGGAACAGCGGTAACGAATACAAATCCGAATTCGAATCTGGTGGTCCAATCCAGACGACTAGGCAAACCCTGGAAGATATCGCAACAAGGGATAACTTTCATTGCGGGCTGGGAAGCTTTCATGCCGCATATATATGACAATGACGGGGCTGGTAAAGGAGGTAATGCAACTGTTGGATATGGGCATCTGGTTCATATGGGGCCAATATCCGGTGCGGCGTCTGAAGCGCCGTTTCGTAATGGCATAACAATTGCCCAGGCGCGAGAATTATTGCTGCTTGATCTTGAATATCCGGAGCGCATTGTAAATAAAAAAATTCACGTGCCAGTATATCAGTTCGAGTACGACGCACTCGTTTGCTTTGTATATAATCTTCCAAGTGGTAATGCTGGCTTGCTGAATCTTGTTAACTCGGGTCATTATGACCGCGTGCCGGCTAAATTTTTAGAGTACACGATGGCCGGTGGTGTGCGTCCGCGTGGACTGATCAAGCGACGTCGCTCAGAAGGTAGTCTTTTTAAAGACGGAAATTATGACCACAGCCATTAAAGCCATCGTGGCCGTATTAATTGTATCGGCATCTATTTCCGTGTTTGCGGATACGTCATGTGAAGAAAAGGCACAAACGCGAAACGATTTTCTTGCCTGCACTAACGCCGACACAGAAAAAATTCTCGCTGACGCAGAGAAGCTGTATCAAGGCATCAGGAAGATCACGACGGGAGATAAACAAATTGCTTTAGATAAGAATTTTGAAGTATGGAGTGAAAAAATATCATCGGACTGTATTTTAATTGCTTATTCGTTTAACGAATGGAGTGATCGCTATGCTCCTGATACTGGTTTTCAGGTTGCGGAATGCCGGTTGAAGATCGCGTCGCAGGAAATGGAATTCTATAAGTGGCTGGCTTGTCCTGGAGATATGGAAACATCAAAAATTCCAAAATGTGTTGCGATCAATAGATTACTTCGAAGAAGTCAGTAGAAAGGATTGCGAGGAGTGACGCAATGAATTTGTGTCGACCTCTATCCAATAAAAACGGGTTGAACGACCCGTTTCGACGCGGCCATTTAAAGGCAGGTCATGCAGGCAAGCGGCACCACCACGACTGGGCATAGGCGACGTCGCCGATGAACTCGATGCCGGTGAGCACGAAGCCGTTAGGCCCCATCCAGCTAATTTCAACATCGTGCAGCGGCGGCAGTGTCGACCAGTCCCCTCTCCGGTCATTTGACGCTTCCGCAGGTCAACGGCCGGTAAGAAATCCGAACGGACACTCTATCAGCCATTCTCCGTTGACTCTCTGGCCGCCTCCGCGCGCGCGACAACCAGGAGACTTGGCTGATACCGACTAATGGATTGAATCGCTTGACCGGGTATTTGGTGGAGGAGGCGCAAGATCAAACTATGTTTCAGTCAGGACTGGTGCATTGCAGAACATCTTTGTCAAAACGTTGCTCAAAATCGCTTCGGCCGAAGCGTTCGACAGATCATTGGGCATCATCATGTTGAAGGAGAGGATGCCGTCGATCAATGCGATAAGGGCGAGCGCGTGGTCGGCGAAAGGGCCCGGCAACTGTATGTTGAGGCGCTTGCATAAGTGCTCAATGAAGTACGCGATCATGTCGCGCTTTTTCAGGCATAAGGCATTCACATGTTGTCGGAATTTCGCGTCACGCATGGCATGCAAACGTGCCTCAGCCCAGATGATGTAGTTGTTGTCGTCGCGATAGCACTGCGCGTACAACAAGGTGAGCTGCACTTGCAGGTTTTCGCTGGACGGTGCGGCGTCTCGCAGCTTCTGCAAGTTTTCTTGCATGTTCTGGTGATCGAGACGGAGCAGTTCGACGAATAGATCGCTCTTGCTGCTGAAGTTCGAGTAAAACGCGCCGCGGGTATAGCCGGCCTGGGCTGCGATATCCTCCACGCTAGTCGCAGCAAACCCTCTTTCGGCGCTTGCTCGACGCTGCTGCGTCGAGCAAGCGCCGCCGGGTTCGCTCGCGACTTTCTGCTCGCGTCATTCGTTTGTGTGGCATGCGGCAAAGCGCTCATATGGCAAAGAACGATGGCCAAAATCCACGCTCCTGGCAAATCGTTGGGTGCGTAGGGTTGCTATTTGATGGCGACCGCTTCGGATTCGCGAGGTTGCCATCCGCCACCGAGCGCCTTGAAGGCAGCAACGGCTGCGCGTGCGGATTCCGTTTGCGCCTGCACCCGCTCATCGGAGGCGCGTAGCAGGTTGTCGTCGGCCTGCAAGACTTCGATCAGGCTGACGACACCTTTTTGATAGGCCGCAAACGAGGCGGCTCGCGCACGGCCAAGGGAATCCACTCCCTGGGTGAGCACCGCGGCCTGTTCCTCGCGCTTGACGAGTGCAGAGAACGAGTTCTCGACATCTTCGGTCGCGTGCAACGCGGCAAGCCGATACGCTGCCAACATCTCGGCCTCCTGACCCTTAGCCTGCCCGATCTGCGCATTGATGCGGCCGAAATCAAACAGACGCCAGCGCAGCCCCAGCACGCCAGCGGCCTGATTGGCGCCGCTACTGAACAGGTTGCCGCTGGCCACCGAGGTGGCGCTGCCGAGCAGTCCACTGAGCGACACCTTGGGGTAATACTCGGCGATGGCCACGCCGATGCGGGCGTTCGATGCGGCGAGGCGACGCTCGGCCACGATCAGGTCGGGCCTGCGCCTGAGCAACTCTCCCGGCGATCCTGTGTCCGCGATCCGCGGGGCGACCGGGATGTCACCAGCTTCGACCAGTTCGGCTCGATGCGTGCCGGGCTGTGAACCCAGCATTACATCCAGCGCGTTCATCGCTGCATCCAGGCCCGCCTCGAGGACCGGGACGGATGCCTGAACCTGGGACAGCGCACCTTCGGCCTGGCTCACCTGAAGGTCGGCCGCCAATCCTTTGCTATACAGGAGGTTGATGGTCGAAAGCAGATCCTGCTGCGTCTGCACCTGCCGCCGGGCAACCTTCAGACGGGCCTGCAATCCACGAATCGTGATGTAAATATCGCCAGTCTGCGCCGCCACTGCCAGGCGCGTGGCCACCGCACCGGCTTCCGAAGCCTGGTATTCGGCAAGTGCGGCTTCCCGCCCGCGACGCAGGCCACCAAACACATCCAGTTCCCAGCTCGCGTTGAAATTAGCCTCGTAATCATTGCCGTAGCGATCGAAACCGGGCGTCGAATTCAGAACTCGCCCCAAGGGGGTTTCGACCGACTGGTAGACTCGCGCCGCCTGGCCGCTGACAGTGCCGGACGGCAGCAGCGCGGCATTCGCCGCGCCAAGTCCCGCGCGCGCCTGCGAGACGCGAGCGGCGGCCTGCGCGAGGTCCAGGTTCTGATCCAGTGCGAGCGTGACGAATCGTGTCAGTTGCGGATCATCGAAACCCGTCCACCACGTGACAAGGTCGGCACTGGCCGCCGCGTGCCGGTGATCCACCGCGGCCTGGCCCTGGAACTGCTCGGGCATGGCTACATCGGGCCGGACATAATCGGGGCCTACAGCGCAGCCAGCCGAGAGACTGGCGGCAATAACCGCGGCAAGGATGGGTTTGGGTAGCATGAGCGTCTTCGCAAGATTCCGGTGGTGACTATAATACCAAATAGTCACTGGTTGTCCATTCCTGTATGCTATACCCATGAAAAAAGCCACCAGTTCCCCCATCCCGGCGCGCGGCCCCGCTGACCACGAGGTACGGGATCAGATCGTTGTCGCCGCCACCGAGCACTTCAGCCGGTATGGCTACGAGAAAACGACGGTCTCAGACCTCGCCAAGGCGATCGGGTTTTCCAAGGCCTACATCTACAAGTTCTTCGAGTCCAAGCAGGCCATTGGGGAGATGATTTGCGCGAACTGCCTGCACGAGATCGAAACCGAGGTCAGGTCGGCCGTCGCACAGACCGATCTGCCACCGGAGAAGCTGCGGCGGATGTTCAACGTCTTCACGGAAGCGAGCCTCCGTCTGTTTTTCCAGGACCGCAAGCTCTACGAGATTGCCGCATCGGCGGCCACGGAGAACTGGCAGGCGGTGCTTGCGTATGAAGAGCGCGTCCAGAAGCTGCTTCGGGACGTCCTCCAGGAGGGTCGGCAAAGCGGGGACTTCGAGCGCAAAACCCCCCTCGATGAGACTGCGATGGCGATTTATCTGGTGTTGCGCCCCTACCTCAACCCAATGCTCCTGCAGTACAGCTTCGATTACACCAAGGTCGCGCCTGCCCAACTGTCCGGTCTCGTGCTCCGCAGTCTGTCGCCTTGATGGAAATCTCGGTTGTGACCATTGACTAAGTTGGTCACTAGAACCATAATGAAAGCCCCGATCACTCCGTCAATGGGTCTTTCATGCTCCGGCGTCGCCTTGCTACCTCTACAGTCGTCTGTGCACTGGCACTTGCGCTAGCCGCCTGCGGCGCAAAAGCACCGTCCGATCCGCGCACCGAAGCGCCCCTGGTGCGCACCGCCATCGCTCGGGCGGCGATCCCCGCCTCCCGTTCGTTTACCGGAACCGTTGCCGCGCGTGTGCAGAGCGACCTGGGATTTCGCGTCTCCGGCAAGGTGCTCGAGCGGCTGGTGGATGCCGGGCAAACCGTCAAACGCGGCCAGCTGCTGATGCGCCTCGACCCCATCGATCTGAGGCTTGCCGCGCAGGCCCGGCAGGACGCGGTCACCGCCGCGCGAGCACGGGCGCAGCAGACCGCGCAGGACGAAGAGCGCTACCGCGACCTGCGCGGCACCGGCGCGATATCGGCATCGGCCTACGACCAGATCAAGGCGGCGGCCGACGCCGCCAAAGCGCAGCTCAGTGCGGCCGAGGCTGACGCCGACGTTGCGCGCAACGCGATGGGTTATGCCGAACTGTTGGCGGACGGCGATGGCGTCGTGATGGAAACGCTGGCCGAACCGGGCCAGGTCGTCAGCGCCGGGCAGCCCGTGGTGCGCTTGGCGCACGCCGGGCGCCGCGAGGCTGTCATCCAGCTACCCGAAACCCTACGCCCCGCAATCGGCTCGGTCGCCCAGGCCACGCTGTTCGGCAACGGCGGTGTTAGCGTGCCGGCGACGCTGCGCCAGCTTTCGGATACGGCGGATCCTCGTACCCGGACCTTTGAAGCGCGGTATGTGCTGCAGGGAGAGCTGGCCGACGCCCCACTGGGCGCCACCGTCACGGTCCAGATTCCGGACGCGCGTTCCGCGGTGCAAGGCGGTTTGCAGGTGCCGATCGGCGCGCTGTTCGACGCGGGCAAGGGACCGGGGGTGTGGGTCATCAACGGCGAGCCGGCAAAGGTTGCCTGGCGGCCGGTTACTGTCGAACATCTGGACGACGATAGTGCTCGCGTCGCCGGTGAGATCAAGCAAGGCGACCGGATCGTCGCGCTCGGCGCGCAGCTGCTGCGCGAAGGCGAGCAGGTCCGGGTGACAAGTCAAGCCGTCGCCATGACGGCCGAGGGAGCCCGTCCGTGAGCGAAGGCCGTTTCAACCTGTCGGCGCTCGCCGTGCGCGAGCGCTCCATCACCCTGTTCCTGATCTGCCTGATTTCACTGGCCGGGCTCGTTTCGTTCTTCAAGCTGGGCCGGGCGGAAGACCCCGCGTTCACGGTCAAGGTGATGACCATCATCACCGCCTGGCCGGGAGCCACGGCGCAGGAAATGCACGATCAGGTCGCCGAGAAGATCGAAAAGCGCATGCAGGAGCTGCGCTGGTACGACCGGACCGAGACCTACACACGGCCTGGGCTGGCATTCACGACCTTGACCTTGCTCGACAGCACGCCGCCGTCGGAAGTGCAGGAGCAGTTCTACCAGGCCCGGAAAAAAATCAGCGACGAGGCAAATAACCTTCCGGCTGGCGTGATCGGGCCGATGGTCAACGACGAATACGCGGATGTTACCTTCGCGCTGTTTGCGTTGAAGGCGAAGGGTGAACCGCAGCGCCTGCTCGTTCGCGATGCCGAGACGCTGCGCCAACGGCTGCTGCACGTGCCGGGCGTGAAGAAGGTCAACATCATCGGTGAGCAGGCAGAGCGGATCTATGTCGAGCTCTCACATGACCGGCTGGCAACGCTGGGCGTGAGCCCCCAGGACGTGTTCGCCGCGCTCAACGGTCAGAACGCACTGACGCCGGCCGGCTCCGTGGAGACCAAAGGTCCGGAGGTGTTCATTCGCCTGGACGGTGCCTTTGACAACCTGCAGAAGATCCGCGACACGCCGGTCGTAGCGCAGGGCCGCACGCTGAAGCTGTCGGACATTGCCACCGTTACGCGTGGTTATGAAGATCCGGCGACGTTCATGATCCGCAACAACGGCGAACCCGCACTGCTGCTGGGCATCGTCATGCGCGACGGCTGGAACGGGCTCGATCTCGGCAAGGCGCTGGACAGCGAGGTCGGCGCAATCAACGCCGGGCTGCCGCTAGGCATGAGCCTCACCAAAGTCACCGATCAGGCCGTCAACATTCATTCGGCGGTCGACGAGTTCATGCTCAAGTTTTTCGTCGCGCTGCTGGTGGTCATGCTGGTGAGTTTCGTCAGCATGGGCTGGCGGGTGGGCCTCGTCGTTGCCGCGGCCGTACCGCTGACACTCGCGGTGGTGTTCGTCGTGATGGCCGCGACCGGCAAGAACTTCGATCGCATCACGCTCGGATCGCTGATCCTCGCGCTCGGCCTGCTCGTGGACGACGCGATCATCGCGATCGAAATGATGGTGGTAAAGATGGAGGAAGGCTACAGCCGCATCGCCGCCTCCGCCTATGCGTGGAGTCATACGGCCGCGCCGATGCTGGCGGGCACGCTGGTGACCGCCGTCGGCTTCATGCCCAATGGTTTCGCGCGCTCCACGGCCGGCGAATACACCAGCAACATGTTCTGGATCGTCGGCATCGCACTGATCGCATCGTGGGTCGTCGCCGTGGTCTTCACGCCCTACCTGGGTGTGAAGATGCTGCCCGACTTCAAAAAGGTCGAAGGCGGTCACGACGCGATCTACGACACGCCGCGCTACAACCGCTTCCGTCAGCTGCTCACGCGTGTCATCGCGCGCAAATGGCTGGTCGCCGGTTCGGTCGTGGGCCTCTTCGTGCTGGCCATCCTCGGCATGGGCGTGGTCAAAAAACAGTTTTTCCCGATCTCCGACCGTCCCGAAGTGCTGGTCGAGGTGCAGATGCCCTATGGCACGTCGATCTCGCAAACCAGCGCCGCGACGACGAAGGTCGAAGCGTGGCTCGCGAAGCAGAAGGAAGCCAGGATCGTCACCGCATACATCGGGCAAGGCGCGCCACGCTTTTACCTGGCGATGGGGCCGGAACTGCCCGATCCGTCGTTTGCCAAGATCGTGGTGCGCACGGACAGCCAGGATGAGCGCGACGCATTGAAGCAGCGACTGCGTCAGGCAGTCGCCAACGGTCTCGCCTCCGAGGCGCGCGTGCGGGTCACGCAACTCGTGTTCGGTCCGTATTCGCCGTTCCCGGTCGCCTACCGTATCTCTGGCCCGGACCCGGACAAGCTGCGCGGTATTGCGGGAGAAGTTGAGCAGGTGATGGACGCCAGTCCGATGATGCGCACGGTCAACGCTGACTGGGGTACGCGCTCGCCCACGCTGCACTTCACGTTGCAGCAGGACCGTCTGCAGGCGGTGGGGCTGACATCCAGCGCCGTGGCGCAACAACTGCAATTCCTGCTAACCGGCGTGCCCGTCACCGCCGTGCGTGAGGATATTCGAACCGTGCAGGTCATCGCGCGTTCGGCCGGCGATGTTCGTCTCGACCCGGCGCGGCTCGGCGACTTCACGCTGGCTGGCGCGAACGGGCAACGCATTCCGCTGTCGCAGGTGGGCAAGGTCGACGTGCGCATGGAGGAACCAATCATGCGCTGGCGGGACCGGGTGCCGACGATCACGGTACGGGGCGACATCGCCGACAACCTTCAGCCGCCGGACGTATCGACGGCGATCACCAGGCAGCTCCAACCCATCATCGCCAGGCTTCCGACCGGCTACCGTATCGAAGAGGCGGGCTCCATCGAGGAATCGGCTAAAGCGACGAAAGCCATGTTGCCGCTCTTCCCGATCATGCTGGCGGTTACGCTCATCATCATCATCTTCCAGGTGCGTTCGATCTCCGCAATGGTGATGGTGTTCCTGACCAGCCCGCTGGGCCTGATCGGGGTGGTGCCGACGTTGATCCTGTTCAGGCAGCCGTTCGGCATCAATGCGCTGGTCGGTCTCATCGCGCTATCGGGCATCCTGATGCGCAACACGCTGATCCTGATCGGACAGATCCACCAGAACGACCAGGCGGGACTGGATTCGTTCCATGCGGTCGTCGAGGCCACCGTGCAGCGTGCCAGACCGGTGATCCTGACGGCCATGGCGGCGATCCTCGCTTTCATCCCGCTGACCCATTCGGTGTTCTGGGGAACCCTCGCGTACACGCTGATCGGCGGTACGTTCGCCGGGACGATTCTGACCCTGGTCTTCCTGCCGGCGATGTATTCGATCTGGTTCAAGATTCGACCCGAGCGTATCGCCGGCTTGCGCAAAGATCGGCATGAGCAGGTGCAGCCTTCCGAGCAAACGCTGCAGGACGCGCTCGACGCGGACAGTTAAAAAAACACCATCAATTCATCTGAAGGGAGCTGTTCATGTCGAATTCCACTGTTGTCGTTGTTACCGGCGTCTCATCGGGTATCGGACGCGCCGCCGCCGAGAAGTTTGCCCGGCGGGGGTGCCGCGTATTTGGCACCGTGCGCAGCATCGCAAAAGCGACGCCTATCTCGGGAGTCGAGCTTGTCGAGATGGATGTTCGCAACGATGCTTCGGTCCAGGCTGGAATCCAGTCCGTCATCGATCGCGCGAGGCGAATCGACGTGCTCGTCAACAATGCAGGCACGAGCATGATTGGCGCGGTCGAGGAAACGTCGACTGCCGAGGCCTCGTCTCTGTTCGATACCAATATATTCAGCATTCTGCGCGCGACACAGGCTGTACTCCCCCACATGCGGGCACAACGCGGTGGAAGGATCGTCAATGTCAGTTCGGTGCTCGGGTTTCTCCCGGCGCCCTACATGGGACTCTATTCGGCGTCCAAGCACGCTGTGGAAGGGCTGACCGAAACCCTGGATCATGAGGTGCGCCAGTTCGGCATACGCGCAACGCTGGTCGAACCGACTTTTACCAGGACCAATCTCGACATCAATGCGCCTCAGGCGGGTTCGAAAATCGCCGACTATGACCGCGAGCGTGCCCTTGCAACGAGCGCAGTCGTGAACAGTGTCAAAGGTGCCCCCGAGCCCGAGGGCGTGGCGAACACTATTGTCGAAGCGGCGCTTGGCGCCTGGCGGATGCGTCGCACGCCTGCCGGACAGGCGTCGTTGCTGAGCAAGTTACGCCGCTTTATGCCCGCTGGTCCCGTCGATTCAAGCTTGAGGAATACATTCGGACTTGGTTGAAGCGCTCGTCCACGCATCACATTGCGGCCAAGGTTCGGCGCAGCGGAAACCGGATCTCGAACGTGGTCCCCACGCCCTCGCGCGACGCAAACTCGATCTGCCCATCGAGCACGCGGCATAGCTCCCTGACGATCGCGAGCCCGAGCCCCGAGCCCGGAATCTCGTCGCAGGCCGCGCGCTCGAACTCATCGAATACGCGCTCCGCGTCGGCGGGCGCAATGCCGACGCCGGTGTCGGAGACGCGAATCGCCCAGTGTTCGGCGCCATGCATCGCGAACCGGATTTCGACTTGCCCCGACTTCGTGTACTTGATCGCGTTGGTCAACAGATTGACCGCGATCTGCTTGAGCTTCAGCCGATTCGACGTGACGAGCGGCAGCGCCGCGTCGAACGCGCTGCGCAACGCAAGCCCTTTCGCCTCGATCGACGGTCGCGTCGACGCGACGAGTTCGTCGAAGAGTTCGCGCAAATCGACGTCTTCGAGCACGAGCGGCGCGGAGTCTCCGAGCACGACCGAGTACTCGACCATCTGGTCGACCAGTTGCTTCATGTCGGCAGCCTGACGGTTCGCGAGCGTCAATGCGGTATCGGCTTTCGACGGCGCTCGCTCGATCAGTTGCAGCGCGACCGAAAACGCGTTGAGGAAATTGCGCAGATCGTGCACGACGCTGCGCGTGATCTGCATCCGCGATGCATATAGATCGCCGACCAGCCGTTGTTCGAGCGTCAATTCGTGATTCGCGCGTTCGAGCCGTCCCGTGTATTCGTCGATCTTGCGATCGCGTTCGGCGACCACTTCCTTGATCGACTCATACCTGACCACGCTGAATGCTTCGGCGATCAGGCGGCGCGCGCGGCTCTCGTGACGGCGCGTGCACGTCCGGTCGCGTTCGACGAACTCTTCGAGCGCTTCGAAGAGCACCTGCTGAAAGAGGTCCAGTTCGCGCACCAGCTGTTCGATCCGGTAGCCCTGCTGCAAACGGACCTTGCCGTGCTTCTTCGCGTCGCGTTCGATCGACGTTTCGACGCGCTCGAGATCTTCTGCATCGAGCGCCCGGCACAGCTCGTCGAGAATATCCGGCAGATGGTCGGCCAGTTGCCGATAAGTGAGCTTGTCCGCTTCGACGAGATCGGCGTCGGCGGAGACGGCATGCATCCATTGCCGCGTCAGGCCACCCCGTTCCGCGCGGATGAAGTTGGCGAAGTTGCGCAGCGGGCTCACGCGTCTGTCGGTCATGATGGATACCGGAATGGAGTTTCTACAACATACAACGCGCGAACGGTTCGAACGCCTCGATTTGCGCGGGCACCGCAAACCTGTTTCGCTGCCGATCGGCCAGGCGACCCGATGCGCGCCGGCAACCCGCGTCATTATCCGCGCAATTGCCGTTCGTGGAACATCTCTTGCGAGACTCTGATCAGACAAGAAAGCAAATTTCGTCCGCAAAACATGATGTATTCGATATTGCTCGTCGACGACGAACCGGAAATTCTAGCCGCATGGCGGTTGATTCTGGAGAGCGAAGGGTATGAGGTGAGTTGCGCGAGCAACGGCGCCGAAGCACTCGCTTGTGTCGTCGCTCACGTTCCCGACCTGATTGTTACGGACTGGATGATGCCGGTCATGGACGGCGCGGAGTTATGCCGCCGTTTGAAATCGATGCCGTTATCCGTCAACGTACCGATTCTGGTCCATACCGCGGTGCCGCCTTCGGACAGCGATGCGCATTACTGCAGCGCATGTCTGCTGAAGCCGATCGGCGCGGATCTCTTTCTGACCACGATCGCGCAGCTCTGCGCGCAACGGTCCTGATATGGCACGCGTCGCCGCGATCACCGTCGTGATGACGTCAACGCCGTGCCACGTCATCGTCCGGGGCGCCTGCTGAGTCGGCCTTCAGGAAATCGACGAACGCGCGCAGCGGCGCGGGCACATGACGATGGCCCGGATAGTAAAGAAAAGGCCCTGAAAAGCGCTGCCACCACGGTTCGAGAATCGCTTCGAGCGCACCGCTGTCCAGATGCGGGCGCAGCATGTCTTCGAACAGGTGAATGATGCCGAGGCCCGCGACCGCGCCGCTGACCGCGAGGTCGATCGCGGCGCCGGGCCGCACCAGCAGCGGTCCTGTCGGATTCAATTGCAGCAGTTCGCCGTCGCGCTCGAAGTACCAGATCGGCATCGCTCCGCTGGCGAATTGCCCGCGCAGGCAGGCATGCGCGAGCAATTCGCCGGGATGTTGCGGACGGCCGTGCGCGTCGAGGTACGCGGGGGACGCGGCGGTCGCGAAGCGCTGCACGCGCGCGCCGATCGGCACCGCGATCATGTCCTGCTCGAGGCGTTCATCGTAGCGAATGCCCGCATCGCAACCGATCGATAGCACGTCGACGAAACCATCCTCGACCACCACTTCGACGCGAATATCCGGGTACTGCTTCAGAAAGCGCGCAAGCACGTCGGGCAGCACGATGCGCGCGACGCTCGACGGCACGTTGAGCTTCAATGTGCCGGTCGGCTTGTCGCGAAAGCCGTTCAGCACGTCGAGCGCCGCTTCCATTTCGCCGAACAGCGGCGTCAGCTTCTCGATCAGACGCAGCCCGGCTTCGGTCGGCGCGACGCTGCGCGTGGTGCGGTTCAGGAGCCGCAGCCCGAGTTTCGTTTCGAGGCGCCGCACCGCGACGCTCAGACTCGACGCCGACACGCCGCTCACGCGCGCCGCGTCGCGAAAGCCGCCGGCGCGGGCGACGGAAACGAAGGCGGCCAGATCATTCAGTTCCATGACGATTGATTGTGCAGAATTTTGAACAACCCGTACACGTTAGACCGCTTTATTCAACAACGCAATTCCGGCGATACTGCCGCTCATCACTTCACAAGGAGATCGTCATGCCGAACTTCAGCTCCATCGACACTTTCGCACTAGCCGGCCGTCCGGTGCGGCGCATGGGCTATGGCGCGATGCAGCTGGCCGGCCCCGGCGTGTTCGGGCCGCCGAAAGACCGCGACGCGGCGCTCGCGGTGCTGCGTGAGGCGGTCGCGTCGGGCGTCGACCACATCGATACCAGCGATTTTTACGGGCCGCACGTGACCAATCAGTTGATCCGCGAGGCGCTCCACCCGTATCCACGCGATCTGACGATCGTGACGAAGGTGGGCGCGGTGCGCGACGGCGCCGGCGCCTGGCTGCCGGCGCAGGAGCCCGCCGACCTCGAGCGCGCGGTGCATGACAATCTGCGCAACCTCGGGCTCGACGCGCTCGACGTGGTCAACATGCGCTTGATGGGCAACGTGCACGAGCCGAGCGAGGGCTCGATCGAAAAGCAGGTCACGGCGCTTGCCGAGATGCAGCAGCGCGGGCTCGTGCGTCATGTCGGCCTGAGCAACGTGACGGCCGCGCAGATTGCCGAGGCGCAGCGCATCACGAAGGTCGTGTGCGTGCAGAACCACTACAACCTCGTGCATCGCGACGACGATGCGTTGATCGATACGCTCGCGGAGCAGGGCATCGCCTACGTGCCGTTTTTCCCGCTGGGTGGCTTCACGCCGATTCAATCGTCCGAGCTGTCGGAGCTTGCGCGCAAGCTCGAGGCGACGCCGATGCAGGTCGCTCTTGCCTGGCTATTGCATCGGGCACCTAACATTCTGCTGATTCCGGGCACGTCTTCGGTGACTCATCTGCGTGAAAACCTGCAGTCGGCGCAGTTGAAGCTCAGCGACGAGGTGCTCGATCAACTGGATGCGATCGGCGCTGAAAAGGGCTGATTACACCGATGCCGCGATGAACTCCCGCAACCATTGATGCGCGGGATCGCGATGCACCCGCTCGTGCCATAGCATCGCCATCTCGTAGCCCGGCACCTCGACGGGCGGCTCGACCATCCGCAGCGCCTCCGTGCCGCACACGAGACGCGCGGGCAGCATCCCCACGAGATCCGTGCTCGCGAGCACCGACTGCATGAACAGAAAGTGCGGCACCGACAGCACGACCTTGCGCGCGACACCCACCTTCGCGAGCGTCTCGTCGGTGACGCCGAAAAAGCCGCCGCCATCGGGCGACACTATCACGTGTTCGAGCTTGCAGAACTGCGCGAGGGTGGGCCAGTGGTCACAGGTCTGCACATTGGTGGTCGGCCATGTGTAGCGAGCTATGAGCGTAGTCCGCTTTCGGCCGCCGCCTCCGCCCGAAGGACAACATGAACATGATTATGGCAAGAGCCGATGCGGCAATGAGTGTTATCGCCGCGACACCTTTAGACCCTCGCGGATTGCGCGATCGCACTGGCGGCAGCATGCGCATCGATCCTGATCGCGCTGTCTTCGCACACCGTCATCTATGTCAGGTGATGGTTAGCACAAGCAGCGCGCCGACGACGAATTTACAGATCGTATGACCCCGCGAAGTCCGCGCGATAGAAATGCCGGCTAAAGGCATCGTCTTATACACAAGCCTGCCCTCCGCAACCGTAGGCCGGAACAAACCGTCGTCGAGCAATGAGATCAACCGGGGCTTGTAAACTTTCGGCGCGTCGCGTTTACTCTTGCTTTTTGCGTGAACGCCTTGGCCCTGGAAGCACCGTGCTGGACGGAAACCGAATTTGCTGACCTCGACCTTGGCGACGCGCGCTTGAACAAGCGAGCAAGGACATTGATGGAACGATTGGCGGCCAAGCCGACGGCCGGCGTGCCGCAGGCGTGTCGGGGCTGGGGCGAGACGATGGCGGCGTACCGCTTCTTCGACAACCGCGAGGTCCAGTGGAGTGCGATTCTGGAGTCGCACTGGCGGCAGACCGAGCAACGAATGGCCGCCCAGTCGGTCGTGTTGTGCCTGCAGGACACCACGGAACTGGATTTCAACGGCCGGCAGGCCGCGGGCCTTGGGCCACTGTCTTACGAGATGCAGCGCGGAATGTATTTGCATCCGACCTATGCGGTGACGCCTGAGCGGGTGCCGCTGGGTGTACTCGACGCGTGGATGTGGGCGCGTGAGCCCAAGGACGCGCAGGGCAAGCGCGGCGGGCTCAAGGAAAGCCTGCGCTGGATCGAGGGTTACGAGCGGGTAGCGGAAACGGCATCGAGCCTTCCGCACACGCGACTGGTGTACGTCGCCGATCGCGAGGCAGACATGCTCGCGCTGATGGTGCGGGCGCAGGAGTTGGGCACGCCGGCGGATTGGCTGATTCGCTCGACCCACGACCGCGCGCTGCCCGAGGGAGCCAAGCTTTGGACGGCGACGACAGAAGGCGCACCGCTCGGCGAGATTGCCTTCACGATGGGCTCGCGTCACGGCGTGAAGGCGCGCCAGGTGCGCCAGCACGTATGGTTGCGGCACATCGAACTGCCGGCAGGTGTTGGTCAAGGCGTAGCGGCCACGTGTCTGGTGGCGCGTGAGTTTGATGCACCAGACGGCGTCAAGCCGATCGAATGGCGCTTGCTGACCAACCGCGAAGCCACGACGCTGCAGGAAGCGATTGAACTGATCGACTGGTATCGGGCGCGCTGGGAAATCGAGATCTTGTTCAACGTGCTGAAGAACGGTTGCCGAGTCGAGGCGCTGCAACTGGGCGCGATCGAACGGCTCGAACGCGCGCTGGCGCTGTTTCTGGTCGTGGCCTGGCGAATCGTCCATCTGATGCACATGGGCCGCAGTTGCCCCGATCTGGATGCCGAACTGTTCTTCGATGTCGATGAAATTCGTGGCGCGTATTTGCTGACCGACGTCAAGCAGCCGGCCAAGCCCAAGCCCAAGCCCAAGCTCAACGAGGTGCTGCGCTTGATCGCGCGCCTGGGCGGATTCCTCGGCCGCAAGGGCGATGGCGAACCCGGCGCGAAAGCTATCTGGCTGGGACTCAAAGAGGTTCATATCGCTGCCAAGACATTGCAGAAGTTACGTGTCGGCGGTCACGCTGGAAATTGTGTATAAGCCGATGGGCTAAAGGCGGCCACGTAATCCGCCACTTTCAGTAGAGAATCGTCCGGTCATTGATCCCGTCATCGGCGCGCAGAGATTCATATGCATAGCTGCGCATCGACAAAGTGACGAGATTCGGGCAGATAGTTGCCGGCGTTCTCGCCTAACACGCGTACAAGGAGTGTGGTGGGTTCTGTCAAAATCACAATCACAAGCAGATCGAAACCAAAGATCGATTTGCGGTGGTGAAGATATTCCGTAGCGAGACTACGTGCCCTCAGGCCCTGCAGGTGACAGACAAAGTGGCTAATGAAGCAGCAGTCGGCACTTGGGCATTACCCTTCTCCTTCACAGTTTCTCGCCCCGACAGGCGGAAATGCGTGAACCGGGAAGATATGTTGCACATCTTCAGCGACGCGCACCAAACATATTTCGCAGCACCGACAGCATGCCCACGGGAACGAGACGGAAGTGGGCATGGTTCGCGATGCTTGCATGGCTGTGCGAGTTCGAAAATTCAATCGGAGAGAAAGGCTTCATGGCTATCTCCGTGCAAATCTCAAGAACATAAATGAGATAGTACGGGAATAACATTTTGCATTGTATCGAACCAGTCAGAAATGATGCTGCTACCAGGAATTTCGACTGCGGCAGGAAATCGTGTGACAACTTCACTGTTCGGCGCAGCCATGAACGTGCCCTATCCGCACCTCGCCGCACGCCTGTTCAACACGCCGCTCTCGCGCCAACGGTTCGATGAAAATAGGCGAGCAACGGGTTGGCCACTGTCGATACGGACGGCCCTATGTGGTCAGACAATCGCGCGCGGAAATCAGTGCTTGTGAAAGACTGCGAACGAAAAATTCGTACCAGTCTCACTATGTTGTCGCGGCTGTCTGATTTCGCGGGGTCACCGATATCCGGACAATTGGAGCCAGTACGAAATCTCGTGTTTCGTTCACCAAGGTCACCCGAATTAGCTGAATCTATCCTTTAAACGACGAGCATTGCTTCATTGTTTTCTGAGTCTGGATTGCGGTTCGGGTGTCGCACCACATACTTCGATCTAACCGGTTACGATCATGACTCGAAACGATTTTCCTGACGTACGGGCTGCCGCGCCCCTCACCAACGGGGACGGCCTCTCCGGTTTGCGGCTCCGCCCCCTGTCATGGCTGGTTTCGTCGCTGCTGGTCGTGCTCGCCTTGCCGGCGAGTGCCATTGCGGGTGCTCAAACGAAGTCTGATCTGGCGCTGGCGAGCGATGCAGCAACTGCAAGCAGATCGACTCCGGTCGAGATTAAACAGCCGTCGACCCCGGAAAGCCATGCTCCTCCGGTGACGTTCTCACAGTGGCTCGAAACGCAACCGTCCAGTAGCGAGGGAGGACCTCCGGTGGCTTCCGCCACGCTGCGCCGTATCTTCCTGAGCGCCGTCGAGGAAGCGGAGAAGCGCAGTCCCGAAGTCGGGCAGGCGTATGCCGCCTACGAAGCCGCGAAATCAGACGTCGACGAAGCGAAAGGCTTGCGGTGGCCGCAAGTCGACATCGGTTCGCAGACACAGGGTGTGCAATTTGGTCCCGGTAATCGAAATGGCTCCAACAACGGGAACGTAGTGACGGCGAACGTCACGACAACGGTGTACGACTGGGGGCGCACAAAGAACACAATCGGAAGTCGTGAACAACTCTCGGATGCCGCGTTCAGTAGTTATGTAGCGGCCCGCAATCAGAATGCGTTCGAGGTGACGAGCACGCTCGTTGAACTGGGCAAGCAGCGCACGATCGTTGACGTGAGCCAGCAATTTGTTGAGCGTATGGCCACGCTCGTGAAGATGCTCAGCGAAATTGTGGCTGTCGACGGTGGTCGCGGCAGCGAACTCACGCAGGCCAAGGCGCGTCTGCTGCAGGCTGAAGCTGCGCGCGATTCAGCGCAAGCGAAGGCACGTGATGCGGAACTGGCGTTGCAAAAGCTGCTGGGCGAAAGCGTACCGCCGATTCCGCACGCGCGCGACTGGCCGCTCCAACCGGGCAATCTGGCGCAACTCCTAGAGCGGGTGAATGCTCATCCGAGCTTGCATCAGATTCAGTCCGAGGCAAATGCGGCCGACCTGAATGCCAAAGTGGTGAAAGCGTCGGGCCTGCCGTCGGTGAATTGGGTTGTCAATGCGAATGCCGGAATCGGAGGCACGGGCGCGGGACAACGTGCGCCATGGCAAACCATGTTGACGCTCAACTGGGCGGCATTCCGCGGCGGTTCGACGCAGGCGGCGACGGCTGCGGCAGGGCACCGGGCACAGGCTTCGTGGCAGCGCCTCGACCAGCAGCGGCGTGACCTCGAGTATGGCATTCGCACCGCGGATCAGGATGCGCACACCATGCTCAGCCGTGCGGAGCAGTACAAACGCCTCTCCGCTGAAACCGATCAGGTGCGCAAGGCCTTCTTCGAACAGTGGTACCACCTGGGCAAACGAACCCTGCTCGATGTGCTCCTTGCGGAGAACGATCACTACGGAAACAGCGTGAGCGAAGTGACGAACCGGTTCGATGGCTACGCGGCGGTACTGCGGGAGCACGCATCCGCGGGTTCGCTAGTTGACTGGCTGGAGACCGAGCGCTCCGGCGGTTAGGTGTTGCGAATCAGAGCCGCACCGGATACAGGGCTTCGCGATGGGCTGCCTTCCTTTCTGGATGGCGGCCGTTTTTGCGTCTGGCGCACAGACGAGAAACATCGGACAACTGCCTGTTTAGCCCTTACGCAATCGTGCATAGGCACCGCTGCTCGCGATTCCCATGCCGAGAAATGTCTCGTTTCTGTCTCGTCCAAATTCGAACTAGTCATATTTCGTTTTATCGCTCACCCATCAAGAATAGAGGTACAGCAGCATTCTTGCGACAGCCATGTCGCCCTTTTCTTTCTATACGCTGGCCAGGTGGACCAGCATACGCACTTAAAGAGGCACTACTATGAGTACCAGTTCAGTGAAGCTGGCCGTTGTCGACGGCAGCACCATCAAGCAGACTGTTGAATTGCGCGGGTCCGCGCAAGGCGCTCCCGTTCGTGTAAGCGCCATCAAAGGTGGCAAATTCATTCTGGCCGAGAGCAAGTCCGGCCACGGCCCCGAAAACATTACCGTGCGACGCTCCGGCAAGAATCTTCTGGTCAGCCTGGAAGGAGCGGAGCTCGACCAGCCGCAACTGATCATTGAGGACTTCTACGGCAATGAAGGCGAGCTGGTCGGTCTGGGTGAAGACGGGGCGTATCACGAATATATCGCTGCGGACGGCGAGGATGATCATGAGGCCGCTTTTCTTGTGGATGGCGCGGACTCGCCTCTGGTTCTGGGTGCGGCGCAACTGAACGGTTTCGGCGCGAATCTCGTCGCCGCGCCGGGTGTCGGTCTGGTGGGCTTCGGCCTCCTGGGCCTGGGTGCGCTTGCCGCGCTGGGTGCGGGGATTGCTGCCGCGAGCGGTGGTGGTAATGGCGGCAGCGCTCCTGCTGTAGTGGATGAACAGACGCCGCCGGGTGCAGTTGACGACGATACGGATGCGGACGCTGATTCCGATGCCGATGCGGATGCGGATGCGGATGCCGACGCGGATGCGGATGCCGATGCGGACGCCGATGCGGACGCCGATGCGGATGCTGACGCCGATGCGGACGCCGATGCGGACGCGGATGCGGATGCGGATGCCGATGCGGACGCTGATGCGGATGCGGATGCGGATGCCGATGCGGACGCTGATGCCGATGCGGACGCTGATGCGGATGCTGACGCCGATGCGGATGCGGATGCGGATGCGGATGCTGACGCGGACGCTGATGCGGATGCGGATGCTGACGCTGACGCTGACGCCGATGCGGATGCGGACGCTGATGCGGACGCCGATGCGGATGCCGACGCGGATGCTGATGCGGATGCGGATGCGGATGCGGATGCGGATGCGGATGCGGATGCGGATGCGGATGCGGATGCGGATGCCGATGCGGACGCTGATGCGGATGCTGACGCCGATGCGGATGCGGATGCGGACGCGGACGCGGATGCGGATGCGGATGCGGATGCCGATGCCGATGCCGATGCGGACGCTGATGCGGATGCGGATGCGGATGCCGATGCGGATGCGGATGCTGATGCGGATGCTGACGCCGATGCGGATGCGGATGCGGATGCGGATGCGGATGCGGATGCTGACGCGGATGCGGATGCGGATGCTGACGCGGATGCCGATGCCGATGCCGATGCCGATGCGGACGCCGATGCTGACGCGGATGCTGATGCTGATGCTGATGCGGATGCTGATGCGGATGCTGATGCGGATGCTGATGCGGATGCTGACGCCGATGCGGATGCTGACGCTGACGCCGATGCTGACGCGGACGCCGATGCCGATGCCGATGCGGACGCGGATGCCGATGCTGACGCTGATGCGGATGCGGATGCGGATGCGGACGCCGATGCGGATGCGGATGCGGATGCCGATGCGGATGCTGACGCGGACGCCGATGCGGATGCTGACGCGGACGCCGATGCGGATGCGGATGCTGACGCTGATGCCGATGCCGATGCTGACGCGGATGCGGATGCGGATGCTGACGCGGATGCCGATGCCGACGCGGATGCTGATGCTGATGCTGATGCTGATGCTGATGCTGATGCTGATGCTGATGCTGATGCTGATGCTGATGCTGATGCGGACGCCGATGCGGATGCTGACGCGGATGCGGATGCGGATGCGGATGCGGATGCTGACGCGGATGCCGATGCGGATGCGGACGCGGATGCCGATGCCGACGCGGATGCTGATGCTGACGCGGATGCGGATGCGGATGCTGACGCCGATGCGGACGCCGATGCCGATGCCGATGCCGACGCCGATGCGGATGCGGACGCCGATGCGGATGCGGACGCCGATGCGGATGCGGATGCGGATGCGGATGCGGATGCGGATGCGGATGCGGATGCGGATGCGGATGCCGATGCGGACGCTGATGCCGATGCTGACGCCGATGCCGATGCCGATGCGGATGCGGATGCCGACGCGGATGCCGACGCGGATGCGGATGCGGATGCGGACGCCGACGCGGATGCTGATGCGGACGCTGACGCGGATGCTGATGCGGACGCTGACGCGGATGCTGATGCGGATGCCGATGCCGATGCCGATGCGGATGCTGACGCCGATGCCGATGCGGACGCCGATGCGGATGCCGATGCCGATGCCGATGCCGATGCGGACGCCGATGCGGACGCCGATGCTGACGCTGATGCCGATGCCGATGCGGACGCCGATGCGGATGCTGACGCTGATGCGGATGCTGACGCGGACGCCGATGCGGATGCGGATGCGGATGCCGACGCGGATGCTGACGCCGATGCGGATGCTGACGCTGACGCCGATGCTGACGCGGACGCCGATGCGGATGCTGACGCGGACGCCGATGCGGATGCGGATGCGGATGCGGATGCCGACTCTGATGCAGATGCGGACGCTGACGCTGACGCTGACGCCGATGCCGATGCCGATGCCGATGCCGATGCCGATGCGGACGCGGATGCCGATGCTGACGCTGATGCGGATGCGGACGCCGATGCGGATGCTGACGCGGATGCCGATGCGGACGCCGATGCGGACGCCGATGCTGATGCGGACGCCGACGCGGATGCTGATGCGGACGCCGACGCCGATGCTGATGCGGACGCCGACGCGGACGCTGACGCGGATGCGGATGCGGACGCGGATGCCGATGCGGATGCGGATGCGGATGCGGACGCCGATGCGGATGCGGATGCTGACGCCGATGCCGATGCCGATGCGGACGCCGATGCCGATGCCGATGCGGACGCCGATGCGGATGCGGATGCGGATGCCGACGCGGATGCTGACGCCGATGCGGATGCGGATGCCGACGCGGATGCTGACGCTGACGCCGATGCGGATGCTGACGCGGACGCCGATGCGGATGCGGATGCCGACGCGGATGCTGACGCCGATGCGGATGCGGATGCCGATGCGGACGCCGATGCCGATGCCGATCAGGATGTGCCGGACACGCCGTCGATGGGCGAAGTCATTGACGACGTGGGTGCGATCCAGGGTCCGGTGGGCAATGGGGAGAGCACGGACGACACGACGCCGACGCTGGTGGGCAAGGGTGA
>NZ_JACHDM010000034.1:0-59617 GCF_014201065.1 Paraburkholderia sp. Cpub6
TTCCGCTCATCGCCACGTCCTCATACCAGTGCTACACAAGACACTTTAGTACGCAGCGAACATATTTCAATGAATTTTTAACTCACGACACTAGCGATTCACGGAAACAGAGGATCTGGGCAAGTTTTGCAATTCCACCCGTGCAACCATTGAGGTCGCACGGGCGATCGAACGAAGGGCGGCGACGCTCTTTCTCAAGCACGGGGTAGGCGACGCGCCCAGTTGCGGATCGTCAACAGCGGCACGATCGACTGGTCGAAGAGCAGAGGCATCGTCAGCGTGCTCTACGATATGAACGGCAGCCACAGCGCAGGCACTTAGATCGGCAACATGTCGTGGACCGTCCCGGGCTATAGCGGCCTGATCACGCAATCACTGGCTATCAATTCGTCAATTCGGTGACTGACCTGCAGAACGTCGGGAACAACATGACCGGCAACTATGCGCTCGGTAAAAACATCGACGCGAGCAACGCAGCCTTTACCACGCTCGGCTTCAATCCCGCGACGCCGTTCACCGGTCAGTTCGACGGTAGGTTCTTTACGATTGCGGATCTCTTTCCGAGCGCCGACCCGGTATTCGCCCATATAGGCTCAACGGGTGTCGTCCGTAATCTGAACCTGGAAGATAGCGTTACGACAGCGGTGGCCTGAAGCACTGACACTGGGATATTGGCCGCCTCCAATTGTGGCACGATTGCGAATGTCTTCACGTCCGGGTCAATAATCTCGGCCTCCACTGATTCCAGGTTGATGCCGAGCGGGGCCGCGCACCGGTTCTGCGCTGGCAAGTCAACGTGCACTGACTGATGGTGCCCGCCGCGCGCCGGGCGCCTTAGGCTCTCTTTCGATGAGTTTGAAGAGCCTCGCAAGCAGAGACGATCGCTTCCATTGACCGGATGATCACCACGCTCAGGACGATCTTCTATTGCATGCGCCTCCCCTTCGACACCGGTAGTCCAAACGACTGTTCGTGCGCTTCCTGAGCCGATTGCATCAACCGGTTGAATCCGCCGCCTCAAGGCGACGTTCAGTTGCGGCATAGAGCCAACATGCCAACATGCAGGTGTAGGCTTCACATAAGTTACGCGCCGTTCGGGCGGTGATGATGCATCGAACTGAATGAACCGTTGCGGCCGACCGAAGAGCCTATAGCGGGTGCTGACATCTAAACGTAACGGTCTATCTCGCACTCACTCTTTAACCGTGAATAAGTTAAAAACGATATTTCACCTTTATACCAATCGCTTTACGTACGTGCTCAGGTTGCACGACTGTCCCGACTGGAGAGCCGCCTTTACTCAATATTGCCTCGTCACTGCGACCAATACGCATCCATTCGAAATCACTCTCGACACTGATGTGGGAGCTTGCTTTTGGCCGTACTTCGAGTGCCAACCGTGCGCCGATTGCAGCTTTAGTCGATAGGTTTGCCTGGTCAAATAGCTGATTATCGAAATTCACTTCGAGATGCTCGGGGGAAGATACGACGAGCAAGCCCGTCAGATAGATGTCCGACCATGACGCTTGCAGAACACGTGTTTGTGCTCCAGCCAGAAATCGCCAGGAGTTGTATTCTTCCTGCAGTCCCAATGTGGCGCCTTGCCCCAGAATATCCCGCTTCCAATAATCCCATTCGGCGCCCGCAAGGAGTAACACTGCATCGGAGAGATATCGCCCCACCTCAGTCGTCATACGAAACTGTGTGGTTCTCGTGTCCGTTGAAAATGCCGTTCCGCTTTGCATTTGGCCGTCATAGGCAAGATTGCCTCCATAAATTTCACCGCCCAAGTTGACCAGCCAGTCTCCTCTTCTGTAGTTCGCCTTTAATTCAACGCCCGGAAGGAAGCCGTGTTCTTCTACTAGCTGCTTTCCGTTGGTGTCAACTTCATCGTTGGTTACGTATCGAACTCCCCCTGCACCGGAAAATTCCCACTGTGCAAAGGCCGAAGTACCACTAACCAATCCCGTGGTCAGAACGACAAATAGAACTAATTGCCTCATGGAATGCAAGAAATATGTTTTTATCTGGCGAGGCCAATAAAAAATGGGCGCGCAAACGCGCCCATTAGCCAATAACATTCCCTTAAATTCGGCTAATCAAATCGGCCCAGGTGGTGTTGATGGTTTGATTAACGCCGTGGTTATCGATATCGATTTTGACATTGATGCTGTCAATTGCGGTAAGCGTTGCACTGCTCCCGTCTGCCGCAGTTACCGTCATCGATCCAACCGATGGATTCGCTGCGCCAATGGCATTGAACGGTGTGTTGGTCTTCACGGTGAAGGTGACGTTGCCAAGCGCCGGCGAACTGCCAGTCAACGTAAAGTTTGAACTGAAGGTATTGCTGCTACCATTGATTGAGCTGCTAAAATTATAGGCCGTCAGCTTACGGCTAATGACCGTTCCATTGCTCTCCGTCAAGTTCATCTGGAGCGACGATCCGCTGACAGTAGCAGTGGCCACTGCGGAACTGGATTGGCTGTAGCTTAGTGTCATATCACCGTTCGCACCGATAGTGACGCCGCCGCTTTCCAGAGTCATATTGGCGTAATTGAGGGTGAGCGTAGCACCCCATGCCGTGCTCGAACCAATTGCGCCGGAAATGTTGCTAAATCCATAAGTGATCGCGCCGTTCATTACCTCGCCATTTTCCGCGCAGTTATTGGCGGTAATCACCATACTGTCGCCGTTGCTGACTGTCCCCGCAACCGCTTCGGTAACAGATACCGAAATTGTCCCGCCAGTTGTGCAAGCAGATGTGGTCGAGGCCGTTACACCGGTCACGAGGTTCACTGGTTGTACATCAAGGCCTTTATAAAGCTGCGTAAGCGAGGCTGTGATCAGGCCGGCGGTTGGGACGTTCACGGACACACCAGTTGCGAGGGATGCCCCCGTATTACTTTGGGTGCTTAAACCCTGTACCCCGGAATACGCATATGCCACAGCATCCGGAGCGTTAGCGGAGGTAATAACACCGACAGGAGTGGGATTTGAACTTGAATTCGAATTTGACGCCGAAGTGCCACTGTCCCCGCCGCCTCCGCCGCCACACGCCGCCAATATGCAAGCACTGAACAAACCAGCGAAGACGCTTTTCGTAAAGCCCACTGACATAGTTTTATCCTTTTATTCGTAGATTATTGTGGTACTGCGGCCACCAACCAACCCCTCGGGTGACTATCGTGATTCTATCAGCCGGCCTGAGAGTTTGTAACAGTTTGTAAGCAATTGCCTCAATCTTAGAAGAAAACCTCGCATCGTCATCTCGTATCGCAATGCGGCGCTGCGCGAGAAACAGGATTTTGGTAACGGTGGTTAGCCGGCTGTTGTCGCTTCAACAGCCTAGGCCGCTGCAAATAGATGATTGTTGTACTGCTCAAAGCGATCCACAGATCGCGCGGTGTTCTACGTCGCTGGTGGATCGAAAGTGTGAGTTCGCTGATGCGGCGGCGGAACACCATCACGAGCGCGCTCTTCGAGCCACCGCAGGTTGCCGTCGACGACTGGTCCACTTGAACTAGCCAGTAGCCTTCGGCAGCCATGCGGTTGGCGTGACGCTCGCAGGCGCCGGTGTCGTAAGGTTTGCCGCAAGCGCCTTAAACAGTGACGAACTTGTACATGGGAATGCCCTCGGTCGAGAAGATCAATTGACGGTCCGCGTTGCGTTCATCGCGTAGGTTCGATTGTCGGGGCTGCCCGCGACGACCTGCAGATCGACCTTGCGTTCGGCGATCTGGACGCCGTTGACGTACAGCGTCGACTTGACCGGATAGGAACCCTGCGGCACTCCCTGCGGCATCGGGATCGTGAAGCTGCTGGTGAATGCGCCGGCGCTTGCCGTCTGGTTGACCGGCTTGCGCACGGACTTTGCGACCGAGCCGTCGGGTTTGTAGATGGTGGCTTCTTCCTCGATCGTTGGATCGACGGTGTCGCGCTTGCCCTTGACGACTTCGATATACGAATGCAACGTCGCTTTCTCGCCAGCCGAAATCGACGCGGGCTCGAACGATGTTGTGTACCAGACCACCGACGCCTGCTCAGGCATCCGGCCACCGTGCCCGGCCTGATAGTCGGCTTGGGCCTGCTGGGCGGTCTTGATCTGTTTTGCCTCATAGTCCACCGCGGCGCATACGATCGCCGCGATACCCGCGCCGATCGCGGCGCCTGCCGCACGGTTGCCGCCCGCCACGATCGCGCCGATCGCGGCACCGCCAACGCCAGCGATCAGTGGATTGCACGAAACACTGGCGAATTTGGCTTTGGCGTCGTTCATGTCGGCGCAACCGGCCAGCACGGTGGCGAGCGTGACGCCCGCGATCACCCGCTTCGAAACGTAGATCACATCCATTGCTTCCTCGGAGATTCGGTCAAATAGAAGATATCGAGCGGCCGCTACTGAACTTGCACGCCGCAACTGTCGCAAAACCTGGAATCGGCCTCGAGCATTTCGCCGCACGTGCCGCAAGCCGTCGCACGATGCGGTGCTGCGTGGCCGTCGAACATCTGTCGCGTCTGCGGCGTCAAAAGATGCTCGGCCATGCCATCGCCGGCGCGATTGAGCGCATTCGCCACGGCGATCTTTTCGATATCGCGCTGCGAGGTCGGCGCAACGACCACGGTCTGCTGCTGCGCGCACTGCTCGATAAGCTGGCGAATCTCGCGCGCGTCGTCCGGCAGGCCACGCATGCCGACGATCATGCGACGGTGGTCACGGCCGAACGTGACCGAGTCGATTTCCCCGACCCAGACACGAACCGACATGTCGTGGACGGCGATCACGTCGCTTTCCGTGCGCACGCGGTCGCTGAATTGCGCGCCGAGGTTCATGCGGGAACGCTGGAAATTGCCGTCGAACTGCACCCAGACGAGCTTCGAGAGGAAATCGAAACGGGCCCACAGCATGTGACCCGCGCGCAGGCAGAACGCGCCGACCGCAAGCATCGCGCTGCCGAACGTCGCCCAGCCAAGCGCGGCCGTTTGCACGTCGGTGGGCGCTTTCGCGAACGCCGTCGCGAACCACAACAGGCACAACACGGCGACGGCGACGAGTGCGACGCCGAAAGTGTTCAGGCCGACCAGCCACTGGTAGCGCGGCTCGGTGAAGGCGCGTTTGAGATCGACGCGGCGCATGTCCTCGCGCGGGAGTGGCTGCGTTTCCTCGAACAGCTGGCCAGTGAACTGACCCGACTGACCCGCTACGCTCGGTGTCTGTCGTGCATAGCGCCGGTTCGGGATCTGCTCGACCCAACGCCGTTGCAGATGACGTTCGAGTTCATCGAGGAGCTGCTTGGGCTGGCCGTTCATCGACACCGTGGCAATCTCGCTGCCCATGCTCGTGCGCGGGGTAACCACGGTCTGACGCACCAGCGCGACGAAGAACAGCATGACTGCCGCGATCGCGCAGATCAGCAGCGCGAAGGTTTGGGCGGTCAGCGGCAACCAGCTCAGATCGGGCAGGCGCGTGGATACGAGCGGTATCACGATCGGCGCGAATACTGCAACCAACAATAAGCCGATCAAACCGGCCGGGCTGAGCGACGTACCGGTCTGTTGGTCTTGCGCCATCGGCCTGAGCAGCAGAAAAAACGTGAAGCCGAAGAACAACAACGCGACCCATGCGCGATCGGACGGATTGTCGAAACCGATGGTCGCAATGACGAAGCTCAGGAACGTCGCCACCAGCGCCAGGCCGGACTGGAATTGCAGCTGCGCCAGGCGCCGGATTGGAATCGGCGCATAGATGAGCCCCGGGATCAGCGAATAGAGCAACCCGTTGAGTGCACCTTTGGGCTCCTCGAACCACAGCGCGCCCGAACGCATGCGGTTCTGCAACTCCTGCGCATTGTTCGTGATCGCATCCTGATTGCCAGCCTGGATCTCTTCGCTGAGCCCGAGCGGCTGCCCGCGCCCGAAATAAAAGCGCAACTGCATCATGCCGATGCGGGCGTAGTTGATGCCGCTGCCGAGCAGGAAGATACCCATCGCGAGAGGCAGGAACGCCCATGCCCCGTGGTTTGCCGCGAGGTTGTGACGACTCAACAGCAAGGCTGCCATGCCGCCGAGAAACAGGAGCGCGGCGGCTGCAAAGCGGAACCAGTTTTCGACGCGGAACGGATTCGGCAGGTTCAGGCGATCGCCAGGGGAACTGAATTCAAACGACATCGAGGGCTCCGGGCAACATTATTCGATTGACATGCTGTTCAGCGCGCTCTGCTGGGCAATTTTGGCGCGCTTGCGCAGCGAGAGGGCCTGCGCGTTGCGCGGATCAAGGCGCAACACGGCATCGGCATTCGAGATCGCGCAGTCGAACTTCTTGTTGCCGAAGCAACTCGCACCGTCCAACAGGCTGCCTGCGATGGCCGCGCGGATCGTGGCGTTCTCGCCAGCGTCGCGGTCGGCCGACGCCGTGCTCTTTTTCGGCTTTTCGTGCTGACGCGGCGCGGGTGATGTGGGTTCTTTCGCGTCAGTCTGTGCCGGCATCGGCGAGGTAGCTTGCGGCGTGGGTTGCGCTTGTGGTTGTGGCTGCGGCTGGGCGGGCGCCGGGGCGCTGGCCGCGGTGTCGGGCTGCGAGGTGGCTTGCGTTACCGGTGCATTCGCGGACGCGGCGGTCGTCTCGCTTGCAGTAGGCGGTTGCGTTGGCGTCGCGGCAACGTCCGATGCCGAAGCGGCCAATGCGGGTGCCGGAGCCTCAGCCAGGGCTTGCGAGCTTGGTGAGCTTGGCAAGGCGTTGAATGGTACGGACGCTGCTGTCGGTGCGCTTGCGTCGTCCGTACTGGCGGGCGCGCGATGCGAGCGCATCAGAAGACCCGCGCCAACGGCGATGCCGACCACGACCACCGCCGCGCCGCCGATGACCCACGCCTTTTTCACCCCACCTTTCTCCGGCGCCTGCGCGGCATCGTTGGCGCGTAGGCCCGCATGCGCCGCCTGTCCAGACGAGCACTCGGGACTAGCAGCTGGCGCGACGCCTAGCGGAGTGGTATCCGCGGTCTCGGCCGTCGCGCCGGCGGCCGCACTACGAGTGTCGTCCGCAGGCTGTGACGCTTCGGTATGCGCAGTCTGCGAAGCGGGACTCGTCGTTTCGAACGGTGCTTCATCTGCTTCAGGGAACATCTTCCCAGCTTCTTCAGCCGCCGCGGCCGCCACAGCTTCGTTGGCCTGCTCCCGCACCGCATAGTCGAAGCGGCACGCGCGGCAAAAACGCTTGCCGGGCGTGCGGCCGGTTGCGCATTGCGGGCAAGTCTGAAGGGACTCTGCTTCACTCGCGGTCGCGGCCGCAGGCGCCGCGGATGCCGACATGTCCGTTGCAGGTTCAGCATCGCGGGTGGCGGTCGAAGTCGGGCGGGCGGCGACGTCCGCATCGTACGTGTTTGCCTCGGCGACAGTGTCTTGCGTTGTGCTTTCCATCGTTGCCAGCGCAGGCTCGCGCACAGCATGCACGGTCCGGTCGCTATCGCCAGATGCGGGCTGGACAGGTGCGGACGTTTGGTATTGCCCCGGCCCGGCCTCGAGGGTTTGCGACTTCGGATCGGGCGTCATGAAGTCGAAGCGGCATTGACGGCAAAAACGTTTGCCAGGCACTCGCGAGGTCCCGCATCGCGGACACTCTGATGATCCGGACGTAGCGAGCGCTGCCTCGGAACCGCTTTCGCCCGCTGGCGCCGCAAAGTCCGGGGCGACTTCAACCGGAGTGCTAGTCGCGAACGTGTGCGGTGCCGAGGGGGCGGATGCTGCGGGAGGCGAGACCGCCGCAGTGGACTGCGGGGCAGCGCCCGGGCCGCGTGGTATGCCCGTACCGCACTGCTTGCAAAACTTGGCGGTCGGGCTGTTGGAAAAGCCGCATTTCTGACAGCGCATATTGGGTCTCTATGGTCGTGGCCGGACAATGCGCGTTCGCTCGCCGACGCGATGAAAGCGCGCCGTCCCAAAGCCGAAGGAAATCTGGAGGTGATCGTTATCGATGAGTTCGATCGTGCCGAGGCGCACACCCGCACGCGTCAGGTAGGTGCGTTTGGAGTCGGCGTGGTCGGTTTCGACGGTGACCGGCGCACCGTTACCGCCGAGGATCGCACCGTCGCGCGTGAATTCGATTGAGTCGCCCGAGCCTTGGTCGTCTCGCCACTTGCCGACGAGCCGGGGCCGCGAGCCGAACATTGCCGAGACCGCGCTGGTGATCCTCTGGAAGAGCCCATCGCCCGAACTGGCGTCGATATTGTCCGCGCGGTTTTGCAGCGCGTTCGGCAGGCCGAATCCGCTGCCGATCGGCGTACCGTTGTCCAGCTGCCAGCCGTACTCGTTCTTGACGAGGGCGATGTGAGCGCTTTTGGGCAGATCGGCGAAGCGTTCCGGCTCGGCGCGCTGCGCCTCGGGCGTTTGAATCCAGGCGTCGGCGTGCCGGTATGTGTAGTTGTAGCTGCCTTGTGCGCGCCACCGTTCGTCGATTCTCACGGGCTTCGCGAACTGCACGGTGACGACAGTCAGTCCATCGGCAAAGCAAAGCTTGCCGTCACGAATCTTCTTTTCTCCCAGCGCCGTATGCGAATACTGCTGGCCGCCACCGAACAGAAATCCGTTGGTGACCGGCTTCGGCGGTCCGTAGATGCCGGCTTCGGTAAGGACCTGCAGCAACTGCTTGGTGTTAATGTCGAAGCCGCCAACGACCACTGTGTTTTTTTCGTAGGCGAAATCACTAAGACAGGTTGCGTTGGCGACTGTCGTCTTGTCGGCGTTCAGAAGCTCGCCGAGGTCCGCGGCGGACGGCGTGGAGGGCGGCATCGCGAAGAATGCCGCCACGCCGCCCGCCACCAGCAGCACGGCCACGCCGACGCCGCCCAGCAAGCCGACTCTGCGCCAGTTAATGTCGATGGGCGCGGCGGCAAGCTGAGTTCGCGGTATGGCCGTGGGTGGTTGTGCGGCATGCGCGGGCGTACGGGCGCGCACCGGCGCGCCGCACTCGTCGCAGAAGCGCGCGTCGGAGCCAACGCCGCTGCCGCATTTGACGCAAAAGCGCGCCATCACGCACCTCGCCGCAGATCGGCTCCGCATTCGCCGCAGAAGGTGTCTTCGGGTTCGGAGGGTGCGGCGCAAGCCGCGCAGGTACGCGACGCGCTGTGGGGCGCAACGGCTTGCTCAGCCGGCGCAGCCGGCGGAAGCGGTGAACGCGGCGCGGGATCAACGGGCGCGTCGCTCAGCGTCGGGGCGTCCGGTGCGGCGTGGGTGCCGGCGAGATTCAAAAAGATGTTGCAGGTACCGGCGAGATAGACGAGCAGCGGGAACGTGTAGACAAGCGCGCCAAGAATGCTGGCTCCCACGAGCGTTGCGAGCAGATAGCCGCCCATGCCGCCACCCAGTGCGCCCATGCCGCCGAGGGCAAAACCCGTATAGAGCGAGACGAGACTTCCACCAAAGCCGATGATGCCGCTCGCAACCGTCGCCACGAATGCGGAGCCGCCGAACACGATGGCCGAAGCAATGAAAGCCACAACGCCTACCACGAACAGCAGCACCATCTGTTGAACGAGTGGCGGCAGCAGGCGGCCAATATTGAGTGCGCCGCGATTCATGCCCAGCGTGCTGAGCGCCGCGCCTACACCGTAGCCTTCCCAGAAGGCCGGCGCGGCGAGCGGATTCACGACGAACATGAAGCTGAACCACAAAATGCCGCCGATCACGGAGGCAATCGGATAGACCACTGTGTAGAGCAGCGGACCGAGGAACGGAATCTTGCAGATGAAGAGCACGATCGCGAGCGCGATCATGAAAACCAACAGGATCGCGATCTCGATCAGGAAGATCGCCGCGAGCTTGGGCAGCGTCATCACGCCGGCGACCAGAGCATCGCTCACGCCCAGCGCGGGGCGTCCCTGGATCTGGTCCATCAGCGTTTTGCCTGCCGCCGATACGCCAGTGGCAAAAATGATCGCTGCCGCGAGAGAACCAATGATGGAGAAAAGTCCACCGATAAGAAATGCGCCGTTGCTGGCGAGCGTGCCGGCAATTCCGATGAAGATGCCCGCAATGACAAGAGCGACGATCGCGCAAACGATAAAAAGCAGGAAAGCACGCGTATTGCGCGCCGCGTCCACGGCCTCAAGAACGACAAGCGATCCGCGGATCGCGTCTTTGGATGATGACATTGTTTCCCCGAGAAACGCATTCGAAAGCGGGCTTGATAACCCGTCGGATAAAGCGATAACGCACTTTGAGTGCGGACGCCAAAGCGTGTTAACGGTTCGGCGACAATGAACTTAATAGGTGCTTAATGATTTTCTTATCAATTCGCTCTGCCCTGGCCGAAAACTTGTGCTGTAAATAGAAAGATGTTATTGCCCGGGTCGGACAATCGGCGCAATGACATAGGCATACCGGGCTTCTGAATTTTCGGTTTCCTTTTATGCAATTTGCATATGCGCGTGCACTAAAGAATTCACTGTGATTGGCTTATTCAGTCTTGAATGTGAAGCCGGTTCCTTCGCGCCATTGAATGAAGCGGTCCTGGCGTGATGCATTCATATGGGCCCTACCGACTGTCGCGACCTGCGCGATGGAAGTCTGCAGCGGTTATGAGAGCACGAATGATCGATATCGTTCATTCGTCGGCAAGCCCGATCAAATCGCGCGGCCCCAGACACAGATTCGCGGTGCGTGCTGTCGCTCGACATCTAAGTTCCCATATAGTCATCGCCGCCGTTCATCCCTCAGGAAGGCCGGCTCCCGACAAGACCTGGATATTAATTGACTCCGTTTCCGAGGCCCATGCGTCTGAGCGCAATGCCGCCTTTGTCACCGTCATTCACCGGCACGGCTTGCGAATGCCATCGAAGCGACCTGCAGCGGCAGCACGCGGTCCTATCTGCGATGGTTGGCAACGGCCGAACACGAGTCGATAGATGAAGGCGCAGTATGGCCGTTCCACTCTGATACCTGCCGTTGGAATCGCGGCGACCCGACCGTCGGCAAAGGGTCGCGTGCTGCCGGTCATGACACGACACTTGTCGATCGCACAACGATTGGCAAGGTTCGGCCAATTTGAGACGGTCGCGAACGGCTCTGCGAGGTCGCTGAGCGGCTGCCACAAGCCCTGAGTCCGTCCCCGTCAAGCATTTCGAGGGCGGCCGATCTGGCCAGTCTGTGCCTAGCCAGCGAGACCCAAAGCCTGATTTGAAAAGGCCGATCCACTGGTTAGATTTGATGCCATATCCCTCCCCAACGTAGCAAGCGGTCATGTGGATCTATACTGGGGCACCTGGAGGCTTCGATGGCTAATCAAGACAGACTGCATCCGCTACGTCCGCTCCTGAAGAATTGGGTTTGGGAGCATGGCCGAATCGGTACCCGATATCTGGACTGCACCGATGGCGAAATCAAGTTTGACGAAGGCAAGAAGTCGCGCTTCGCGGCCGAAGAATACATTCACGTGCCGCTCGATAAGAATGCTGACGACGATGCGCCTGTGGAAGGTCCTGCGATCCAGGAAGCGGGGCTCGCCCGGTTTTTGAGGGCAGCGCAGTTAGGCAGGCCCGAGGAGGCCGGCACTATCGTGGAGGTCCAGCGCGCAGTGCAGGACTGCATGGAACTCGGCCTGTTCAGCGCATATCAGTTGAGCGCCCGGCAGGCCGCCGCACGCTATGCGCAAGAACCCATGTTCGAGGATGAAATCCGCGCTGCGGTTGTCGACGATATCCGACGTATCTACGCGGGCATGCGCGAGCAATTGGCGCTGTACGATTTCAGTGTGCTTTACGGCTTGCCCACGCCCCTGCTCATCAGCGAGGCGCCGTTCATCGACTGGCGCGTGCGCGCTAGTCCGGCCCTTCCGTTTGTCTCGCTTCCTCTGGGGCCATACTGCCTGCTGGTGGGTGCGCCGTCGGGCAGGAGCAGCCGAATTGGCCCCGTGGTCTGGAAGTCCGCCGCGGCAATGGGCCCGTTGAAGGACCACAACCGCCAAATCGCGGAGCACGCACGGTTGTGGCTGGTGGCGACCACTGATGACCAACTCGTCGCGGTACAAAGCCGCTTTGCTGATGCCAGGAGCCCCAAGCCAGAGGATGCGAGGCCCTGACCGAAGTCGGCGGGAAACGCGTTGAATCGCTCGTGCTTCTGGAGACGATTTACGGACGACCGCTCCCTGAAGCGACGAGCGTCACGCTGGGTCGATATCCACGCGGCCTTCATAAGCAGCGGAATACACCCGCGAGCAGGGGTCGGCCCCGTCAAGCCCCCCGTCGCGCGTGCCAGCCTCTGAAAGTCGCGATCGCGTATCCTGAGAGGTCAGTCCTTAGCCCACGCCGCAGCCATGGCGACGGCAAAGTCCCGATAGGATCTCGGTTGCCGTCCCAGCAGCGTCGCCAGACGCTCGACCTCCGCGCTGGACGCGACCGCGCCGTCCTGCTGATACCGGCCCATCATGAGCCGCATGTCGTATGCGAGCCAGGCAGGAGCAACCGACCTGAGGCGCTGCTCAAGGACGTCGAGATCGTCGCCACCGTAGCGGACGGGACGTCCCAGCGCCTCGGCCCAGATCGAAACCACGGTCTGCGCATTGATCACGTCAGGACCGACGAGTTCGTACGTCTCGCCCGGCAGCGGGTTGGAGCCACGCTCGCGGCGCAGCAGTTCGCGCGCGGCAGCCTCGCCGATATCACGGACGTCGACCATGGAAATGCCTTTCGCGCCAATTGGCATGCCGTAGACGCCGTGCGAAAGCAGCGGGTCTTTCTGCCGGACGTCGTTCTGGATGAAATACGCGGGGCGCAGCACTGTCACCGGCAGGTCGAGGTGTTCGATCATGCGCTCGACCGTATGTTTGCTGGTGAAGTGCGGCACGTCGACGTATTCGGCGCCCTTGAACACCGACAGATAAACCACGCCTTTCACACCCGCTTCCCGTGCGACGCTCAGGGTCTGCACCGCCTGAGTCAGCTCGTCCGCGACGTTGGGCACAAGCAGGAACAACGTGCTGACGCCGATCATCGCCTGCCGCACCGCGTCGACGTCGGACAGGTTGCCCTTCACTGCGGTGACGCCACCAGAAAATCGCGCTTTCTCCGGTGTGCGGGTCAGCGCGCGTACCTCGGCACCGCTGCCGCCCAGATGCTCGATAACCTGCTTACCGATCACGCCCGTGCTGCCTGTAACGAGGACTGCCATGGGTATCTCCTTGAAGTGGATGGGCTGGGTCCGCCCGTGAGACAAACAATAGTCGTTTCGCTCAATAGTCGAAAGTGCCAGAATTCATACACTTCGTCTCGTAAACGGAACGATCATGGATTTGACGTCGCTCGGCGATTTCAATGCAGTTGCACTGCACGGTGGCTTTGGGCCCGCCAGCCGGGCGCTCGACCGCCCCAAGGCCACCCTCTCGCGGCGCGTGGCCGAGCTCGAGGAAAGCCTCGGCGTCCGGCTGATCGAGCGAGGCTCACGCAGGCTGCGTCTGACAGACGAGGGCGTTGCACTCCATGAACGCACGCGGGGGCTCATGGCTGAGATTCAGGAGGCGGGTGAAGCGCTCGCCTCACGCGCCCCGGTGGCGTGCGGGCGGCTGCGCATCAGTGCGCCTGTCGTTTTCGCGCACGTCGTGCTGTGCCGGATCGCTGCGCGCTTTGCGCTCGCCTATCCGCAGGTCGAACTTGAGGTCATTGCAGAAGACCGCATCGTGGATCCGGTGGAGGACGGCTACGACCTCGTTATCCGTATCGACCCGGCGCATGGCGAGCAGCTCGTGGGACGGCGCATCCTCGGTGACGAGCGCCTCGTGGTCGCGGCGCCGGGCATGTCGATACCTTCGAGACCGGCACCCGATGCAACCGGGTTGGAGGTGCCGGCCGTTATGTCGGCCGCGGCACCATCAGGCGCGTTATGGCACATGCGAACGGAAGACGGTGGTGCGATAGCGATCAGGCCGATGCCCGTGTTGCGGCTGTCATCGTTGCTGATGGTGCGTGACGCGGTGCTCGAGGGCGTAGGCGCGGCGCTCTTGCCCAGATTGCTGGTTGAGCATGATGTGTCGACAGGAAGACTCGCCTGTTGGGGAAAGGCGGGCTCGCCCGTGGAAATCTGGGCCCTTTACAATTCGCGCCGGCTTCTGAGCGCGAAGGTGCGAGCGTTCATGACTATGCTGCAGGAGTTGCCGGGTCGGGAGCGCAAATGGGGTGGCGCTAGCAGCTCCAATGATTCTCCGCGCCGCTAGCTTTCTCTGTGGTAGCGCGGCGACGCAATCCAGCCTTGAACGCCAGCAGGCAGCAGTCGGCCATGAAGCGTCATTCGCCCGCACCGTTGCGCGGACGTTCAGATGTTGAATCCGCCGTCGACACTCGACGATGGCGCCGCCATCGAACAGGCTGCGGCGGATGGTCGGTTGAACCGGCTCGTAGTCCGCAACCCAGCGGGACCCGATACCCCCTACATTTCGCTTCTTTTCCCCGGTGATCTGCTGGGTCGCCCCGAAACACTGTGGCCCAGGCAATCCGCAATCTTCGACGACACCTCCGGTGAGGGATGAACTCTTCGTCGTTTGCGCTTGATCAGGCGCCGAACAGATCGAGTCGCGCGGGCACTTCGGTCAGGGAGTTGAAAAAGCACCCGCTACTTAAGGTCTTCGGAAGGAAACGCGGTGAGGAAATCAAAGTCGCACCCTGCGGCGGCAGAGAGCACGTGATCGTGATAGAGCCGCTGGTAACCGCGCGCATACATCCCTTGCGCCGGACGAATCTCAGCGGCACGACGCGCCAGCTCGACCTCGTCGACCAGTAGATCGATCCGCTTGTCCCGCGCCGAGAGCCGGATCCGATCGCCGTTGCGCACCAGCGCCAGCGGGCCACCGAGCGCCGCTTCTGGCGTCACGTGAAGCACGATGGTCCCGTACGCCGTGCCCGACATGCGCGCATCGGAAATCCTCACCATGTCCTTCACCCCCGCCCGCGCAAGTTTCTGCGGGATCGGCAGATAGCCGGCCTCGGGCATGCCTGAAGCACTGCGCGGCCCCGCGTTCTGCAATACGAGAACGTCGTCCGCGCGAACGTCCAGACCCGGGTCGTCGATGCGCGCGGCCAGATCTTCGAGCGAGGTAAATACCACGGCACGCCCTTCGTGTTCGAGCAGTTCGGGAGTAGCGGCGGCGCGCTTCAGAACCGCACCGCCGGGCGCCAGACTCCCGTTTAGAACAATCAGCCCGCCATCGGGACTGACCGGTTTCTCCGTCGAGCGGATCACGGCCGTATCGATCGGATCGGCAAGCGGCTTGTTCAAACGCTCCTCGAGACTCTGCCCGGCGATATCGCGACAAGTCAGATCGAGTTGGGGCATCAGTCCGCGCAGAACGCCCTCCAGCCCGCCGGCTGCATGGAAATCCTCCATGTAACCGTTGCCTACCGGCTTGAGATCCACGAGTACGGGCGTTTCATCAGACAGCCGGTTGAACTCGTCGTAATCGATCTTCAGTCCGATACGACCAGCAATCGCCGCCAGATGAATCACGGCGTTGGTCGAACCGGAGACCGCGAGCAGCACGCGCAAGGCATTGCGCACCGACGCGGGCGTCACGATCCCGGCCGGTTTCGGTCCGCCATTGAGGGCCATGCGCGCAACCAGCGCTCCGGTTTCTTCGCAATTGCGCAGACGATCCGCGTGCACGGCCGGAATCGCCGCCGAACCGGGCAGCATCATGCCCAGCGTTTCCGCGATCAGCGCCATGGTCGACGCCGTGCCCATGACCGCACACGTTCCCGCCGTGACCGCCAGACGCCCCTCCACTTGCCTGATCTCCTGCGCCGAGACGTTCCCCGCGCGGAAATTCGACCAGAAGCGCCGGCAGTCCGTGCACGCCCCAAGCCGCTCGCCGCGATGTCGCCCGGTCATCATCGGACCGGCCACCACCATTGCGGCGGGCCGCTCCGCGGAGATCGCGCCCATCAACATCGCCGGCACGGTTTTGTCGCATCCGCCGAGCATCACCACCGCATCCATCGGCTGGGCACGAATCATTTCCTCGACGGCCATCGCCATCAGATTGCGATAGACCAGCGAAGTCGGCGAAAGGAAGACCTCGCCAAGCGACATCACCGGAAATACGACCGGCAATGCGCCCGCCGCGAGCACGCCGCGCTCGACCGCCTTGATCATTTCGGGAAAGTGGCGATGGCAGTTATTGAAACCGCTCTCCGAGGTGCAGATCCCGACGATCGGCTTGTCGAGCGATTCGCCGGTGTAGCCCATCGATTTGGCAAACGACCGGCGCAGATAGCGCGCGAAGTCTTGATCACCGTAGTTCGTCAGGCCATTGTCGAGGCCACGCGGTTTTTGATTCATTTCCAGTTCCTTACGATCAGGCGATGCAGCGCGGATACAGCGAAAGAAAACGTCAGATGAAACCAGGAACGAGACGGCTTCCGACCTCGATAAGTCTAAACGACGCCTATCATCCAGATACCGCCCGGCGCCGCACGCGTGACGGGATGGGCGGGGACTCACGCACTGAACGTGTTCGACGGTCGATCCCGGTTTGGGAGGTCACATGTCATCGCTACGCGCAAACGATCTGCTCCATTCGCAGGAAGGATTCCGTCTGCATGGCCAGGACCTCGACTGCTGGCGCCGCTGGGGGCCTTATCTGAGCGACCGGCAATGGGGCACCGTTCGCGAAGACTACAGCGACTACGGAACCGCATGGGAGTATTTCCCCCACGAGCATGCGCGCAGCCGCATGTACCGCTGGGGCGAGGACGGCATTGCCGGATTCGGCAACGACCCACTCGACTGGTGCGTGTCGCTCGCGCTCTGGAACGGGCGCGACCCCATCCTGAAGGAGCGGCTGTTTGGCTTGACCAATGCGCAAGGCAATCACGGCGAGGACGTGAAGGAGCTTTACTTCTACGTCGATGGCACGCCGACGCACTCGTACATGAAGATGCTGTACAAATACCCCCACGATGCGTACCCGTATCAGGACCTGATCGAGGAAAACGGCCGGCGCGGCGCCGATCAGCCCGAATACGAAATCCTCGATACGGGCGTGTTCGACGACGATCGCTATTTCGACGTCTGGGTCGAGTACGCGAAGCACACACCCGACGACATCGTGATGCGCGTAACCGTCGAAAATCGCGCGGATCAGCACGCGCCACTCCATCTGCTGCCGCTCTTCTGGGCGCGCAACCGCTGGGCGTGGTCAGGCAAGCCCGGCAAGCCGTCGCTCACGTTCGAGCCGGAGTCCGCCGAGGGCGCGCGCGTGCTCGCGCACAATCCCGCGCTGGGCACGATGATCGTCACGGCCTCGGCGCCGCAGCCGATCGAATGGCTGTTCTGCGAAAACGAAACCAACGTCCGCCGCCTTTTCGGCATCGCCGGCGCAGGCCCGTTCAAGGATGGCTTCAACGATTACCTCGTCGATGGCGAGGAGCACGCGATACGCCGCGACGCGGGCACCCGCGCCGCCGCACATGTGGCCCTGTCGCTCGCGCCGCACGAGCGCGCGGTGCTGTATCTGCGCTGGCGTCCGGCGGCACTACCGGGCATCACGCGCGACGACGTGCCGCTCGACTTCGAAGCGCTGTTCGCGCGCCGGATCGCGGAGGCCGATGAGTTCTACGCCGCGCTCCAGCACGACATCAGCGACGCCGATGCGCGGCTCGTGCAACGCCAGGCGCTCGCCGGCATGCTATGGACGAAGCAGTATTACCAGTTCGACGTGACGCGCTGGCACGACGGCGACCCCGGTCAGCCGAAGCCCCCGAAAGGACGCCGGCACGGGCGCAATGCCGACTGGCGGCATATGTGCAACGGCGACGTCGTATCGATGCCGGACAAGTGGGAGTACCCGTGGTACGCGTCCTGGGATCTCGCGTTTCATGCCGCCGCGTTCGCCATGATGGACCCCGACTTCGCGAAGAAACAGCTGCTGTTGCTCGTGAAGGAACGGTACATGCATCCGAACGGGCAGTTGCCCGCCTACGAATGGGCATTCGGCGACGCGAATCCGCCCGTTCATGCATGGGCGACGTGGCGCGTGTACGAACTCGACCGTGAAGTCACGGGCGTCGGTGACCATAAGTTTCTCGAGGTGATGTTCCACAAGTTGCTGCTGAACTTTTCGTGGTGGGTCAACCGCAAGGATGCAGAGGACCGCAACATCTTCCAGGGCGGCTTTCTCGGGCTCGACAACGTCGGCATCTTCGACCGCTCTTCCCCGCTGCCGACGGGCGGCCGCATCGACCAGGCGGACGGCACCGCCTGGATGGCCTCGTATGCGCTCGACCTGATGCAGATCGGACTCGAACTCGCGATGACGAACAACGCGTACGTCGAAATCGCGGTGAAGTTTTTCGAGCATTTCCTGTATATCGCAGAAGCCGTCGGTTGCAGCGAAGGTTGCAGAACGGGGCTATGGGACGGTCACGACGAATTCTTTTATGACGTACTGCATCTTCCAGACGGAACCCGTGTGCCGATGCGCGTTCGCTCGATCGTCGGCCTGATTCCGTTGTTCGCCGTGCATGTGCTCGAAGAACGCATATACGGCCACCTGCCCGGCCTGCGAGAACGGCTCGCGTGGTTTCTCGATCACCGGCCCAATCTGGCCAAACTCGTATCGCGTTGGACCGAACCCGGCAAAGGCAACACCACGCTGCTCTCGCTGCTGCGCGGATACCGGATGACGGCACTGCTGCGCCGCGCGCTCGACGAAGACGAATTTCTGTCCGATCACGGCGTGCGCGCGCTGTCACGCGTGCATCGCGACACACCATACGAGTTCGATCATGGCGGCGCGCATGTCTGCATCGCATATCAGCCGGCCGAATCGGACTCGCGCGTATTCGGCGGCAATTCGAACTGGCGCGGGCCTGTGTGGATGCCCGTCAACTATCTGCTGATCGAATCGCTATATGAATTCCATCGCTACTACGGCGACGAGTTCCGCATCGAATATCCAACTGGATCGGGCAACCGGTGCTCGCTCAGCGAGATCGCCGACGGTCTCGCGGGGCGTGTCACTACCCTCTTTCTCAAGGACGAGCACGGCGTGCGGCCCGTGATGGCGGCTTATCCGCAGTTGCAGGCCGACCCGCGCTCGTCTGATCTCGTGCTGTTCCACGAGTACTTTCACGGCGACAGCGGACGTGGCGTCGGCGCTTCGCACCAGACCGGCTGGAGCGGTCTCGTCGCGCTGCTGCTTCAGCCGCGTCTGATGAAGCTGGCCCACGTGGCGGCCGATGTCACTGCCGAAAACGTGCCGGCAGGCGCGCCCGTCGCCGAAGACGCGCTGCCCGCGATGGCGCGATAGACGGGCTCGAAAATCCGGAATCGATCGAGACGCGATTCCCGAGACTCTATGTCCTCGACCTATCGGACCAAAGTCTGATTGACCGACCTGAAGGTCACGTGCATCGTCAAAGGCGAACCGCGAACGTTTCGGCCCCCGCTGCCGCATGAATCGTAGGAAGAGCGCAAACATGGACTGGAACCGCTGGTACAGCTTGAAGAGTTACCTCAGATCTTCCCTGTGGACGGTACCGCTCGTCGCGGTGGCGATCTATGCCGTGGTAAAGCCGCTCACTGAAATGCTGGGAAGGTGGATGATCGGACACGACATCCTCGATCCGAAAACCGGCCTTTTTGCGCTGTCCATGACTGGAGCGCGGTCACTTGTCGGCGACATCGTTTCCGCAGACCTGGCGTTTCTGGTGTTTACCTTCGGTTCGCTGCTCGTCGCAATCCAGGTCGCTGGCGGTCAATATACCCCGCGGATCATCGCGACGACCTTGCTGCGCGATAACGTGATCCGCAGCATCTCGGGATTGTTCGTATTCACGCTTCTGTTCGCCAACAGAACCCTGGGCTGGATGGGTGATAGCGAGGTGCACCAGCTTCAGGTATTCATTGCAGCGCTATTCGGATTCGCTTCTGTCGTCGCATTCCTTTTCCTGATTGATTATGCGGCGAAATGCCTGCGTCCAGTAAGCCTCGTGGCTCGGGTTGGGGAGCACGGGATCGCGGTCATCGAAAGCGTCTATCCCGACCCAGCGACGGGCCGGACCACCCCGCCGAGACTTGACCACGAGCGAGGCGTCCCTGGCCGCATTGTTCGCCATAGCGGTACATCCGGCATCGTTCTGGCCGTGAATCTCGAAAGACTTGTCGCCAAGGCGAGGCGCACTAACTCGGTTATCGAATTCGTGCCGCAAGTCGGCGACTTTGTCGCGGTGGACGAACCCTTGTTTTATTTGTACGGAGACTCTGACGCAATCGATGAAAACCGGCTGCGTACACTGGTTGCTTTCGGGACTGAACGCGCGATGGAACAGGATCCTATGTTCGCGTTTCGCATCCTTGTTGATATTGCGCTGAAAGCGTTGTCGGCTGCGATCAACGATCCAACAACGGCCGTGTTGGCCATCGATCAGTTGCAGCGGCTATTGCGTGTAGTCGGAAAACGGTCTTTGTACTCCGAAGAGATGACGGATAAGTCCGGACTTGTGCGCGTCATCTATCGAACGCCGAACTGGGAAGATTTCGTGCATATCAGTTTCCGTGAGATACGTCAGTACGGCGCGGGCAGCATTCAGATCGCGCGGCGTCAGCGCGCGGCGATAGAGAATCTCCTTCAGTGCTTGCCGGAGCATCGTCACGACGCCTTGCGTGTCGAGCTGACCCTGCTGGACCGTGCGATCGGCTCGAAGCATCCATTTCCGGAGGACCTGGCGCTGGCCCGTATCCCCGACTCGCAAGGGCTTGGAGGCTCGGAAAGCTCGACAGCAAGGCAACCGGTCCTTTGAGAGGCAAACCATGCGAAAACTCATCATGGGCATCGTTGAATTCCGGGAGAAATTGCTGCCGCAATACGCGCAGCAGTTCAGCAAACTCGCGCTCGCGCAGACACCTGATGCGCTCTTCATAACGTGCTCGGACAGCCGGGTCGTGCCGGATCTGCTTGCATCGACCCATCCCGGCGATCTCTTTACGATGCGCAACGTGGGCAATCTGATACCACCGGCGACTGCGGAGGGCGTCTCTACCGGAGATCTTTCCGAGGCAAGCGCGATCGAATATGCCGTGCTGGTGTTGAAAGTCGCGAATATCGTCGTGTGTGGACATTCGGAGTGCGGCGCGATGAAGGCCGTATTCTCCAGGCACGCCAAGCTGAAATCACCAAACCTCGATAAATGGCTATGCCACGCCAACAACGCAGCGTTTCGCCTCGAACAGGAAGGTCCGCTCGACGACAGCTTGAAAGCGCACGATCAATTGTCGCAACTCAACGTACTCGTGCAACTCGAGCACCTGATGACCTACCCGATCGTCCGCCAGCAGGTCACGGCCGGGGCACTCGTATTGAGCGGCTGGTGGTTCGACATCGCGACGGGCGCCATGTATGCCTATGAGCGCACGAGCCGCTCATTCGCAGTCATCGATCGCACAATGGCTGATCGGATGATTGCGCGCCTTGCCGCACGGGCGAGATAACGGGTTGCGAAGCCCGCGACGGGACCGGCATGTCGCTAGCGACCAATGCAATCCCTGCTTCGCGATGCAGACGGCAAGTTCTGTTTCAATGTTCGCTTCCGCACACTTGGTTGCCAGAACGTGGCATGCAGCGCCTGTTGGCAACGGCATTGAACTCACACTGACGAGGCCTACATGACCGATTTGAACACGCTGTGGACATACATCAAAAAGCACGCGCCACCCGGCGGCATCGAGGGCATTGACGGCAGTCCCGGAAAATTTCGTGACTTGCAGCAGTACCACGAAAAAAAGGTCTCCCGATGGGAAAACGCGGGGGGCGCATCAGTCAGGAAGGCGGGTGAGTTGATTACCGATCCTCTGGCGGTTTGCGGTCTACGGCGCGAAAGCACGCTGCTTTCTACACCGGACAATCCTAAGAGAATCGCCGTCGCGGCCATGCTGCTGGCGATGTCGATCGTCCTGAATCTCGATGAGGATACGCTCAGAAAGGCTAAACCCATTCTGGAAAGGCGCGATATTCTCGACCTCGAGATGCGGTTGAAAATTCTTCTGTCGACGGGCGATGTCTTCCAGTCGAAGCGATTTCCGAGTCTGCAGTTGAAGAACTTCAACAGTGTGTCGATCGGCTTCGAAAGTGTTCAAACGACTTTCCTCCTCGGCGCGGAAAATGCCTTCGAGAGCGCCACCGATCTGCTGACGTTGATGCATCAGCGGCTTTTGCACGCTTCGTCCGGCATACCGGAACAGTACAAGGAAACATTCACCAGCTATTTCGGTAATCCAGACGACAAAGTGGATGTCGCGGCGCTTGGATTCCAAGGCGGCTCAGAACTGGGGTTGTCCGGTAGTCAAACCAGAAGCGCGTTGGTGCGCGCGGTGCTGCAATGCGTCTGGAAGGGCATCCGGATGAGGCCAGTGCGCCTCTATTACGGTGGCGGCAGCGTTATCCCCAATGTCCGGGCCTATGCCCCCGACCTCAAGACAGTTCGCCGTGACGGGAAAATAAACATACACCTGGCGATCGACTTCTTCGGTCTCGAACAACAGGTGATTCATGACGGAACGAGCATTAGCCGTGGCGCGGGCCTTATTCACGAGTTCACTCATGCACTGGCCGGGACGATAGACGTCGACCAGGCATTTATGCCGGGCCGATGCCGGGCGCTCGCAAAGGATAGGGATTTCGGACCGCGCGTGCTCGCCAATGCGCAGAGTTATGCATCGTTCGTTGAGGACGCATTCGGCTGACGGTTGCGCAGTCGACCGCATTCAGCCGCCCGCTGTTTGGATGGCCGAGAAGGGGCCCTTATGCAGTTTTGAGCGGCGCATCGAGCGGGTCTCCCGCCTTCAGGCGATCAAGCGAACGGCCAGCGCTTAGGCGCACCTTCCGTTCCATTGATCGCAAGCCCCTCACTGTTACAGCAAAGGCGTAAGCACCTGGTCAGATAGAACGAGGCTTCGGCGTCGTTCAGCACAACGCTGCGATATCGCGAATTGGGTGCAGTGCCAGACTATTCGTCATCGTTCCCGTGATGGATGATGGTGCTCCCAGCCCCTGTGCCAACCATGGTCATGGTGCCAGTGCCTGTCACGGTCGTCGTTGTATTCGTACCCATAGCCATATGTGTAGCTCTAGTTGGCAGATAAACGTGAAGTGTCAACCTGGTAACCGTTTGTAAGGCGCTGTGCCCTCCGGTTCTCTGCGTGCTTACGAAGCACTCAGCGAATCGCCATAGACACGCACACGCTCACCAACCTGAACGGTAGGCTGCGTGTCGTAGTTGAAGTTTCGATAACTGCCACCCTGCATTCTGACTTGCACCTGGTAGGTGGCATCTTTGCGTACGGCATGTTCGATACCGTTACCGGCAAGGCCGCCGCCAACCGCACCCGCTATCGTCGCCAGAACACGGCCGCGCCCTTGAGCAACCTGGTTGCCCAGCAGCCCGCCTGCCACCGCACCGCCTACTGCGCCGAGCCCGGTGGTCGGCGTTACCGCTCGGGATGTCGGAAGCAGACCGGTCATTGCGGCGACGCCGGTGCCGCCGGCGAGAATCACAGCAACGGCAGCTCCGGCGACCAGAGGATGAATGCGGCTGTGCGGGGACGAATCGGAAGGCAGGTTTGTGTTCATTGCTGGCTCCATGGTATGTGCCTGCAAGAACGCCAATGCCATCAAACCGGTGGACCCTGCTATTGTGAGATTTGTAAGCGGTTGTCGCTCGCCGGGACGCGTTGGCATCACCCGCTCCAACGGGCCACGATGCGTCACGCGCCTGCAAGCGATCCACGTGCGGTGCGCGCCTCCGGTAGAGTCGTGAAAAGGAAAAGTGCTTCGGCTACTGTGGACCGCATTCGGCGGTAGCCGGCCACAAGCCGACGTTCGAATGCGTCGTCGGTCGGACGTTCAGGCGTCGGCTCCGCTTTAGTCAACGGACGGCGAAGCCGGGTTCCTGCTGGTCAGAGCAATTTGCAGACCTCGTCAAAATCTAGGCGTGGGCTGCGCGGGAACAGCCCTGCCGGATCACCATAGCCCAGATTGCAGAGGAAATTCGACTTGATGTGGCTGTCGGGAAAGTACTCCTGCTGGATGGTGCCCTCCTGTGCGCTCGCAGGAAAAAATTCATGGTCAACTTTTGCATGATCGAACCCGGACATCGGACCACAATCCAGTCCGAGCGAGCGGGCAGCCAGGACGAAATAGGCCCCTTGTAGCGAGCTATTGCGCCGTGCCGTGACCTCGGCCAGTTCCGGTGTGTCGGCGAACCAGGCTCGCGCATCTGCGTGCGGGAAGAGTTTGGGCAGCTTGTCATAGAACTTGCCGTCATAAGCGATGATGGCTGTCACCGGTGCGCTCATCGTCTTGTCGATATTGCCTGGTGCCAATGCCGGCACAAGTCGTTGCTTCGCATCCTGAGTGCGCAGGAACAGAATACGTGCTGGGCTGCAGTTTGCGCTCGTTGGGCACCACTTCATCAGCTCGTAGAGTTCGCGCAATGTGTCATCACTGACCGGCTTAGGCAGCCAGCTATTGTGGGTTCGAGCCTGACGGAACGGCAGATCCATCCCTTCTCCATTCAATCGTTTCTCCATATTTGCCTCCCAGCGGAAACGGACGTTGCAAGTTGCCTTCCTGCATCAACAACCACGAATTGTTGGAGGGCCGTACGCCGTCCAAGCGTTTCGTGAACATCACGCAGCAGATCATCGATGATCTGAGCGCAGCCCCGTTCGGGTGTTATAGACGTACCACGCGTCGTCCATGGAAAAATTTGCGCGGTCGGGTACCAGTGACGCTTCGGGGAGCACCCTGCTGGACTATAAGGAAGTCGGCATTTCCGAGCAGATCAGTCTGACTCCGATCACTTTCGAACGAGAGAAGGTGTAGCGACGCGTTGCCCGCCTCAATTAACCGTTGCAAAGGGTCACAGCTTACGCGCGACCATCACGGCGCCGCGATCCAGCTCCGTGCGAGCAGAGTATGTCAGATGTCCCTGCGCTGTCTCACGCTAACGTTCAATGCCGCTATTCCAGGTAGCGGCGTCTCCCGCGCACAATCCGGCTTGGTGACACTCAGAAGCTGCGGCTTCCTCTGTCTGATTCGAAACCGGCACCCCGAGAGAGGTTGTGTCGAAAAACAATCCAGGGGTTTTTTACTTCTTTACTTCGACAGATGCAGCTTCTTCGATAGCACAATACCCCGCTGCGGGCTCACCAGCCAGATGGCGTGAATGTTGGTGTACAGCGTCGAGGTTCTTGTTGTGATGTCTGTGGGCTCGTCGTCGCTGGGATCGCTATGTTCGCGTCGGTCGGTCAGGTAAGGCGGCGCCATGCTACACATCAGCACAATCGCGAAGTCTCCATTCGCTTCGTAGAACGCCGACTGCGAGAGTGTCACGCGTCCGTGAACCCTGGTTTTGCTCCGTTCGCCGGACTTGAGCTCAATCAGATCGATATGTTGGATGTACCCCTTGGCCTTCGCCTCCGGCGCCACCACAAGCCCTCGACCGCGTGGTCCGGTTATGGTCTTCTTGAGCAGGATCACTCCCGGATTGTCGTCATCGGATAGATCTACGTTTACCGTCAACAGGTGCGTCTTTGACTGATATCGTACTCCGTAGGGCGCCGGTACGACGAAAGCCAGGTCGCGGTCGAGACTGGCTTTCGGCAAGTCGAGATCGCTTGGCGCCTTAAGGACAGGGACGTGGATCAGGTTCCTGATGCGATCGCTCAACGAAGGCGAGTTGGCATTGAAGCTCTGGTCCGCCAAGGCGTCCCTGATGGCAACCGGGTCGTCGCCCACGAAAGGCCGAGTCGACAGGACATCTGCAGAGGCAGAAATTTCAGGCTCAGTCGCACGGGTAACAGTGGCTGAGTCTGCCGACGTCCCGGCGTGCGCCAGCAGCGACATGCAAATCAGGGCGCAAGCGGCGTTCGAACGGACCAACATGGTTTTAAGATCAGCCACGACAAACCCCTCTAGGATCAAGGCAGTCTATCGCAAAGCCTTCCACGGTCAACTCGACCGCGCGACAGCGGCCGTAGGCACCCGCTTGATCCGTTCTTCGTCAGCTCAGCAATCCCAACGGCAGGTATAAAGGCCGAGAACTTCCCGGCTAAGACGGCTGCTCGAATGGCTGTTCCACTTTGGAAGCTGCCGTAGCGATCGCGTCGGGTCGAAGGGCAGATGTGGGTCGCGTGCTGCCGATCGCAGCTCGTGCGAAGTTCAGGCAGCGTATGCTCATTGCATGAGACTGCAACCGGCCATGAAGAGTCACTGGCGCTTTCCATTCAATCGTCCGCTCGCGAGTTCTCAGCAGCCGCCTGAACCGACGCGCAAGTGCCAGGAAGTCGCCAAGCCATAACAGATTCGCAGGCGTCGACGGGTCGCAGCGACGGGCAACACCAAGCTGCCGCCGCTTCGGCACGAATGCGCCGTTCTGAAGCGTCTCAAGGCGAGTCGCCGCGCTCCCCCGCGCCCGAAATCGATCGAACGTCAACTGCGCAGTTATGTATCAAGTCGGCGACATACGCGTCACCCGTTCACTACGCCTCAAATATCGCCCGTGTATGCTTTGTATCACGCTTGGGCGGAGCACCAAACATGCGGGCATATTCGCGGCTGAATTGCGACGCGCTCTCATAGCCGACCGCAAATGCGGCAGCTTCGGCCCCTAGCGACTGAGACAACATCAACCGCCGGGCTTCGAGAAGACGAAGCTGCTTCTGATACTGAACCGGTGTCAGCGAAGTCAGTGCCTTGAACTGGCGGTGAAACGCGGAACGGCTAAGCTGCGCGACCGACGCAAGCTCGTCGATGTGAACCGGGTCGGCATAGCGCTGCCGCAGGGACTGGATGGCTTGCAACACACGATGAGATGGACCGTCTGTGAGGGCCAATCGCGCCATTTCGCTACCATGAGCGCCGGCGAAAAGCCAGTAGCACATCTCGCGGATGATCAAAGGGGCAATCGTCCGAATCGCGTCTGGCGTGTCGAGCAGACGAACGAGTCGCAAAGCGCAGTCGGCCAGCGCCCCACCGAAATCGGTCACGAGAACACCGCGACCGTTCCCCGCAGCGGCTTTGGGCGGATTCGTCATCTGCTCAATGACACTGCGCATCACGCCCAGATCGAACTCGACAATCAGCACGAGGCACGGCTTGTCAGGGCGCGCTTCGAAGACTCGCCCGAGCGAAGGCGTCTCCACACCGACGACAAGCGCCTGACCTGCTCTGTATTCGAGCCGGCTTCTGCCGAATGTCGCCCACTTTGCGCCTTGAGCAACGATACACAGCGCTGGGCTGGCGAGTCGGTACGACGGTGGCTTGGGATTGTCGGAGCGAAGGATGTAGACGCCGTCGATCACCGTCTCGTATGGACTCGTCCCTGGCTGACGTTGTGTGTAACGCAGAATCGCTTTGGCCAGATCCGACATCGATTGACGACTTCCAAAATGAACTCAGGCGAGCATACTCCGCCGAAGCACAATTAGGCAAAAACCAGACTAGTTTTGGCATTCAACACGCCTGCCTCATATCCCTACAATCGGTTCACACCCAAGTTGTGAGAGGAAAACATGTCACAAACCACAAAGGACGCTGCCGGCAGGGTAGCGATTGTCACCGGCGGAAGTCGCGGTATTGGTCGCGATACCGTGTTGCGACTGGCAGCGCGAGGCGTACGCACAATCTTCACCTTCAAATCGAACCGGGCAGAAGCCGATGCGGTTGTCGCCCTGACGAACGGGGCGGGTGCGCCCGGCATCGGGCTTGAACTCGACACAGGCGTAGCCAGTTCGTTCGATGGCTTTGTTGCGCGTGTACACGACGCACTCGGCACGATGGGCGTCGATCGTTTTGACTTTCTGGTCAACAACGCTGGGATCTCGTCCACCGCCAGCTTCGCGGAGGGTACGGAAGACGAACTCGACGCCCAGTTTGCCGTGCATTTCAAGGGAACTTTTCTGCTGTCGCAGAAACTGCTTCCGCTTATCCGCGACGGTGGACGGATTGTGAATGTCTCGTCCGGGCTTGCCCGATTTGCCTTCCCTAACAGAGCAGTCTATGGTCCGATGAAGGCCGCCGTCGAAGCACTCACGCGTTATATGGCGCTCGAGTTGGGACCTCGCGGCATCTCGGTCAATGTTGTCGCACCCGGTGCGATCGCCACGGATTTCAGCGGCGGTATTGTCCGCGACAATTCACAGGTCAACAAGGCGGTCGCTGACCACACGGCGCTCGGTCGTGCCGGCCTTCCTCAAGACGTGGGTCCCGTCATCGCCGGACTGCTTTCGGACGAGTTCGGATGGGTCAACGCGCAGCGCATCGAGGTCGCAGGTGGTATCCACATCTGATGCGCGGCATCGCGAAGCCCAGTCCTCCAGGACTGGGTAGGCGACAACACCGTCGGTAGCGCGGATGCTGCGCCTATCTCGCTCTGATGGCGGTCGAGAAAGGCTTTTCGATACTGCGCGATCTCTGAAATCGATTCGCGGTCGGCTAAACTGGATTCAAGTTGCCACGAGCGTCCGAATTGCTTTCCTGAACGGTCCTTCTCTTTCAGATGTTGAAGGTCCCCAGTGGGTCGTCAACTGTCCTCCGCAGTCCGCGGTAACGGTTATCGGTGTAGAGAACAACAGTTGGGAAGACCAGGGGCAGCGCAACGCGAAGACCCTGATGCAGATCCTCGGCGGCGACGCAATCCAGCCTTGAACGCCAGCAGGCGGCAGTCGGCCACTTTCGGCCGTTCGACAAGGCCGTTCAGATCCGCGACAATCGCCTCCGATGCCGAGGTTCGGTTTTCCAACTCAACGGTTCGACTTTCCTATGCGGGTGGCATTTTGAATGACGAGAGCTACATCGGTTGGTTAAGACAGAAGGTCGGTAGTGGTTTGATACTGAGCCCGTCGGTTGGGGCCGTGATTCACGATCACGAGGGCCGACTTCTCTTGCAAGAGAAATCTTCGGATGAGGCTTGGAGTTTGCCAGCTGGGGGAATTGAACTGGGTGAAAGCCCCCAAGAAGCAATTGCCCGGGAGGTGATGGAAGAAACCGGATACCAGAAGCCATACTCCCAGCTTCCGGGAACCACCGGAAAAGCGCGGAAGACCATCTAGCAAAGGATTCTAGGTTGCCAACGCAGGCGAATATGTCCGCGCTGCGACTTCATCGAACCAATACACCGCAGGCGTGCCAGACTCTACAGTTCCTGCCCACGTTCGTGCACAAGCGTCGACCAGTTTGTCTGCTAAGCCCGAGCCCAACCAGCTTTGGGCAAGACAGGCAAGGGAGCGCTCATTGAGTGTTCCGAGCCAGAATGCTGGATTGATGTCGTGTGTCAGGGGAAGTACATAGGCGTCTGATCTCACGATGAGCACGGGTAAAACGTTCGTCAAGCTCGTCACAGGCAGCGACGGAATAATCAGATGCCGGTGTTGGAGTAGCTGTTCCATTGTGAGTACATCGACATGGACCGCAACTCCGCAAGTCTCGCCGAGGCGGGTTACCTCACATAGCGCGGCTATCAATTCAACGTCGTCAGGCCTAGACTCAGGAAGCTCGCCGATGGCCCTGCCTTGCAACGAGAGTGGGTGGACCTGCACGCTACGTGCACCCACTGTCGCGGCCAACCTCACGACGAAGTCGAGACTATCAACGTTGTGCTGGGTGAGCGTAAACAGGATTCCAAAAGGAATGCCCGACGCCCGAATAGTTTCAAAATTTGAAACAGTGATATCGAATGCCCCTCGTCTTCTCCTGATTGCGTCATGCTCTTCGGGACGTCCGTCGACTGATATCGCTGCAAAATCGAGGTAGGGTGTGATTCGTTCCCAACGTTCACCATTAGCTAACATACCGTTCGATACAAGGGTCGTTAGCATCCCAAGATCACGTGCCCCTATCAACACTTCACGCAGATGTCCGTATAGCAGCGGCTCGCCGCCTGAGATGGCAACTTGCCGATACCCGAGCTGGAAGGCATCTTTAAGGCAAGCCACGAGCAGGTCAATGGGCAGTTCGCCCTTCGCGTGCGGTCCTGACGAGGAGTAGCAGTGCGCACACGCGAGGTTGCAAAGGCGCAGTGGATGCACGTGCAAAACAGGTGCAAGTCCCGTCAAACCGTCGCTAACCACCTGCCGGTCCACGGTTTAGATCTTGTGGGACAGACACGCCTTCCGTGGGGACGGGACTCGCGTGGCCGAACTCCAATTCAAGGAGCACCGAATCCGGAAAGGGGATCCCGTTGATAATGATTTTCGGAGGAGTGATCACACCGCCATGAATGATGTGCCACTTTAGCCAGAAAGCGATGTCGTTGCCACAGATTGGTATGTCGTCGCCGTCGTAACTCAAAGCGACGCGAACACTCGTTGCATTTTCGCCGCCGAGTACATTTGCACTTTGGACTGTCGCCGGGGACTTCTCGAATGCGTCAGAAATTTCTTTTACGGATTCTTCGGTGAGCATCCGGGCCTTCCACGCGTCGAGCAGTTTAGTTGACCCACGCTTCTGTTTCGGTGCCATGGCTGTTCCTTTGACGAAAACGGACAAGATTCCACTGAGTTGGCCGTTGAGATAACAGTAGGCGATGAGGTTGACGAATTCAATCCAAGGATTTCGATTGCGCAGAGACTGGCGCCATGGATATTCCTTTAGTTTATTTCTCGACGCCGCGCTATTTGCTTGTTGACCACAATTGGAGACTATCCGTCCACAAATGTCGTCTGACGAGGGTCCGCCGCGCTTTGCGAGGGGACTCTAATACCTCGGCTGAACGAGAGTCCAAGGAAGACCCTGGATTACGAAACACCGGCTGAACGATTCCATCGAACTATTGCATCGACCGGTTGAATCCGCCTTTGCAAGAGGTCGTCACACTGGCGCAGACGCGTATAACCGGAGAGGGTCGCTTTATGCGGGTCGCATATCGGCATCGAGCGGCGGTAGACTGAGGCCGCATCGGGCTGGGTTCGGCCAGATGCTGCCGGTCGCCCGACCACGAGCCTGTCATTGGAGTGGCTGGGCTTACTCTGGAACCTGCCGGATGCCAGTGGAGCGATCGCGCAATGCATGGCGGCCCTAGCACGTAGATTGGCCGCCGCAATGCTTCAGGGTTAACTACCTTTGTGTGAGTCGGCCTGCTCCCTAGCCGAAGGAACGCTTCACGTACCAGCGCAGTTGTCCCAGCCCTGCGGATCATTGGGAGTGTGATACGTGACGGCAGAAAGGCGTATGGTCGCGCATTCTGTGAGCATCCCCATGGCTACTGTATACGAGCCCTTCAAACTGTCCGATTTCGAGGTGCAGCGCGCGCAGATCAAGCCGCTCATCAGCTCGCTTCGGTTCGCCAATACGCTCATTGATATGGTCTTCTATGACGTCACTGCTTTTCAACGCGCGATGAAACTCGACGGTTTGGACGTGACCATCCACGGCCCCTGTGACTTCTGCGCGCAGTTTGCTCGAGCGCTTCAAGAGGTCGACCTGAGCGCGTTAGCAAACCCAGAGGGTGCCATTGTTATCGTTGACGCCAGCACGACTCCTCACATCCAGTGCTTCTTCGATGTCTCCGAGTTCCTCCGCGCCAAAGACGGCGTGAGCCGTATTGACTCAATCTCGGTCAGTGGCGTGGGAAGCTCCGCCCTCGGATCTGCGGCCTTGGCGTGGAATGTTTCCCGCGCAATGGGAAAGCCCGTGGCAGGCATTGTTCCCGGCTACGGATTAGCTGACGTCGTCCAGCAGGCACTGGGTGGTTTCCTCGGGTTCGGAATTTTTACGTACTGGATGAAGCAGCCTCTTCAGAACACACTGGCGGTGTTGTTGCCGGGAGCCGCATCTGTAGGAAGGAGTCTGGTCGCGACCGTGCCGGGAGCGAAAACGGCCCCAACCGAGGCTCCAGTGTTCCAGCATGGCAGCGGCTCTTCTGACGTACTTCACTCCGTTCTGAAACACACCGACCACATCAGGACGCTGGTTGGACACAGTAAAGGAGCGCTCGTCATCGAGAACGCTATCGCGCACCTGGAGGAGGAAAAGCTGAGCCGTCTCAGGGTTCTGACCTTTGCATGCAGCATCGCTGAGCAGCCAGCTGTCGGCGAATATGAGCAATTCCTTGGCACCATCGACGCGCTGGGGCTGCTGGGCTCCGTCGGCAACCGCCCGGAGCACGCGGTCCCGACGTGGCATAGTACGAATACCGAAATGCCCTTCACGATGCACGTCGCAACGCTGGCGCAGCCTTAAGGACTCCCTTTTTGCTGCCGTCCGTTGTCGCACACTTTGTGGGCGGCCTAGGAATTCCACGGTTTGAAAAGCCCGCGTGGGAGTCAGGTAGCGAGCGCAATAGCGGCAAGCCGTGTCGAGCCCTAGCGCTCGCCGCGGCCTCACCCTGATGGTTAGCTGTCAGCATGAGCTCCATGCGACCTTCTAAGGATTCTCCACAGACACCATGGGCCAGGCCCGGTGTACGGGCTCACAGCGGTTGGCGGTAAGTTAGCATCCGGCGCAGCGAGCGGCTGTTGTACCCCTGTGAGCAGCCGTAGACCTAGCGCCTAGCTAGTCGACAGAGCCGGGTGGCCCTATGCCCTTGCGCTAGAGGCCGCGCCCGCGGCGATCGCCGCGCTCGGTCAGGATGCGCTAGCCGGTCAATTGCTGACGTTGCCCGCAGCCGGATCGCGGACATTCGAATGTCGGCTTCCTGGCAGACGATGGCTTGGTCCCCTGTCGAGTTGCGCGATGCACCGACTACATATACCGCAGTACCTCCCGAACGCGAAGCACTCTATCACCCTGCCGTTGGTGGCGTCGCCAATAGTGCGAACGTGCTGAATGCTCCTAGGTCGGCGACTTTTCTCTGCTCGCGTAAGCCAAGTAGGAGTGGTCCAAGCGGCTGGATCTTCTCCAGGATCGACCGACTGCTCTGCCGCAGTCGCCAAGATGACCCTGTTGCCGACGCGTCAGCGGTCCGTGTGGCGAAATACGACGACTAAAGCAAAGCCAGGAGGTCGTTGCGCGTTGGGCTGGCAGGGCTAACGCCACGCTGCAATTATTCAAGTGGTTGTGAGCGGCATTATTGCCACATCTTTTGTACAGGTCAATGTCAATAAAGGATTGGTATCGACGCTGGGAGTTTCCGTTCTCGCCGCGACACTGATAAGCCAACAATTCAGACCGGACATCAAAGATCGCAATGCTCAGGAGTGGTCCGATGAATTGTCGGGGCTTCTTCTAAGGACTAAAACGGCCGTAGATTTCATGCGGCGTACCAACACATTCACGACCAACGATGTCCAGAGGCCAGAGGCTTGCAGGAATCGTGGACAATGAGCTTGCGAAGTTCGCTCGCTGGATCATAAGCGACGCTCCGGGCCAGTCCGGTATCCGGCGAGCGACGACGAAAGCCGACGATGACGTGGATGCTTTGACGGAGGAAATCCACAACCGTAAAGTGCAGGATACTTCCGCGACCATTAGGCCCGGGGCGACTGAACAGAGATTCCGGCCACGGCAGATTTAGGCGATCTCGAAAGCAAAACTGGGGATGGTGCTTCGAAACAATAGGACGCGCAGATATGAATGGCATTGGTACGTAAGCAAACATACGTTTTCACGTCGGGCGTGTGGGCTATTTGCTTTAGCTAACTTGGTTTTCGCGAATCGACACACGAGCCAACTACTGTTGCTATGGGCTGCTTGGGTATGGGAAGCAGTCGCTGCGGAAAAAGCCGGCCGAACGGCGTCTTTGGGTCGAGAGTGTGAGTTCGCGATGCCGGAAGCTGTCGCCCGGCTGCTCGACGCCGCTACCGTCGGCAATCCATCACATTGCCGACGTAGAATCCAGCCCACCCCAAGGTCGGCATTGGCCGAGGAGTCCGCGTTGAGTATCCGGCGGGTCACAAACTGGAGCAGTCGTTCGAATGAGCGCTCGAAAATGCGGTCGAGCGGCAGAAACTGGGCCGGCTTCTGCCACAGCGTGGTCTATGGTTAGCACAACCCCACATACAACGCCCGCGCAATAGGTAGCGCGGTGAAAAGCGAACGTGTACGTCGATCCCAACGCAGGTCTTTCAGTATTCGCAGACATTTCTTCGGTCGAGAATCTGCGAGCGCAAGGTGGGATCAGCAAGGTGCTACGTGCCCGGCGAGTGATCTTCGCGTTGCGGTACATCCGCGATGTACCGCGGCACGGTCTGGGTGGCTCGCAAGGAAGAACCGACATCTTCGACGTCAGCTCGTCGCGCCGAAGTACACGGGTTGGCCGAAATGCTGATTGCGTGGCTCGTCGATTACCTGGCGGAACTGCTCATAGCTGAGCGCCCACTGGTCGATCGACTGGATCTGGACCACGTTGCCGTCAACCAGACGTTCGCCTTCGATGCGCCCGACCTGTATCTGCGCTTCGAGCGGATCAAGCACGGCATCGGCAGCCTGCCTGTCACTGTCGAAATGACGCTGGGCATACAGAGCGCGCTCGACGTTCTCGTGCCAGTCGCCGCCCATCTGGTAGCGCACCTGTTCGATAAAGGCGATCACGCCATGTCCGCGCGTCGGGCCGAGATGAATCCGGCGCAGCTTCAGACCGAACAGAAAATCTTGCAGCGCCACCTCGCGCACGCCGCGCTCGATGCACTGGTCCTGCACGCCGCCCATTTCGTTTTCGAGAAAGTCCTGGGTGTGCACCGCGTCGCCTGGCACCTTGAATGAATAGGCGTACGACTGCGTGGCCAGGAACACGCCGGTGCGCTGCGTGCCGTTGACCGTGCAGGTGACGCGAGCCAGCAACACGTCGTTAGCGCGTGCCTGTTCCAGTTGGCTTCGAGTCCAGTGCATGATCAGAGCAGACGGGAATTTGAAGATCTGCTCGTCCTCGATCAGCGGAAAACCGACCGAAAGCTTCATGGTCTCCGCGACGCTCAGCACCGAGAACAGGCAGTTGTCACCCGACGCGACCCGAAAGTACATCCGGTCCTTGTGCGGTGCATGGCTGAATGGATGCCACGGCTGTCCCATGTTGTTGAGGCCAAGATCGACTCGGTTGAGCGCGCCGCCGTGCTCCCTGACCGTCGCGAAGTCGCGCCCTTCGCCCCGGCATCCGATCGGTAGGATCAGGCGGCCACCGCCCGCCGTCCTCAGCCGCAGCTTGTTGCGGAAGTAGCGCCGCACCTCGAGGCCACGCGGAATGCCCCCGGTTGCCGGGCCGCCCGGCATGTCTTTGAAGCCGATCTCGAGGGCGAGTTCCAGGACCGCCCGTTTGTCGGCATCGGTGTCGGGCCAGGATGCGGCCTGCTGGACCACGATGGTCGCGCCGGCCGCCTTGCGCTGAACGAAGTTCATTGTCGGCAGTGTCGGATCGCGATAGACCCTGACAAACAACGCCTTGAGTTTCTCGTCACCCGGATCTAGCCGGCCGCCCGACGCACGCGCTTCCTTCCAGAAATATGCACACCACCAGCCGAAATCGAAATCCTGGTTGCTGGCATACAGTCGTTGCAGTCCCTTGAACTGATCGAGCTGCTGCTTGGTGATCCAGTCATGAGCCATTCCGGGTGCCTCCGGCAGGCCGTACGTGGTCGGGCGGCGCGATAAAGGATCGGTGCTGCCCGAAAACGCCGGTTGGCAAAATCGTGCGCGGTATCCATGAGGTCGCGCGTGATGAGGCTCGACGCATTGCGGCAAACCCAGCATGTTTATTTTCAGTCATGCGGCGAGACTGCCGACAAATTGTCTGACGCTGGCGAGGACGGCTCTCTGGTCGCCCGCGAAAAACCAGTGATCGACGCCGTCGAGTTCGACGTATCGCGCCTGTGCGATGTGGCTGGCAAGATGCCGGCCAGCGCCAATTCGAACGGCGTGGTCGTCGTGACGGTGCAGCACCAGAGCCGGAGTTGAAATCCGACCCAACAGGTCCCGCACATCCGTATCGCGCAACGCCTCGAGCACGCCCTTGATGGCTCCCGGGCTCGACGCGGCCCGCAGCAAGCCCGCCCACCAGGCTCTCGCCTGAGGATCGCGAGATAGGCTCGGCGCGAACGTTTCGATGCCCGCAGGCCCGCCCCAAACCGCGACGAGTTGCTGGAGCCACACGTCATACTGACTAGCCTGCAGCGCGTGCGGATAGTCTGGCGTCGCACTTCCCTTGGCCAGCGAGCCGAACAGGACGAGGCCAGTGACTCGATCAGGGTGATCAGCGGCAAATTTGATGCATGCCGGTCCGCCCTCGGACGCACCGAACAGCACCACCCGGCGGCTCGCGGCGGCGTCGAGCACCGTGCCGATGTCCTGCGCGGTTGCGTCGACGCCAGGGTTGAACCCGACACGGTCGGAAAGCCCGATGCCGCGACGATCGAGCAGGATGAGCCGGCCCATCTCAGCGAGAGAGGACAGGAACGTCCGGCAGCGGGGTTCCTCCCAGACCCGTTCGACGTGGGACACGAATCCAGGCAGCAGCAGGATATCGATGCGGCCGGTGCCGTAGGTCTGGAACGCGAGATGGACGCCGCCGCCCGAGACATAGCGCGTCGGCGGCGGGGCCTCGATCGGCAGCGTAGTGGCGGCGTTCAGTAGCTCACGGGTCTCGGTTTCGGGCGCCACATCGAGCGCGTCGCGAAGGCGCTGGGTCAAGGCATCGAAGTGGCGCTCGGCCGTAGCCCGGTCCCCGGCGAGCAGGAGATTGCGGATGAGGTGCCGCGCATACGCTTCGCTGAATGGGTCCAGCTGAACGAGACGGCCGGCGTGCACAGCCGCAGCCGCGTAGTCGCCGGCCGCATGCCTGTCCTGCACCACCCGTTCCAGCGCGTGGATCGCCCTACCCCGCAAGGCCTCACGGCGAAAGAAAGCCCACTCGTCGAACTGCGGGCAATCGCCAGGCGAAAAACCCTCGAGAAAGTCGCCGGGATAGTGACGGCATGCCCGCTCGAACTCGCCGACGTCACAGGCTTGCTCGAACAGTTGCGAATCAATTTGCAGGTCGGTCGCTGATGACCATCGAAGCGTCGACCGGTCGGTGGTCAGGACGTCGTCGCCCAGCGTGAGCTGGAGGCGGTACATGAGGCGCCGCAGCCGAACGCGAACGACATCTTCGCCACTATCCGGCCACAACATGGTCGCGACGACGTCGCGCCCGACTGGGCCCTTCGCTTCCGCCAGATAGACCAGCAGGGCCAGACCTTTGCGCAAGCCTATCGGACACGGCTGGTCGTCCCGACGGATCTCCGGAAAACCAAGCGTCCGCACGCTGAATAGAGCCATCGTAGTGCGACCCTCCATGACGGCGTCCAGGGGACGCTCAGGGGACGCGTCGATCCTACCATGCACGGCAGACGATCATCGCTGCACTCATTGCAGCGGATCGCACTGGAGGCTTTGCCATGAAGAACCTGGGTAAGCATGCGATCGTGATAGGCGCCGGAATGGGTGGGCTGCTGGCCGCACGCGCGCTATCGGATTTCTATTCCACCGTGACCGTGCTCGAACGCGATGCGTTTCCGGCAGCGGACACCTGGCGCAAAGGCGTCCCGCAGGGTCGTCACACTCATGGGCTTCTTGCCCGCGGCAGCGCGGTGCTCGAGGAATTCTTTCCCGGATATAACAGTGAGGTCGTCGCGGAGAGCGGCGGGTTGCTCGGCGATGTCGCTAACGATCTGCTCTGGATCGGACGCAACGTCACGCTTGCCAATGGCAAGAGCGACCTGACCGGTCTGCTTGCGAGCCGTCCCGTGCTCGAAGGCCATCTGCGACGGCGGCTCCTGGACCTGCCGAACGTGCGCGCCATCGAGAATTGCGCAGTGCGAGGGCTCGCCAGCGACTCCGCCCGCGAGCGCGTGACAGGTGTGCGCATACGTGCCGAAGGCAGGCCCGAAGAGACCGTCGACGCGGACCTTGTCGTCGATGCGACTGGACGCGGCTCGTCCAGCGCGATGTGGCTCGAAGAGCTCGGCTACCGAGCTCCCGTCAGCGAGAAGGTCGAGGTCGGCATCGGCTACACCACCCGGACCTATCGACGTCGGCCGACTGATCTTGACGGCAAGCTCGGCATCATCGTCGCCGGGAGTGAGCCGAACTGGCGCAACGGCGTCATCCTCGCACAGGAGAGCGACAGCTGGATCGTCAGTACCGGGGGTTTTCTCGGCGACGAGGCACCCGACAACGATGAGGGCTTTCTCGCGTATCTGGCGACGCTGCCGACCATGGAAATTCATGACATTGTCGCCACAGCGGAGCCGATGAGCGGCTATAGGCGCTACCGCTACGTCTCCAGTCTGCGCCGCCGGTACGAGACGCTTGCACGCTTTCCCGGGAATTACCTGGTTTTCGGTGACGCTATCTGCAGCTTCAACCCGGTCTACGGACAGGGCATGACGGTCGCGGCGCAAGAGGCGCTGACGCTGCAGCGGTGTCTGCGTTGCGCGGGCTCGAACGATCTTGCGCGGCGGTTCTTCAGGCAGGCCGCGAAAATCGTCGACATCGCGTGGGACATCGCGGTTGGCAACGACCTTCGCAATCCGCTCGTCAAGGGCTCGCGGCCGCCGATGCTGCGTTTCATCAACTGGTACATCGGCTGGCTTCACGTTGCCGCAACCCGCGACAGCACCCTGGCAACCGCGTTTCTGAAGGTAGTCAACCTGATGATCCCGCCGCCGTCGCTGCTGAGCCCGGCCATTGCCTGGCGCGTCTGGCGAGGCAACCGGAGGTCTGCGCTACCGCTTTCTCGCCCGCGATCGAGCGAGCCGCCTGACAACAAGCGTATTGAACTGACGTAACCCAGTAAGAGCGGCCACACCTGCATTCGCGAGTCCGAGCGCGTGCAGTTCTCGTCGAGACGGACTCTTCCGTCGAAGCTAATGTTGATAACAGCCTCCAAAGGAGTACGACATGATCGGTGTATTCGTTACGTTTCGCTACGGCGACAATTTCGATGAACGAGCCGTGCGGACGATTGCCGAGACCGCACGTGCAAGGTTTGAAGGAATGCCAGGGCTACGTTCAAAGGCTTTCACGCTCAATTCCGCCAAGCGTGAAGCCACGAACTTCTACGTTTGGGAATCAGAGGACGCAGCCAAGGCGTTCTTCACCGATGAGTTGCTCGACCGGGTCACCGGTCTCTACGGGGTACGCCCTGATGTCGAGTTCGTGCAGATTGCCACGTTGGTGGAAAACGTTCGAGCATGACGTCGTCTGGTGTCGTGGGTAGAGAAACGCGAGCTTGTCTACACCATGATGAATCCGTGCCGCATGCCGAGCATCACCGCTTCGGTGCGGTTGGTCGCACCGAGTTTGCCGAAGATTGACGAGAGGTGGAATTTCACCGTGTTGTCCGAGATGTCGAGGTGCCGCGCGATCTCCTTGTTGCCGAGTCCGTCGGCGAGCATCGCCAGCACTTCGATCTCTCGTAACGTCAAGGCTTCGAATGGTTCGCCGGATCCCTTCTGGCGCGACGGTCTTGTTTCGGCCAGTAGCCTTGCGAGGATGTCGGGCGTCAGCACGCAAAGACCTGCGGCGACGGCTTCGATGGACACGACGATTTCAGCTGGCACCGCGTTGCGCGGCAGGATAGCCACCGCATCGGCGGCCAACGCATCGAAGATCCAGTCGCTGTCCGGGTCGTCGCTCAACAGGACGAGCGACGGTGACGCGGGCGAGAGTTCGAGTAGCGTCTTGAGCGCATCGCTCGCCTCCGGCGCGATGTCGGTGACGACCACATCCGGCACCGATCCGGCGAGGCAATCGACGAGCTTTTCGGCGTCGGGCGCGCTACCCAGGAACTCAAGTGCCGGGTTCGCCTCGACAAGCGCTTGCAGGCTTGCGCGCTCTTGCCACGATGCCGCAATCACTACGACCCGTAAAGGCGCCCTCCGTATCGTCTGTCCATCCGACATTTGGTCGCTTCCCGGACGTCACCTGCACGAATTCCGTTGGGGCCGTTCGCCCACCGTTACCGAACACGCGTGGCGTTCGCCGCCTCGGATCAAGGCGATGTGCAACTGCTGCCCAATGCTTGCGGAGCCCAGCGCCGCACTCACGTCACCCATGTCGCGGCAAGGCTTGCCGTCCAGTTCGATCAGTACATCGCCTATCAGCACGCCCGCCTGCTCCGCAGGGCCGCCCGGCGCAAGCGAATTGATCAGCAATCCACTGCTGAACGACAGGTTCATTTTATTGACCCAGGCGTCCAGCAGGCCGACCCGCTGCGTGCCGACACCAAGGTAGCCCCGCGAGACGCGCCCTTTAGCCAACAGTTCATCGGTGACGCGCTCCACGGTCATCCCCGGAATCACGATGCCGGCGCCGCGCATCAGTGCCGAGGTGCAGATGCCGATGACCTGCCCGCGCATGTCCGCGAGGGCCGCCCCGGAGAAACCCGGGCGCAGACCGCCGTCCAGTCGCACGAACGCATCGAGTTGTCCGCCTTTCCATGTGCGCCAGGGACCACCTATGCTGCCGATCACGCCAAAATCAGCGCTGACGCCGGAATCGTCCGCACGTGCGACGGCGAGCGCAAGATGACCCGGCTTCAGTGAGTGGGCGTCGCCAGAACCGATCGGGTCGAGGTCCACGCCGTCCAGTTTCAGCACGCCGACGTCGGACCCCAGATCCAGGCCCGCGAGGACTGCGGCGACCGTACGGCCGTCGGTCAATGTGACTTCGATGCCGTCCTCACGCCTGAGCGTGTGTGCAGCCGTCACGACGACGCCACGTCGCCAGATTACGCCACTAGACGGCATGCGATGTCGGCCGTGTACTGCGACGACACTGCGCCCGACTCGCGCGACGATGTCTGCCAGATTATCCGAGAGATCCATCAAAGGATTTCCGCTCGAGGATGTGGTTTCCATTTCAAGCCCCCTGTCAATTGCGTGCGACCTGCCAGTGCTTCGCGTCGACGTTTGCTCGCCTGTCCAGCTAACGTTATGACGACGGGTTCACAATGACAGAACGACGCGGGGCGCACACCACCCAAATGGGTAGCCGGGTAGATGCAATGCGGACTTCACGATGCAACGAGTCTGGTCTGCGACCAGCACGTCCCTGATCACACTGCGGTTAGCGCCGCCCGCTACGGCCCCATACATAGCGAACCCACCGCTGCCAGCGGCTTTGCGGTGGAGCGGGCGCGTGGCGCGCAGTCTGCGCTTCGCAGTCGCGCTGGACGGACTTCTGCACCTGTTCGTGGATCTGCCTCAAACTCATGCCGCCTGGGCCTTTCAGTTTGTCGGGATCGGTAGCAGGATCGCCATCGGGATCGTCTGTCATGAGAGTCGCCTGTTTGTGATGAGGCGACTTGATCTTGATACAGATGCTCAGTAGCAGCAAGTTGGACACGGATCGCCGACCGGCGCGTAGTCCGACAGTCCTTGCCGGCATGGCGTTCGTGAAGTAGATTTTTCTAATGAGGTTCGAGCCGGGAGGGACGGCCATGGAACTGAGCGTGGAACGGGTCGAGGTTTGGGCAGCTACCATCGACGATAAACCGGGAGGCCTTGCGAAGGTCTTAAGCGTCTTGCGGGATGCTGGTGTCGACTTGCAGTTCGTCGTGGCACGTCGAACGCCAGAGGCAGCGGGTAAGGGAGTAGTGTTTGTCGCTCCGCTAGAGGGAGAAAGTGCGATCCGTGCCGCCACACAGGCGGGGTTCAGCGTCAGCCCGAGCCTTCACTCCGTCCGTGTAATGGGTCTGGACCAGTTGGGCATCATCGCACAATTGACCCAGATGTTGGCGGATGGGGGGATCAACCTTCGCGGCGTCTCGGCCGCTGTACTTGGCACGCAGTTCATTGCGTATCTAGCGGTCGACTCGTTGGACGATGCCGAAAAGGCGATTGACCTTCTACAAAGGGCCTGAAGTACCCGTACCGGACCGCGAACCGGCTTGGCTCTTGCTGACGAGGCAAGGGGGCCGCTCTGTCTGACACGACTGCCGTCGACCATCTCAAATCCGTTGCGACAAAGCCGAGCGGCCATTTGAATGGCGAACGAAGCGCCGGGCATGGCGGCGAATCCCGTTGCCGGTAGGAGGTCGACAGTGATGAAGACACCGACGACCAGACGGCGGGTGCTTTGGGCGCTCTCGCTTTGCATTATCGCGACTTGCATGGCAGTTGGCGGGGCATTGCTGTTCGAGCTGTCGGTGGTCGGCCGTGCAGTGAGCGATTTCCGCCGGGACGCGGCCCTGGCGCAAGCGGACATCGCGCGTGGCGAGCCGGCTACGCCCGACGAGCGCATCAACCCGCCCTATCTGAAGCGATACGGGTTGGACCGTAACCTGTACAAGGACATTCACGGAAACTTTTCGCCAACGGGTGCTGACTGGCGCCAATGGGGGCTGCGAACCAAGGTCGCAGCCACTGTGTTGTGGCTGGGTCACGATCCACCGGGAACGTGGTGGACCTACGTTCAGATCAAGTGCGTTGACCGGTTTCCTCAAGCTCACGCCGACAGCGAGCCGATCGTCGATGTTGCCGACGCTTGCCTCGGCGAGCCGCATTGATCGTCCCGTCGGTCACTTCCGATCATCGGAACGGCCAGCGCCGAGTGCCTCGAGCAACGGCCGGAGGGCATCCAGTTCCGCGCCGAAGCCGCTCCAGTCTCCCGCCTTCAGTCGCTCGATGGCGCGGTCATAGTGGACAAGTGCCTCTCTCGCGCGAGCGTCCACGGTGCCTCGGGCTGGCGATGCCGCTTGTGCGGTCTCACTGAAAAGCGCCGCCAGCGCCTCATCCAGAGTGTTCTCCATCACCACACGGTCCCCATAGGCGGCAATCACCCGCTTCAACTCCGGCAACTGACCGGACGCCGCGCGCAAATAGAGCGGCGAAACGTAGAGGATCGAGTTCTCGATCGGCACGACCACGAGATGACCGCGAATGACGCGTGAGCCCATCTGGTTCCACAACGAGATCTGCTGCGAGATCTCGGTATTCTGCTGAATCCGCGCTTCGATCTGAAACGGCCCATAGATCAGCTTGTCCTTGGGAAAGGTGTACACGACGAGCTTGCCGTACCCGGGTGGATCGCAACGCGCCGCCAGCCAGGCAATCATGTTCTCCCGCTGGCTCGGCACCATCGGCAGCATGAGGATGAACTCGGCGCGTGCGTCGCCGGGGAGTCGCATGATCGTGTAATACGGCGGCATCGTGCTGGCGGTGCTTCCGCCATCCATTCCGACCAGCTCCCGGGGAAACTGCCACAGATCCTCGCGGTTGTAGAAGATCTCCGGCGCAGCCATATGATAGGCGCGGTAGAGCTGCGCCTGGATCAGGAACAGATCTTCGGGATAGCGGATATGCTTTCGCAGCTCCGGTGGCATCGCGTCCAAAGGCTTGAACGAACCCGGGAAGATGCGCTCGTATGTGCGCAGGAGCGGATCGGCGGGATCGCTGACGTAGAAATCGACCGTGCCGTTATATGCATCGACCACGACCTTGACGGCGTTTCGGATGTAATTGGCGCCGTCGCCGAAACCCGGCCGGGAGTAAGGAAACCACTGGCTGACGGTGTAGGCGTCCTGGATCCAGAACAGGCGCCCATTGCTTGCGACGACATAGGGGTCATGATCGAGAGTCAGGAATGGCGCGATCGTACGCACGCGGTCCTGAATGTTGCGATGAAGCAGGATCCGGCTCTTGTCTGTGATATAGCCGCTCAGCAGGATGTTCGGATCGTCGAGCTGCCAGGCGAACAGACTCCGGCGTGCCACACTGCCGATGCTGACGCCATCGCTCCCGCTATATGTCGTGTAGGCATTAGTCGGCCGTTGGGGATAGTCGAACTCAGCTACGTTGCCGTTCACGATGACGTAGTCCTGGCCGCCTTCGCTGAAATAAAGACGTGGTTCGCGAATGGCCGGGCCGCCGTTGGAGACTGGCGGAATATCGTGCAGATAGAAAAACGGTAAGCCTTCGGTGGACTTCTCGGTGACTGGCGACATCACGACGCCGATGCCGTGAGTAAAGATAAGGCGCAGGTTCACCCAGGTTTGGGCGTTGGTCGGAAGCATGGCCGGTTCCAGTTCACGCGCCGACAGCATTACCTGTCTGTATCCGGCGTCAAGCTGATAGCGGTCGATGTCCACCGAAATAAATTTGTAGTAAGTCCTGATCTCCTGCAACTGTGCATAGGTATCCATCAGCGGTTGCACATCCCATAGCCGGATGTTGTCGATGGTCGCCCGATTGGCCTGCAGCGAGTCGAGAGTCAGTCCCTGCTCTGCCTCAAACGGTTTAACCTCGATCTTTGCGAGGCCGTAAGCCTGTCGCGTTAGCGCGATGGTGTGCTCGATATAGGGTGTTTCCAGTTTCAGCTCGCTCGGTTTGACATAGAAGCGCTGAAACAGCGACGGATAGATCACAGCGAATACAAGCGAACTGCCGAATACGAGCAGCGCGAGAACGACGGGTTGCAGATGGCTCCGTCGGCGCATGTTGATCCAAAGGGCAACGGATGAGGCCGCGGCAAGGCCGACAAGCATCCACAGGACCGGCAACTCGACGTGGACATCGGTATAGCTGGCGCCGACCACGACGCCGTTGTCGCCATAGAGCAGCAGAAAGCGGTCGAGCCACCACGACCAGGCCTTCACCGCAAAGAACAAACCGAGCAGTGCCGAACCATGAGTGAGGGGGGCGGCCGAGAGCGTGCGTGGTGGCCGCTCCAGCGCGATGTCACCGCGCAACCCGTAGACAGCACCTGCCACGATCGCGCTCCAGAAGATTAGCTGCAGCAGCCAGTTCTTGAGTGCGACATACGCGGGGAGCGAGAACAGATAAAAGCCGATATCCCTGTCAAAGATCGGATCGCGTTCGCCAACAGGGACCTGATAAATGAAGCGAAGCGCGAGGTCCCAGCTCGAGACTTCGCTAGCGGCAATGACCAACCCCAGGACAACTGCGGCGCAGGCAATACTGGAGCGCCAGGGAACGTGCGGCGCGATCAGTTCAGACAGTTCAACGGCAACTTCCGTCGGACCCGATCGATCAACAGATTGCGCTCGCAAGACATCGACGCGCCTCGCGTAACGATGCGCCAAAATCCCAGACAGCCATATCGCGCACGCCGAAACTGCGAACACCGCGGCAAACAGCAGCGCTCTCGCGGAGAGGATGGTCCAGAAAACGCCACCATAGCCGATCGAAGAGAACCAGAGCCAGTTGACCAGGATGCCGGTGATGCGTCCGACGACAAGCAGGCCAACGATGACGGCCGTCACCGTGATTGCATAACGTCTCAGGCGCACGCCGGACTTCACTTCCGACCGCATGGTCTCTCCTGTGCTGGCCGTCGCCCTGCCCTGCTGCGATTGCGATCCGGGTTCGGATGGCTACATTAATTCAAGCTATCTGAAGCCGCTCCACGAACCATGACGAAAGACCCTTGTGGACGTGGCGCGAGTCAAAACGGACAGTGCCCGGCGCAGCGATGCGGCAATTATGCCAAAGTTCATCCATCGCAATCGACGCTCGACGTCGAACTTTCGTTCCAGGTGTCGACGGCGGCGGCACGCCCTTTGCTGCGTTGAAACGGTTCAGTTCATCTCACGAAAAGGGCCCCCTGTCATGAAGCTCTACTATTCGCCTGGTGCCTGCAGCCTCGCCGACCATATCGCAATGCATGAGGCCGATCTCACTTTCGAAAGGATTCGCGTCGACTTGAAGTCCAAGGAGACCGAGACTGGGGAGCAGTTCAATCGGATCAATCCAAAGAGTTACGTCCCAACCCTCGAAATGGATGATGGTCAACGGCTTACCGAGAATATCGCGATTCTTTCGTGGGTCGCACAGCGCAAGCCTGCCCTTGCGCCGAATAGCGAAACCGGCAGCCTGCGCCTGCTCGAGATGCTCGCGTTCATTTCGACGGAAATCCACAAACAGTTCAGCCGTGTTTTCAAGCCCACTTCGGATGCTGAAGCAACGGCAGCGCGCGAGAAGCTCGGTCAACGCTTCCAGTTGATCGCCACCATGTTCAAGGGCGAATACCTGTTCGGCAGCGAAGCGAGCGTGGCGGACGCCTATCTGTTCACGATGCTGCTCTGGGCCAAAAAGGTAGGCATCGAAGTGCCGGAGAAATTGCGAAACTTTGCCGAACTGATGCGCGCGCGTCCGGCCGTCCAGCTTGCCATGAAGCACGAGGGACTCGACTGATGAAACGCAGATCCTCGCCGCGCGCACCTTTAGCTGGATGATTCGTGTGCGTTCGGGCTCGCTCAATGGAGTGTGGCAAGTGCGGCCCGGATACGCATCCCCTGCTCTTCGGAGACGAGCCGATCGAGCACTTCCGCGAAATGGGGGTGATGCATACCGGAATGGAGGTACTGCCACCGGTAGGCATGATGGAAATTCGCTTCGATCGACATGGCTTCTGCCTCGACGACGGCACGCCCGCAGTTCGCGATGAAATACCGCGAGTCCGCTGTCGCCTGCCCGCGCAAAATGCCATCGATCGCAATCATCAGGTCGATGAACTCGTTGACCGCGTTGTCGCGCGCCGCATCTGTCAGCGTGGCGTCGTGCCGCTTCCATTCCAGCTCATCGAGAATGGCGTGCTGACTTTCTTCCTTCCAGTGGTACAGAAATACATCCTTGAACAGCTCGGATAACTGATCGTCAGGATGAATGCTCTGGCGGTAGTGAATTTGCGAAAAGAGTTCAATATGCAGCGTCATGGCCAGCACCGCCCAGGTGCCCTTGCCGAGGACCACGGCGGCAAGCGCATCGGGATCGACGTCGAAGCGGTAACCCGCGGGCAGCGTTTCGCCGATCATTTTTTCGATGCGGCGAAACAGCGCCTGGTGTTTAAGCTCTTCGTCGCTGAAACGCACGAGCGCTTCGAGCGCCACCTGATCGCCGAGCCAGTAGTCGCGGCTCACTTCCAGCACCTTGGCGTTAATGAAGCGCTCGACGAGCCCGAACACGTTCGCGTATGTACGCCCCTGAATCTGGCTGACGAACCGCTTCTCAGCCTCCGAGAGCATGATGAAATCCGGCACCAGCGACAGCCCGTCCGGCAAATACTTCTGGGACATGTCGAAGGTACGGCCTCCAATCACGTCACGGTCGATGTCCCAACTGACCATCTTCGAAGCGCGAATGCATCGGGCGTAGCGATCGCGATCGGACAGCCGCAATATTGCGTTCATGGAAGTTCTCCCAATATGGACCGCCACGCGGTCTAGCGTTGAGTGTCGATTCACCGGGCAGAGCCAGTCGGATGATCTGGCTTTCCGGCACGCTCAATTTACGATTGGGAGTCTTGAAGTTCTATGATCGAGTCGCCGGACGATATGACTGAAACGCCGTTTCGTCACGTTGGTCGCACAGGTCGACAATTGAGTGGGTAGAGACAGCGCGGCGCGTCACGGCAGGCATCACTGATCCCGCAGTGCGGCAACGCCATGCGTAGGTTGCGCGTGCTGCGCTGATGTGGCCACGCCGTTCGACTTTCCTTTGCTCTTGCGCCAGCCGGCCGGCGGCATGCCGAACTCGCGTCTGAACGCGCGACTGAATGCGGCTTCCGACTCATAGCCAATCTGTTCCGCAACGGCGTTGAGCGGCTTGCTACCGATCAGAAGTTCGTGCGCCGCAATCTGCATGCGCCATCTCGCGAGGTATTGCATGGGCGGCTGTCCCAGAAGATCGGTAAAGCGTTGCGCCAACGCGGAACGCGACAGGCCCACTTTGCGCGCAAGTTCCTCGACGGTCCACGCATGCGCCGCCTGCGCATGAAGCAGCGAGAGCGCGCGTCCAACGTAGCGGTCACGCACGCCGGCGAGCCACCCGGTCTGGTTATCAGGTAGCGCTTCAATACAGCTACGGATTGCTTCGACAAACAGCAGTTCCGATAGTCTGGCAAGCACAATCGTGCCGCCCGCGCGTGAGTCGGCCGCTTCCGCGGCAGCAAGTTTGAGAGACGACTCGAGCCATGCCGCACGCGGATCCTGGCGCATGTCGATCTTGAACAGTCGCGGCAGTGATGAGAGCAGCGGATTGCTCAAAGTATCGTCGCAGGCCAGAAAGCCGCACACGATGCGTGTCACAGCGCCCCCGCCGCCATAGGACAGCGTCATCACTTCACCGGGTACTGTCGCCATCTGCCCGGCCAGTAGCGAGTCCGACGGCACAGGGGAGATATCGATCGCGCTGCCGATGATGTGCGTTTCACCCTGAGGCACCACGATCAGTTCGCCGGCATGGACGTGAATGGCCGAACCGGGATCGTCGGCCAGCTTCGCCCAGCAACTCCCCTCTATGATCAGATGATAAGAAACGACGCGCTCGGAAGGCGGCAAGTAAGCGCCGCAGAGCGATGCATCGGTGCGACCGATCAGACACCACGGCGCGGTGAGTGTCCCGTTCAGAAACACGGCGCCGCTCAGACGAACAGCGCGCAGAACATCAGAGACTGCATCCATGGATAGCTCGCGTGAAATGCGATTTCCCGGGCGAGAAACCTGGCCGCCGTTCATTCTTCAGGATGGCCAAGGGCTCCATGTTATACCCGCAACCTCACTTGACGACAATTCCCTTACTGACGTTTTTCGCGAGGCTTATGAAACGCTTTGCGGGTCCGTTGAAGACTCGCGCCTGGCAAAAAAGCGCACCACGGAACGTGCGCTTCGCCAGGATGACAGGACGATCTTTGTGGACGCCCGCACTACGCACGCGATGCATCGGCAAGAAGTGGACGATCGGACAAGAAAGATCGACGCACGGGCAGGACGGCAATGGCTTGCCGCGGGCAGAGTTCATGACAGGAAGGAACATCACGGATCGGCGTCATCCGTACTTCGCCAACAAGCCTTCCTCGGACTCTGGAAGCCTGGCGCGTCACCCAACTTGCACGAATCGGTTCAAGCACAGCAACTGACCGCTTCGCGCAAACACAGTAGCGTGAGACACCGATGAAACGCCTGATAAGCCGTGCGATGTACCACCCGATCATTGCGCTATCCGTTTTCTATTTGACCGAAGTTATGCATCACGTCGATTACAGCATCGCTGGTGCGTTGCTGGTTCTGGCCGCGAAAACTATCTCGCGGGTTTCAAGTCTGTTCGACAAGGGATAGAACTGCGATGCGAAGCGTTCGTCGATGAACTTCCGAGCGCGGCGCTGCAATTCAGCTTTGGCATAAGAGACACTGGCCGCGATCGGCAAATTGACGAACAGAGGCCATAAAAAAGGCCTGTTCGTGATGCAGATGCACGAACATGATCGATAGAATTTCCTCCGGCACGTTACACACGGTCCCGCGTCCGATATCTGTCGGACCGCTTTCTCACATCGGATCTCCGGTTAATTCAGCATGGCACGGCTTGCACGGCACTACGTCCCGTGCACTATGCGGCATAAAAACAGTACTAGTTAACGCGTGAGTGAGCGCCGACAGTCACTTGCGCCGCTTTTGTGTTTAGTAAGAATGCTAATTGCCGCGCAGCCACGAAATACCCGAGTCGGCGGCCTCTGCTTGGGGGGCGGTGGTCGCTAGCTAGAGTCGTAGCTGGATGCTAAAAGCAAAATATGGCCGCAGCGGTATCCGTCGGACCAGCAAGACACCCATCTTGATCGGTGACCGTGAGGGCTGGTTGTGCCGAACGTACGGCAAAAAAACGAGGGGCAGGAGGCGCCCCGCCGAACGGTCCTCACGTCGACCACCTGTTCGATGGCGGGTGGATTACTTTCGACGAAACAGGAAAGCTGATTACCTCGCCCTTTCTGCCCGAGGAAGCGCTGCGACTCTGCAACCTGCCTGAAAACGTTGAGACGGGGCCGTTCAACGAAGCGCAGATCGAATATTTGCGTTACCACCACGTCCATGTCTTCAAGCGACCGGTCACGGAGTGACCCGGGACACTCGGGGGGAATGGTCAGCACTAGGGCGGCGGACATAGGTGCCCTCGGGTGACCGTCGGACCACTGGTCGATGTCTTCTTGACCAGGACCGGTTTGCTAACTGCACGCGCCCGACATCCGTCAAAGACATACGCCGTCTCCACAGCTCCCGGTCGCGCGACCGACCATCCAACGAGAGTGAACAGAGTGGTCCAATCATCTGGCCGCTGCCGCCTCCGGGACGTAGTTTGGCCATTGCCGACGGTCAGCTATTGGCTGTGGTCAGTGGGCTTCACGACACTCTCCGGCCGCTCACACCCTCAGCGGTCGTGAGCGACGCGTCTCGCCATCCCCAACGCGTACTTACGACTCTTTGCCGACGTTCACCGCCGCTTAAGTCGAACGACCGGTTCCCGAGGTGGAGCAGCCAACGGGCTCCTCGACGCCGCGATGGCGAATGGCGAATGGCGGGAAGCAGTCAAAACGTCCCTCGGACCTATCCCGGTCTGGAACGAGCCATATTCCTTTCCGCCAGTTCCCGCGCTGGTTGCGAATGGATACATTGCACAGCAACGATCTCGATCGCCGCGAGGCGGTCCATGCGATTCTCCCTCACTCAGTTGGCGGCAATCAGTTCATCCGCTCTCGACAGAAACATCTTAAGCACAGGCGATGCATTCGAACGACTGTAGCCGATCGCGAGATCGACGGTCGGCGCTTCGCCTTCCAGCGGCCGGCTCACCACCGACCACGGCAACAGGTTAATCGCATACTCGGGCATCAGCGACAGCCCGCGCGTCGAAGCGACGAGCGACATGGCCATCGCCAGGTTGTCGACGCCGTGCTCCGGCTTGGGGTCGAGCCCGTTCTCGTGCAGATAGCCCGCGACCACATCGTGCAGCACGCGCGCCTTGTTCGACGCCATCACAAACGTCTCGCCTTGCAGGTCCGACGGATGAATGGCTTGCTTCGCCGTCAGCCGATGATCGCTCGGCATCAGCACGACAAGTTTCTCGCGATAGACAACGCGATAGTCGAGATCCAGCCCCGGCTCCATGCGCACGAATGCAAGATCGAGCTTGCCGCGCGCCACGGCGTCGGCGAGATCGGGCGAATAGCCGCTCGACACCGTCACGTCGATGTTCGGCAACTCGTCGCGCAGCACCTGCATCGCGCGCGGCAGCCAGGTCATTTCCTGGCCTGTCAGAAAGCCGAGTGCGAAAACCTGCTTCGCGGGACGCGCCGCACGGCGCGCCGCTTCGATCGCGGCGTCGACCTGCGCTAGCGCAAGCCGTGCATGGTCGAGAAAAGCCTTGCCGGACGCGGTCAACTCGACGCCGCGCGCGCTGCGGCTGAACAGTTCCGCACGAACTTCGTCCTCGAGATCGCGGATCTGTCGGCTCAGCGAAGGCTGCGACGTGTACAACCGCTGTTCTGCGGCGACGGTGAGGCTGCCCGTTTCCGCAACGGCAACGAAATAGCGCAGATGACGTAGCTCCATGCGTTCTCCTGTTTTGCTCCGTTCTATCGCCCCACTTCGGGCCATGCCTCCGGGCCATGCTTCCAAGGCATGCCGGCAAGCCTACAAAGTCTTTTTCCGTTACGCAAGCAATGGCTAGATTATCTGCCAGCAGTCGCATCGAGCAGCGCGGAAGCCGGCGGCCCAGTTTCGCAGCCATACCTGCCTGTTATCGCTGACGGCCCGCCGATCAACCAGACGGAGCTTCGCCATGAATGACCTCGCAGGAAAAACCGCGCTTGTCACGGGCGCATCGCGCGGCATCGGCCGCGCCATCGCACTCTCACTCGGCCGCGCCGGCGCGCAGGTGCTCGTGCACTACAGCAGCAACGAAGCGGCGGCCGATTCGGCCGTCGCCGACATCGTCGCAAGCGGCGGCCACGCGCAGAAAATCGCCGCCGATCTGCGCACCGCCGACGGCCCGCATACGCTTGCCCGACGCGTGCGCGCCGTCGTCGGCGGACGGCTGGACGTGCTCGTCGCCAACGCGGGCATCGCCAGCGCCGCGAGCATCGAAAACACGACGGTCGAAAGCTTCGACGACCTCTTCGCCGTCAACGTGCGCGCGCCCTATTTCCTCGTCCAGCAGCTTCTGCCGATGTTGTGCAAAGGCAGCAGCGTCGTGCTGCTTTCGTCGCTGGCATCGCGTGCATCGGTTGGCGAACTGGCTGCGTACGCCGCAACCAAAGGCGCAGTCGATACGCTCGTGCGCCACTTCGCTTCCGCGCTCGGCGAGCGCGGCGTGCGCGTTAACGCCGTCGCGCCCGGCGTCGTCGCGACCGACATGTCCAGCTTCGTGACAACCGACCAAGGCCGCGATTATGCGCTGAGCCTGCAGGCCTTGAAGCGCGTCGCGCAGCCTGACGACATCGCCGGCGCGGTGAGCTTTCTTGCGTCAGACAGGGCGAACTGGATCACGGGCGACGCCCTGCGCGTCGACGGCGGATCGAAGCTCTGAGCCATCACGGTGGAACCGCAATGGACCCGATCCATTTCAATCGATAAGGCGTCCAGAATGACTGATACAAACTTAAAACTGTTCTCGTCCACCACAGTAGGACGACTGCAACTGCCACATCGCGTCGCACACGCACCGATGACGCGGCTACGTTCCGACTCCGACGACAGCCCGAGCGCGATGATGGTCGAGTACCACCGGCAGCGTCGCAAGGCGGTCTGCTGATTACCGAGAGCGCGCATCCTTCATACGACAGCCGTGGCTATGTCGGCGCGCCGGGCATTTACATGGACCAGCACGTCGAAGCGTGGAAAAACATCACCGACGCCGTTCACGCGAAAGGCGCGCATATCTTCATGCAGATCGCACACGACGGCCGTCAGTCGCACGTCGATCTGAGCCGGGGCAATGCGCCCGTTGCGCCCTCTGTCGTCCCGTACGAAACCACCGTGTTCACGCGAAACGGCTGGGTGCCAAACTCGCCGCACCGTGCGCTGGAGATCGACGAAATTCGGGCCATCGTCGAGTCGTTTCGTCGCGCGGCGGAACGCGCGAAAGCCGCAGGTTTCGACGGCGTCGAGTTGCACAACGCGAACGGCTATCTCGCCGACACGTTCCTGCAGGACGGCACGAACAAACGCACCGACGCCTATGGCGGCACGATCGAAAAGCGCGCGCGTTTTTCGCTGGAACTGGTGGACGCGTTCGCATCCGTGTGGGGCGCGGATCGCGTGGGTGTGCGTGTCTCGCCGAGCGGCCGCTGGTTCTCGTCGAACCCTGATTTGCCCGAGCGCCTGCGCCGCAATTTGCCGCTCACGCCGTATCAGCGCGACGCGTTCTGGGCCGGCGACGAACGCGCCTACACCGACTTTTCCGCGTACGACGCAGCCCGCAGCGACGCTGCCGCCGAAGCGTCGACAGACGAAACCACCTGATTCAAGGAGTCACAGCATGTCGACCAGTAACACCTCCAACACAGCAAAAACCGTCAAGATTCCCGGCCCCGATCATCCGCTCACGATCGAGCGCAATCCTTCGCGCGTCGTGGTCAAGGTCGCCGGCCACACGGTCGCCGACACGCGCGACGCGCTGACGCTGCGTGAAGCGCACTATCCGCGCGTGCTCTATATCCCGAGAAAAGATGTCGACATGACGCTGCTCGAACGTAGCGGCCATTCGACGTACTGCCCGTACAAGGGCGATGCCGCGTACTTCTCGATCCCGTCGGGCGGCGAGCGCGCCGTCAATGCGATCTGGAGTTACGAGTCGCCCTATCCCGCCGTCGAGCCGATCCGTGATCGCCTCGCGTTCTACACCGACCGTGTCGATTCGATCGAAGAACACGCATAAGGAACCGACATGAACGAACAGACAGTGGTGCTCGTCACGGGCGCATTGAGCGGCATTGGCCGCGCGACCGCTCTCGCCTTCGCGCGCTCGAAAGCACGCGTCGTGATCTCAGGCCGGCGAGCAGACGAAGGTCAAGCGCTCGCCGATACGCTCCGCTCGCTCGGTGCTCAGGCGGAGTTCATTGAAGCCGACGTGCGCGTCGAAGACGACGTGCAGGCGCTCGTCGAGCGCACGGTCGCGCGCTTCGGCAGGCTCGATATCGCGGTGAACGCGGCCGGCACGGAAGGCGAATCCGCGCCCGTCGTCGAACAGACGACCGCGCGCTATGCAGCCGTGTTCGACGCGAACGTGCTCGGCACCTTGCTCGCGATGAAGCACGAACTGCGCGCGATGTCGGCGCAGCGCGGCGGCAGCATCGTCAACGTGTCCTCGACGATGGGCGCGCGCGGCGCGGCGGGCGCGTCGCTGTATGTCGCGAGCAAGCACGCCGTCGAAGGGCTGACGAAGTCGACCGCGCTCGAAGCCGCTGCATCCGGCGTGCGCGTCAACGCGGTCGCGCCGGGGCCCGTGCAAACGCCGATGCTCGACAGGCTCACGCAGACGTCCGAGCGCAAGGCAGCGTTTCTCGACACCGTGCCGCGCAAACGCGCCGGCACGCCTGACGAAATCGCGGAAGCAATCGTGTACGTGGCGTCGGCCGGCTTCATGACGGGCGAAGTGCTGCGCGTGAACGGCGGCCGCACGGCGTCGTGAGCCAGCCCCCGTGGCATGCCTTTCAGGCATGCCACACAGCTTATAAAGTCTTTTTCTTCGTGGTTCGACGCGCCTACATTACCTGTCAGTACGGCGCGATAAGAAGCGCAGACGGGCCAGCCCCCCGCAACAAGCCCGACGCACCCATACGTTTCAGCTATACCGCGCCGCATCGACTTCAACCGGTTCTGTAAGGACAACTGCCATGACCCGCCATACTCACCAGACCGCGCCGACCCAGTTCGTCGAGGCCAACGGCATCCGTTTCGCGTATCGCCGCTTCGGCAATCCCGGTGCCGTGCCGCTCGTGATGAACATCCACTTCACAGGCACGATGGATCATTGGGATCCCGCCGTCACCGACGGTCTCGCGCAAAACCGCGAAGTGATCCTGTTCAACAACGCCGGCATTTCGAGCAGCTCGGGCACGGTGCCGGAGTCGATCGAAGAGATGGCCGCCAATGCCGGCGCGTTCATCGAAGCGCTCGGACTGAAGCAGGTCGACGTGCTCGGCTTTTCGATGGGCGGACTGATCGCGCAGGAACTCGCGATCGCGAAGCCTCTGCTCGTGCGCCGCGTCATTCTCGTCGGCACGGGCCCACGCAGCGGCGAAGGCATGGCGACGCTCACACCGGAAGCACAGGAGATATTCGGCGCCTCGTATGCGAATCCCGACGACCTGTGGCTGCGCGCGCACTTTTCGCCTTCGGAAGCGAGTCAGGCGGCAGGCCGTGGCTTTGTCGGACGGTTCCGTCTGCGCGCCGACAACCGCGATCCCGAAGCCAGCGACAAGGTCGCGCCCGCGCAACTCGCCGCGCTCGCGAAGTGGGGCGCGCCGCGCGAGAACCCGTACGACTATCTGAACGCGCTGAAGCAGCCGACGCTCGTCGTCAACGGCGACAACGACGTGATCATCTACTCGATCAACTCGTGGCACTTGCAGCAGCACATCCCCAACGCGCAGCTGATCCTCTATCCGGACGCCAATCACGGCTCGCTGTACCAGTACCCGGAGCGCTTCGCCGCGCACGTCGATCAGTTCCTCTCGGAAGTGGACGCGCCGCAGGCGTAACGCCCTCTCACACGACATCGAACGGAATTTCATCATGACCAACCTGACAGGCAAGACCGCCCTCGTGACGGGCGCATCCCGCGGCATCGGCCGCGCCACGGCGATCGCGCTCGCCAAAGCAGGCGCGCGCGTGCTGGTCCACTACAGCAGCGGCGAGCAGGCCGCCGACTCGGTCGTCGCGGCGATTCGCGCGGCAGGCGGACAGGCCGACAAGGTCGCCGCCGATCTGCGCGACGCGCACGGGCCACATGAACTCGCGAAGCGCGTGCGGTCGCTGACGGGCGAACGGCTCGACATTCTCGTCGCGAACGCGGGCATCTCGAAGGCCGCGCCGATCGAAGAAACGACCGTCGAGGATTTCGACAACCTGTTCGCCGTCAACGTGCGCGCGCCGTTCTTCCTCCTGCAGCAGTTGCTGCCCGTGCTGGGCGACGGCAGCAGCGTCGTGTTGCTGTCGTCGCTCGCGGCGCGCGCCTCCGTGAACAATCTGTCGGCATATGCAGCGACCAAAGGCGCTGTCGACACGCTCGTGCGCCACTTTGCGTCCGCACTCGGCGAACGTGGCATTCGTGTCAACGCGATCGCGCCGGGCGTCGTCGAAACAGACATGTCGAACTTCGCGAAAACGGACGCGGGCCGCGATTTCACGCTGGGCATGCAGGCGCTCAAACGCGTCGCGCAGCCTGACGATATCGCGGGCGCCGCCGTGTTCCTCGCCTCCGACGACGCGCGCTGGGTAACGGGCGACACCTTGCGCGTCGACGGCGGATCGAAGCTCTGAGACGTTCGCAGCCGCGCGCCGCATTCTGGATCGCGGCGCGTGCGATCGTTCAGACGTTGTGGACGAGCGCCGCGCCCGCGGTGAGCGACGCCTGGCGTGCGCGCCTGGCACGCGAGCAACACGACGATCTCCGCGATTGTCTGGGGCATGACCAACCTTCTTTTCAAACGCCTGTGTTACGGAGCAATTCGTGCAGGCGATTGCGCGGCAGCCGTATCGATACTGTTGCTCGCACTCGCCGCGCGCATTCATTCGCTGCCGCTGCTGATCATCTCCGTCCTCGTGGCTGGCATCGGGTACGCGCTTCTCTTCATGGGCGGCCTCGCGTTCGCGATTACGGCGTCCCACGCAGGCCTGCGCGATGCCGTCACGTATTGCGCATCGCGATAGCTGTAGCGTGCGTGCTGACGGCAGCAAGCTCGGGAAGGTTCGGGACCTCTTGTAGCAATTCGTGATGGGCAAGCTGTCTGAGCGAACGGTTGCCCGCTTCGAAAGTACGCACGAGTGCGTGCGCAACAGGTGTTCCCTGCAATATGCCCGAGGTGCTGAAAGACGTGCGGCGCCCTCATCCGTACGACATGCCTCCTAGGCATGCGCTCCAGCCTGGAAAGTCTTTTTCACAGCCGCAAGAGACGCCTAAAGTTAGCTCAGTCATGCTCACCGAGCAGCGCGACACGACCGACGTGTCGTGAAACCCGACAGGAGCCTCAAATGAACCAACCCGTCGTTCTCATCACTGGCGCCCTTACGGGCATCGGCCGCGCAACCGCTTTTGCGTTCGCCCGTTCAGGCGCGCGGCTCGTCGTATCCGGTCGACGCGCTGCGGAAGGCGCAGCGCTTGAAGCAGAGCTTCGCGTAGCTGGCGCCGAAGCACACTTCGTACAGGCTGACGTGCGCCGCGACGACGAAGTCCGCAACCTCGTGGATCAAACCGTCGCCCGCTACGGCCGGCTGGACGTGGCCGTCAACAACGCCGGCACCGAAGGTCGGCCTGGGCCCGTCGTCGAGCAGACCGCCGACAGTTATGCCGACACGTTCGACACCAACGTCCTCGGAACGCTGCTGAGTCTCAAGCACGAACTGCGCGTGATGACCGCGCAAAAGGCCGGCAGCATCGTCAACATCTCGTCGACTTACGGTCACGAAGGCGCTGCGTTTGCATCGGTCTATGCAGGCAGCAAGCACGCCGTCGAAGGCATCACGAAATCGGCCGCGCTTGAAGTTGCATCGACGGGTGTTCGCGTCAACGCAGTCGCGCCGGGGCCGACCGACACGGGAATGCTGGACCGCTTCACCAGCACCGCCGAAAACAAGGCAGCGCTCGCCGCCACGGTGCCGCTCGCGCGCATCGGCAAGCCCGACGACATCGCCGCAGCGGTGCTCTATCTCGCTGCCGACGGCGCCGCGTTCGTCACCGGTCAGATCCTGACGGTCGACGGCGGCAAGACGGCAGGCTAAAGCGACCTGACATGCTCGCCTGCGTAGCGACTGCTTTGCGGGCGAGTCAACTCTTCTCATCGAACTGGACCAGTACATGAATACCGATCTCACGCTTTACGAATCCAAGGCTTCTCCCAACGCTCGTCGAGTCCGCATTTTTCTTGCCGAGAAAGGCATTGAGATTTCGACGAAAGCTGTGGACCTTGGTGCGAAAGAGCAATTCTCCGATGCGTACGTCGCAATCAATCCTCGCCGACAGGTTCCGACGCTTGTACTCGAAGACGGCACGGCGATTGGCGAAGTTCCTGCAATCTGGCGCTACATCGAGGACGCGTATCCCGCGAAGGCCGCATTGCTAGGCACGACGCCGCAAGAGAAGGCGCTGATCGCGATGTGGGAACGGCGCGCCGAACTCGACGGATTTGCGGCCGTGATGGAAGGCGTGCGAAACGCGGTCGCCGGATTGAAGGGGCGTGCATTGTCGGGCCCGCATGCTTATGAACAGATTCCTGAGATCGTCGAGCGCAGCAAGCTGCGCGTAGCCAACTTCTTCGCCGACTTCAACGAGCGTCTGAAGACGGTTCCTTTCGTGGCAGGCGACGAGTTTTCCGCCGCTGACATCACAACGCTGGTTACCGTCGATTTTGCGGCGGGCGGCATGAAGATGAGCATTCCCGCCGAATTCGATGCCCTGCAGACCTGGTACGACAAGATGTCGGACCGCCCTTCTGCGCAGGCATAAAGGACCGGACACGGAAGGCGATGCCCGATGTTTGGGCATCGCTACGTTGGCTAAAGAGTTCGTTTCAATCCTGGAAGGTGAAAGTCGCGCTATCGCGGTTGGAAACACCGTGACTGGTGGGGATCCGATGTTCGTCGTGCCCCGTCGCCATCCCGGAGGCCCGGCTTCCGAAGTGAAACAGCCGATCGAGTGTCCTGGCGGTGCCCGGTGAACGGCCGAAAGTGGCCGACTGCCGCCTGCTGGCGTTCAAGGCTGGATTGCGTCGCCACCGAGGATCTGCATCAGGGTCTTCGCGTTGCGCTGCCCCTGGTCTTCCCAATTGTTGTTCTCTATACCGACAACCGTTACCCGCGACAGCGAGGGACCGCGAGCGACCCGATCCGGCCGTTGGATCCCGCACTAGCTTAACGGCAGATTTCGAGGGTTGAACCGCCATTCCTGCCGCCGCGGCGACCGACACACCTCCCCGCTTGAAGAGGTCCCAGCAAGCACCGGGTGCATGCGCAAATACCGGTTCGTCTTTCGAAACGCGCTGCTACCATTAGGCTGTGTTGTGCGGTATGGCGGCTTTCGCGCCTTGCCTGGTCGCAACAATCTGCGTTCCGCGACGACGACTTTCCACGAACCACGTTTCGGGAGGGATCATGTCGCGTCATTCATCCAGACTGGCGATCCAGTCGCCCCCAACCCCGCGCAATGGGCTGTCCTTTACGCTGGCGTATGCTGGCGCGGCACTCATCGCGCCTTGGTCGCGGCCTTCCGCGTGGAACCGTGTTCTGCGCCCGCTGCCGCTTGCACTATGGGTGCCGCTCGCGCTCGCCGCGTGGTGCGTGCCGATGGCCCACGCGGCCGGGCCGCTGCCGCAGGGCGGCGCCTTCGTCCGGGGCCAGGGCGCGATGACGAGCGGCACCGCTTCGCTGACTATCGACCAGTCCTCGTCCCGCGGCGTGATCGACTGGCACAGCTTCTCGATCGGCAACGGCAACACCGTCGCCTTCAACAACGGGTCGGGCGCGACGCTGAACCGTGTAACGGGCGGCGATCCGTCATCGATTCTCGGCAAGCTCACCGCCACCGGCAGCCTCTACCTGATCAATCCGCAAGGCATCGTCGTGGGGCCCTCGGGCGTTGTTAGCACGGGCGGACGTTTCGTCGCGTCCACCCTGGATATCTGCAACGACGCCTTCATCAACGGCGGTGATGCACTGACGCTGTCGGGCAAGTCGGA
>NZ_JACHDM010000035.1:0-59499 GCF_014201065.1 Paraburkholderia sp. Cpub6
TCCATTCCTCGTCCGAAACATCTGTCGGGTATGGCTTGCGTTCTATCATCCCGCCAGGTTACCAGGTCTGACAGAAAGTGCCTAACACGCTCTAGGCCGCCGGCGCCTGCTCAGCGGGGAAATCTGCCGGATGACAACGGCAAAAACGCGCAGGCCTTGTCGCGTTCTAAGACCCAGTTGAGCAAGCCCGAAGTACCGCGGTCGCCTGAACCGCCTCGACTGACGAAGCGTGCAACGACCGTGCCTCCGTTTGACATCCAGGACATCCCGGCCGCGATGCGCAAAGAGATGATGCCGGTCGGTGCAAAACTGATGGACCGATGGTTCGCAGGAGAACTCAACTATTCGAGGTCTGAGGACGATCAGAAAAACGAGATCAACCAGGACGGCAAGCCGTATCCAGACAGCATGTATGACCACGGCATAATCAAAATGAAATGGGTCCTTGGATTCAGACGCGCCAGAGAGCAGTACGAAGATCTTGTCAACGAGAGGATTTACAGTTCAAAGGCGGCTAGCGCAGTTCGGCAAATAGTTGCACGTTACACGTCATTCGGTCGTATGTATCTGAGCGCGTGGGGTATCTGTCGCCATGATATTCGGATACTGCACAAAGATTTCCAGTTTCAGTATGTGACCGTAGATGGCACTTTCGAGCAAAAAGCAAAAACGGCCTTGCGCCAATCGACTGCTCATGCGCCCGATGATCTGACTGCAGCGCTCGGTTCCTTCGTGATCAATGCAGCTATTTCGGAGATCGAATACGACTTTCAGAAAAGAATCGGCGTGATCGAGAAAATCGTCGTTTATGTGAAGGATAGCTACTCCTTTCAGGGTGAGTTGGACACCACGTCGCAATACCTGGGACATTGGAGCAGGCGAGGCGTGGCAATTTCGGCCGCCACCGAACTGGCGAACCTGGCGGGTTCACCCTGGATAGATTTTCCTGTCGTGATTGGCCCAATACAAACGTTGTCGAATCCGGGTAAGGTCTATTATCCGATCAGAAACAGGGATTTCAGACAGTGGCAACGGAAGCACAATCGCGGAGGTGATTTCATCGTCTACTCTGATTTCAATACAATTCGTCTCCAGCGGCCGATCGTCGTGCATTTTTGATCAATGAATAGCTTCAGGAGCAAGGCGTTGCGATCGGTTCTCGCCAGGGTGTTCATCGTAACGATGAGTGTGATTATCGCGCTCGGGGCGGTCCAGTATCGTTCCGCTGTCACGCAAATGAAAGGAGCCAAATTTCACGATCAGAAATCAGATGACGGGAAATACATCGCGCGGTATGCATATCTGCCCCGAGACCGGATCGCCTTGAGGCTGTACCGCGCAACTGCGGCGGAATTGCTCGCCGAGCGAGTTTATCGATATCCGGAGCGAATCCGGCTGTTCTGGACAGAGGACTCTCTGATATACGACACATCGGCGGAAGGCGACGACGGAGAAATTGAGCTACCGCCGTCATGGTGGGACCGTGCTAAGGCAAAACTGCCTTGAAGAATTTTCTCAGTCTACGAGTGCAAGAAGCCTTGCCGAAAGCGCGAGGCGTCGGCAATGGCAAGACACGGTTTTTAAGGCTGGGCGACCGGACGTGCAAGCGGAGCTAGCCGAGCGAAGCCCGCTGGGCGGCGGGCTTCGGGCGAATCTTTCGGTGCTGACGCAGCGACTATTTCCACCGGAGATGGCTAGTCGCCAACTTTTCGCTGACCGCGCTTCATGCTCCACCGGAAAACCAGCACGGCTGCGACGAACCCTAGCACGATAGCGGCCGATGACATGAAGAACGCCAAGTCGGATTCCTGATATGCCGTCGTGACCCCGTACATGCGACCCGCCCATTTCCATATTGGATTTGAAAAGTTCAACGGCGCTTCTGGATTCATCATCCACCACAGCGCATTGACTAAGATTGCGAACAGTAAGTTGAGGCCGACCGAGAGGCAGATTAGGAGTTTTTTCATCTCACAATCACCTCACCGTACGCTTTAAATCCCGATCCAGGCACGGATATTTTCGGCGTGTTGGTAAATATTGAACGGATATGATGCCGGTCTGCGAGTTGATCGATGGTTATGCAGCCCTCGCTTTTCCCCAACCTTCCCTTAGGATGCAATCGGAATTGGCCACGAATGATGCCGTCGCATAAGAGTTTGTCGTCGTCAATATCGCTGTCGATAGCGTACAGCGCGAACCATTCGCTCTTGTTATTGCCATTCAGATTGAGCCGATCTTTCCATGGGCCGAGAGCGCCTCCGGACCTTCTATCAAAAATGTAATACCTGCCCACGGGAATAGCACCATACGTCGGCGTGCACATTCCAGCCGCTTTATTGATCTTTATTGATATAACTCCCCTGCCCAGAGTATGCGGGAAACGATAGAGCGCCAATCCGAAATTCGCTCATTGGCTTGCCATTCAATTCGAACGAGCATTGAAACATCAATCCTCCAGATCGACCGATAAGAGTGAATTAATAGATAATCAAGTTGTGGCGAGCGCGCATTTTAAAGGCGATTTATTTTGAGAAGGCCAATATCAAAATAAAATCTTGCGGCAACAATCCACGCCTATGCAACGACTCGTTTACGCATTCCCATAACCGAGCGAATGCACCCTTCTGTTGACATGCCGCAGTCAACGCGAACCTCCCCCGCACCCGCGCCATACGCGGCCTGATTTTTGCTGACCTGCTTGGGCGTCGCTTCGTTCGCAGGGGACGATGCGTGTTGAAAGCTCATCACTATCAGCGGGGTCCTCAGTGGCAGCAGCGGAAGCATCCAGAACGTCAGGCCGGCGCGTCACGCGCGGCAGCGTCACGTTGTTACCGGCGCTGGCTATCGGTCTCGCCAACTCCGCACACGCGAACACGGTGGCGCCGCTGAACTACGTCCTGCACGCGGCTGGCCCGGCGGCTCGTCCGACGCTGTACCTCGGCTGGGTTTTCACCGCGATCGTGACGCTGGTCACGCTGATCGTCGCTGGCCTGTTGATCGGCGCGATGGTCCGCAAGCGTCCCGCGGCGCAACCGGATGCGCTGAGCGCCGAGCCCGGCGGCATCCGCTGGGTGTTCATCGGCACCGCGGTGTCGTCGGTCGTGCTGTTGGCGATGCTGGTCTATGCATTGATCACGCTCGAATCGGTGGCGTCGCCCGCGTCGTATCCGCAATTGACGATCACCGTGACCGCTTACGACTGGTGGTGGAAAGCCGATTACCGCGACGATCCGAACCCCGCCCGCAACTTCAGCACGGCGAACGAGATTCATATTCCAGTCGGTGAGCCGGTGAAGATCGAACTCAAAAGCGCGGACGTCGTGCACGCATTCTGGGTACCGCAACTCGCGGGCAAGACGCAGACGATTCCAGGCCAAACCAACGAGCAGTGGCTGCAGGCGGACCGTCCCGGTATCTATCGTGGGCAGTGCTCGCAGTTCTGCGGCGCGCAGCACGCGCATATGGCGTTCGAAGTGATCGCGCAGGACGCCGCGGCGTTCAACGCGTGGCGCGACGCGCAGGGACGCGCGGCCACCGTGCCCACGGGCGACGCGGCCGTCGCGGCCGGCCAGCATCTGTTCGAGGAGCGCTGCGCGGGTTGCCACACGATTCGCGGCACCAAGGCGACTGGCGTGCAGGCGCCCGATCTGACGCATCTCGGTTCGCGTCGCACGATCGCGGCAGGCGCGCTCAGCAACACGCCCGACCACCTGCTCGACTGGATCGAGCACGCCCAGCGGATCAAACCCGATGCATTGATGCCCAGTATTGCGCTGACCACCAGCGAGGCCGCCGCGTTGTCGGCGTATCTCGCGACGCTGCATTGAAGCGCATCGCACTCGAGGAGCCCATTCAATGTCCGATCATCCCGCTTCCGCTTCGCTACCCGCGCTGACCCGCACGCCGCGGCGCGGCCGTGTCGAGCCCGGCAGCGAGCAGGAAAAGCGGCTGCGCGAAATCTGGGAGTCGCGGCCCGGCTGGCGCGGCTGGTTCTCGACGGTCGATCACAAGACCATCGGCTTGCGCTACCTGGTGACCGCGTTCATCTTTCTGCTGATGGGCGGCGTCGAAGCGCTGATCATGCGCGTTCAACTGGCGCGCCCCAACGCAACAGTGCTGACGCCCGAACAGTACAACCAGCTGTTCACGATGCACGGACTGACGATGATCTTTCTGTACGCGCTGCCCGTTCTGTCCGGCTTCTCGAACTATCTATGGCCGCTCGTGCTCGGCGCGCGCGACATGGCCTTTCCGCGCCTGAACGCGCTGTCGTATTGGGTGTTCCTGTTCGCCGGCATCTTCCTGTATGCGAGTTTTCCGACGGGACAGGCCCCCGACGCCGGCTGGTTCAACTACGTGCCGCTGTCCGGCCTCGAGTACAGCAACGGCCCGAATATCGACGTGTACGCGCTGGGCATGGTGCTGCTGGGCATTTCGACGACGGTCGGCGCGATGAACTTCGTCGTCACGCTGCTGAGGATGCGCGCGCCGGGCATGTCGCTCGATCGCGTGCCGGTGCTCGTGTGGGGCACGCTGACCGCGTCGGCCGGCAATCTGTTGGCGGTGCCGTCGGTGAGCCTCGCGTTTCTGATGCTGTGGATGGACCGCCGCATCGGCACGCATTTCTTCGACGTGCTCAATAGCGGGCGGCCGCTGCTCTGGCAGCACCTGTTCTGGATTTTCGCGCACCCGTGGGTCTACGTGGTCGTGTTGCCCGCCATGGGGATCGTGTCGGATGCGTTGCCGGTCTTTTGCCGCCGGCCGCTGGTCGGTTATGGGCCGGTCGCGTTGGCGACGGTCGCGACGATGGTGGTCGGCTTTGCCGTGTGGATTCACCATATGTTCGCGACCGGTATCCCCGCGCTCGCGCTGTCGTTCTTCGGCTCGGCCAGCATGGTCATCGCGGTGCCGAGCGCGGTCGCGACGTTCGCCTGGGTCGCGACGATCTGGACCGGTCGCCCCGTGTATCGCGTGCCGTTCCTGTTTTTCGCGGGCTTCGTGCTGCTGTTCGTGATCGGCGGCGTCTCCGGCGTGATGACGGCCGCGGTGCCGTTCGACTGGCAACTCACCGACACGTACTTCGTCGTCGCGCATCTGCACTACGTGCTGCTTGGCATCAACGTATTTCCGGTGATCGGCGGCATCTACTTCTGGTTTCCAAAATTCACCGGCAGGATGACGAACGAGCGTCTCGGCAAGCTCGCGTTCTGGGTGCTCTTCATCGGCTTCAACGTCGCGTTCTTTCCGATGCATATCGCGGGACTGCTCGGCATGCCGCGCCGCATTTACACGTATCCCGCCGACATGGGCTGGAACACGGTGAACCTCGTCACGTCGCTCGGTTCGTTCCTGTTTGCGGCCGGTGTGCTGCTGTTTCTGATCGATATCGCGGTGAGCCTGAAGCGCGGCAAGCTCGCCGGCAACAATCCGTGGGACGCGCCGACGCTCGAATGGTCGATCAGCTCGCCGCCGCCGCCGTACAACTTCGCGGTGGTGCCGACGCTCGCGAGCCGGCATCCGTTGTGGGAAGGCCGGATCGAAGAGCCGGGCGACGCGGTTCAAACACGCTCGCAACTCGACGAAGGCTATCTGCTCGCGCAAGGTCGCGAAGCGTTGGGCACGACCGCGCTCGAGGCGAGTCCCGACGTGATCCTGAAGATGCCCGAAGATTCGTACGCGCCGTTCTGGCTCGCGGTCTTTGCCGCGCTACTGTTCGCGGGGCTCGCGCTGACCGCCTGGGTGTTCGTGGGGGCGATGCTGGCCGGCTGCGCGGTCTCGATCATCACGTGGCTGTGGCCCGAGCGCGCGCTGATCCAGCGCGAGCCGGTCGCGGTCGAGGATGCGGGAGGCTGACATGAGCGATGCACTGGATCTCAATCGCTCGTCGAGCGAACCGGACGAGACCGCGCGTGCGTTGCCGGTTGGCAGCGCGGGCGAGCGATCGAGCGGCTGGTGGGGCTGCTTCACGCTGATCACGACCGAAGGCGCGCTGTTCGGCTATCTGATCTTCTCGTATCTGTATCTGGCCTCGCAAAGCCAGCAGCATTGGCCGCCGGAAGGATTGCCGAAGCTCGGGCTCGGCAGCGCGAATACGGTCATTCTTCTATCGAGCAGCGTGTTCGTCTGGTTCTGCGAGCGCTGCGTGCGTCGGCGGCGATTGCGGCTCGGTGTCGCGTCGATGGCGGTGGGCATCGTGCTGGGCTGCATCTTCTTGGGCATTCAGTTGCGCGAATGGCACAACCACCCGTATGGGCTGACCTCGCATCTCTATGGTTCGCTGTACTTCACGATTACCGGCTTTCACATGGCGCACGTACTGGTCGGGATCGTCGTGCTGACGCTGCTGGCGATCTGGACCGCGCTCGGATATTTCGACGACAAGCGTTGCGCGGCGCTGTCGGTCGGTGGGCTGTATTGGCACTTCGTCGATGTCGTCTGGCTGTTCATTTTCAGCACGCTGTATCTGACGCCGTATCTGTTCCGGGAGTGGTCATGACGACAGCGCCCAGAGACTCGCACATCTCGATGCCCTACGTGCTGATCGGTCTGCTCGCGGCGCCGTTCGCGTGGCTGTTGCAGATGATGCTCGCGGAAGCGCTCGCGGCGCAGGCCTGCTATCCGTACAACCATCCGCTCGGCGCGCCGCTCGTGTCGTGGATGCGTCCGGCGCTCGTCGCGCTCGGCACCGTGTGTCTGATCGCGGGCGCGTTCGGCACGTGGGTCGCGTGGCGCAATTTGCGCCGCGTCGCGCCACTGAAGTTCGGTGCGCTGAACGGCGAGAGCCGCACGCGTGCCGAACTCGACTGGTTTCTGACGCACGTCGCGGTGATGTGCAGCACGCTGTTTCTGTTCGCATTGATCGCAACGGATGCCGCGGTCGCGATCGTGTCGCCGTGCAGGTGGTGGTGATGAAGCGCGACGTTCTCAACGCGGTCAGGTTCGCCATCGCGGCCGCATGCCCGCTGACGATAGCCGCGACCGCAAACGCCGCCAGCGCCTCCACCGACGCCGCGCAGGTCGCGCGCGGCGCATATCTCGCCAAAGCCGCCGATTGCGCCGGTTGCCACACCGCCGCGCCGCGCGTGCCGCATCCGGGGGCGGCGCCTGAAGCAACGCCGCCGTTTGCCGGCGGCCTCGGCATGGGTTCGCCGTTCGGCACGATCTATACGTCGAACATCACGCCGGATCCGCAATACGGCATCGGCCGCTATAGCTATGACGACTTCGCACGCGCGTTGCGCGAGGGCATCGCGCCCGGGGGCAAGCGGCTTTATCCGGCGATGCCGTACCCGTCGTTCGCGAAGATCACCGATGACGACATGCATGCCCTCTACGCATACTTCATGCACGGCGTGCAACCGGTCGCGGCGCCTGTCCCGCAAACGCGCTTGCCGTTTCCATTCAATCAGCGCTGGGTATTGATGTTCTGGGACTGGGCATTCGCGCCGAAAGGCCAGTTCAAAGCCGATGCGAAACGCGATGCGCAATGGAATCGCGGCGCGTATCTGGTGCAATCGCTCGGCCATTGCGGCGCCTGCCACACGCCGCGCGGACCGGCGTACGAAGAGCGCGGCTATGACGAGTCGGCATCGGCCTATCTGACGGGAGGCACCAACGATCATTGGTTCGCGCCGAACCTGAGCGCCGACCCGGGCTCGGGGCTCGGCCGCAGTTCCGCGACCGACATCGTCGAGTTCCTTCGCAACGGCCACGGCGGTGGACTCATCCCGTTCGGCAGCATGGTTCAGGTCGTCGAAGACAGCACGCAGTACCTGAACGACGACGATCTCGCGGCGATCGCCGCGTATTTGAAGAGCCTGCCGCCGCGCGCGCCAAGCGGCTATTTCAACGCCCGCTCCGCCGCCGCGCAGCAAACCGTACGGGCGCTGAAAACCGGGGATGTGGAAAGACCCGGCGCGGGCATTTACGCATCGTATTGCGCGCGCTGTCATCAGATGGATGGGGCGGGGGTGCCGAACAAGTATCCGCGCCTCGCGGGCAACCCCGCGGTGTTGTCGGCGTCGAGCGCGTCATTGGTGCGCTTGCTGGTCGAAGGCGGGGGCAGTCCGCATACCGAGTCGGGACCGGAGCCGCGCAAGATGCCGTCTTTCGCCGGCAAGCTGACGGACACCGAAATGGCCCGCGTGCTCACGTTTGTTCGGACCACATGGGGAAATACGGCCGGACCGGTCACGCGAAACGATGTGTCGAGCGTGCGCGGCGCATTGCGCAAGTAAATGCCAACGCGCCTCGTCATGCGGTGTTCTCGTTACCGTCGCAGTGGCCATTGGCGGCGCTGAACAGCGTCTTCAGCTTCGCATTGACCGCGATCAACTCCCGTACTGGCGCCGCCGCGAGTTGCTGATCGAAGAGCGTGAGAACCTGGCCGAGTAGCGCGTAGGCGTCGTGATCGACCACGCAGAGGCCCGTTTCGAGTCCCGCCTGCCGGCAGCGCAGAATCACGTCCTCCGCGTCGCGAAACAGCTCGGGTACGGCCGAACCATAGCCGCGCTGATTCAGCAGCATCGCCATGTAAATGGCCTGTGCCATGCTGCCGACGTGATATTGATTGGCGACGCCGCTGCGTAATGCCTCGAGCGTCATGTGATAGTTGAGCGAAATTTCGCCTGCCTTGGCAGGTACGATCGGGCGCAGCATAGCCTTCGGGTGCGTGCGCGGCGACTTCGCGGGTGCAGCGCGAGCAGGGCTCGCTTTTCTGGTCATAAGCTCACTGAGGCGGCCGGCTCGCGCCGGCCGCTACACCATCACGGAACCTGACAACGTCCATAACGGAAAACGGCTGCGCCGGGCGCGACGCGGCGCCGTTCCCGTTAGCCCATATGCAGACCGCCGTTCAGCGAGAAATCCGCCCCGGTCGCAAAGCCCGCTTGATCCGACGCGATCCACGCGACGATCGACGCAATCTCTTCCGGCGTGCCGAGACGCCGTACCGGAATTGTCGCGACGATTTTTTCCAGTACTTCCGGACGGATGGCCTTGACCATGTCGGTGCCGATATAGCCCGGCGACACGGTGTTGACCGTCACGCCCTTGGTCGCCACTTCCTGCGCGAGTGACATCGTAAAGCCATGAATGCCCGCCTTGGCCGTGGAGTAGTTGGTTTGCCCGAACTGGCCTTTCTGGCCGTTGACCGACGAGATGTTGATGATGCGCCCAAAGCCTCGGCCGACCATGCCCTCGATGACCTGTTTGGTCACGTTGAACAGGCTCGTGAGATTGGTGTCGATCACCGCTTCCCAGTCTTCGAACGTCATCTTGCGGAACATGCCGTCGCGCGTGATGCCCGCGTTGTTGACGAGCACGTCGACTTCACCAACTTCTTTCCTGACCTTCTCGAACGCTTTCGCGGTGGACTCCCAATCCGCGACGTTGCCTTCCGATGCGACGAAGTTATAGCCGAGCGCTTTCTGATCTTCCAGCCATCGGGCTTTGCGCGCCGAGTTCGGGCCGCAGCCCGCGATGACGGTGTAGTTCTCTTTGTGCAAGCGCTGGCAAATGGCGGTTCCGATACCGCCCATGCCGCCGGTTACGTATGCAACACGGTTTGCCATAAGTCCTCCTTCTTGTTTGGGTGAGTTGAGCAAGTTTGATTGGAGGATGGACCTATTATTGGCAGCGGCCAATGGCTGGGACGATGGGCATTTTCACCTACGGGTTAACTGCCAAATCAGGGATGGAATCGTTGCTTGACGGGGCAATGAATTACGTCGATTGCGGGTTGCATGCTTTGCGAACTCCGGGGTCGCTCGAGACTGCCGGACGCCCTCCCGTCCTTGCCTGCGCGCCGTCTTCCTCTTACCCTTAGCGTTAGCCTTAAGTACCTGCCCCGGACACCGTGCGGCAGACTGCCTGCACGGTCGTCGATGCGGGGCGCGAAGCCGTCCCTCGCTCCCGCGTCTATTCGTGTGATCATCAGAGGCACATCAGGATGACTGATTATCTTGCTGACATCGATCCCGACAGGTTGAACTTCCTTGGGATCTTCGGGCTGTTGATTGGCGGCCTCGCGCTGTTTCTTCTCGGTCTGGAGTTCTTGACCGGCGGCCTGAAGGCGATCGCGGGATCGAAACTGCAGTCGCTGATCGGCGTGCTGACCGCAAGCCGGTTTCGCGGCGTGGTGGCGGGCGCCGTCGTGACCGCGCTGCTGAATTCGTCGACCATCACGACGGTGCTGCTGGTCGGTTTCGTGTCCGCCGGCCTGATGACGTTGACCCAGGCGGTGCCGATGATCATGGGCGCGAACATCGGCTCGACCGTCACCGCGCAGATCATCGCCTTCGACGTTTCGCGTCTGACGCCGTACATGCTGTCGATCGGCTTCGTGCTGCACGCGTTTGCCCCGCGCGAGCTGCTGCGGCAGATCGGACGCGTCGTAATGGGGCTAGGACTGCTGTTCATGGGCATCCAGCTGATGGGCGAGTCCACGCATCCGCTGCGCACCTATCAGCCTTTCATCGACGCGATGCAGGACATGCGCAATCCGCTCGTCGGCGTCATCGTGGGGGCGGTCTTCACCGCGGTTGTGCAAAGCTCGGCGGCGACGCTCGCGGTCGTGATTGCGTTGAGCGGCCAGGGCTTGATGCCGCTCGAAGCCGCCATCACGCTGATTCTCGGCGCGAATGTCGGCACCTGCGGCACGGCACTGCTCGCCTCGATCGGCAAGCCACCGGAAGCGTTGCAGGTCGGCGTCGTGCATCTGATCTTCAATGTGCTCGGCGTCGTGATTGCGCTCTTCCTGATTCCGCAGATGGCGGAGGTCGTGCGCTGGATATCGCCGTCGCATTTGGAACTGCAAGGGCTTGCACGCCTCGCGGCCGAGGCGCCGCGTCAGGTAGCCAATGTGCATACCCTGTTCAGCGTGGCGAACACGCTGCTGCTGATCTGGTTTGCCGGTCCGATCGCGCGGCTCGCGCAACTGGTCGTGCCGAAGCGCGCGAAGGCCGCCAAACCCGCGGGTGATCCGCAGTATCTCGACGAGACGTCGCTGGCGGTGCCGGCGCTTGCACTGCAACGCGTGCGTATCGAGCTGACCCGGCTCGGCGCGCAGGTGCTCGACGTTGTGCAACGCGGCTCGCAAATGGTGTCGACCGGCACGATGGAAGAGATCAATCAGATGCTCGATCAGGACAAGGAAAGCGACCGGCTGGCCTTCGAGATTCTTCAATATATCGGCCGCCTGTCGCAGCGGCAGCACTCGGAGGAAGAAGGTCAGCAGGTGGTCGGCTACACGCAGGTCACGAGTCATCTGGAGAGCATCAGCGGCATTGTCGGCATGACGCTGATGACGGTCGGACAACAACGAATGACGCAGCAGATCGATCTGCTGCGTCTGCGCGATGCGGCGACCACGCAGTTTTCCGAGGCGGTGATCCGCAATCTCGAGCAGGCGATCCGCACGATCGGGACGCGCGATCCGGAAGAGGTCGCGAAGGTCGTCGACGCGAAGGCCGGCATCGACAAGCTCGCCGCGACCGCGCGTCAGGTCGTGCTCGCGAAGCTTCAGCTGGCGGACAAGGCGGACGTGGTCACGTTCCGGATCGCCATGGATCTGATCGAGCAGGGCCGGCAGATCGCGCAGTTCGCGCGGGCCATTGCGAAAAATGTGGCAGCGCTTCAAGAGCTGCAATAACGCGCGACGGATGATTGGAGATCGATATATTCGCGCAAAGTGATCGCCAGCACACGGACGTTGGGGTTGCACGAGCTCTAAACTTGTGGCGTGTCATCCTCGTGACACGCTTTCAAAGAGAGTGGGATTGCCCGCCTTTGCTGCGCGGGCTTTTTTCGCCTCGCGCGTGTTGTGGTATCAGTAGTCAAGGCGCGGCGGTGAAGTCGATCGTGCGACGACCCACGGTAGCTCGCACAATAAGCAACGCCTGAAGCGATTTAACACACGCCGCATCCACAATTTGATAGCCTTTGTCGCAGCAGAGCATTGAACTCAAGGAGGGCTTCACCATGATAAGGTGGCTTGCTAACTGGGCTTCACAACATGCTCCTACTCCCGAGAAACAGGCCGAACGCGCGCTGAACAACTTGCGCATGGAACTGTTTCAGGCCGAACAGCTCGTGCTCGACGCACAGCTGCGTGCCGATTACTATCGGGCTCGCCTGACCTTCCTCGAAGAAGTCACGAGAAAGGGAATCGAACAGGTATCGGACGAACGCAAGGCTCCTCTGGAGTCTCCCCAGCCGTTGCGGCCGGGACTCAAGCTCACCGCGGCGCAATAGCCGCGTCTATTCCATCGCAATGGGTTCCGTCACCCGCGTTTCGATACGTGGGCTGATGGCAATCGTGCTGTCGCGGGCGCGTGCAGTGCGCGCTCTCGATAGTCGATTGTGCGAGCATTGATTGCCGAGCGGAGAAGTTTCCGGTTGCCCGGTTTCGTGCTTCGACCGGGCAACCTGGACTGAGTCTTTGATTTTTACTGCGTGATTTTTACTGCGCGACTTCCACTGCGCTTCGCTTACTGCGAAACGCCTGCTTCGTCCTGCTTAACTTGCCAGATCGGGCGGCAGCTTGCCGCCGTTTGCCGCGAGCGCCTGCATCACCTGCTTGTGCAGCCAGATGTTCATGCTCGCGGAGTCGTTCATGTCCCCGCTGTACTTCAATTCCTGCGCAAGTTGCTTGCGGTGTTCGAGACTGCTGTCGACGCCGAGTGCCTTCATCGTGTCGACAATCGACGTACGCCAGTTCAACGTCTGTCCGCTTTCGCTGACGAGTTGATCCATCACGGCGGCCACGTCGACGTCGGTCAGCGGCGCGGGCGCGGCGGGAGCGCTGGGCGTCGCGGCTTGCGCGGCGGCCGGGTCGGGGGTGGGTTCCGTCGCGGGGGGAGGTTGGTCCGGCTTCGCTTTGCCGAACAGCTTGTGCACGATGTCACCAAAAATACTCATTTCCGAAATCTCCGCGGTTGAATGACGAATGCGAGTGGGGGCGCTCGCAGGACATACCCCCACTATGCTACGCGATCTACCACGGTGAAAAACGTAATATTTTGTCAACCCGTCGACTGCTCGTATTGTTCCGCGCGCAATGATCCTGACACGACTTAGCCCGCGTCACGTCAACACATGACGCCGTGCGTGGCGCTATCCGAGGCCCAGGTCAGCCTTCACATCGGCGGCACCACGCCGTCCTTTTCGACCACGACGCGTTGCGCAACATAAGTCCCCTGCGACGCGGGCGTAGCGACAATGAACACCTTCTTGCCCGGCGTAAGGTCGCTGCGCTCCGCGGGCGTGAACGTGACGATGGGCACGTTGGGCGGCACCGTCACCACATTGCTGCCGCCCTTGTACGACAGCTTCAGATCTCGGCCGCTCGTGCTCTGCACGACGGTGTCGACGTTCGCGTTCGTCATCGAGCTTTTCGGGCCCAGGTCCCACGCGTAATGTCCTTCACCCGTGCCGCGCGCGGACTCGGGGAACACGACCACTTCCGTTGCCGTCAGCTTGCCGTCGGCGCCCGTGGTTGCAGCCGTGCCGATAAATGTACCCGGCTTGATATCCGATAGCTGCATCGTCTTGACAGCCGAAACGCTCGCTGCCGGCTTCACATCGATCGACACGGTATCGCCGCTGCGTCGATGGACCTTGAGCGTGTCACCGTCGTGCGACACGATTTCGCCCCGGATGCGCGCGGGGTTCGTGGCCGGCGCCTGCGCGAAAGCAGCGCTTATGAGCGCTGCGGTCATCAAGGCTGCGCCTGATTTGATGAGGAATGACATAGGAACTCCCAACTGGATGGTTGATGGAAGGAGAAAAACATCATTGCGTCACGAGCCGCTGAACCAGTTGTAGCCCTGGTTCTCCCAATAGCCGCCCGGATACTGGTTCGTGATTTCGATAGCGACTACATGCTTGGGATTCTTGAAGCCGAGCTTGGTCGGCACACGCAGCCTCATCGGGAAACCATACTTCGGCGGCAGCACGTCACCGTCGTAAGTCAGCGTGAGCAGCGTCTGCGGGTGGAGCGCCGTCGGCATGTCGATGCTCGTCCAGTAGTTGTAGTCCGCGCAATGAAGCGACACGTACTTTGCACGCGTGTCCGCGCCCGCGCGGCGCAGGAATTCGGAAAAGCGCACGCCGCCCCAGCGACCGATCGCGCTCCATCCTTCGACACAGATAAGACGCGTGATCTGGCTTTCCTGCGGCAGCGCGCGCAGTTCGTCGAGCGTCCACGTACGCTTGCCGTGCGCGAGGCCGCTGACCTGCAGACGGTAGGTCGCGGCATCGATCTCGGGCACCTCGTCGAGGCCATAGAACGCATTGAACGGAAACGGCCGTGTGATCATCGATGCCGGATACGTGGGCGCCAGCTTGTTCGGATCGAACAGCAGTGCCTGCACGTCGTCGTTGAAGAACGAGATGCGGCGCAGCGCGGTATTCACCGCCTTGTCGTCGGTCAGATCGCAACCGGACAGCAGCGCGATGCCGCCTAACGTCAGCAGCCGCCGGCCGAACAGCCGGCGCGCAGGCGATTTGAGTTCGCGCTGAGCATCGCGAATGATCGATTCGCCATGCGTCGCGAGGAAGGTGCCTTGTTGCGCGGGTCGTTTTCGGATCGTCATGATTTACCGTCCGCGTAGCATCAACAGCAGCGAGCGGGGCACGAGCGCAACCATCGCGACGTGAATGACGAAAAACGCCACCAGGACGCTCATACACATGAAGTGCACCACGCGCGCATTGTCATATCCGCCCATCAGCGTGCGCAGCAGCGGGAACTGCACCGACTTCCAAATGGCGAGCCCGGACAACACGATCAGCGGGATGTCGGCGATCACGACTAGATAGGCGAGCTTTTGCACCGAGTTGTAGTGCGCGAGGTCGTCGTGTTTCAGGCGCCCGCTCAGCGCAGCGAGCAGATCGGCGACCAACTTTTTCGGCCGGACAGGCAGCAGCTTGCGTCGAAAGCGTCCGGTCGCCAGATTCAGCGCCAGATAGACGATGAAATTGGCGACCAGCAGCCACATCACTGCGAAATGCCATTGCAGCGCTCCGGCGAGCCAGCCGCCAAGCGTGATCGAAGGTGGAAACTCAATTGCGGGAAAGATCGGCGACGCATCGTAGATCTGCCAGCCGCTCATTACCATCAGCACGACCGCGACAGCATTGATCCAGTGCGTAATGCGCACCCATCCGGGTTGAACCATGTTGTGCCTCGAGACCGCTCCATGCTCGTTGACAATCATTCCGGTGCCGCGGGAGCCGTCAACGGGATGCCGTCGGCGCCGGTATGGGGGCGCAAGCAGGATCGGGCGACGAGGTACGCTGCGAGCGTCAGACTGGCATTGCGCCCGAAGCGGTAACGCGATCGATCGACGGTTATTCCGTCGTGTCTGAAATTTCTTTGTTCTTGCAATCGACTTTCAATGACGATGCACATCGCGCAGGAAGGCCGTCCCGCCGCATGGGAAACGCAGCATACGACATTCCTGACTACGGACGGACGCTGGCTCGAAGGTTGCAGCGCGGAAGGGGTATCGCAGCACCCTGAGCCGGGTAGCGCACAACGGTAATTGAGTACCAGCCGGTCTCGCGAGGCCGGCTCAGCCCGAAGCGGAATGGCCATAGCACGGTCATGCCGCTTTTTTCTTTTTGTGCCCTTTTTGCCCGGGGCAAATCCGCTACCAGCGCGGCGCATCCATGTTGATCGGAAAAGCGGGGCGTCTCACTGCCGTTCTATGCGAGTTCATTCCCGCTTCATCTGTTCTGTTTATCAGGGTGTGCACCGGCAGGCGTTCGAAAAGCCCGCTTCGAAGGGCCGTGACTCTGGTTTGAACGCTTGTCCAGCGGGGCTTTGCGCGAATCGGACGGGCTTCGCCGATGCTATGCGGAACGCTGAGAATGCGGATACTCGCATCGACCCGATGGTTAACCCGCGCTTTGGCCCGCGAAGGACGAAACGTACCTTCACGCCAGTTATTTGAGTAAGCCGTGTAGGGGCCCATCGCCACGATGGTTACCGAGTCGACGTACTTTGCGAAGCTACCCGCTTTGAGCGCGCGATGAGACCAATGAAGGAGACAGGAGAGTTTTGATGACGAGTACTACCAGCGGTAACAGGATTGATATCAAGAAGTTCATCGACGAACGGTCGATTTCGCCCTACCAGTGGCTATTGGTCGTGCTGTGTTTTCTGATCGTGACCGCCGACGGCATGGACGTCGCGATCATGGGTTTCGTCGCGCCTTCCATCATTCATGACTGGGCGATTTCGCGCCCCGAATTCGGGCTCGTGATGAGCGCGGCGCCGATCGGTCTCGTGATTGGCGCATTGTTCGCGGGTCCGGCATCGGACCGCATCGGCCGCAAGTGGGTGCTGATTACGTCGGTGTTTCTGTTCGGCGTGTTCACGATCGCGACTGCGTTCACGCAATCGCCGTTTTCGATGGCAGCATTGCGTCTGCTCAGCGGTGTCGGCCTCGGCGCCGCGATGCCGAACTCGACGACGCTGCTGTCCGAGTACGCACCGCAACGCAAGCGCGCGCTGCTGATCACCGTGATGTTCACGGGCTTCAATCTCGGCTCGGCATTGATCGGCTTCGCGGCCGGCTGGCTGATTCCGGTTCACGGCTGGCGCGCGGTGCTGATTTTCGGCGGCGCACTGCCGCTCGTGCTGATCCCGTTCCAGATCTGGCTGCTGCCTGAGTCGGCCCGTCTGCTCGCGGTGCGCGGCGCGCCCGCGCAGCGTATCGGCAAGGTGCTTGGCCGTGTGTGCGGCGTGCACTTCGCGGGCAATGAAGTGTTCGTGTCGAACGAACCGCCGCTGCCGACGCGCAAGCTGATCGGCGTGCTGTTCTCGCAAGGCTATGGCTCGATGACGATCGCGCTGTGGGTCACGTATTTCATGGGCCTGCTCGTGATCTATCTGCTGACCGGATGGCTGCCGACGCTGATGAAGGATGCGGGTCTGTCGGTCACGACCGCGGCCAACGTCACGGCGATGTTCCAGATCGGCGGCACGATCGGCGCGATCCTCGTCGGCTGGCTCATGGACAAGGCGCGTCCGGCGCCGGTCATCAGCGCCGCGTATATCGGCGGCGCACTGTGCGTGCTCGGGCTCGGCTACATCGGCGCGCTGTCTTCGTCGCTTGCACTGCTGGTGTTTGCCGCGGGCTTCTGCATGAGCGGCGCGCAAACCGGTCTGAACGCATTTGCACCCGGCCGCTACCCCACCGTTGCGCGTGCGACTGGTGTGAGCTGGATGCTCGGCATGGGCCGCTTCGGCAGTATCTTCGGCTCGGCGATCGGCGGCGCGCTGCTCGGCTTCGGCTGGCAGTTCGGCGCGATCCTGGCGATGCTCGCGATCCCCGCCACACTCGCCGCTATCGCCATCCTGGTGAGCCAGCGTGTGGGCGGCGCCGAAACGGTGGCGCAGCCGAATATCGCGCATTGAGGCGTGAGGCAACGCGGCGCGCGTGCGTTTCGCGGGCGCCGCTGGATAAATTCATCTACTGAGGAATCACGGTGATCATCGACATTCACGGACACTACACCACCGCGCCGAAAGCGTTGGAGACGTGGCGTAACCGCCAGATCGCAGGCATCAACAGTCCTTCCGGGATGCCGAAGGGGGCGGAATTGCAGATCAGCGACGACGAGCTGCGCGAGTCGATCGAAAACAACCAGTTGAAACTGATGCGCGAGCGCGGCCTCGATCTGACGATCTTCAGTCCGCGCGCGAGCTTCATGGCGCACCACATCGGCGACTTCGAAATCTCGAGCACGTGGGCCGCGATCTGCAACGAACTGTGCTATCGCGTGAGCCGGCTGTTTCCCGAGAACTTCGTGCCGGCCGCGATGTTGCCGCAAAGTCCGGGTGTCGATCCGGCCACCTGTATTCCTGAGCTCGTCAAATGCGTCGAGCAGTACGGCAATGTCGCGATCAACCTGAATCCCGATCCGTCGGGCGGCCACTGGACCAGCCCGCCGTTGTCGGACCGTTCCTGGTACCCGATCTACGAGAGGATGGTCGAGTACGACATTCCCGCGATGATTCACGTGAGCACGAGCTGCAACGCGTGCTTCCACACCACCGGGTCGCACTACCTGAATGCGGATACCACCGCGTTCATGCAATGCCTGAGCTCGGACCTGTTTCGCGATTTCCCGACGCTGCGTTTCGTGATTCCGCACGGCGGCGGTGCGGTGCCTTATCACTGGGGTCGTTTCCGCGGCCTCGCGCAGGAACTGAAAAAGCCCTTGCTGAAAGACCATCTGCTGAACAACCTGTTCTTCGACACCTGTGTCTATCATCAGCCGGGTATCGACCTGCTCACGCGCGTGATTCCCGTGGACAACATCCTGTTCGCGAGCGAAATGATCGGCGCGGTGCGCGGCGTCGATCCGGAAACCGGTCACTATTTCGACGACACGAAGCGCTACGTCGAAGCCGCGGATATGAATCCGGAGCAGCGCTACAAGATCTACGAAGGTAACGCGCGGCGCGTCTATCCGCGTCTCGACGCCTTGCTGAAAACGAAGGGGCTGTGATCATGTATGAAATCGGAGTCGTCTATCGCAACATCCAGCGCGCGGATGCGGAGGTGGCAGCGAAACTCGGCGCGCTCGGTTCGGCCACCGTGCATGAAGCGATGGGCCGCACGGGCCTGCTCCAACCGTATATGCGCCCGATCTATACCGGCGCGCGCGCGAGCGGCACGGCCGTCACGGTGCTGCTGCAACCGGGCGATAACTGGATGCTGCACGTCGCGGCCGAACAGATCCGGCCGGGCGACGTCGTCGTCGCCGGCGTCACCGCACAGAGCACAGACGGTTACTTCGGCGATCTGCTGGCCACGAGCTTCAAGGCGCGCGGCGCTCATGCATTGATCATCGACGCCGGCGTGCGCGACGTCAGCGTGCTGAGCGAAATGAACTTCCCGGTCTGGAGCAAGGCGATTTCCGCGAAAGGCACGGTCAAGGCGACGCTCGGCTCGGTGAACATTCCGGTCGTGTGCGCGGGTGCACTGGTCACACCGGGCGACGTCGTCGTTGCCGATGAGGACGGCGTGGTCGTGGTGCCGGTGGCCGCCGCGCAAGCCGTGCTCGACAAGGCCGCGGCGCGCGAGGCCAATGAAGCCGGGAAGCGCGCGAAACTCGCCTCTGGGGTGCTCGGTCTCGACATGTACAACATGCGCGGGCCGCTCGAGCAGGCCGGACTGCGTTACAAGGACTGACAGGCGTGGTCGCAATGATCAACGATCAAGCCACGCGCGCGCCGATCACCGGCATTTCGTCGATGGCCATGCGCCAGGTGCTGGCCGGACTCGCCGCGTTCTACGAGCGGCGCACGGGGCAGGGCGTCGCCATCGAATCGGTCGGCGGCGTCGATGCGGCGCGCCGGGTCGAGGACGGCGAAGTCTTCGACATCGTCGTGCTTGCTGCCGACGCGATCGAGCGGCTCGTGGTGACGGGTTGTGTCGAGGCGGCGAGCCGCGTCGGGCTCGCGCGCTCGGGCATCGCGGTCGCGGTCGCGGCCGGAGAAACGCACCCGGACATCGCGTCCGAAGCAGCGCTGCGCGACGCGATTCTCGGTGCGCGCAGCATCGGTTACTCGACGGGGCCGAGCGGCACGCATCTACTGAAGCTGTTCGAACGCTGGGGCATTGCCGGGCAGATCGCTTCGCGTATCGTGAAGGCGCCGCCGGGTGTGCCGGTCGGCACGCTCGTCGCGCGCGGAGAAGTCGCGCTCGGCTTTCAGCAGATGAGCGAATTGATTCACGTGGCGGGCATCGACGTGCTCGGCGAGCTTCCGGCCGCCACCCAGTCCACCACGACTTTCACCGCCGCGATCTGCACGGTGGCGCGCCAGCGTGAAGCAGCCCAGGCGTTGCTGGCGTTTCTGGCCTCGCGCGAGGCCGACGGCGCAAAGCTGCAAAACGGCATGTCGCCGGCTTGATGGCGGGCGGCGCTCGCCGCCCAGGCTTGTGTCCTTGCCTTTTCCGCCTCCATCTCTTTGCGCGAGCGCATGCTCGGCGTCGAAACGCTGAAAGCGCTGACCGGCACGCCCGATCGGATGGAGGAGGCAAAACGCTACGAATGAAAGCGGATTCAAGCCAGCAGCTTGCCCCACTCGTAATCGATACTGTCCGGCGTGAAGGGCAGCACGCCCGCGCCGGGCGTAAATGTAAGTTCGCCGAAATAAACGAGGGCGTCCGGCGCATACAGGTCGACGCGCACATAGTCGAAGTCTTCGCACAGACGGGCCGCGACATCGAGCACGGCCTGTAGATGCGGCGGGCGCGGAGCGGGCAACGCGCTGCGCTTGTAGTCGCCGATTGCGATATCGAGGTGATTCCAGTCGGCGTCGTACACGTCGCCGTGCGTCGCGTCGCCGAATCGATCCGAGATCACGAGGATATAGATGATCGGCCCGCCAGGTCGGCCGCCAAAGCAGTGCATTTTGAAATCCGCCGGAATCTGGCCGCGCCGATCGAGCAGCAGCTGCTCGAAGAAAACGCGCGGCTCGATCGTCCGATAGTGCCGCTCGCGCCCAACGTAATAGAATTCGGTGCGCAACCATTGGTCGGCGAGCTTCTTCAGCTTCTCGAACGAGGTCTCTGATTTGTTTCTCACCACTTCGACGTAGCTGCTGCCGTGATTGGCTTTCATTACGAAAGCATCCGGCAGTGCGTCGAACACTTCGGGCGTGAATGAATCGGGCACTGCGATCAGCGGTATCAAATGCTTGTCGCCGATTTTCCGGGCAATATATTCCCGCACCAGAAGCTTGTCGGTCAGGTCGATATAGCGCGGATCAGGATGAAGATTGCGCTGCAGGATCTTCTCATTGAACGTCACCGGACGAATCAGGTTCGGATAGCGGCCAATGCATTTGTGATGTAACAGGCTTAGGAAAAGGGTGTCCGGCAATAGCGTTTTCGCCGCTTCCTTGATTTTTCTCGCGGTAGATGGCGATTGCCCGTGCGCCGCATGCGCACCGGTGTGCAAGCCCGGCTGCCCGCAGGACGCGGCCAGAGCACTGTCGCCGGAGCGTAGGGAGGCCATGTTTTTCGGCGCGACGGCCGCATCCTGCGCGGCCAGTTGGGCGGATTTGATGATCGTCATGTTCTAATCCCTTTGCGGTCGAGTCGACGAGTCGTCCTCGGAGTAACGGGAATTGAAATCAAAGCGTCAGCGGCGCTTGCCGCAACATCTCGGTCGCGGCACTCCAGCTTTCCTCCGGCGTTAGCCAGCGTTCCTCCGCATCCACATGCTGTTGCGCGCGGAATTGCGTCGGCGACATGCCATAGCGCTCCTTGAATAGCCGCCCAAGCCGATTACCGTCGCCCATTCCGCAGCGGCGCGCAATCTTGTCGACCGGCAGATCGGTGTTCTTCAGCATCGAGCGAACGATCTCGAAGCGTGTGCGCAGCAGATATTCGAGCGGCGTCATGCCGAACTCGCATTTGAAGCGGCGCTGGAAATTGCGCTTGCTCATCGCCACCGATTCGGCCGCCTGCGCAACCGAAATAGCCTTGCTGTAGTTTTCCTTGATCCAGCGCGCCGATTCGCGAATCTTCTCCGTCGTCGTCGTGATGTTGACGTCGTCGAACTCGGAGCGGCTTTTCTCGGCGTAGCCGGTTTGCAGGATGCGGCCTATCTTGCGGGCAGTGTCGGTATTGATGTCGCGTTCGATCTGCGCGAGCGCGAGATCGGTCGGCGTCACATTGCTTTGCGTGCGCGCGGCGTCACCGCTGTCGTCGAACAGAAAAATCGGCACGATCGATTGCAGCGGATCGTTGCAGACGACCGCGAGATTCGCACCCTGTTGCATGCCGAAAGATGCAATCGATCCTTGCAGCGAGATCCACGACAGAAAGCGGTCGTTGGATTCCGCGACTTCGGTGACGTCGCGGCAGGCCACGAAGAGCGCGTGGAAATCAGCGAGGCAGTAGCGTTCGAGGCCTTGCGTCCAGATCGATATGCCGGACGAACTGTTCACCAGACCGCCGCCGTCGGATACCACGGTAAACCGGTATGGCGGCTCTTCGCCAGCCGTTCTCTTGAACTCGTTGGCAAGCCGGAACGCGTCGCCGATCGCGCCGGTACTTGCCATCGAACAATCCTGAAAGACGAATAGACCAATGTGCTTCATCACGCGAGCTTCTCCAGTCAGGAAAATCTACGCATTGAGATTAGCGCATCGATTTGGGCCAGACGAGCTTGGCCGGCATGCGTGGGTGTTTTGGCGTAATCGTCAGGATTCAAGAAATTCTTACCTCGCTATTCGCAGAAATGCGTGCTACTAATTAACGTTGCACGGAATTTTTTTCCCGATCAATTAGCGCGATTCTTGCAAGCGAAATGCTGGGGCATCGGCGGAATGCGCCGAGTGGCTTGGATTCGGCGCGATTTGCGGGATAACAAGGGCATTCCTGGCACTTGAGGCGTGCAATTGGCGTTCTGTCGCGATGTACGATGCCTGTCGTATTACTCTGTTACAGCAATTGCAGATCGCAACAAGCCTTTCCGGCTTCTGTTTCATTTGTAAAAGGCTCCGCATTATCGGCCAATAGCACCCTACTTTGGGCCGCCGGCGAATGCCTCGATCCTTTGCGGACTATGCTTCAGCGCAACATCGAGAGAGAAATTGTCAATCGCGGATTACGTGAATGGCGGGCGTCGCATTCGCTGATTCGTGAGAAGAACAATCGGCAATGCCGCGGTGGATAAGCAATAGGTGTGTAGCCTTCCGTGGTTCGAGAGGTCCCGAACACGGCTCCCCGACCTAACCCGACACAGCACGTCGCTTCGCCGTGCTGCCAGCCAATCGAGGGTCTATCTGGCCGGCGGCATAAATAGCGACGTGGCGACGCAAAGCGATCGCCGATCGTTTTGTTTCATCAACCTGCAAGGATCAGACCGGTGGATTACTATCCGCAAAACTCGCTCTATCCCGCTGTTGATACCGAGCGTAGACAACTCAGTGGCCGCGCGATGCTCACGCTAATGCGCGACCACATCTGGGAGATCGTGGTGACGACCGTCGTCGTCCTCACGTTCGCGGTCGCGTATCTTCTGATTGCCACGCCTATCTATTCCGCTGACGTAATCATTCGCGTGGACCCACCCGAGCCAAATGCCCTCGGACTCGCGTTGCAGAACCAGGAACTGTTGCCGCCACCGACGCCGTCGTCGGTAACCGAAATGGCGGTCATGGAAAGCCGTGCAGTTTTGCAGCCGGTGATGGACCAGTTCCGTTTCGACATTTCGGTGAAGCCGCACAAGCTTCCGGTTCTCGGCGACATCGCCGAAAAATTCGCTACACCGGGACAGCCCGCGGCGCCGTGGCTCGGGCTGAAATCGTTTGCATGGGGCGGCGAGCGTGTGCAGATCGCCGCGCTCGACGTGCCGCGCGAACTCGAGGAAGAGAAGCTGACCTTGACCGCGCTCGACAATGGCGCGTTCGAATTGCACGGCCCGTCCGGCGAGTTGCTGGCGAGTGGCACGGTCGGCATGCCGCTCAAGCAGAACGGCGTGTCGATGCTCGTGAAGGAACTCGCTGCGCGGCCGGGCACGAAGTTCGAGGTGATCCGCTGGAATGAGCTCGATGCCATCAAGCGCTTCACCAGTCTCGTCAAGATTGGCGACAAGGTGAAAGATTCCGGGCTGATGCAAATCCAGTACCGCGACAAGAGTCCGGACAAAGCCGCGGCCGTCGCCAATGCATTGGGAGAGCAATACCTCGCATCCGCGGTGGCGAGCCGGCAAGCGAACGACACGCAGACGCTCGCTTTTATTAACGGCGAACTCCCGCGTCTACTCGGCGATCTGCGAAAAGCCGAGGAAGCGCTGAAGAACTTCCGCTCGAGCTCGCGATCGATGCAGCCGACCAACGAGGCGCAAGCCTATTTGCAGGGCGGCCTCGATCTCGACAAGCAGATCGCGGCGCTGCAATTGCAGCGCACGCAAATGCTCGAGCGCTATACGGAGCAGAGCCGCTGGGTGCAGAACGTCGACGAGCAACTGGCGCAATTGAAAGAAGCGAGAGCGAAATTCTCCGACCATTTCAACGGCATGCCCGCGTCGGAACGCGCGAGCGTCGATCTGATCCGCGCGCAGAAGGTCGCGGAAACGGTGTATCTCGGCATGGTGCAGAAGGCCGAGCAATTGCAGGTGCGTCGCGCCAGCACGACGGGCGGCGCGCATATTCTCGATCGCGCGATCAGACCGCATATGCCGGTCAAGCCACAGCCGATTCTCGTGCTCGGCGGCGGATTGGTGCTCGGTATCGTGTCCGGCGTCGTGTTGGTCTTCATGCGCCGCCACGTGATGATCGGCGTGACCGACCCGCGCTACGTCGAGCGCGAGATGAGCGTGCCGGTGTTTGGCGAGATTCTGTTCAGCCATCAGCAACTGCTGCTCGACCGCGATGCGACCGCGGGGCGCAAATCGCTGCCGGCAACGGCCTGGCGCGCCCATCCGCCGATGCAGAAGAGTCTGCACGAGATTCAGTTTGATTCCGGCGTCCAGAACAGGATTCTCGCCGCGCGCTTTCCGCACGACACGTCGGTCGAAGCGCTGCGCAGCGTACGGACCGCCGTCACGCGCGATCTCGCGCATGCACGCAACAACATCGTGATGATCATCGGGCCCACGCCATCGGCCGGCAAGAGCTTCGTCGCCGCGAATCTGGCGATCCTGCACGCTGAAATCGGCTCACGGGTGGTGCTGATCGATGCCGACATGCGACGCGGTCATCTCGCCTCGCTATTCAACGAGAGCAATCGTGGAGGTCTTTCCGAAGTACTGTCCGAACGCCTGCCGCTCCGCAATGCGCTGCGCTCGACCCGCATCGACGGATTGGCGTTCCTGTCATGCGGCGTGCGCCCGGAGAACCCCGCCGCGCTGCTGATGAGGCCGCACCTGAAGGAAGTACTCGAGCGGCTGTCGAGCCAGTTCGATCTGGTGATCATCGATACGCCGCCTTTCCTCGCGGTCACCGACGCCTCGATCGTCGCGAACGAGGCGGGCGCATCTCTGCTCGTGCTGCGCTCGGGCATGCAAAGCGAGGAGGAGATCGCCGACACGCTCAGAAAGGTGGAACGCGCGGAAGGGCGCATCGCGGGCGCGGTGTTCAACGGCATTCCGCTGCGTCGAAGCACGAAGAACTATGGCTACGAAACGAACTATGCCAGCGATTTCGGCGAAAACGACGTCGGACAGCAAGCGCCGCGAGGCGCCTGAGCGTGTGGAGACCCCAACGCGGTAAAGCGCGTTCGCGATGGCGTAAAACGGAGAACCAGATGGCCTTTGCAATCAACGGAAAGTTTACTTCTCAGTCCATCACGGGGGTTCAACGCGTTGCGTATGAGCTGACGCGGGCCATGCAGATGCGCGCCGCGCCCGGTGACGAACCGGAAGTGTTCGTGCCGCAAAACGCCGTCGAGCCGGGGGCGCTGCTCAAACCGCAACGGCGCTTTCCGTGGCTGCGCGGCACGCTGTGGGAGCAGATCACGCTGCCAGTCGCCGCCCGTGGCATCACGCTGCTGAGTCTGTGCAATACGAACCCGCTGTTCAAGCACAGTCAGGTCGTGATGGTTCACGACATGGCCGTCTTTGACGTGCCGCAAGGCTTTTCGAGGAAATTCCGGCTCTGGTATCGCATCTGTTTCGCGCTCTTGCCGCGCACGCATCCGATCGTTCTGACGGTCTCGACGTTTTCGAAAATGCGTATCTGCCATCACCTGAAAATCGACGAATCGCGTGTGAAAGTGGTGGCGCCCGGCGCGGATCATTTCGACCGGATCGTTGCCGACCCATCGGTGCTGCAACGGCTCGAATTGAACAAGGACGCCTATTGCGTGATCGTCGGCAGTCTCGATCCGCGCAAGAATCTGCGCGGCGTGCTCGATGCGATCGTGCGGCTCGGGCATCTGCGCGACGTCAAATTCGTCATCGTGGGAAAACAGTATCCGCGCATCTTCAGCGGTGCAGGCGTCGAGCATCCTGTGCATTCGCGGCAGGTCGTGTGGGTAGGTTTCGTGTCGGACGCGGAGCTGAAGGCACTGTACGAGAGCGCTGGCTGCCTCGTGTTTCCGTCGCTGTACGAAGGTTTCGGCCTGCCGCCTCTGGAAGCGATGTATTGCGGCTGTCCGGTGATCGCGTCGGCGCGCACGTCGATACCGGAAGCATGCGGCGATGCCGCAATGTACTGCGACGCGACCTCTGCGGACGACATCGCCGCCAAGATCGCGCAGATGATGAGCGACGCCGATCTTCGCCAACGTTATCGCAGCGCGGGGCTGCTGCATGCGCGCGAGTTTCGCTGGGAGCGCGCGGCGCAAACGGTGCTCGAAATCCTCGATGTCAAGACTGGCGAGCGGCTGCCCGAACTGACGCCGCGCGCGTCCGCGAGCTAGCGATGGGTGGGCGCACGAACATGGATCGCATGAAGACCCGTGCTGGCAGAAGACGTGCATTGCGCACACTCGCCGCGTTGGCGGCGGGTGCGGCAGCGCCGTTGTCGAATCTCCGGCCCGCTCTCGCATTGGTACCGGACCCAGCGCCCGCGAATGCGCGCGCCCGCATGATGACCGATCTGATCGGCACGAACGGCTGGGCCGGATCGGCCGCCGACATCGAGATGTGGCGAGCGATGGGCATTAGCTGGGGCCGTGACACGGTCGGCCCTGGTCAACCTGATCGGCCCGGCGAGGCGATGCGCATCGACAAAACGAGCTCGGGGTTCGATATCGATCTGCCGTCGGCACTGTTGCGAAACGAACGCAATGGAATCGGTTCGCTGTTGATGCTCGGCTATACGCCGAGATGGAATGCGACTGTGCCGGGCGACAGCAATTCGGCACCCGTCGACGTGGATGCGTGGAAGCAGTATGTCGACGCGGTGGTGCGCAAGTATTCGGCGCCGCCTTATAACCTGCGCTATTTCCAGATCTGGAACGAGGCGGCCGGCAAATTGTCCGGCGGCTTGCCTCAGTCCGTGTTCTGGCACGGCCCTGAGTTCAGCAAGGACGAAAAACGCTCGAAACCGTATGAGCGCGCGATGCAGGATTACGTGGAGCGGATTCATATTCCGGCGGCCCGCATCATTCGCAGTTATCGCGCGTATGTGGTGTATGGCGGCTGGCCGGACCAGGGCGGCCTCGATAACTTCCACCGCTGGCTCGAATATCGCAGTCCGGTCTTGAAAGAGCGCATGCTCGATTGGGTCGACTACATCGACACGCACTACTTGCCGGTTGCCGATATGGAATCGCTGTACCAGCGATACGTGAAGAGCGGTCCCGCGCGCGGCATCTGGCAAACGGAGATCGGCAACGAGTACATGAAAGACCCGCACTATTTGCCGCGTTATTTCTTCGACTTCGCGGTGTGGGCGCTCGGCAGGAATTGGGACGACCCGAACAAGTACCTGTCGATGATCTATCACTGGGACGGCTATGAACCTTTTCGTCTCACGCATCCCGGTCCGCCTGAACGAACCTACAACGTTTCCGGTCGAAGCTTGGTCGTGTTGCGTCAAACAGCGGGCGGGCATCTGGCGAGTTTTTCGAAGCCGCTGCAATGCGGTCCGGGTGTTGCTGCAAATGCCTTGCTTTCCGGCAACGACCTCGTGATGCAGGTGAGCAGCAGCGCGGGCTGGCAGAACATTTCCATCGACGGGCTGCAGCCGCTGCGTTCGCACGCGGTGCAGGTCGATTTCATCGATGCGCTGAGCGGCGAGGCGAGCGCACCGGGCAAGGTTGCATTGAGTTGGGACAACGATTTGATGAACGTGCGATTCAAGGTACCCGACCAGGTGAACGGCGCTGGTAATAATCCGCCCAAACATCTGGCTTATCTCGTGGTACGTCGTGTGACGCAGGCAGTGGCATAGCGATATTTCGCGAGCATGGCGACCGCCGGGAGCCGGCGGATCGAACCTGACGGATAGCGTTGACACATCATGAAGCAGGTCACCATTGCGATTTGCAATTACAACTACGAGCACTATCTGGCCGCGGCGATCGACTCGGCGCTCGCGCAGGATTATCCGGCGACCACCGTCATGGTCGTCGACGATGGCTCGACCGACGGTTCGCGCGCGATCATCGAAAGCTATGGCGATCGCGTACTGACGTTGTGCAAGAAAAACGGCGGGCAAGTATCCGCCTACAACTATGCGATCGCGTCGCTCACCACCGAGTATGTGATCCTTCTCGATTCCGATGACGTGCTGTACCCATCAGCGGTTACCGAAGTCATGCGCTTTTTCGAGGGCGGCGAGTGGGCCAAGGTGCAATTCCGGCTCGACGTGATGGACAACGAAGGCGCATTGATGGGCGCCTACGTGCCGAATAGCGAGCCGCCACACGACTGCGGCAGGCTGCTGCGCGGCGGGTGGCTCTATCCGTCCCCGCCCGCGTCTGGCAATGCATACCGGGTGAGCGCGCTCAAGCAGATCTTCCCGGTTCCCGAAGAGGGCGTGAATCGCTATGGCGCAGACTTTTATGCGATCTATGGCGTCGCGCTGGCTGGACCGATCGCGACCGTGTCGAAGTCGCTAGGCGGCTACCGGGTGCATAACGCGGGCAGTCAAACGGTGTCGTTCGCGAACTCGGAACAACTGACGAAAGCGCCGCGCGCGTTCAACATGCGCTGGGCCATTCTGCGCAATATCGCCAAAGATCGGCTCGACATAGAACTACCGGCAACATTTCTCGACTTCTCACACGAGAAAGCGACATTCTGCTCTTCCGTTTATCGCGCGACCCTGTTCCGGCGTTGGCATTGGATGATCCTCGATTCGCGTAACTATCTGCACACGATCATTGCAAATCCGTTCTGGAGCCTGAAGAAGAAGCTCGGCACGCTCGTACTGTCGAGCCTGTGTCTCGTGCCTTATTCGCCGCTGTCGGATTTCGCGGTGCGTTATATCGCGAACCCGCTCGCGCGCCGTCGCGTCGCAGGACGCTGAGGCGAAGGAGGACGGCATGGATAGACGAACGAGCGCCAACCTGATCGTATTTGTTTACGCCGGCTATTTCATGAGGTACGTGTACCTCCTGATCGTCGTGCCGTTCTATGGCCGGGTGCTCGGCGTGGCCGAATACGGCCGGGTACTCGCGTCGATGTCGCTGATGAACGTGATATGGATGCTCGTCGGCTTCGGCTTTACCTTCGTCGGCATGCGCGAGGTGGCGAAAGCGCAGTCGACCCAGGAACGCAATGCGATCTATTCGCTGCAGGTCAGCGCGCGGCTGACACTCGCCGTGATCGGCGCGGGCATCGGCATCATTGCGACGTTCTGTTCACCGTTATTGTCGGAGCGGCCGCTGATCGGCCTGCTCGCGACCTTGCTAGGTATCGTGTCGGCATGCAATCTCGGCTGGCTGTTTCAGGGGCGGCAACAGATTCGCACGCCGATCATGATCGAGGTGTTCGGCTTCGCGCTGAGTCTCGTGCTGGTGCTGACTCTCGTCAAAGGACCGAACGATGCCGTATGGGTGGTGGCGAGTCTGCTGATTGCGGGTATCGCGTCCTTGATCATTGCCTACGGTTTGACGACGTGGCAACTCGGCTGGCCGCGACTGGCGTTTGCCGGCGTCCTGCCGCTCGTGCGCAGGTCGACGATGCTGTTCTGCTATTCGTCCGGCTCCGTCGTGCTGACGGCATCGTCGACGTATTTGCTGACCTTGTTTTCGACGCCCGCGGAGGTTGGCTATTTCGGCGCGGCCGAGCGTTTCGCGGCGATCGGACTCGGCCTGATGGCCCCCGCGGCGCAAGTCTTTATTCCGACGATAACCCGGCAACTCGCGCAGGGCGACAAGGCGGGCGCGCATGTCACGACGCGGCGCGGCGCCATCTTGCTGCTCGGCTATGGCGTGCTCGTGCTGTGCGGCGCGTTGACGCTGTCGCCTTTCGTGTTGCCGCTGATTCTCGGCGCCGCGTTCGAGCCGAGCGTGCACGTGTTGCAGGTGTTTGCATGGATGTTCCCGTTCGCGGCTTTCAACGAGTTCGTCGCGCTCTATGTATTCGTGCCGCGCAGGAGAGACCGGGTGCTCGCGATTGCCGGCGTCGCCTCGGCGCTGGTCAATCTCGCAGCGGCGCTCGTTCTCGCGCCGCGTTTTGGCGCGATTGGCATGGCCTCTGCTCGGGTGATCGGCGAAGCGGCGCTGTCGGTGACGCTGCTCAGCGTGTTGATTCGCCTCGAGCTGGTCGGGCTGTTGCCCGGCGCCGAGCGTGCGCTCGAGCGGGTGCGGGTGGTGTGCGGACTTAGTACGCAGGCGGGCGGCGCAAAGGACGATTGAAGTGGCGCGTGGGTGTGTGGGAGTTTGGGTGGATTGTCACAGGAGGTCGAAGTGAAAGTCGCTATTGTTCACGATTGGCTCGTAGTGTCCGGCGGCGCCGAGAAAGTATTGAAGAACATCATCGAGTGCTTCCCGGATGCGGATGTCTTTTCGATCGTCGATTTTCTCGAAGACCGCGATTGCGTGAAGGGGAAGTCCGTCAACACGTCATTCATCCAGAAGATGCCGTTTGCGCGAAGACGATACCGCGCCTATCTACCGTTGATGCCGATTGCGATCGAGCAGGTGGATCTGTCAGGCTACGATCTCGTCATTTCGAGCTCGCACGCGGTCGCGAAAGGCGTGTTGACCGGGCCGAACCAGATGCATATCAGCTACATTCATTCGCCGATCCGCTATGCGTGGGATCTGCAACATCAGTACCTGCGTGAATCCCATCTCGATACAGGGCTGCGCTCCGCGTTGGCGCGCGTGCTGCTTCATTACATTCGAGGCTGGGATTCGCGCTCCGCGAACGGCGTCGATCATCTCGTCGCGAATTCTCAGTTCATTGCGCGGCGTATCAGAAAGGCCTATCAGCGCGAATCGACCGTGATCTATCCGCCGGTCGATCTGGTGAACATGCCTATTGGTACGGAGAAAGAGGATTTCTACGTGACGGCGTCGCGGATGGTGCCTTATAAGCGTATCGATCTGATCGTTCAGGCCTTTTCGCAAACGCCTGAACGCAAGCTGGTCGTGATCGGCGACGGTCCCGAGATGAAGAAGATCAAAGCGGTGGCCGGCGACAACGTCCAGATTCTCGGGCATCAGCCGTCCGATGTGCTGGTCGATCATTTGCGGCGCGCGCGCGCGTTCGTGTTCGCGGCGGAAGAAGACTTCGGCATTTCGGTGGTCGAAGCGCAGGCATGCGGCACGCCGGTGATCGCCTTCGGCCGCGGTGGCGCGCTTGAATCGGTGGTGGGATTGCCGCTCGAGCGACCCACCGGGGTTTTCTTCGGTGAGCAAAGCACCGCGTCGTTGCTCGAAGCCGTTACCCGGTTCGAGAGCAACGCAGCCCTATTCGACGCACGCGTGTGCCGCAAGAATGCCGAGCGGTTTTCGTCGGAGAACTTCAAGAAGGCCCTGATGGGCTTCGTCGACGCGCGGCTCCCGTATGCGTGCGTCGAACAGTTTCTTCCCTATGCGCCGAGTCAGTCGCTGCCGGCCGAAGAACGTCATCTTGCCGACGTTACGCCCTGAGTCGGGCGCTGGGGCACGGGCTGTGCAGCTCGCGTGCCCACGTTGCCCGCCTTGCGCGCTCCGCGCGGGCCGGGCCTGAATGCGGTGGCCGCCAGCGGACGCGCGGCTAGCAGCAGCGAGATCACCAGAGAAAGAATCAATACATTCGACGGCGAAACGAGCCGATGCTCGGTTGCCGACATCACCAGCAGGCAAACCGACGAAATCTCCACGAAGCGGAACGCCGCGAACTGGCGGCCGCCCTCGACCAACGCGGCATACGCCGCCCCCTGCCTGCTCCACTCGATCAGTCTCCAGAAGAACGCGAGGATCAGCGTCAAGCCCACTACGCCGAGCTCGGCGAGGATATTCAGATACGAGTTGTGAGCGTGCGAGTCGCTGTGCTCGATCACGATGTCGGACGGCACCGCGAACAGATGGACGTACGAGGTGAGGCTGCCGATGTGGTCATCGAAGGAGCCGAAGCCGAGACCGACGAGCGGGCTTTGCACGAAATACGCGAGCGCTCGCGGCCACAACCACTCGTAGCGAATGTTGAGGTTGTTGACCTTGGCGTCATTGGCGTGAATCGCGAACGTATAGCCCATGTAGTCGACGTTCGGCTGGGTATGGTAGATCGCGATGGCGACCGAGGCGAGCAGCAGCACGGCTATCAGCGTGCCGAGAATCCAGCGCTTGCGGCCAAAGTACAGATAGGGCAGAACGGCCGCCGCGCCAAGCAGCGAGCCACGGCTGTAGGTCGAAAACAGCATCAGCACATTGCAGGCGAGCAGCGCGATCAGCAGCTTGCTGCGTTTTTGCAGGTAGCACGCTACGCCGAGACAGAACAGCATCGCCAGGAAGCCGCCGGCTGCGTTGCGCGCAATGAAGTAGCTGCCGAAACTGTCGGCCGGATTAACGAAGATGCTGAAGAGCCCGTTCGTGGCGATGTAGTAGACGTACATCGGCAGATTGACGATGACCGCGAAAATGAACAGCGCACGCAGTACCTTGTGCAGATCCCAGCGGTGCGCATACACGAAACCGGCAAAAATAGGCGCATAGGAAACGAAAAAATTGCCGTCGCGCCGATAAAAGTCGAAGTCGAGGAACGACTGCGGATCATAGAGCAGCGTCGAGACCGTCGCGAGCACCGTGAAAGCGGTTAGCGGCGCGATGAACGCGGGATAACTGCGGCCATAAAAGCGCCATGCCAGCAACAGCAACGGGACAAAGCCGATCGCACTGATGGGCACGAAATTCGTGACCGTCAGGAAAAGTGCGACTAGCGAAATATAGGCCATTGCAACTCCAGAAACGAATGGCGCGCCGGTTGGGGTTGTGCCCATGCGCTGGATGATGGCGAGATTGGAACAGCGGAAAACTCACAGTGTGGGCCGCACGGGGATCACACCGCTGTTTATCTTTGACATGAATGCCACGGGACGTTCATTAAACGGTAGCACGTGTCGCTGCTTATTTCCAATCGCGCGCCCTGCAATAGAAGTGCAAGCTCGTTCGCAAGCTTGTTAAATCAAGTCCGCGAGCGCCGCCAAAACTTCCGCGCTTCGCGCCAGATGGGCTGCGTCGCAATGCGGTCTAACTATGATGAATTCATCGGGGCACGATGTCGACTAGATCCGATGCAGGTCGTTTGCCGCATTCGATCTTTCGTTTCAATCGTTTTCCGGTCGTCGTTGTCGAGCAGACCATTGCGATTCGGCCAGTCAGTTTCGGTACTTCCCGATCGAGCCGGATTCGCTGTAGGCGCATGCATCTTTCACTGCGAACTGAACTACTGGTCTGGTCCGTTTGACGCGCACGCCCTGTCATGAATCACATCAGACGGTATTTGCGTGGATCGCGGCACACCGCGTTATGCGGTGTTCTCGAGGGAAACGCGTTCCCGAGCCGGTTTCAATGCGAAGGAGTGAGCGATGGGCAAGGTTACCGCGGCAGCAGCCGCAGCGGATGTCGAAACGATACGACAGGATTCTGCCGAGGCGGAGTTTCCGACGCTGGTGCAGGTGATTCTCGCCGGTGGTTCCGGCACCCGGTTGTGGCCGGTGTCGCGCGAACAGTTTCCAAAACAACTGATCGACGTGATCGGCAATCAGACTTTGCTGCAAGCAACCATGGGGCGCATGGCGGGTTTTGATGGCGCATGGAACGTCGCGGCCGATCCCGTGATCGTCTGCGGAATCGAGCATTATTTCGCCACTTACGAACAGGCGCGCGAGATCGGCGTGAACGCGCGGATCGTGGTCGAACCCGCGCGTCGCGATACGGCGCCGGCATTGACGCTTGCCGCGTTGACGGCATGCGCGGAAGACGAAGACGCCATTCTGGTCGCAATGCCCGCCGACCATGCGATCGCGAATCTCGAAGCGCTTCACCACGCGCTGGACATCGCCGCGAGGCATGCGCGCGACGGCGCGATCGTCACGCTAGGCGTACCGCCCGAACGGCCCGACACGGGCTTCGGTTATATCCGGCTCGGCGACGCGTTGCCAGACGGCGCGCGCCGCATCGAGCGCTTCGTCGAGAAGCCCGCGACGGAACTCGCGGCCCAGTACGTCGCGTCGGGCAATTACTGGTGGAATAGCGGCATCTTCGTCGTGCGAGCGTCGGTTTGGCTCTCCATCATCGAGCAGTTTCAGCCGGACATGCACGCGGCCTGCGTTCAGGCATACCGCGACGCGAAGAAGACTGAAGAATGCATCATGCCGGACGCCGAGGGGTTTCTGGGATCGCCGTCCGACTCGATCGACTATGCGGTGATGGAACAGCTTGGCAAACCGCAGTCGGCGTTTTCCGGCGTGGTGGTGCCGCTCGAAGCAGGCTGGTCCGATCTCGGCTCGTGGGATGCCGTATGGCAAGCGATGGAGAAGGACGACTGTGGTAACGCGGCCAGCGGCCGCGTGGTGTTCGAAGGGGCCACCGCGACCTACGCACGCTCGCAAGGAGGCAGGCTTCTCGCCTGCGTCGGCACCAACAACATGATCGTGATCGAAACCGACGACGCTGTGCTCGTCGCGGATCGCTCGCATGTGCAGGACATCAAGGGACTCGTGTCGCGGATCAGGGCCGAGAAGTCGCCGGAGGCCGATGCGCACAGAAAAGTGCGTCGCCCGTGGGGCTTTTACGACTCGATCGATCATGGCGAGCGCTTTCAGGTGAAGCGCATCGTCGTGATGCCCGGCGGCCGTCTGTCGTTGCAGATGCATCATCATCGCGCCGAGCATTGGGTCGTGGTGTGTGGAACCGCGCACGTCACGCGTGGGGAAGAGCAGTTTCTTCTTGGCGAAAACGAATCGACCTATATCCCGTTGGGTGTTCGCCATCGGCTCGAAAATCCGGGCCGCGTGCCGCTGCAGATCATCGAGGTGCAGTCGGGTACTTATCTCGGCGAAGACGACATCGTTCGTTTCGACGACAAGTACGGGCGTTGCGGCTGATGCGACGGAGTCGACCTGCTACGTCCTATGAGGGGGCTGTGATGCGATTGCTGACTGGTCTACTGGCGAGAGCGTTCGACGTCGCGATGATCGTGGCTGGGGCATTTGCGGCCTCCCAGATCCGCTTCGACGGCGGCTCGCAACGGAGCTTTTATTTCGCCTTCGTCGCTTTTGCCGCGGCGTTCGCTCTCGCGGTCTTTCCGGCGCTCGGCGTCTACCAATCGTGGCGTGGCCGCTCGAAAAGAGTGCTGGCGAGCCAGGTGGCGCTCGGCTGGCTCGTCGTGCAGGCCTGCGCGATGGTGCTGATGTTCTCGCTGCACCGGATCGATTTCGTGTCGCGACTCTGGTTCGTGTACTGGACCGGCATTTCGGGCGCGGCAATGATGGCCGGCCGGCTGGTCACGCATGCGTTGCTTGGGCGCATGCGTCATGCGGGGATGAACTTGCAGCAGGTCGCGGTGGCGGCGTGCGGCGAACATTGCGACGAGATCATCCATAAGATCGAGACGTCGCCCGCGGCCGGCTTTCGCGCGAATGCGCTGTATAACCTGCACCCCGGCTGCTGCATTGCGCCGCGCTCGTCGGTGCAGGTCTTCGAAGAACAGGGTGCGTTCGCTCGCTACGTGCGCGAACAGCAGATCGGCGAAGTGTGGCTGGCGCTGCCGCTCACCGAGGAGCGCGCGATTCTCAAGCTGGTGGCGGAGTTTCGCAACGACCTGATCAATGTGCGCTTCATGCCCGACGTGCGCTCGCTTGCGCTGTTCGAAGGCAGCATGACCGAGTTGCTCGGCTTGCCGACGATCAATCTTGCCGCGTCGCCGCTGCCGCCGAAGGCGTTGGTGCAAAAAGACCTGTTCGATCGTCTGTTCGCGCTCGTCGCGTTGATCGCGATCTCGCCGATTCTGCTGGGCTGCGCGATCGCCGTCAAACTGAGTTCGCGCGGGCCGGTGTTCTTCACGCAGCGTCGCAAAGGCGCCGACGGCCGCGTATTTACGATCTACAAGTTCCGCACGATGCGCCTGCACGAGCAGAAGCCGGGCATTCTCGAACAGGCCACGCGCGACGATCCACGCATCACGACCGTCGGCGCGTTCCTGCGCCGCACGAGTCTCGACGAACTACCGCAGTTCTTCAACGTGCTGCGCGGCGATATGTCGGTGGTGGGGCCGCGCCCGCATGCGCTCGAACACGACGATCTCTATCAGAACATCGTATCGGGCTATATCCACCGTTATCGGATCAAACCCGGCATTACCGGCTGGGCGCAGATCAACGGCTATCGCGGCGAAACCGATCGCCTGGAAAAGATGGAGGGCCGCGTCGCACACGATCTGTACTACCTGCGCAACTGGTCGTTCTGGCTCGACATGAAGATCATTCTGGCCACGATTTTCAAGGGACTTCATCATCCAAACGCGTACTGAGCATGATGCTATCCGGGGTTGAAAATATAGTAAGACGATCTGCGAAGCGGGTCTCGCTTTACCGCTTTCACCACGATCACGAATTGCAGGCCAGAAAAATATTGGAGCGACTCGAAAGCAGGTATGGCAAGACCGATCCGAACAAGCTGCGGCTCGCGGAGACCTATGCGCGAGACGTGTTCGGCGACCCGGTCTACGCACCCTGGCTGCGCGTTTATACCGCGTTTTGCGGCACCTTCAAGGAAGGCTGGATTCCGGACAACTACTACGGCATCGTCGTCGTGCCGCATATGCAAGGCTGGTACGGCAAGATTTCGAGCCTCAAGCCGATTTCACGGCTGATCTTCGACGGCGACGAATTGCCGGACGTCGCGTACTTTGCCAATGGGCTGTTCTTTACCGACAAAGGCGTCGTGGTGCCCGAGCGCGATCTGACAGCCGTCGTGTTCGAGCATACCGAACGCGTCGTATTCAAGCTCGACGGTTCCGGACAGGGCAACGGTGTCTACTTCTTCGACCGTGCCAACTTCGACCCCGCGGTCATCAGGTCGCTCGGCAATGGCGTGATTCAGACGTTCATCAACCAGCACAGTCTGTTCGCTACGTTTGCTGCGAAGCCGGTGGCGACATTGCGCTTCACGACCGTGGTGGACGAGGCCGGTCGCATTTCCATTCGGGCCTGCTACTTGCGACTCGGCAGAGCGGACGATACGCATGTGCTGAGCGATCGCGAGATATGCGTGCCGGTCGAACTCGAAACGGGCGAACTGTGCGACGAGGGGTATATGAGCGACTGGGCCGCGGTGGACGCGCATCCAGACTCGGGCGCGCGCTTTGCGGGCCTGAAGATCCCATGTTTCGAGAAATGCGTGGCCACCGTGCTACGCCTGCACAGGAAGATTCCGTTTGCGCGCTGCATCGGCTGGGATCTCGCGGTCGACGCGAACGGCCAGGTCAAGGTGATGGAGTGGAACGGCAAGCACAACGACGTCAAATTCAGCGAGGCGACGCAAGGCCCGTGCTTCGCTGATCTGAACTGGGAACGGCTCAGGGCCGAACCTGAGTTTGCACGGCTGTCACTGGGCTGATCGGGCAGGCCAAAAAAACGTAGTAGGAGACGCGACGTGAGCGAACAGTTATGGTGCGTCCATATCGAAGGACTGAACGACTTCATTGCCGTGGATTCGGAGGAATCGGCGCGGTACGAGGCGTCGCAGATCAATGCGTATATCGATCGCGCCCACAGAAGCTCGCGCGCCGCCCGCTTGCGCGCGGTGGTCGTTGAATGGCCGTATGGCGCCGACGCTCACGCAAGAGCGCTCGATGACGACTGGCACGATCTGCAACGTATGCCACACAGACAGCAGGCCGTCGCGCGGTCCGGCGGCCCGTTGTCGAATCTCGCGCGACGCGTTAGAGAACTGCTGAGCGTCGCGCGCACGGGGAAGGACGATGCGTGAAGCGCGGCTATGGCAAACCGCGTTATGCGGGCAGTGGCACGTCCTCGATCAGATCAGCCGAGAGGCTTCCCAACCGACGACTGACACCGGCGGGCGCGGCAGCGGTTCTTGCTGGCACTGACCGGCGTCGATCACTGACGGAGAAGGCGGCTCAATGCCGTCTTTTCTTGTTGAGCGGCGATACCGGAAAGATGGACCCGAAAATCAGATACCCGCAACGATTGTGAGTATCTGTAAAAACGGTTTTATCTCAGATTAAAGTCATTGACTTTGATTCGTTTTAGATGGCTAATTCGTCAGGTGTGTTCTGGAAAACCAGCAGAGGTCAAATGGAGCAACAGAAACAGGAAGACGCCGGGGGCATGGAAGAATGCCAGCTTTGCCGCGTGACATATTCAATATATTCAAACTTCCCGCCAATGCCGTCCGCAATGGCTCTGAACGTCGAAACCGGCGAATGGTTTCCGCTGGATAGGCTTCGGTCGTATTCAAACGGCTACGATATGGCCGAAGCCCTCGGTTACGCATGGGCGTGCGATTGCCGTGGACGCAAGGCAGCGCCAGAGCCAGCGTCGAAGCGTTTCACTCACGACGAGCAATACGCGCTCAAAGATCACGACGGCAAACCTCTCGCTAATGTGCGTTACCGGATCATTCTTGACGGTGAGCGGGTGAAAACGGGAACTACGAATGCGCAAGGGAAAACCGAGCGTATCGCGACCATTTTTGAATCGAGCTTGAGGTTTTATATTGCAGAGGCAATCAGGGATGAATGATTTTGATGATCGGAATAAATACGGGTTCAAGACCGACGAAAATGAAGAATGGTTCGAGGTACACGCTGGTGCTATTACGAATACAAACCCCGGTTCAATGGTCCATGTAACAATCAATACAGACAAGATTTGCCCGAAAATGTCAAACAAAGTTTTTCGCGACATGGTTCTGAAGTGCCGGGATCGTGCTGTTGGTTACGTTGAGACTCGCCTGGAGGATTTGGCACGCTGGTCAGCATCAGATCAGGACCGCGTGCGAGCATGGTTTGGCTATTGCGACGAGTCAGCAAGAAACCGGCTTGCGAATGGTTTAACATCAATTGTTCGCGTGTTGCGAGGGTTAACCGGTGACAATTTCGTCCGATGGGAACCTGATACGTCGAGATACGTGGGATGCGTACCAAACCCCGTAAGATCTGGCGTGGTCGCTGAAGTATGCGCGCCAGACACCAAAACACACACGATCGCTATACACTTGGATTTTTGTTCAATGCGTGACTTCTCTTGGGACAAGGATTCAATTGTTTCTACGCTCATTCATGAGGCGAGTCACTTTCAAGACACTATGGGAACCAAAGATTGGAAGTACTTCATGAACGAGTGCCTTTCGTGGGGAGGAACGAATCCCGAACAGGCAATCGATAACGCTGACAGCATCGCCGGATACGTTATCTACAATGCGTAAACTTTACGTCATCATTTCGGCTCTGATATCGGGACATGTTTTTGCATGTATGCCCGGTGAGGATTTCGATATCTACTTTCCACCAAATAGTGCCGTTATCCCCGCTGATGAGGTTTTAAGGCTTGCTAACTGGGTAATCGATCAAAAGATTACATATGCGAATCACAAAACCAGGGAAACAACGCTAGTAAGTGGTCATGCTGAGGAACGCGAACAGAACGCAACCCAATTGGCCCAAGCTCGCCTGATAGCGGGTAAAGCGGTGCTGGATCAATTTGGCTTCTTGCGTGGAACGGTAAAGACCAGTTCGCGCGTCTATTCGAAGAACGATGTCGAAAACGGCCGGCGTGTTGAAATATCGTTTGAGCCCGGTTGTCCTAACAAGTGTTGTACGGGTCAATAGCGCTTACATCCAATGTGCGTTAAGTTGTGATTGAGTCGATCGGCCGCGTGCGGTCGACGCCGCCGCGTGTCGAGCAGTTCGTCGAGCGAGCGGATCTGCTGGCTCAGCGCGGGCTTCGCGGTATGCAGCCGCTTCGCGGCGCGGCTGAAGTTGAGTACCTCCGCGAGAATGACGAAGCACTGTAGAGCCCCGAGGTTCATGCTGGGCAAGAGCGAGCACAACCAGTGCGGGGTGCGAGGCAACAGAGGAGGAACCCGCCGTGGTGGTGGCGGGTCCGGGATCATTGTTTGGGTGGGAGCGGCGCGAAATGATCCCCGTCACGTTGATTGGTTACGACGTAGCCATCTTGCTTGCGTATCTTCAGGAAGAACAGCACCGGCGCGGTAGCCGGATCGCCACCGCATTCGGGCGTATGTTTCTCGTGAACCCCGACCACGAAATAACGCTTCTCATCGGATACGTCGAACATAAGGCATTGAGTGCGGTTGGAGGATAGATGGTGGCTCTGGGTAACTTCCGCTGCCCGGTCCGCTGCCTGATCCGCTGTGGCGATCGTCTGCCCCGATGCCATTGCGTGCGCGCTGACGAGAAGCAGAGCGAAGGTCACCAATCGTGTCCTCAAGGTTTTGTCTGTTTTACCGAACATCATATTGATCTAGATGGCGTGAGCGAATGATGCTGATCAGTTTTGCGCCGTACTGCGGGTCGGTCGCATGGAGCCCCAAATCTATACCTGACAGTCAACGCTCGGCTATGGGCGAAGGATGAAAGCGATAACCCCCAGTGATCGCTGTATCCAAACAATTCATTGGTCAACTATCACCCGGCTTCTGATAATGTGCGCACAAAACAAGCCATAGCGGACGCCACCGTCGGAGCATCGGCGCGGGCTCACGCGACAATCCGGAGGAGACGATGCTGCGACCCAAGGTCAGCCGGGCGGTTCTCGCGCTCATGTGCGCGATGTCGTTCATCTTGTATCTCGATCGCGTCAACCTGTCGGCGGCGGCCGGGCTGATCCGCGACGATCTGCATCTGAGCAATACCAACGTCGGCCTCGTGTTCGCCGCGTTCGCATACACGTACGCGCTGTGCCAGGTGATCGGCGGCTGGGTCAGCGACCGCTTCGGCGCGAAGCTCACGCTCGTGACCTGCGCAAGCATCTGGATCGTCGCGACGGTCGCGACCGGTCTCGCGGGCGGGCTCGCGTCGCTGTTCGGCGCGCGGCTGCTGCTCGGCATCGGCGAAGGCGCGGCGCTGCCCGCGCAGGCGCGGGCGCTGACCAACTGGTTCCCGTCGAACCGGCGGGGCTTCGTGCAAGGCCTCACGCATTCGTTCTCGCGGCTCGGCAATGCGATCACGCCGCCGCTGATCGCGCTGCTGGTCGCGTATTCGTCGTGGCGGGTGTCGTTTCTCGCGGTCGGCGCGCTGACCTTCGTGTGGGTCGTGATCTACGCATGGTATTTCACGGACGACCCGCGCAAGCATCGCCATATGACCGCGGAGCAGGAAACGCAATTGCCGCCGGTCCGTCAATCCGCGGTCGAAGCGACGCGCGAGCCCACGCCGTGGCGGCGTCTGCTCAAACGCATCGCACCAACGATGCTCGTCTACTTCTGCTACGGCTGGACCGGCTGGCTGTTCTTCACCTGGCTGCCCACGTTCTTCATGCACGGTCGTGGCCTCGATCTGAAAAGCTCGGCGATGTTCTCCGCGGGCGTGTTTCTGTCCGGCGTGGTCGGCAATACCGCGGGCGGCGTGCTCAGCGACCGCGTGTTGAAGCGTACGCGCAACGTCGTCGCGGCGCGCCGCAACGTGATCATCTGCGCGTTTCTCGGCGCATTGGTGTTCCTCGCGCCGGTGATGGTCGTGAAGTCGCTGCCGGTCATGGCGGCGTGCATGAGCCTGTCGTTCTTCTTCCTCGAAATGACGATCGGGCCGATCTGGGCCGTGCCGATGGACATCAGCCCGCGGCACGTCGGTGTCGCGAGCGGGCTCGTGAATGCGGGCTCGGCGGTTGCGGGGATTTTCACGCCGATCGTGTTCGGCCTGATCGTGGACCGCACGGGTAGCTGGACGCTGCCGTTCGCGGGCTCGCTCGGACTGCTCGCGCTCGGCATCGTCGCGACCTTCTTCATGCGGCCGGATATTCCGCTCGACGCGGCTCGCGCCCACCCGGATCTCGCGGACATCAATGCGGGCGGCAAATTGCGCTTCGCAGAAAACCTCACGCGGCGCGAATCGAATCGATGACCAGTTGCATCGCCGGCGTGATGCGCCGGTTTCTGCGCAGAATCAGCCCATACGGTGCGAGCCGGCCGCGTAGCGGCGTCGCGATCGCGGCGATCGCATCGAGCGCGACGTAGTACTGCGCGACCGAACTCGGCAGCACGGCGAGCATGTCCGAGTCGCGCAGCAACGACAGCGTGGTCAGAATCGACGAGGTCTCGACCGTGCTCACCGGCGGCGCGACGCGCGACTCGCGAAACGTTTGATCGATGACCTGGCGCATCGGGCTCGGATGCGGCTGGATGATCCACGGATAACGCGCGAGGTCCGCGAGGTTCGGCCGCGTGCCCGTTTGCTTGCCTGTTTTCACGGCCGGATGATCGGGCCGCACGACGATCGACAGCGCCTCTTCCGCCAACGTCTCGAAGCTCAGATCGAGCGCCGGAAAACCATCGGGAATCCGGCCAATCACGATATCGAGCTGATCCTGTTGCAGCGACTGCACGAGCACGTCGCTGGTGTCGATCGTGACCGCCATCTGCAGGCGCGGGTGTGCTTCCTTCAGCTTGACGATCGTGTGCGTCAGCAATTCGGGCGAGGGCGCCATCACCGCGCCGATGCGCACCTTGCCGATGTCGCCGGCTTCGATGCCGGCCAATTCCTCGCGCAGCTCGTCGAGATCCTGGAACACGACGCGCGCATAGCGCATCACGGCCTCGCCGAAGATCGTCGGCTCCATGCCGCGCGCATGGCGTACGAACAGCGATACGCCGAGCGTGTCTTCGAGTTCCTGCAAGGCCTTGGTCGCGGCGGGCTGGGTCATCGCGAGATCGTCGGCGGCACGCCGCAGCGATTCCGTTTCCGACAGCGCGACCATCAGTTGCAGATGACGCAGGCGCAAGCGTTTGCGAATGGTGGAGGCGGGCGGGATCATGAGCGATAACTTTAGCGAATCGGCCGATTCGAATTATTCAGTGGTCAGTTATCGGATAGTTTCGCACACTGGCGGTTATCGCAGGACGGCAATCGCAACGCCGTTCGCGTTGACAAGACAAAACCGGAGACGACGCATGACGATGACCGCGAGCCCCGCGCTCGACAGCGCGATTACCAAAGCGCGCACGAGGCTGCTGCCTTTTCTGATCCTGATGTACGTACTGGCGTTCATCGACCGCGCGAACGTCGGCTTCGCGAAGAACGTGCTGCAGGCCGACACGGGCTTGAGCGATGCGGCGTTCGCGTTCGGCGCCGGCATTTTCTTCGTCGGCTATGCGGTGTTCGAAGTACCGAGCAACCTGCTGATGTACCGCTTCGGCGCGCGCATCTGGATGAGCCGCATCATGGTCACGTGGGGCATCGTGTCCGCGTGTACCGCCTTCGTCGACAGCGCCACGAGCTTCTATGTGCTGCGCACGCTGCTCGGCATCGCCGAAGCCGGTTTCTTTCCCGGCATCATCCTGTTCCTGTCGAACTGGTTTCCCGCGAAAACGCGCTCGCAGACGATGGGCATGTTCTATTTCGGCTTCCCGCTCGCGCTTCTGCTCGGCAGCCCGATCTCGGGTCTGCTGCTCGATGCGGGCAATCCGTTCGGCATGCATCCGTGGCAATGGCTGTTCGTCGTCGAGGGGCTGGCGGCGTCGGTGGTGGGTGTCGTCGCTTACTTCTATCTGACCGACCGGCCCGTGCAGGCGCACTGGCTCGATGCCGAAGAGCGTGACGCGCTCGATCACGCGTTGCGCCAGGAAGACCGCCAGAAGCTCGCGCATGGTCCGGCTTCGGTGCTCGCGGCGCTGCGCGATTCGCGCGTACTGTTCTGCGGCCTGATCTACTTCGCGGTGCAGATGAGCGTGTATGGCGTCGTGTTCTATCTGCCAACCCGCATCGCCGGGCTCGCGAGCGGCGGCCATGTCGGCGTCGAGGTCGGAATGCTGACAGCGATTCCGTGGATCGCCGCGATCATCGGCACGTTCTGGGTGACGCGCTACGCCGACCGCCACGGTCATCACCGTATCTGGGCCGCGGCGATGCTCGCGCTCGCGGCGTTCGGCATTGCCGCGTCGGCGATGACGTCGTCGGTCACGCTTGCGATTGCCGCCTTCTGTTTCGCCGCCATCGGTTTCGTCTGCGTGCAGCCATTGTTCTGGACGCTGCCCACCGGTTACCTGGGCGGGGCCGCGGCCGCGGGCGGCATCGCGTTGATCAATTCGATCGGCAATCTGGGCGGCTTCGTCGCGCCGAATCTGAAGGGGCTGGCCGAGCGCGCGATCGGCTCTTCGCAGGCGGGTATGTTCTCGCTCGCGGTGGTCGGACTGATCGGCGCATTGCTGCTGCTGACGTTCCGCTTCGCCCCTGCCGCCTCCCATTCCGTCTCTCATCGCAGCGGCCCGCTCGGCGAACGCCCGGGCCACTGACTCTCTGATTCTCTGAAGGAAATCGTCGAACATGAAAATCAAGCATATCCGAACGCGTGTTTTCGAGTGGAAAGGCAAAGTCGTGCCGCCGCAAGCGCATTTCTGCACGAACGCGGTCGATATTCTGTACGAGCGTGGCGATGCGATGGGGTCGTTCCGCTTTCACGGCTGGCTCGTCGTCGAAGTCGAATGCGACGACGGCACCGTGGGCATCGGCAATTGCGCGCTGGCGCCGCGCATCGCGAAGCAGATCATCGACGAATACCTCGCGCCGATCGCGATCGGCGAAGACCCGTTCGACAACGAATACATCTGGCAGAAGATGTATCGCCGCACGCTCGCGTGGGGCCGCAAAGGCATCGGCATGGCGGCGATCTCCGCGATCGATATCGCGCTGTGGGACATCATGGGCAAGGCCGTGAAAAAGCCGGTGTTCAAGCTGCTCGGCGGGCGCACGAAAGAAAAGATCTGGTGCTATGCATCGAAGCTTTACAACAACGATGATCGCGACGCTTTCCTCGGCGAAGCGGAAAGCTATCTGGACAGCGGCTTCGCCGCGATGAAGATGCGCTTCGGCTACGGTCCGAAAGACGGCCCGAAAGGCATGGCGAAGAACATCGAACAGGTGCGTCTGTTGCGTGAACTGGTCGGCGACGAAGTCGACATCATGCTCGAATGCTATATGGGCTGGACGCTCGAATACGCGCGCAGAATGCTGCCGCGCCTCGCCGAATACAATCCACGCTGGATCGAGGAGCCGGTGATCGGCGACGACATCGAAGGCTATCAGGAGTTGAAGAAGATGAACCTGATGCCGGTGTCGGGTGGCGAGCATGAGTTCACGAGCTATGGCTTCAAGGATCTGCTCGAACGCCGCGCGATCGACGTGATCCAGTACGACACGAATCGCGTGGGCGGGATCACGGCGGCGCGCAAGATCAACGCGATGGCCGAAGCGTGGTCGGTGCCGGTGATTCCGCATGCGGGACAGATGCACAACTATCATCTGACGATGTCGAGCACCGCGAGCCCGATGTCGGAGTTCTTCCCGGTGTTCGATGTCGAAGTTGGCAACGAATTGTTCTACTACATCTTCGAAGGCGAACCGCAGCCGGAAAATGGCTATCTGCAACTGTCGGACGACGTGCCGGGTCTTGGCATCAAGTTGAGCGACAAGTATCTTGCCGACTTCAATATCGTCGAATGAGTGGACCGATCCGAGGAAAGCACATGAAGCCACGCATCGCAGTCCTTCTTGGCGACCCCGCCGGTATCGGTCCCGAGCTGATCGCGCGTCTGTTCGCGCAGCGGGCGAACCTGGCGCGCGCGGAGCTGCTGATCATCGGCGACCGGCGCGAGCTCGAAACCGGCATGAAGATCGCGCAGCAGCGCTTCGATTACGACGTGGTCGAAGATGCGCATGCCGCGTTTCAACGCGACGGTGTGCCGTCGCTGATCGATTTCCGTCTGCCCGGCGATCAAGCTTTCGAGCGTGCGGTGGCGACCGAACACGGCGGCCGCTATAGTCTCGCCGCGTACAGGCACGCGCTCGCGCTGACGCAAAGCAACGTCACCCAAGGCATGCTGTTCGCGCCGGTCAACAAGACCTCGCTGCATCTGGCCGGCATGGAAACCGGCGACGAGATGGAGTGGTTCGCGAAGCAGCTCGGCTACACGGGCAGCTTCTGTGAGTTCAACGTGCTCGACGAGCTATGGACTTCGCGCGTGACCTCGCATATGGCGTTGAAGGACGTCAGCGCGAAGCTGTCGGAGGAGCGCATCGTCGGCGCGGTGCGGCTGATTCACGAAGGCCTGAAGCGAGCCGGCCATCCGCAGCCGCGTATCGCGGTATGCGGTTTCAATCCGCACAACGGCGACAACGGCGCGTTCGGCCGCGAGGAGATCGACGTGATCGCGCCGGCCGTCGAGGCCGCGCGCGAGCTCGGCTACGACGCGCAGGGACCGTTTCCCGCCGACACGATCTTCGTGCGCGCGCGCGACCAGAAGGCCTTCGACGGCGTCGTCACGATGTACCACGATCAAGGCCAGATCGCGATGAAGCTGATGGGTTTCTGGCGCGGCGTGACCGTGCACGGCGGCTTGCCGATTCCGATCGCGACGCCCGCGCACGGCACCGCGTTCGATATCCACGGCCAGGGCAAGGCCGACGTCGGCGCGACGCAGAAGGCGTTCGACATCGTCACGCGGATGGCGACCGAGCGCGTGAACTAACGCGTCAGCGTTTCCTGCGCGGCCCGGTCGAGGCGCGCACCACGAGCTCGGGCGGTGGCCCGAGCACCATCGACGGCTGCCGCTCCGGCGTCTGGATCAAACGGATCAGGCTCTCGATGGAAAGCTCCGCGACGGCCGCGGTTTGAATCGCGACCGTGGTCAGCGCGGGATGCACCTGATGCGCGAGCTGAATGTCGGTGATGCCGATCACCGACACGTCGTCGGGCACCGAGCGGCCGAGCGTGATCAACGCCTGGATCGCGCCGATCGCGAGCAGGTCGTTGGTCGCGAAGATCGCGCTCAGTTGCGGGCGGTTCGCCATCAGTTCCATGCAGGCGGCGAAGCCGGCGTCGATCGAGTCGCGAATCTGCAGCACGGCGGCCGCATCGGCTTCGATGCCGGCCATGCGCATCGCGGCGCGAAAGCCGTTCGAGCGCGCGTCCTGCAAACCGCCGCAGCCGTCGCCGATCAGCAAGCCGATCTCGCGATGGCCTAGTCCTAGCAGATGCCCCGCGGCCAGCTCGCCGGCACGCGCGAAGTCGACTGCGACGCACGGTAGCTCGGGCGGCGACTCGGGGTGCTCCCACATGGCGAGCAGAATCGGCGCGCTATGCGTCGCAGACGCGCACAGCTCGTTGATCGTGATGTCCGTGTTCATCACGAGCACGCCGTCGGCGAGCGTGCCGGCGATCTGGTTCAGATATGCGCGGCCGATTTCGGCATCGTCGTCGGTATTGCAGACCATCAGGAAGTGGCCGGTCTTGCGCGCCGCGCGCTCGGCGGCGAGCACGAACTCCGGGTAAAACGGGTTCGAGATGTTCGACAGCATGAGCGCGAGCGTCGACGAACGGCCTTCGGCGAGCGCGCGCGCATTCAGGTTCGGCCGGTAGCCGAGTTCGGCGATCGCCTGCAGCACGCGCTCAGCCGTTTCAGGGCGGACTTTCTCGCGATTGCGCAGCACGTTGGAGACCGTGGCGGCGGTAACCTGCGCGCGTTTCGCGACTTCGGACAACGTGACCATGTCGGGTTATCCCATATTTAGGGAGGTCAATTCAAATGTTGCAAACGGCCTGCGACATTGCTAACTTTCTCAAAAACGTAACGGAGACACCCACCATGACTTTATCCGTCGAACTCGAATTTAAGCGATTAAATGCCGCCGGCACAAGGCCAGGGCGTTTTATTTCGGCCAAAATTTAAGCGGTTAAATCAAGGCGGAGACAGCATGGCGACGATTCGTTTGAGCGATGTGCAAAAGGCCTACGGCGACCATCCGCCGGTGATCCGGCGCGTGAATCTCGAGATCGCGCAGCATGAATTCTGCGTGTTTCTCGGCCCCTCGGGCTGCGGCAAGTCGACCTTATTACGGATGATCGCCGGTCTCGAAGACCTCAGCGAAGGCGAACTGCATATCGGCGGCCGCCTCGTCAACGACGTGCCGGCCGCCGAGCGCGGCGTCGCGATGGTGTTCCAAAGCTACGCGCTATTTCCGCACATGACCGTGTTCGACAACATGGCGTTCGGATTGAAGCTCGCGAAGCAGCCGAAGGACGTGATCGAGCGCAAGGTGCGCGAAGCCGCGCGGATTCTGCAACTGGAAAGCTTGCTCGAACGACATCCGAAAGCGCTGTCGGGCGGCCAGCGGCAGCGCGTCGCGATCGGCCGCGCGATCGTGCGCGAGCCGGGCGTGTTTCTGTTCGACGAGCCGCTATCGAATCTCGATGCCGCGCTGCGCGGCCAGACGCGCGTCGAGATCGCGCGTCTGCATCAGCGCTTCGCGAATGCGAGCGTCGTGTACGTCACGCACGATCAGGTCGAAGCGATGACGCTTGCCGATCGCATCGTGCTGCTGCATGCGGGCGCGGATGCCGAGCGCTTCGGCAGCATCGCCCAGAGCGGTGCGCCACTCGAGCTGTATCACCACCCGAAGTCGCGCTTCGTCGCGGGCTTTATCGGCTCGCCGCGTATGAACTTCGTCGATGCGACCGTCGAGTCGATCGAACCGGGGCGTGTGACGGTGGCGCTCGTGGCCGGCGCGGAAAAGCTGGTCGCGCACGTCGACGGTAAACGGCTGCAACGCGGCCAGCGCGTCACGCTCGGCGTGCGCCCCGAGCATCTGCGGCTCGATGGCGACGAACAGTTCATTCAGTGCGCGACCGTGCTATCGGAACGGCTCGGCGAGCACAGCTATATCCACGCGGACCACGCGGGAGGCACGCTGATCGCGAAGGCGCCCGGCGATACGCCGCTCGGCGCGGGCGAGCGCATCCGCGTCCATGTTCCGCCCGCTGCCTGTCATCTGTTCGACGAACAGGGACTCGCGCTGCGGCGTAGCACGTTCGAGCCGGAACGCGCGGCCGCCTGAACGATCGTCGACGGCGGACCTGCTTCAACGGTTCGTCAGACTGAATTCCGCCACAGAGCGGGTTACATCGCCGGCCACGCTGCGTAGCCGGTCAACAAGGTAGACAAGGAGACATAGATGATTGCTCTTCGCCTTCGCCGTTTCGCACAGGTGTCGATCGCCGCCGCCGTGATGGCCGGCGCGCTCGGCAGCGCCGCGGTCGACGCGGCCACGCTGAACGTCAACGTATCGGCGCGCGGTAATCAGCGCTCGACCTGGCAGGATGCGTTCGACCAGTTCAAGAAAGCCAATCCCGACATCGACCTGAAAATCACCTACGTGACCGAGGAAGCCTACAAGGTGCAGATGGGCGGCTGGCTCGCCACCGATCCACCCGACGTCGTCTCGTGGCACGACGGCGAGCGGATGGCCTATTACGCGCAACGCGGTCTGCTCGAAGATCTGAGCTCGGACTGGGCGAAAAACGGCTGGTCGCAGCAGTATGCGTCGGTCAAGGACGCGTCGACGTACAAGGGCAAGCAGTATGCGGCACCGCTCGGCTATGACGCGTACGGCTTCTTCTATCGCAAGGATCTGTTCGAGAAGGCCGGCATCAGGAGCGAGCCGAAAACGTGGGACGAACTGCTCGAAGCCAACAAGAAGCTGAAGGCGATCGGCGTCGCGCCGATCGCGGTGGCCGCACGCGACAGCTGGACGCTGGCCGCCTGGTTCGACTATCTCGATTTGCGCATCAACGGCAACGAGTTCCATCAGAAGCTGATGGCCGGCGAAATTCCGTACACCGATCCGCGCGTGAAGAAGGTCTACACGACGTGGAAGACGCTGCTCGACAATCACGACTTTATCGACAATGCGCTGTCGTACGACGTCGATTCGATCGGCCCGATCCTCAACAACGGCAAAGCCGCGATGATGCTGATGGGCACGTTCTTCTCGGCGAGCTTCCCGCCGCCGATCAAGGATCAGATCGGCTTCTTCCGCTTTCCGGTGCTCGACGCGAACGTGCCGATGGCCGAGGACGGCCCCGTCAACGTGCTGCTGATTCCGGCGAAGGCGAAGAACAAGGCCGACGCGCGCAAGCTGCTCGCGTTCATGGAGACGCCGAAGATCAACGCCGAACTCGCGAAGGGCTGGGGACAGTTGCCGTCGAACAGCCAGGCGGCGCCGCCTGAGGACGCGATCTCGAAGGTCGGCTTCCAGACGCTCGCGAACACGAAGGGCGGCATCGCGCAGTTCTACGATCGCGATATGCAGAAGGAAATGGCCGACGAAGGCATGAAGGCCATGCAGCAGTTCTACAGCGATCCGTCGCAACTCGACAGCGTGCTCGCTCATCTCGAAGCGACGCGCAAGCGCATCTACCAGAAGTAAGTCCCGCCGCGCCGGCCGCCTGAGCGCGGCCGGCTTGCGGGTCCCAATTCCGCATTCGATTTCCGACGAGGCCGTTCCATGTCTCATACCGCAGCGCGCCGCCTGCCCGCGGCGCGGCACCGTCGCGTCTCGACGACGCGACGTCATCAGCATCGCGCCGCGTTTTTCTTTCTGCTGCCGGGCTGTGCGTTGTTCGCGCTGTGCGTGATCTATCCGATCATCAGCAGCATTTCGCTGAGCTTCTACAACTGGGACGGCATGACGCCGAAGACCTTCGCCGGTCTCGCCAATTACGTCGAGCTGTTTCAGTCCGATACGTTCTATACGGCGCTGAAGAACAACCTGATCTGGCTCGCGCTGTTTCTGCTCGCGCCACCTCTCGGTCTGCTGTTCGCGCTGTATCTGAACCAGCAGGTGCGCGGCATGCGGGTCGTGAAGTCGCTGTTTTTCGCGCCGTTCGTGCTGTCGGGCGTCGTGGTCGGCCTCGTATTCAGCTGGTTCTACGATCCGACGTTCGGGCTGCTGCGGCTGATCGTCGGCCGTGGCATCCCGGTGCTCGGCGATCCGCATACGGTCACGTTCGGCATCATCTTCGCCGCGCTGTGGCCGCAGGCGCCGTTCTGCATGATCCTGTATCTGACCGGGCTCACCGGCATCAATCCCGAGGTGGTCGAGGCCGCGCGCATGGAAGGCGCGCAAGGGCTGCGACTGCTGTGGCACGTGATCCTGCCGCAATTGCGGCCCGCCACCTTCATGGCGGTGGTGCTGACCGTGATCGGCGCACTGCGCAGCTTCGATCTGATCGCGGTGATGAGTGGCGGCGGTCCGTTCGACAGTTCCACCGTGCTCGCCTATTTCATGTACGACCAGGCGATCAAGTACTACCGCGAAGGCTATTCCGCCGCGATTGCGGTCGTGCTGTTCGCGATCATGCTCGTCTATATCGTGTTCCATCTGCGCCGCATGTTGCGCGAGGAACGCTGATTCTCTGAACGTCAGGAGTACCCGGTCATGTATCCGCTTCCCCTCGAACGCTGGAAACCGCTGAATCGCACGCTTTACAAGGCCTCGCTGCCGCTGGCGCTGTTTATCTGGCTGCTGCCGATGCTCGCCGTGCTGCTGACCTCGATCCGCTCGACGGATGAGTTGTCGCAAGGCGACTACTGGACATGGCCGAAACACTTCGCGTTGCTGGAGAACTATGGCACCGCGCTCACGCAAACGCCGATGCTGCATTACTTCGCCAATAGCGTGCTGATCACGGTGCCGTCAGTGATCGGCGCGATCGTGCTCGCGTCGATGGCGGGCTTCGCGTTGGCGACGTATCGCTTTCCGGGCAATACGGCCGTGCTGTTCGCGTTCGTCGCCGGCAATTTCGTGCCGATCCAGATCCTGATGATTCCAGTGCGCGACATGGCGCTGAAGTTCGGCCTGTTCAACACCGTGTGGGCGCTGGTGATCTTTCATGTGTCGTTTCAGACCGGCTTCTGCACCTTGTTTCTGCGCAACTTCATCAAGCAACTGCCGTTCGAGATGATCGAGGCCGCGCGCGTCGAAGGCGCGGGCGAGTGGACGATCTATCTGCGCATCGTGCTGCCGCTGATCCGCCCCGCGCTCGCCGCGCTCGCGATCCTCGTGTTCACGTTCGTGTGGAACGACTACTTCTGGGCGCTGTGCCTCACGCAAGGCGACGACGCCGCGCCGATCACGGTGGGCGTCGCCGCGCTGAAAGGGCAGTGGACGACCGCGTGGAACCTCGTCGCGGCGGGCTCGGTGCTGGCCGCGTTGCCTTCGGTGCTGATGTTCTTCGGCATGCAAAGGCACTTCGTCGCCGGACTGACCTTCGGGGCGAGCAAGGGATAAACGGCGCCTGAAACACGATTGAAACGACGGCTCGACGTCAACTCACCACGAGACTTTCACATGCAACTTGGTGTCTGCTACTACCCGGAACAATGGCCGCGCGCGATGTGGGCCGACGACGCGCAACGTATGGTCGAACTCGGCATCACGCATGTGCGGATCGCTGAATTCGCGTGGAGCCGTATGGAGCCGCGTGCCGGCGAATTCGACTGGCAATGGCTCGACGAAGCGGTCGAAACGCTCGCGAAAGCGGGCCTGAAACTCGTGCTCGGCACGCCGAGCGCGTCGCCGCCGAAGTGGCTCGTCGACGCGCATCCGGACGTGTTGCCGGTGCGCGCGGACGGCGCGCGCTGGAGTTTCGGCTCGCGGCGTCACTACGATATTTCGAGCGATACGTACCGGCGCGAATGCGTGCGCATCGTCACCGCGATGGCGAAGCGCTATGGCCGGCATCCGTCGATCGTCGCATGGCAGACCGATAACGAACTCGGCTGCCACGACACGGTGCCGAGCTATTCGGCCTCGGCGTTGCAGCGCTTTCACGCGTGGCTGCAGCGGCGCTACGCAACGATCGGCGCGTTGAACGACGCGTGGGGCAACGTGTTCTGGAGCATGGAGTACCCGTCGTTCGACGCGATCGGGCTGCCGACGCTGACACCCACCGACGCCAATCCGATCCATCTGCTCGACTTCCGCCGCTTCATGTCCGACGAGGTGGCGAGCTTCCATCGCGAGCAGATCGAGGTGTTGCGCGAGCATGCGCCGAACGCGGATCTGCTGCACAACTTCATGGGCTTTTTCACGACCTTCGATCACTATCGCTTCGCCGCCGACAACGCGATCGACGTCGCCGCATGGGACAGCTATCCGATTGCGCGCACTGAGTCGATCGCGTTGCCGGAGGAGCAGAAGGCGCGCTTCGCGCGTACCGGACATCCCGACGTGTCCGCGTTCGATCACGACCGCTACCGGGGCATTGGCGGCGGGCGCTTCTGGGTGATGGAGCAGCAGGCCGGTCCGGTGAACTGGGCGTCGTGCAATCCGATTCCGGCGCCGGGCATGGTGCGGCTATGGGCGTACGAGGCGTTCGCGCATGGCGCGGAGCTGGTGTCGTATTTCCGTTGGCGTCAGTGCCCGTATGCGCAGGAGCAGATGCATTCCGGGCTCAATTTGCCGAACGACGAACTGTCGCCGGGCGGTCTCGAGGTGCAACGGGCCGCGCGTGAGATCGCGGGCAGCACGGTGCTGTCGACGCTCGCCGCGCCCGCGCGCGCGGCCACCGCGCTGGTATTCGACTACGAGACGCAGTGGATGTTCGAAATCCAGCGTCACGGCAAGGGCTTCGACTACCAGACGCTCGCGTTCGACTACTACGAGTCGCTGCGCGAACTCGGGCTCGATGTCGATATCGTGTCGAGCCGGGCAGATCTTTCGCGCTACCAGCTAGTCGTGGTGCCGAGTCTCGCGGTGATCGACGCCGCGCTGGTCGAGCAGATCGCGCGTTCGAACGCGCAATGGGTGTTCGGCCCACGCAGCGGCTCGAAAACCGACGCGTTCGCGATTCCCGGCAATCTGCCGCCCGGCGCGTTGCAGCGCGCGCTGCCGATCCAGGTGCTCGAAGTCGAAACGCTGCGCTCGACGCTCGCGCCCGCGCTGTCGATCGACGGCACCGAGGGTCACGCGCTGCACTGGCGCGAGCATGTGCGCGCCAATGGCGAGACACGCATTGCCGCGCGCTTCGACGATGCCTGGCCCGCGCTGCTGACGCACGGCAACGTGCGCTATGTGGCCGGCTGGCTGTCGCATGAACTGCATCGCACGCTGTTGCGGCAGGCAGCGCGCGATGCGGGCCTCGATACGCAGGTACTCGCCGATGGACTGAGGCTGCGCCGCCGCGGCGGCTTGACCTTCGCATTCAATTTCGGCGCGCAACCGGTGCAGGCGCCAGCACTGCGCAATGCGACGTTCGTGCTCGGCGAGCCGCGCCTGAATACCGGCGACGTCTGCGCGTGGAAAGACGCGTGACGTGGTGTGGTTGTCACGTCACGGCAGGAAGTCAACGAGGGAGGAAGCGGTAGCAGCAGCCTGAAAAGTCGCAGTTCAAAACTCGTAGGTTGCAACACGGACGCATCAAACCAGGACCAGGCGGCCCGCAAAGAGCCGCCATTCAATCGATGGAGGATGACGGATGAACCGAAGAGAAATGCTGGGATGGCTGGCGGGCGCCGCTGCGGTCACTGTGCCGGCGATGCCTGCCCCTTGTGCTGGTTCACGCACTCCGACGTGATCGCCATGCTCGCCTGATCGGGCGTCATGTGTGGTGCGTCGGGGCTGTAGATTTTTTCGATGATCGCGTCGACGGCCGCGCGGTCGGACGGGTCTTTGTAGTAGTGGGCGGCCTGCTCGAGCGCCTGAGCTTTGGTCTTTTTGTGTGCGCGCCACGACGCGACCTGGCCGGCGATATCGCCGAGCGCGAAACATTGATCGCTGACGGTCTGCGCGACGGCCTGAGCGGCCGGCTGCGCGATGCACAGCGCGACGAGCGCGGATACGACTACGCGTTTCATTACCGGAGTCCTGACATGAGACGGCGGCGGCGCGGCAGCGGCGGTGATCGCCGCGCCTGGCCGCGCGCGGAAAAATTGTTGCGTAGTGTATCGGGAAGTAGGCCGGGGCGCTTTTCGCCGCCGTGGATCACAATGTCGCAGGCGAACGGGTGTGACGTCGATGCGTCACAGCGGCAGCGGCCGATCCTTTAGCCAGGTTTCAGGCGCGGCGATGGTTCTGATTGCCGTGCTGCGGTGTGTCGAGCAACTGCTCGCGTTCAGGTAAGCGAGAGATTCCAGGCGTTCAGCGAAACAAAAAGCCGCCCTGCGATTCGCAGGGCGGCTTCTGGGTCACCACTCGATCGAACCGTCACCGGTCCGCTGGCGCGCACATTTCATTGCAGGCTCAATGGCCGAACGACTCCGTCTTCGACGCACCCGCTTCCGCCGCCTGCGGCCGTGCCGCCTGCTTGATCAGCAGCGCGACGCACGACAGCAGACCCGCCACCGCGATCGTTGCGAAGATGCCGCCGAACGAGAAGTGGCGGCGCGCCAGCTCTGCTACGAGGAACGAACCCGCAATGCCGCCGAAGCGGCCGACGCCAAGCATCCACGCGACGCCCGTGCCGCGGCCCACGGTCGGGTAGAACGCGGCGGCGAGCGCCGGCATCGACGATTGCGCGGTGTTCATCAGCACGCCGGCAATGAACACGATCAGCACGAGCGCGCCGACGTTGCCGGCCGCCTGACCGATGAAGTACACGCTGACGGCGGTCAGTGCATAGCACACCGCAATGACGCGGTTCGCGTTGAAGCGGTCCATCAGCACGCCGGCCAGTACCGCGCCGACGCCGCCGAGCGGGAACAGCGCGGAGATCAGCGTCGCGCGTTGCGGCGTGAGGCCGGCGTCCTTCAGCAGGATCGGCATCCAGTTGATCGATGCGTAGAAGATGACGAGGCCCATGAAGTACGCGACCCACAGCATCACCGAACCGACGATGTACGAGCGCGACAGCACGACGCCGAGCCCCTTGCCGCCGGTTTGCGGCGCGGTTTCGGTCATCGTGAAACCGGCGGCCTGCACCGCGTCGCCGGAAATGCGCGCGAGAGCGGCGCGAATCCGCTCGGCCGGCTTGTTATTCGCGACCATGTAGCGGACCGACTCCGGCATCTTCGCGAGCACCAGCAGCAACAGCAGCAGCGGCGTGACGCCGCCGAGGATCAGCACGCTGCGCCAGCCCAGATGCGGAATCATCCACGCGGCGAGGAAACCGCCGAACGCGGCGCCGAGCGGGAAGCCGCAGAACATCAGGTTGATCATGGTGGCGCGGCGGTTGTCCGGGCAGTACTCGCCCATCATCGTGACCGCGTTCGGCATCGCGGCGCCGAGGCCGACGCCGGTGACGAAGCGCAGCACGGTCAGTTGGTCGATGCCGGTCGAGAACGCCGACGCGAGGCAGGCGACGCCGAACAGCAGCACCGAGCCGACCAGCATCGAGCGACGCCCGAGGCGGTCGGACAACGGACCCGAGCCGAGCGCGCCGCACGCGAGGCCGAACAGCGCGGCGCTCAGCACCGGCGCGAGCGCGGGCTTGTCAATACCCCATTCGGTGATCAGTGAAGGCGCGATGAAGCCGATCGCAGCAGTGTCAAAACCGTCCAGCAGGACGATGATGAAGCACATGAAAAAGATCAGCCATTGGAACGGCGAAAACGGATGCTCGTTGATGAAGGTTTGAACGTTCACAGCGGGGCTGCGGTTCATGATGGTCTCCTGGCAGCGAAAGGCCCGACACGACGAGCTATTCTTCTCTAAGACTGTACGCCGTCTGGCAACGGGGTACGATGCCTGCGGCGGGCCAACTGGCCGTTCATCGGCAATGAATCATCCCGGACGGATCGGTTTGACGGAATCGCGCCGGGCGAGGGATTTTGTTCGAATAAAGAACTGTGATTCTCTATGCGAACGCGCGCCACTGTAAGGAATGAAATCGATGCGGTCAACGGGGGAATACCCGAGCTTCGCAGTGGCGGACGTGCCCGCCGATGCGTAGGAGGCGGCGCGCAGCAATAGGGCCGCAGAAAGGACGAGGCGCGCCAAGCTCAACGCGCCAAAGCAACCGGCGAACGGCGTCGAGACATCTGCCCGTCAGGCCGTCACCCCGGGATTGGCCACCGTCCGCTCGATTCGCCCCAGCCGGACCACCGTCACACCGGGGCGTAACTGCCGCAGCGACGGCATCACGAGCATGCAGTTGTCGTAGGGGGTGCGCACCTCTTCGCCGTTCGACCAGCCGATCACGGCGCCCGCCTCGGCGAAAACTTCGAGGCCGGTGTACGCCGCGGCGAAGCTGAAGTCCATGCTGGTCGCGACGACCGGCTGTGTCACGCGCACGATGTTCTGCTCGGGCGGCAATGGCGCGAGCCATCCAGGCGGCAGATCCGCTTCGTCGATCACGCCGGCCAGCAGCAGGAAGCGCGCGGTCGTATCGCGCGCGACCGCCACCGCACGGCGCTCCCAATGCTGGCCGCATTCGATCAGCAGCGCGTTCTTCGGGCTCGCGGCATCGCCGAATCCTTCGTAGTCGCGCATGCGGCGGCCTTCGGGATGCCCTTCGTCGCAGATCACCGTGGCGGGCGTACCGAGCCGCACCGCGAGGTCGATGCCTTTTTGCAGCGGTCCCGCGACGATCAGCGGCTTGCACCGCTCGTGCATCGAATGCAGGTCGAGCAGCGCGTCGACCGTATCGATCACCGGGCGCATCGCACGCGCGCGCTTGAGTTCGCTCGACCTGCGCGACGTGTCGTCGAGCACCGCCGCCGTCCACACGCGGTTGAAGTCCTGATCGACGAAGCGCGCGGCGTCCGGATTCGCCGGATCGAAGCGCCGGTATGCGGCGACGTTCGCGAACGACAGCGTGAGCTGGCCGCGTCGCGGCCGCAACGCGCGACGCAGCAGTTCGTCGACGACGATCGCGCCGCACACTTCGTTGCCGTGCGTGAGCGCGTTGATCATCACGTGCGGGCCGGGCACGCCCGAATCGAACGTATGGACGTATGCAACGCCCGACAACGATGGCTCGTGCGGCGCGATATCGGGGAATGCGACTTCGATCGGATAGGCTTCTCGACTCATGGCGGCGTCCTCGGTGAATGGCATTGGTAATCTTTTCGTAAGACGTTGTGATTCCTGGCGCCTTCCGCAAAAGATAGTAAATGTTCTTCCGATATGTGCTTACCGTATCCCGCCACGTCGACAAAATCGTGAACGGATATCAATGACGTGTGGATACGAGGCGCATCTTCAGCGTGCGCGCCCGCGCATCGCCCAATACCGGTTGCCGAGAAAGCCCACGATCACGTAGACGGGAATGCCGCACAGTTGCGCGAGATAGGGCGCGTGCGTGAGATGCAACACCGAAACCATCGTCGCGAGATTGGCCAGGTACGAGATCAGCACGACGATCAGAAAGCGGATGGCGGTGTGCCGCGTGGCCTCCGTCCTGAACGTGAACCTGCTGTTGAGCGCGAAGCTCAGTCCCACACCCATCGCGTAGCCGACTATGTTGGCAACTACAGGAATCGCGCCCGCCGCTTGCACGATAAAGATGATGGCGGCCGAGATCACCGTATTGAGGCCGCCAACCAGAAGATACTTGATGAACTGGCGAAGAGGTTCGGTACGCGATGCTGTCGTGCGTAGACTGTTCATCGAATGGCCGCCTTCATGCGGCGCTCGCGTAGACGGCGTATTGGGCGCCGAGCGGAACATGGCTCAGATATTTTTCGAGTGGACGCAGTTTGGCCAGCATGTGAGGAAAGAAAATCCTGAAGCGCACGACAACGTCGGAAAAGCCCGCATCGAGGCACGCCCGCTTCATGTTGCGCGCGGTGATCAGTTTGGCGTTCACATCGAACTCGCAGGTGTTGACCGCCTTGACGGTCAGCGGGTTCAGCGGATTATGCTCGAAGATGACGACCGTGCCCCGCGGACCCACGACGCGCTTCAGTTCGCCCAACAAATGAACATGCTCGGCGTGATCGATATGATGGAACACGCACATCGCATAGGCCAGATTGAATTCGCCCTGCTCGAAAGGCAGCGTGTGGCCGTCGAAGTGGACGAAGCGCGAGGAATCGGGAAAGCGGCTTTGCGCGACTTCCAGTGAACGCTCCGATACATCCGCGCACGTGAGCTGTGCGTCCGGCAAATAGCGCTTCACCCATGGAATCGACGTGCCCACGCCCGATCCGAAATCGAGCATGCGCGCGGGCAGCGCATCGCGTCGCGTCATCTCCTCGGCGATGTCGCGGATCTTGTACTCGGCGAAAAACTCCGGACCTTCTCCCGATGCCGCGATGTTACGGGCGTGCAGCGAAAGATACTCGTCAGCAAAGCTGTCGAACTCGGCCTTGTCCATGCTATTCATCCTTTCCGTGAACATCGGTTCCAAAGGCAATTGGAAAGCGATCTGGCGTGACGGTTCATGCATTCTCCATGTCTCCACGACCCAATCATACGGGACCACGCGAACAATCGCATGGCCTTGCGCGTATCGGTATGCTGATGCAGACCAATGCCAGTAAAAAGTGGTTGTTCGTATTCCGATGTGGTAATTCCGTTGCGGCTCTAATTCGACGTTTTTTCCGATGCCTTAGGGCAACGCTGATTACTAACCAGTGCGTAAGTAAGCGAACATAAATCGACGCCATGGTCTAAGCTTTAAGGGGTTTAGGGAGAGGCGAGATGCGAGAGGACGACGGC
>NZ_JACHDM010000036.1:0-55466 GCF_014201065.1 Paraburkholderia sp. Cpub6
GACGAATACTTCGTGTCGCGCAAGCTGTACCCGAACGTCGACTTCTACTCGGGCATCGTGCAGCGCGCGCTGGGCATTCCGACGTCGATGTTCACCTGCATCTTCGCGATGGCACGCACGGTCGGCTGGATCGCGCAGTGGAACGAAATGATCGCCGATCCCGAGCAGAAGATCGGCCGTCCGCGTCAGCTGTTCATCGGCGAGACGCTGCGTGAAGCGAAGCCGGTCGCGAAGCGGTAACAGGCCGGATAGACGCCCGACAACGCGTTCAACGACGGTCGTCAACCCACGGCTCACGAGGCCGTGGGTTTTTTTACGTTCCGCGCATCCTGCCGCCTGCACGTCCCGTGCCACCGAAAACGCCGTCAAAAAACGGCCCAAAAAGCCGAAACTCCGAGGCGATAAGCTCGTCTCACGCGGAAAGAGCCTCTACAATCGGATGGGCCGGCCAACCGTGGGCCGGCCAACCGGGGCCCGGGTGACGGGGCAACCGGGCCCCGGTTGGCCGATCCGAGGCGAGACCCGAAGTGCAACCAAACGCAGCAGCGAATCCATAGGAGCGACCTTGATACAGCAGCCAGAAGCCCTCGGCGGGCTGACCCACTCGGGCGGCGTCGATCATCGCGAGCCCGAGCAGGACGGCGTTTTCATCCCGACGGAAAACCTTAACGTCGCGAGCGCTACGCAGCACGTGCTCAAGTCGGGCGACACCTTCATCGTCAACGATCCGCTCGGCGATATCACCGGCCACGACGATGGCCTGTTCGTCAACGATACGCGCGTGATGTCGCAACTGCGCCTGACCTTCGGCGGCCGCGCGCCGTCGCTGCTGTCGGGCAGCGTCAGCAGCGACAACACCAGTTTCACCGCGCATCTGACCAACCGCCCGCTGCCGCCGCTCGGCGGCGACAGCACACCCGAAGGCGTGATCCACGTCGAGCGTGTGCGCGTGCTGTCGGGCACCGTGCTCAACGAGGCGATCGAGCTCACGAACTACGGCACGCACGATGCGACCGTGCCGCTGTCGATTTCGTTTTCCAGCGATTTCCGCGACATGTTCGAAGTGCGCGGCCTGAAGCGCGACAAACAGGGTCGCGTGCAGCCCGCGCGCATCGAGAATCAGGAGGTGCTGCTCGGCTACATCGGTCTCGACGACGTGGCGCGCAACGTGCGGATCGCGTTCTCGCCGCAGCCGGACAAGCTGTTCGCCGACCGCGCCGACTACACCGTCAAGCTGCCCGCGCAGGCCTGCGTGTCGATCTATCTGTCGATAGCGGTGCATGTCGTGCCGATGACCGGCAAGCCCGGCGCCGACGTGTCGCAGCCGATGCATGCGTTGAGCGAAGCGCATCTCTCGCAGATCGATGCGGAGCGCCCGCGCGTTGGCCGCACGGCGGTACGCGCGGCAATGGTGGATGCGCACCTGGTGATGCGCGAGCGACGCAACGCGAGCGCGCGCGTGCGTTCGAGCAATCCGCTGTTCAACGCGTGGATCGACCGCTCGTTCGCCGACCTCGGCCTGCTGACGACGGATCTCGCGACCGGCCCGTACCCGTACGCGGGCATCCCATGGTTTTCGACCCCGTTCGGCCGCGACGCGGTGATCACGTCGCTGCAGACGCTGTGGCTGCAACCGCATCTCGCAGCCGGCGTGCTGCGCTTTCTCGCCGAGCATCAGGCGCGCGAGAACTCGCCGTTTCGCGACGCCGCGCCGGGCAAGATCATGCACGAGATGCGCAAGGGCGAAATGGCCGCGGCCGGCGAAGTGCCGTTCGCGCTGTACTACGGCGGTGTCGACACCACGCCGCTGTTCATCGTGCTGGCCGGCGCCTACGCGGCCCGCACCGGCGACGTCGGCTTGATCGACGAACTATGGCCCGCGCTCGAACGCGCGGCGCAGTGGGTCGCGGGCGTGTGCGACAAAAACCGGCACGGGCTGCTCGATTACCAGCGCGAATCGGATGGCGGCCTCGCGAACCAGGGCTGGAAAGACAGTCACGATTCGGTGTTCCATGCGGACGGGCGCTTCCCTGACGGCCCGATCGCGCTCGTCGAAGTGCAGGCCTATGCGAGCGCCGCGTTCGACACGATGGCTCACTACGCGAAGCTGCGCGGCCTGCGCGACGCGGCCGCGCAATACGCGGAGCGCGCGAAGAAGATCCGCCGCTGCGTCGAAGAAAAGTACTGGATGGACGAGGTCGGCTTTTACGGCATCGCGCTCGACGGTCATGGCGAGTTGTGTCGCGTGATGGCATCGAACGCGGGGCATCTGCTGGCGTTCGGCCTGCCCACGCGCGAGCGCGGCGAGGCGGTGGTGCGGGCGCTCGACTCGACGCTGTTCCACACCGGCTGGGGCGTGCGCACACTGGCCGCGAGCCAGGCGCGCTTCAATCCGATGGCATATCACAACGGCTCGGTCTGGCCGCACGACAACGCGCTGTGCGCGCGAGGGCTGTCACGCTATGGCGGCAAGGCGTCGGCCGTGAAGCTGCTGCAGGCGCTGTTCCAGGCCGCGGTCAATTTCGACATGCGCTTGCCCGAGCTGTTTTGCGGCTTCCCGCGACGCCGCGGCGAGCCGCCCACGGCCTATCCGGTCGCGTGTTTGCCGCAGGCATGGGCGGCGGGCTCGCCGTTCATGATGCTCGAGGCGTGTCTGGGCATCACGATCGACGCCGAGCGCCGCGAAGTGCTGATCGAACAGCCGATGCTGCCCGAAGGTATCGACTGGCTCGAGGTCAGCGATCTGCGGGTCGGGGATGCATCGGTGTCGATCACGTTCCGCCGGATCGGCGAGAAGGTGGTGGCGTCGGCGGAGCAGGGCGATGTGAGGGTGGTGGCGCTGCTTTGACGCCGACCACGGTAGCGGGCATCGATGTTGGCGGCGACCGGAAGGGAAACCATCTGGTCGTGCTGCGCGGCACCGAGATCGTGAGCCATCTCGGCAACGCGACCCCCGAACAGATGCTGGAACGGTGTCGCGCATTCGGGGTGGCGGCGGTCGGCATCGATGCGCCGTGTCGTTGGCGAACAGGCGCCGCGGGACGACTAGCCGAGAAGGCGCTCGCGCGGCAGCGAATCTTTTCGTTTGCGACACCGGCTCGCGAAACGGCGCTCGCCAGCAAAAGCGGCTTCTATGGATGGATGTTCAACGGCGAGCGCGTCTATGACGCATTCGTCGCGCACTTTCCGCTTTTCAGCGGCGGCGAAAAAATCAATGACCGCGTGTGCTTCGAGACATTCCCCCACGCGATCACGTGCGCTTTCCTCGGGACGGACGTCGCATCCGCGAAGCAAAAGGGTCCGCAGCGCCGGGCAATCCTCGGACGGGAAGGTATCGCAACAGCGTCGCTGATTTCGATCGACGACGTCGACGCGGCGCTATGCGCGTTGGCGGCACGTTATCTGCTGGAAGGCAGAGTCGATACATACGGTGACGAGCCAGGCGGATTCATCGTGGTGCCTGGACTTTGACACTCACATTCTGGGAGGACGGGTGCACCTGGCACGACGATTCGGAGTATTGCTGCTATCCATGGCGGCGTTGGGTTCGACCGCGGCATCGGCGAACGACATTCAGTGTGCAACCACGCAGCAACCCGCTGAGCGCGTCATTTGCGATCACGCGATCCTGAACAACGAGTACGACGACATCTTCGCGCAGCAACAGGCTCTTCTGAGCAGCGGGAAACTCTCGTCCGCGCAACTGGCGAAGTGGCGGCAGGCGCGCAACGCCTGCATCGATGTGCACTGCGTGGATGGCGTGTTCGCGCAGTGGAAGGCGATGGCCCGGTCCGTCGACGTCGCTCCACAGGCGGCCGCGCCTGGGCCGGCCGCGCCTCTCGTGACGGCCTCGGAAGCGGCGATGGCACCTGTCGGTCCCAATCCCGAAGCGCCTCCAGTCGTATCCGCATCTGATGCATCTCAGGTGTCCCAGGCCTCGCCGACATCGGAGGCTTCTCTGGTGCGTCAAGGGAGTGCCGCCGGTGTGGCGCTTCCGCAGCCCGTCGCGGCGGAGGCTTCCGCGCCCGTGGCTGCCTCGGCGGCGCCCAGCCAGAGCGAATCTCGTGGCATGACCGGCATGAGCGACATCAGTGGCGGCCTGATCGTGGTTCTGCTCGTCGCGCTCGGAGCTGGTGTGTTCTTCGCGCTTCGGAACCGAAGCAGAGCGACCGCAAAGAAGACGCAAGGTAAGAACGGGCGATGAGGTGATGCCAACGCGCTGGCCTCGCGCACGAAGCCGCACTTTGACCTATTGGTCGGGCCGCGCGATTCGCCAATCAAACAACGCGGAATGCCTGTCACAGCGTTCCGCGCTAAAAGCGACTGCAAGGAACCGGTTATCGGACGAGGAAACCGTAAGTCAGCGGGTCACGCTCGTCCACGATCCAGGTTGCGAAACCGCAAACGTATGCGTTGCCCTGGACCTCGGGGACGACGGCCTTGAAGTCGCCGACGGTCGTCTCACTGAGTACACGCCCCTTGAAGACCGTGCCGATGATGGACTCGTTGACGAGCGTCTCGTTGCTCGCCAGTTCGCCGCGCAGATAGAGTTGCGCGACGCGTCCGCCCGTCCCTGAGCCGGTGGGCGAACGGTCCACTTCACGGTCGGCGAACACGCAACAGTTGGCTTGCGTCGAGCCTTCGTGCCGCGGTGCGTTGGCAATGATGGTCCCGTAGATGTGGTTGATTTCCGGGATATCGGGATGCTCAACCGGGTAGGCGTCGTTTGCAGCTTTTTTGACCTCGGCGCCAAACTTGATCAGTTCCTCGACCGAAGACTCCCGGACTGCGAGACCGTGCGGCGCACCGTCCGTATAGAAGTAGAAGGCACCACCGAAGGCGATGTCACCCTTTACCGTGCCAAACGACGGCGTCTCGACCGCGACATCCCGTTTCCAGATGAACGACGGAACGTTGACGAAGCGTACGTTGCCGGCGTGTTCACCATCCCATTGCACGAACGCCTCGACGAAGCCACATGGAGCGTCGATGCCGATTCGCGTCTCGGGAATCTGGCGCTGAACCCAGCCCAACTCGACCGCCGCGGTAGACAGCGCGATAACGCCGTGTCCGCAGTGGTCGCTATAACCCTCGTTGTGGACGAAGATGATTCCGAAGTCTGCCGTGGGACTGACGGGTTCGGTCAGGTATCCGCCGTACATGTCAGCATGACCGCGTGGTTCGAACATCAGCGCGGTACGAATTTCGTCGGCGTTCTCCTTCAGCCACGCTCGACGCTTGACGATGGTGTCACCGGGAAGACGAGGAAGCCCGCTCGTCACGATACGGAACGCTTCGCCGCCGGTATGGACCTCGACTGTCGAAATAGTGCGAGTGATTTTCATGTGTGCGTTGGGGGTTATTCGATTGAACGTCACTGCCCGTAGGGCACCGGAAGGCCGTTTCTGATCACATAGACGGTCGTGGGTGCGCCCTTCAGATCGCCGTTTTCATCGAAAGAGTAGGTGCCCGCCACGCCCTTATAGTTGGTCTTTGCCAACTGGGCGGTGAGCTTTGCCTTGTCGGTCGTGGTTCCCGCTTTGACCATCGCATCGGCCAGCAGTTTTACGCCGTCGTAGTAGCTGACCGCATAAACCTGCGTGTCGGTGTTGAACGCGGCCTTGTATTTCTGCAGAAACTCACGGCCGGCTGGGGTCTTGTCGAGCGCGATGCCACCCTGGGCACAATACACGATAGAGGCCGCGTCACCGGCAACCCTGCCCATGTCGGCCGAGCAAATGCCATCACCGCCAAGCAGCTTGGCTCGCAGTCCGCGTGCGCGCATCTGCCTGGCCATCGGCGCGCCTTGAGCAGCATATCCGCCGAAGAAGACGACATCCGGATTTTTGGCCTTGATGCTGGTGAGAATGCCGAGGAAGTCAGTCGCCGACGAGTTCGTGAACTGTTGGTCCACGATTTGAATTCCATTTGCCTTCGCCTCTTTGACGAACTGCTCGGCCACACCTTGCCCATATGCCGTGCGGTCGTCGATCACCGCGGCGGTCTTGGCCTTCAATGTTTTGGCCGCAAACTGACCCATCGTTCCGCCTAGCTGCTCGTCACTCGCGCCGATACGGAAGATGTTCCTGAAGCCTTGCTTCGTCAGCGCCGGATTGGAGGCAACCGGCAGCATCGGTACCCCGCCGGTGTTATAGACGCGCGATGCCGGAATAGCCACACCTGAGTTGTACGGGCCGAGGACAGCAATCACGCCGCTGTCGACGAGTTTCTGCGCGACCTGAACGCCAACCTTCGGATCTGCCTGGTCGTCCTCGGAGTCCAGTTTGAAAGTTACCTTCTGGCCAGCGACCGTGACACCGCTCTTGTTGAGTTCATCGATAGCAAGGCGGGCGCCGTTCTCGTTGTCCTTTCCGTTCGGCGCTTGGGGGCCCGTAAGCGGAGCCGAGTGACCGAGGGTGACCACCGATTGAGCATTGGCGGATGCGGTGATGCCGGCGGCTGTTAAGACAGCCATTGTTAGGACGAGGTGGCGCATATAGTCTCCTGGTATTGGACCCGTGTTTGACCAGATTAGCTCCGCTTCGGCATGGGTTCAACCTTTGAGCACGCCATCCGACAGGAGGAGTCGTGAGACTGACCGATTTCGATACACTGACTTTTGACTGCTACGGCACCTTGATCGACTGGGAGAGTGGCATCCTTGAAGGCCTGAGGCCTCTGCTGGAGCGAGCCAGGACGCCGCTCACGCGTGACGAGGTTCTCGAAGCGCACGCTCGCCACGAGTCGTCGCAGCAGAACTTCACCCCTGCGAAGCGCTATCAGGAACTGCTTCCCATCGTATATAAGCGCATGGCTGAAGAGTGGGGCCTGCCCTATACACACGAAGAATGCGTGGCGTACGGCCAGTCGATCAGAAACTGCCCGGCATTCGCCGACTCCGCGGTCGCGCTGCAATATCTGAAGAAGCACTACAAGCTGGTCATCCTGTCGAACATCGACAACGAAAGTTTCACCTTCAGCAACGCCAGGCTGCAGGTTGAGTTCGACGCCATCATCACGGCTGAGGACGTCGGGTCCTACAAGCCGTCGCCGCGCAACTTCGAGTACATGCTTCAGAAGCTCGATCAGCGCGGCATCAAGAAGGAAAAAATCCTTCACACGGCAGAAAGCCTCTTCCATGACCACAAGGCCGCAAACGAGTTCGGCCTGGCATCGTGCTGGATTTACCGCCGTCATTCGCAGCCGGGCTTTGGCGCGACGATGAACCCGGGCTCGCAGCCTGACATCGACTTCCGCTTCGACAGCATGGCGGACTTCGTCGACGCGCATCGGGAAGCGCTGGTGAACTGAGCATCTTCGCGCCGTTGAAACGCGCCTGCCCGGTGGTAACATTTGTTGTCATCTCTCACTCCGGCGCCGACCGACCTCACCATGCCAGACAGCTTCGATCAGCTCGTCGCCCTGATTCGGGCGCGCTTTCCCGAACTGAGCCCGCAGTTCCAGATGGGAGCGGGCTTCCTGCTCGATCATCCCGACGAGGTCGCGGTGTCGTCGATGCGCAAGGTGGCCGAGCGCGCGCAGGTGCAGCCCGCGTCGCTGGTGCGGCTGTCGCAGCAACTGGGGTTTCCCGGCTGGAACGAATTGCGCGATCTGTTCGTCGCGCGCGTGCGCACGCGGCCCGAGCCGTTGACGAGCCGGGCGCGCTCGATGGTCAAATCGAAAGATGCGCTCGCGAACGATCTTCTCGTCGCGCAGCAGCACAATCTCGAAACGACCGCCGCGCATAACGGCCGCGTGATCGTCGAGGCCGCGCGCGTGTTGCGGCGTGCGTCGCACGTGCACGTGGCGGGCTTCCGCTCGTGTTACGCGGTGGCGTTCGGTCTCGTCTATGGCTACCGGCTGTTTCGTCCGTCGGTGTCGCTGCTCAACGGCGAGGCCGGCACGCTCGAAATGCAACTGCGCACGATCGAGCGCGACAGCGCGACCATCGTCATCAGCTTCGCGCCGTATTCGGTCGAAGCCGCGCGCGTCGCCGAGGCCGCGCTCGAAAAAGGCAGCAAACTGATCGCCATCACCGACAGCGCCGTGTCGCCGATCGCGTTGAACGCCGACAAGGTACTGATCTTCTCGCACGAAAGCCCGTCGTTCTTTCCGTCGCTGGTGGCCGCCACAGCGATCGCCGAAGCGCTGGTCGCGCATTTGCTCGCGCTCGAAGGCGCGGATGCGCTCGAGCAGCTTGCGCTCGCCGAACAATCGTTGCATGCGAAGGGCGCGTACGTGCCTTGAGCGATTGCGTGAGGCACGCCGCGCTCCGCTCGATATCGTTCAACGGCATTTGACAACAAATGTTGTATTGGCGTATAAATACGTACCGATTGTTGAATATGGTGCGACCCCGTGGCGTCGATGCAGGAATTCAGTGTTTTTCAGGTCAGCGGCGAGCCGTACGACATCGGCTACCGGCTCGGCGAAATCGCCTCGCCGCGGCCGGCCCGCTGCAACCGGCGGCCTTGCTCGACGTACTGCACGATCGCGCGCTGTCGGGCTTGCCGATCTATCGCGACGATCCTCACGATCCCGACGACGAAAACACCCTCGCCACCGCGCTGTTCGAAATCGGCAACGCTGGTGTGTCGATGAAAGCGTATCGCCGGAGGCAATGCGCGTTCGACACTTTCGTCGCATGCGCGACGCCCGAACCGGCCCGCGTTTCAGCGCCCGCCGCCCTCACCAGGAACTGAACATCATGTCCACCGTTTTTCATCGCTTTCCGAAGCAATCCTTGCCGGTGGCCGTCGCGGGCGACGGCATCGAAATCATCGACTCCACGGGCAAGCGTTATATCGACGCGTCGGGCGGCGCAGCCGTGTCGTGCCTCGGTCACAGCAACCAGCGCGTGATCGACGCGATCAAGCGGCAAGCCCAACGGTTGCCGTACGCGCACACGTCGTTCTTCACGACGGAGCCGGCCGAGCAACTGGCCGACCGGCTCGTCGCGAGCGCGCCGGCCGGACTCGAGCACGTGTACTTCGTGTCGGGTGGCTCGGAGGCGATCGAGGCGGCGCTCAAGCTCGCGCGTCAGTATTTCGTCGAGAAGGGCGAGACGCAGCGGCGCCATTTCATCGCGCGTCGGCAGAGCTATCACGGCAACACCCTCGGCGCACTCGCGATCGGCGGCAATGCATGGCGCCGCGAGCCGTTCCTGCCCATCCTGATCGAAGCGCATCACGTGAGCCCGTGCTACGCATATCGCGAGCAGCGCGCGGACGAAACCGAAGAAGCGTTCGCTCAGCGTCTCGCCGATGAACTCGAGCAGAAGATTCTCGCGCTCGGTGCGGACACGGTCGCGGCGTTCGTCGCGGAAACGGTGGTCGGCGCCACGGCGGGCGCGGTGCCGCCGGTGCGCGAATACTTCCGCAAGATCCGCGCGGTGTGCGACCGCTACGGCGTGCTGCTGATTCTCGACGAGATCATGTCGGGCATGGGCCGCACCGGCTATCTGTACGCGTGCGACGAAGACGGGGTGGCGCCCGATATGCTGACCATCGCCAAGGGCCTTGGCGCGGGTTATCAGGCGATCGGCGCGACGCTGGTCAGCGACCGCATCTATCAGACCATCGTCGGCGGCTCCGGCTTCTTCCAGCATGGCCATACCTATATCGGCCATGCGACCGCGTGCGCGGCCGCGCTCGAAGTGCAGCGCGTGATCGCGGAAGACGATCTGCTGGCGAACGTGCAGGCGCGCGGCGAGCAGTTGCGCGGCCGGCTGCGCGAGCACTATGCGCAACATGCGCATATCGGCGACGTGCGCGGGCGCGGCTTGTTCGTCGGCGTCGAACTCGTCAAGGATCGCGTTACCAAAGAGCCGTTCGACGCCAAACTGAAACTGCACGCGACGATCAAACGCGAAGCGTTCGCGCGCGGCCTGATGGTGTATCCGATGGGCGGGACCGTCGACGGCAAGAGCGGCGACCACGTGCTGCTCGCGCCGCCGTTCATCTGCACGGAGCGCGACATCGACGAGATCGTCAGCCGCCTCAGCGATGCGATCGGCGCGTCGCTCGCCGCCCGCTGAGATTCGATCCACCGCCTTTTGCGAGAACGATGATGACCGAGCGCTTGCCTCACTTCGACATGTCCACTGCCACGCCCGAACAGAAGGCGGTGCTCGACGAAATCCTGTCCGGCCCGCGCGGCAACCTGAATGGGCCGTTCCTCGGCTGGATTCACAGCCCCGGTCTCGCGCAGCACGCGCAACGCCTCGGCGCGTTTTGCCGCTACCAGACCGGGCTGCCGCTGCGGCTGTCGGAACTCGCGATTCTGGTGACCGCTTCGCGCTGGCAGGCCCAGGCGGAGTGGTACATCCACTATCCGATCGCGCTGCAGGCGGGCGTCGGCGAAGCGGACGCCGAGGCGATCCGCCAGGGGCGCCGCCCCGAGTTCGCCGATGCCGACGACGCGCTGATCTACGACTTCGCGAGCGAACTGTACGAGACGAAGCGCGTGACGGCCGCGACGTATGCGCAGGCGGTCGGGCGTTTCGGGCATCAGGTCGTGATCAACCTGGTCGGCCTGCTCGGCTACTACGCGCTGGTCGCGATGACGCTGAACGTGTTCGACATGCGCGCATTGGGGCAGCAAAGCCTGCCGTTTCCCGAATAGCGCTTTTGCCAACGAGCGGCTGCGCAGCAGCGCCGCGCGCGCCAACGAAAAGCCCCGGTTGCCGAACTTCGCAACCGGGGCTTTTTACTGCGCGCTGCGTTAACGACTTGCGCGCTCAGTTATCACGATCAGTTACCACGCTCAGTTTCCGCGCTCAGTTACCGCGATACGTCGAAAAGAGACGTTGCTGCACCGTCGCCGGCGCGCCCGCGTCCGACGAACTGGCCTTCGCGCCGCCGACGTCTTGCGAACCTTGCGCCGAAGCGGTGACGATCGTCGAGTCCTGGGGCACGGCCTTCGGATAGGTGGTGTCGTTCTGGTTCAGGAGGCCTGCTTTTTGCGCGGCTACGAGTTCGGCGCGCACCTGAGCGCGCGTGACCGGACCGTTTGCCTGCTGGGCGAACGACAGTGCCGGAACGATAAGAGCGGATGCGACGACGACTGCGGAAAGAAGCGATTTCATGACGACCTCCAATTGATTGTATGGTGGATCGGTGTGAACCGCGTTCCCCGATCCGTTGAACGCAGTCTATTTCTTACGAGGTCAGCAAAAAAGCGGCTTTCTGGCGAAATATTGTTGCCAGTTTTGAGATAGTGAAAAAGGCGCTTTTCCGCGCCGGGACGCGGAAGCGCCTATGATGAAATCCGGTCCAAGCCCGCGCCTGCAAGCCGCGCGGCACCTGCGACCGATGCCCAGGCGCGGACACATCCGGGCGGACCGCCGCGGCGGGCATCATCTTTGGTCGAGCAGCGTGCGCGGCAAGGCACAAACAGGAGAGAGCAATGAAGCGCAAGGCATCGGCAGTCTGGCAAGGCGGCCTGCAGAACGGCAAGGGCTCGATTTCCACCGACAGCGGCGTCCTGAAGGACACCCAGTACTCGTTCGCGACGCGCTTCGCGGACGGCATCGGCACGAATCCGGAAGAACTGATCGCGGCTGCGCATGCGGGATGTTTCTCGATGGCGTTGTCGGCGGAGCTGGGCAAGGCCAACATCACGCCGGAGCGCATCGGCACCACGGCCACCGTCACGCTCGACAAGGACGGCGGCGGCTTCGCGATCACCGCAGTGCATCTCGACGTGACCGTGAAGATTCCGGGCGGAGACAAGGCCGCGTTCGACAAAGCCACCGCGGACGCGAAGGCCGGGTGCCCAGTGTCGAAGGTGCTGAATGCGACGATTACGATGGATGCGAAGCTCGAGACCTGAGCCTCTGCAGTCACTGTGAGCGCGCAACGAAGCCGGCGACGGGCCATGTCCGCCGCCGGTTTTTTTGATGCCGGTTTTCGAATGAACGGATGACCCCGGCGCGAGTAGGCCTACGGAATGCATCCTTGATTTATTGAACATCCAGTCATAATATCAACGGACCGACGCAACCAGGCAACAAGGTCATCGCAATTGAGTCATTCAAAGCAAGCCGCGAAAAAATCTGGCGAAACATGTCAGCGCGGCCGTCCGCGCGAGTTCGACACGGCCACCGTGCTGGCGAACGCGAGCCAGGTGTTCTGGGATCACGGCTACCACGCGACGTCGATCGACGATCTGTGCAAGGCCACCGGCCTGCTGCGCGGCAGCCTGTACGGCGTGTTCGGCGACAAGCACGGCATCATGCTCGCCGCGCTGGATCATTACTCGGAAGGCGCGGTCGCGCGGCTTGCGCAGCGACTGAGCGCGACGACCGAGCCGGAGCAGGCGCTGCGCGACGCGCTGCTGCACTACGCGAGGGTGTCCTGCGCATTGAGCGGCCGGCGCAGCTGTTTCATTACGAATACGACGCTCGAAATGCAGCCCGATGACGAAGTGCTGCGCGCGCGCGTCGCCGCGATTCAGCGCCGCATGGCGACTTTGCTCGCTGCGGCGGTGATCCGCGGTCAGGCGAGCGGCGCATTCGATTCGACGCTCGACGAAAAAGCCGTCGGCGATTTCCTGTTATGCGTGATGCAGGGCTTGCGGGTCATGGGGCGGGTCGCGCATCAGCAAGATGCGCTGATCGGTATCGTCGATGTGGCGATGCGCGCGCTGGTGTAACGCCTCGTCCGCGAGGAGTGGCGCAAAAATTTTTTAACCAATTTTTGAACGATCGGTCATGAAACCTGAGGCAATCAAGTCCGCTCCGGCGGCATTCGGTGGATCCGTCAGCTGCGCGGCGAGCGCAGCCGTGACCGGTCCCGGCCCGGCGATGGCCGGCATGGCTGTCGCCGCCAAAGCGTCGGCGCCCGGCTTTCAGCGCCAGGCGCTCGCGCTCGCCGTGCTGTTCGTCGGCGCCTTTCTCGCCCCGCTCGATTACTTCATCGTCAATCTGGCGCTGCCGTCGATTCACACGGGCCTCAACGCGAGCGACGCGCAACTGCAACTCGTCGTGTCGGCTTATGCGTCCGCCTACGCGGTGCTGCTGATCACGGGGGGCCGCCTTGGCGATCTGTTCGGCCGCCGTCGCATGTTCATGACGGGCATGGCGGCTTTCGTGATCGCGTCGGCGTTGTGCGGCTTCGCGACGAGCGGCCACATGCTCGTGATCTCGCGCATCGTGCAAGGCATCGCGGCCGCGGTGATGGCGCCGCAAGTGCTCGCGACGATTCGTGCGGTCGTGCCGTTGCATCAGCAGACGCGCGTGATGAGTCTGTATGGCTTCGTGTTCGGCTTGTCGTCGATCGTCGGGCAACTCGGCGGCGGCGCGCTGATCACGTATCACCCGTTCGGGCTCGACTGGCGCGTGATCTTCCTGATCAACATCCCGATCGGCATCGCGGCGTTCATCGGCACATGGAAGTTCGTGCCGGAGAACCAGCCGGCCACGCATACCGGCGTCGATCTGAAGGGCGTCGCGCTGCTGTCGGCGGTGCTGCTGCTCGTCATCTATCCGATGACGCATGGCCGTGAAGCCGGCTGGCCCGCGTGGACCTTCGCCATGTTCGCACTCGCGGTGCCGGTGTTCGCGCTGTTCGTCGCGACCGAGCGGCGCGTCGAGCGCGCTGGCGGGCATCCGCTCGTCGATCTGCAACTGTTCCGCAATCGCGCGTTTGCGCTCGGTCTCGTGCTCGCGTTCCTGTTCTATTGCAATAGCGCGTTCTTCCTGACCTACGGCATCTATCTGCAAACCGGCCTGCACTGGACGCCGCTCGCGTCGGGCATCGCGATCATGCCGTTCGCGCTCGGCTTCGTGATCGGGCCGTTGACGTCGCCGGCCGTGGTCAAGCGCATCGGCGCCCATGTACTGACGCTCGGTTTCTCGATGATGACGCTGGGCTTCACGGTGACCGGCTGGTCCGCGACCCAATCCGCGACGCCCGATCTGCTGTTCTTCTGCGGGCTAGTGTGTGCGGGCGTCGGACATGGTCTGCTGTTGCCGTCGATCATGCGCATCGTGCTGCAGGAGGTGGTGCCCGAGAAGGCCGGGCTTGCATCGGGTGTGGTCTCGTCGACGTTGCAGATCGGCTCCGCGTTCGGCACCGCGGCGATCAGCGGCGCGTTCTTCGGGGCGCTCGGCGGCAGTTCGGCAGCCGCCTCTTATGCGCACGCGTTCCAGCTGAGCCTCGCTATCAATGCCGTGCTGATGTTCGTGTGTATCGGCCTTAGCGTGCTGCTGGTGCGTCATCAGAAAGGCGTGCGGCGCTCAGTCGCCCCCGCAGTTTGAAATTAATCCGCTGGTAATCGTTTTCATTTGTTGGCTCGCTGAAAAATCCTTCAATTTGAACGAAGCGGTATAACGAACTGCATGGTATTTACCGGCGATCTGCTCGTTCACAGGTAATTCTGATTTAGATCAAACTGGCTCATCCGATTAACGGCTCGACGACATCGCCTTAGCTTTTCTAATCAGACGAAACCGGCCTCGCATTTTCTACCGGCCTGCAAACGGCCTGCAGTAAGTGTTGCGTCTGTGCGGTAGCGCACATAGGGTTAGCCGCAAGGTGTCGCGATGATTGTTTTCGGTAATGCCGGGAACTTTAGCCAGCGAGCATGGACTGCGAGCCTAGTGAAAACGGTATCAATAAAAAAGCGCTTGCCGCGTTTAAATTCGATTGTTAATCTGTCTTAACTTTAGAGTTTACGTTCAACAGGTCGGAGTCGATAAAGCCGGGCTCAACTTAATAAACGCTCAAGATAGGGGGACCCAATATGCTGACCGCTACCATTGACGCATTCCAGACAACATCCGCCGCCTTCAATGTGGGCGACGTCGTAAAGTTAAAAGAAGGAGGCCCGCGCATGACCGTGACGTACGCAGGTCCGGTCGCGCTGAATCCCGGCGACTGGGTGATCTGCGAGTGGTTCGACGAACACGGCGAACTGCGTCACGAAAGCTTTGCGGCGCAAGCCGTGCGGGCGGAGCCGCGCTCCATTCCGGCGGGCTCGGTACAGTGGAGTCGCATCGGGCGCGCGGCCTGAGTGACGCCCCGAGTGACGCCCCTGAGTGACGCCCGTGCACGTCAATCAATCGGTTTCCTGTTGTTCGTTTGTTGCTCGTCTTGCTCGAGCCGCCCGAATCGTTTCAGCGCTTGGGCCGCTCGCGCGCGGCTTCGCGTCGCCGCACGCGCAGCGTCAGCGCCGATGAAAACGCACGCAAGGTCGACACCTTGCGTGTCTCCACGACGTCCCGCGCGAGGCTCTCCGCCGGATTCGGCTGTAGCGCCCAATACAGCGCGAGCACCCAGCCGAGCACGGTCCAGCCGAGGCAGGCATTGAAGAGCGCGAGCGTCAGCACGTCGCGGCGCTTGCGCCGGTCCGCGATGATCGCCGGCAGAAAATACAGCGCCAGCGCGAACGCCGCGCCGATGGCCTGAACGGCCACGTTGCCACCCATACAAGCTCCTGATGCGCGATGCATATAGCGATTGTCGCGCGAATGGCGGCCGCGCGCCTCGCACCTGCGCGTTCCAGTCTCCACCCCAATCACCGCAAGGGGTTCAGCCCGACACGCATCGGGACTATCATGATCGTTTCGACCGAACAGTACTTCACGGACCCGATCATGATCACCGACGACACGACCCAGCAGGCTCAACTCAACCCGGACACGCTACGAGAATTCGTCGAGCGCAAGTGGAACGACGAGATCGTGCCCGCGCTGACGGACTACATCGCGGTGCCGGCCAAGAGTCCGGCGTTCGATCCCGACTGGGCGAAACACGGTTATCTGGAGCGCGTGATCACCGACGCCGCGCAATGGGCCGAGCAGCAACCGGTGCGCGGCCTGAAGCTCGAGGTGATCCGGCTGCCGGGCCGCACGCCGGTGATCTTCTTCGAGACGGCCGCGACGCGCTCGGGCAGCGACGAAACCATCGTGCTCTATGGCCACCTCGACAAGCAGCCCGAGTTCGATGGCTGGCGCAACGACCTCGGTCCGTGGACGCCGAAGTTCGAAGACGGCAAGCTCTACGGCCGCGGCGGCGCGGACGACGGCTACGCGATCTATGCGAGCCTGACGGCGCTCGCCGCGCTCGATGCACAGGGTGTCGAGCGTCCGCGCTGCGTCGGGCTGATCGAAACCTGCGAGGAGTCGGGCAGCTACGATCTGCTGCCCTACGTCGACGCGCTGCGCGAGCGGCTCGGCAATGTCGGGCTCGTCGTGTGTCTCGACTCGGGCGCGGGCAATTACGATCAGCTGTGGCTGACTACGTCGCTGCGCGGACTCGTCGGCGGCGATCTCGAAGTGCAGGTGCTCGACGAAGGGATTCACTCGGGCGTCTACGGCGGCATCGTACCGTCGAGCTTCCGCATCATGCGGCAGCTGTTCGACCGTCTCGAAGACTCCGCGAACGGCACGCTGCTGCCGAAGGGCTTCCACTGCACGGTGCCGGCCGATCGTCTGCGCGAAGCGGAGGCCGCCGCAAAGATTCTCGGCGATGACGTCTGGAAGAAGATGCCGTGGGCGTGCGGCCAGGACGGCCGTCAGGTGCTGCCCACCACGACCGATCCGCGCGAGGCGCTGCTCAATTCGACGTGGCGTCCGTCGCTGTCGGTGACGGGCGCGGCTGGCTTGCCCGCGCTCGCCGACGCCGGCAACGTGCTGCGTCCGCGCACGGCGTTCAAGCTGTCGCTGCGACTGCCGCCGACCATCGAAGCGGAGAAGGCGGTCGCCGAACTGAAGGCGCTGCTCGAATTCGATCCGCCGTACAACGCGAAGGTCACGTTCAAGCCGGATGCGGGCGCGGCGAGCGGCTGGAACGCACCGGAGGTCGCGCCGTGGCTCGCCACCGCGCTCAACGATGCGTCGCGTCAGCACTTCGGCGCCGACGCGGCCTACATGGGTCTCGGCGGCACGATCCCGTTGATGAACGTGCTGAAGGCGGGCTTCCCGAAGTCGCAGTTCATGGTGTGCGGCGTGCTCGGGCCGAAGTCGAACGCACATGGGCCGAACGAGTTCCTGCACGTGCCGTACGGCAAGAAGCTGACGGCCGCGGTTGCCGAAGTGATTGCCGCGGCGCCGTGAGTTCTGGTTTCGTTTGAGTGGGGCTCGGGCGTGACCCGGGCCCGCTGTTTATCGATGCTGCTTTGATGCAGCTGTTTTTCCCGCCGTTTCATTCCTTCCGTTCGAATCTCACCGACACGCTGAATGACCGACTCCCAGACTGCCCAAACCACCACGCTCCGGATTCCGGCCGATCAACTGCATGCCTACGTCAGGGCGATCTGGGAGCGAGCGGGCAGTACGCCGCGCGAAGCGGAGCTGGTGGCCGATCATCTGGTGGCCGCGAATCTGACCGGGCACGACTCGCACGGCGTCGGCATGATCCCGCGCTATGTCGAATCGCTCGCCGACCAGCAACTGCAACTGAATCGACACGCCGATGTCGTGAAGGACGCGGGCGCGGTACTGACCGTCGAAGGCGGCAAGGGCTTCGGTCAGGTGATCGCGTTCGAGGCGATGGAGCGGGGCATCGAGCGCGCGCGGCGGCTTGGCGTCTGCGCGGTGGGCTTGCGCGGCGCGCATCATATCGGCCGCATCGGGCATTGGGCCGAGCAGTGCGCGCGCGCCGGGCTGGTGTCGTTTCACTTCGTCAACGTGGCGGGCGATCCGCTCGTCGCGCCATTCGGCGGCGCGGACCGGCGCATCGGCACGAATCCGTTCTGCGCCGCTTATCCGCGGCCCGGCAAGCCACCGCTGGTGCTCGACTTCGCGACCAGCACGATCGCGTTCGGCAAGACGCGCGTCGCTTATAACCAGGGCAAGCACACGCCACCCGGCGCGCTGATCGATCACGAAGGCATGCCGACGCTCGAACCGAAAGTCATGCACGAAGCGCCGTTCGGCGCGCTGACGCCGTTCGGCGGCTACAAGGGTTTCGGGCTCGCGGCGATCTGCGAGATTTTCGGCGGCGCGCTGTCGGGCGGCTTCACGACGCATGCGGACACGCTCGGTACCACGCACGCGATCATCAACTGCATGCTATCGGTGATCATCGATCCGACCGCATTCGACGCGCCCGATGCGCAAGCCGAAGCCGATGCGTTCCTCGCGTGGGTGAAGGCGTCGCCGCTCGCGGCGGGCGCGGAGCGCATCTACGAACCCGGCGAGCCCGAGCGCGTGACGCGCGCGCAGCGCGAGGCCGCCGGCATTCCGATCGACGCGGCTACGTTGACGCAAATCCACTGCGCGGCGCGCGCCGTCGGGATGGATGAAGACGAAGTGGGTGGTTGGTCCGCGCGCCTCGGCTGAAGCGCGCGACAGCAGGGCTCAGGCGATCAGCCTGAGCTTGCTGCGCCTATCGAGCAGCCAGCGCTCGAACTCGGTGGCGGGCATCGGCTTCGCGTACAGGAAGCCCTGCACGTAATCGACGCCGAGCCCCTTCATGAAGGCTTCTTCCGCCTCGGTTTCGATCCCTTCGGCGACCACCTGGAAATCGAGCTCCTGCGCGACGGCGACCATCGAGCGCACCAGCGCCTGTGCCTTCATATCCGCGTGGATCGAGCCCGTGAAGCTGCGGTCGAGCTTGATCACGTCGAGCGGAATACGGCCGAGTTGCGACAGCGACGAGTAGCCGGTGCCGAAGTCGTCGAGATGCACCTGCGCGCCGAGTTGGCGGAACTGCTTGATCAGCTCGATCGCGGCCGCTTCGTTTTCGATCAGGCAGCTCTCGGTCAGTTCGAGGTCGACGAGGCATGGATCGAGACTCGCGTGCTGCAATGCCTCGGTGAAATGGCGGACCACTGCGGTATCCGTGAGTTGTCGCGCCGACACGTTGATCGCGACGCGCAGGTCATAGCCGGCCGCTTTCCAGCGGGCCGCCTGTTTCGCTGCGGTTTCCATCACCCAGCGGCCGAGCACGCCGATCAGTCCGGATTCCTCGGCATAACGGATGAATTCCGCCGGCATGATCTGGCCGCGCTCCGGCGAATTCCAGCGCACCAGCGCTTCGGCGCCTTGCACGGCGCCCGTCGCGAGGTTCAGCTTCGGCTGATAGTGCAGCGCCAACTGGCCTTCCTCGAGTCCGCGGCGCAGATTCGTGTCGAGCCACATGAACTCCGCGACGCGGCGATTCATGTCCGGCGAGAACACGCGATGCGTGCGCTTGCCTTCGTCCTTCGCGACGTACATCGCCGTGTCGGCCGAACGGATCAGCGATTCGAGGGTTTCGCCATGCTCGGGCGAACGCGCGATGCCGATCGAGCAGCCGGTATAGACCTCGACGAGCCCGACAGCGAACGGCACGCGCATACGATCGAGAATGCGCTGCGCGGTGTTTTCCAGGTCGTGCGCGGAGCCCTTCGCCGCGAGCACGATGAATTCGTCGCCGCCCAGACGCGCGAGCGAGTCGCCCGGATTCAGGCAGTCGCGGATCGCGTCCGACACGTCGCAGATCAGGCGGTCGCCGAACACGTGGCCGTAGTGATCGTTGACCTTCTTGAAGTTGTCGAGATCGAGAAACAGGACGCCGACGGTTTCGCCCGGCGCCGCCAGTTCGATCGCGATCTGGATGCGCTCCTGGATCGCGTTGCGATTGGCGAGGCCAGTGAGCGGGTCGGTGGTGGCCTGCTCGATCAGGCGGTCCTGCGCGAGCCGTTGCTCGGTGATGTCGGTGCCCGAGCAGATCAGGAACTGCTCTTCGATGCCGCTGCCGCTGCGCACGAATTTGTTGCGAAACAGGAACAGCCGTTCGCCGTGCACCGTGTTGATGCGCCGTTCGATCTCGTACGGTTCGCCACGATTGAAAAAGTTCGCGCTGACCTCGTTCGAGACCCCGCCGTCGTCGGACGACATGAACAACGTCCAGACGCTACGGCCGATGATGTCCTCTTCCCTGAGTCCGGTCAGCTCCTCGGCGAGCCGGTTGAAGCGCTGTATCCGGCCGTTCCGGTCGACGATCACGACGACCGAATTGACCTCCGAGACGACCTGTTCAGCGAACGACAGACCGTGCAGCAGCGCTCGCGCGACGGATTCGGTGTCGCCATCGGCCGACGCGGTGCCGCCCCAGCGATGACAATCGAGTTTCTTGCCGACCAGATGCAGCCGCAGCGGCGCGGCGTCCAACTGAACGTCGACGACGACGTGGGAGGTCACGCCGCTCAGCGCGCGGACTTGGGAAGCTTGAGAGGAGGTGAGGGAAATGGCGACGCCGACAGCCGCGTGGCCGTGCGCAGGCACGAGTTCCAGCGTGTCGCTGGCGGCCGCCAGGCGCCAGCAAGGGCTGCTCGTGCCGAACCGCGCGTGAAGCACCTGGTCGTGTAGCTGGTCGCTCATGAAATCCCCGGAGTGTGCCGGCGGTCCTATCAAGGCGGGCGGCGGCAGACAGTCTTCCTCATACTAAAGTGAAACTGCCTCATTGTATCTAAGCGTGACAATTCGAGCGAAGAATCATTAACGTTTTGCTAACCATGAGTATGGGCCGGCGCGGCCGCGCGCGGCGCGATTATTACCCGCCAGAACGACGCCACGATGACGTCGCTAGAGGCGGCGCGCCAGCAGCGCGCGGGCGCGTTCGCGTTCGGGCGGGTTGGCGTCGAGCGCCGCGTCGAACCGGAACTTGCCGGCCACCAGCGCGGCCGCCACCACGCCGTCGCGATACAGCACGCGGTTTCCGGTCACGGCCGGCACCTTGTCGCCGACCAGCAGCGTGCCGACGAGATTCAGCGGATCGGTCCCAGCAACGCAGATAAGAGCACCGTCGTTCGGCTGCCGGCGCACCTCGCGCAGCAGCGGAATCGCCTCGGGCAGCGCGAACTGCTCGCCCGCGAGTCCGTTGACGAACCGCCCGCCGCGGATCACGCCGCGCGCCTCGAGCCTCTGCAGAACGCGCAGCAGATCGCGCCACGGCGGAAGCCATTCGGCCTCGCGTTCGAGCACGCGCCAGAACACGACACCGTAGCGGCGCAGCAACGTCATTGCGACGTGTTCGAGCGCCTCGGGCGGCAACTGGCGCCGCCGTTCGGGGGGATTTTCCGGCGCGACGGCGGACGGACGGCTTACGAGCGCCCAGCGCCCCGCGTCGTCCATGCCGCCGATCAGCGCGCTCGCTCGCGCGCGCCGGCTGCTGGAAAACGCGTTGCGTTTGGCGACTGGCTTCAGCAACGCGCGCAAGCCCGCGAAGCTGTCGGAGTTCGCGAGGCCGGCCGCGACCAGCTCGCCGAGCGCGTTTTCGAGCTCCATGCGCAGCACGCGCACCTCGGCGAGCAGTTCGTCGAAGAACATCGCGCCGTGTTGCGCGAGGGTGTCGTGCACGCTTTGCGCGAGCGCCGACAACTCGACCTGGCGCGCCGGATCGAGCAGCGCGCGCCACGCACGCAGCTGGACGCGCGGCAGCAGCACGATCGGCGTGCCGCGGACCGGACCGGCGGCGCCGCGCGCCCGCTCGGTCAAGCGGGTCCAGACGATCTTGCCGGCGCGGCATAGCTCATCGAGCGAACTGCTGGTGTAGGTACGCACGCGCGCGGGCAGGATGTCTTCCTCCCACGCGCCGGCCGCGGCCTGGAAGCCTTCGAGCTGGTCGAGCGCGGCGGTGAGCGCGTCGCGGCCTTCGGCGCGCGACGTCGGCGTCAGATGCTGCCATTCGAACAGGAAGCGCATGAAGTCGTGCCGCTCGACCGGCTCGATCTCACGCCGCAGCCGCCTCACCGTGTAGCGGTGGATGCGTGCGAGCAGGTGTCGTTCGCACCATTCCTCGTCGCTCGTGTGCGGCGTGAAGCGGCCGCGCAACAGATAGCCTTCGGCCTCGAGCCGGATCAGCGCCTGTTCGATCCGGTCGGCCGGCAAACCGAGCGGACGCGCGATCGCCTCGACCGTCAGCGGGCCGAAGCCGGTCAGCCGCGCGCGCAACACGTCGACGAGCGCGTCGTCGGCGCTCCAGCTCTCGGTGTAGCCCTTCGGGGCGCTCAGCGGCGGCGTGTAGCGATTGCGCGCGATGCAGGGGTAGAGCGCTTCGAAACAGGTGAGGCGTTCGGCGGGCAGCCACAGTGCGCTGTCGCTGGCGTTGTCGTTGCCCGAGCTCGCGTTGGCTTGCGCGGCCAGCGGCAAGCGCGTCGCCCGGCCGGCTTTCGCCAACGCCGCAAGCAGCGTCGGCCAATCGTCGTGCGCGAACGCCTCGGCCCCGGTGATGCACGCGAGGCCCGTCAGCGCTTCGTGCATTTCGTCGGCGTTGCGCGCCTGCGGCCACGCCTCGTCGCGCACGCTGTCGATCGCGGCGGCGTCGAGCGCGCCAAGATCGTCGGCGCTTTCAGGGTCCGTCCAGCGGCGGTTCAGCACCGCCTGGGTGCGGCGCTCCTCGATCGGCGCGTCGTCGAGATACGCGTAGGGCTTCGCGGTCAGGATTTCGGCGGAGAGCGGTGACGGCGCCGGCAGATCACGCGCGACGAGCCGCAACTCGCCGCGCTCGATGCGGCGCAGCAGCGCGAGCCAGCGTTCGCTGTCCATCGCGTCGTGCAGACAGTCGTCGATGGTTTGGTCGACTAAGGGGTGGCGCGGCACCTCGCGTTCGCCGACGACGTTCTCCAGACACGCGGCCTGCTCGGGAAACACGCTCGCGAGCAGGTCCTCGCTGCGCATGCGCTGCAGTTGCGGCGCGGTCTTGCGGCCGCCCGTGTAGCGCGGCAGGCCGAGCGCGGTCGTCGCGTTCCAGCGCCAGCGCACGCCGAACAATGGCGCATCGAGCAGTGCCTGGATCAGCAGATGTTCGGCGCTGTTCGAGTGCAGATAGCGCCAGACCTCGTCGAGCACGAACGAGTGGCTGCCGGTCAGCGACAGCACGATCGCGTCTTCGGTGGCGGCGGCCTGCAACTCGAAGTTGAAGCTGCGGCAGAAGCGCTTGCGCAGCGCGAGCCCCCACGCGCGGTTCACGCGGCTGCCGAACGGCGAGTGGATCACGAGCTGGGTGCCGCCCGATTCGTCGAAGAAGCGCTCCATCACCAGCGTGCTCTGCGTCGGCAGTACGCCGAGCGCGGCGCGGGCACGCGCCAGGTATTCGACGATCTGGCGCGCGGCGGACTCGTCGAGCGCGAGCTCGTCGGCGAGCCAGGCGATGGCGCGGTCGAGGCGCGCGGCCGTGGGTTCGGCTTCGCTCGCGGGCAACGTGGCTGCGGCGGTTGCGGACGCCGTTGTGGTCTGCGTCGCGCTCTGCGCCACGGCAGCTTTGGCTTTGCGTCCTCTCTTTGCCGCGGATTTCGCGCGCGTTGCGGCTGCTTCGAATTGCGCCGCGGCGATTGGCACCGACGCAACCGCGTGTGACGCCGGCTCGCCCTGCGTCAGCAAACGCTCGACCTGCTCCCGCAATCTCGTGACCGCGAAAGACAGCTCGTCGCTGCGCCCCGGCGCCTCGCCGAGCCAGAACGGAATGTTCGGCGGTTGCCCTTGTGCGTCCTCGACCCGCACCCGGCCACTCTCGATTCGCAGAATCCGGTACGACGCGTTGCCGAGCTGGAACACATCGCCGGCGAGACTTTCGACCGCGAAGTCCTCGTTGACGGTGCCGATATTGATCGCCTGCGGTTCGAGCACGACGGCGTAATCGGCGTTTTCGGGGATCGTGCCGCCCGACGTTACGGCGACCAGCTTGCCGCCGCGCCGGCCGCGCAGCGTGCCGCTTACCGCATCGCGATGCACGTACGCGGCACGCGGACCGTGGCGGCTCGTGTAGCCCTCGGCGAGCATGCGCAGCACCGCGTCGTATTGCTCGCGCGACAGATCCGCGTACGGCGCTGCGCGCCGCAGCATGTCGAACAGCGCATCCTCGCTCCACTCGGCGCTCGACACTTCCGCGACGATCTGCTGCGCGAGCACGTCGAGCGGCGCGCGCGGGATGCGTAGCGCATCGAGTTCGCCACGCCGCACGCAATCGAGCAGCGCCGCGCATTCGAGCAGGTCGTCGCGCGAGGCGGGAAAGAGCCGCCCCTTCGGCATGCCGCCGACGTGGTGGCCCGAGCGGCCGACGCGTTGCAGGAACGGCGCGATCGCGCGTGGCGAACCCATCTGGCAGACGAGGTCGACGTCGCCGATATCGATGCCGAGTTCGAGCGAAGCGGTCGCGATCAGCACGCGCAGTTCGCCGCGCTTCAGGCGCTGTTCGGCGTCGAAACGATGTTCTTTCGCGAGACTGCCGTGATGCGCGGCGACCGCGTCCTTGCCGAGCCGCTCGGTCAGATGACGCGCGGCGCGCTCGGCCATCCGGCGCGTGTTGACGAAGATCAGCGTCGTGCGGTGCTGCGCGACCAGCTCGGCGAGCCGGTCGTAGACGCGCTCCCACACTTCGTTGGCCATCACCGCTTCGAGCGGCACCGGCGGGATCTCGAGCGCGAGGTCGCGCGCGCGGACGTGGCCGACGTCGATCACCGCGCACTCGGCCGGTACGTCGCTCTCGAGGCTCGCGCCGCCGACCAGAAACCGCGCGACCGCGCTGACCGGCTTTTGCGTCGCCGACAGCCCGATGCGCGGCAGGCGCCGGGCGCAGAGGGCGTCGAGCCGTTCGAGGCTCAGCGCGAGATGACTGCCGCGCTTGCTGCCGGCGAGCGCATGGATCTCATCGACGATCACCGTGCGCACCGTTGCCAGCATGCGGCGGCCAGAATCCGAGCCGAGCAGCACGTACAGCGACTCGGGCGTCGTCACGAGAATGTGCGGCGCACGCTTTTTCAACGCATTGCGTTCCTGCTGCGTGGTGTCGCCGGTGCGCACCGCGGTGCGAATGTCGAGCGGCGGCAGGCCGAGCCTGTCGAGTTCGGCGGCGATGCCTTGCAGCGGCAGTTGCAGATTCACGCGGATGTCGTTCGAAAGCGCCTTCAGCGGCGACACGTAGACGACCAGCGTTTCGTCGGGCAGCGTGCCGCCGTTCGCGAGGCCTTGCGAGACCAGGTCGTTCAGCGCGGACAGGAATGCGGTCAGCGTCTTGCCGGAGCCCGTCGGCGCGGCGACCAGCGTCGAGCGGCCGCTACGGATCTGCGGCCACGCGGCGGTTTGTGCGTCGGTCGGAGCGGCGAAGGTTTGCTGGAACCAGTTGGCGACGGCAGGGTGAAAGCCGTCGAGCGCCTGCTGGGCTGGCGGTAAGGCTGGCGCGGCGGCGCGCGCCGCGCTCGCGGTGGAGCGGGCCTTGCGGGAGCGGGGCGCCGCGTCGAGTGCGGCGGAAGTCTTTGCCGAAGTCATGCTTGTGCAGATGAGGGCGGCGCGGGGGATATCCAGTCGGTGCCGGGCAATGTCGACCGGTTTGGCGGTGGTGGGTCATTCCACGCTGACGGCGCAATAGCCGTCAGTCTCGCAGGTTTTCGCCGCTCGTGCGCGGCGCATCGGGCTTCGCGCCGCTGCTGGAATTCGTAGTCTTTTGCGGCGTGTGTGCCACGCCTACCAACCTCCGCCAATTGCAGTACGCTTGACGACTCTTCCTGCACCCACGATGGAGCGTCGACGATGCGATATAACCAGTTGGGCCGTACCGGTGTGTTTGTTTCAGAGTTGTGTTTGGGCACGATGACCTTCGGCGGTGGCGAAGGCATCTGGCGGCAGATCGGCGATCTGCAGCAGAACGACGCGGAGCGGCTGGTCGGCCGGGCGCTCGACGCGGGCATCAATTTCATCGACACCGCCGACGTTTACGCGGGCGGCCTGTCCGAGCAGATCACCGGCCAGGCGCTGAAGAATCTGCAAGTACCGCGCGACAAGGTCGTGATCGCGACCAAGGTGTTCGGCCAGACCGGCGAGTTCGCAAACGCGCGCGGCGCGTCGCGCTATCACATCCTCGACGGCATCAAGGCGAGCCTGAAGCGTCTGCAACTCGATCACGTCGACCTGTATCAGATCCACGGTTTCGATCCGGCCACGCCGATCGAAGAAACCGTGCGCGCGCTCGATACGCTTGTGCAGCACGGCCACGTGCGCTACGTCGGCGTGTCGAACTGGGCCGCGTGGCAGATCGCGAAGGCGCTCGGCATCGCCGAGCGGCTCGGCACCGCGCGCTTCGAAACGCTGCAGGCGTATTACACACTCGCGGGCAGGGATCTCGAACGCGAACTCGTGCCGATGCTGCAAAGCGAAGGCCTCGGCCTGATGGTGTGGAGTCCGCTCGCGGGCGGTTTGCTGAGCGGCAAATACGGACGCGAGCAGCAGGCCGAAGCGGGCAGCCGTCGCACGAACTTCGATTTTCCGCCGGTCGATCGCGAACGCGCGTATGACTGCATCGACGTGATGCGCGAAATCGCTGCAGCGAAAAACGTCTCGGTCGCGCAGATCGCGCTGGCGTGGCTGCTGCATCAGCGTGTCGTCAGCACGGTCATCGTCGGCGCGAAGAAAATCGAGCAGCTCGACGACAACATCGCGGCGACCAACGTCGCGCTATCCGCCGATGAGCTCGCGAAGCTGGCCGAAGTCAGCGCGCTGCCGGCGGAGTACCCCGGCTGGATGCTGGAGCGGCAGGGCGAGCAACGCCGGCAGCAGCTGGCCGAGGTTCGGCACGTCGTGCAGCGATAACGCGACGGCGTACTCGCGTTCGCCCTGGAAGCCCGAATCTTCATCGATGGGCCGCGCGAGTTTCATGCTCGCGCGCGCGGGCCTGAGGCGGTCGACTGGAAAAAACGCCAACTCGTGAAGACGATTCACCGCTCTCAGGTTCTCCGCGGCCATTTCGTTTCGGCACTCGCTCAGGTCTCGACGTCCGCGAGACTGAAAGTCTCCGTCTTGTCGTTGTACGAGAAGATTTCCGCGTAACGACCCAGCGCATCAAGAACGAAGCAGTTCCCGGTTTGCGCACGACGATTCAGTTCTGAGGAACGGTCACCAGGCTGGTAGGCGTTTGATCGATCGCTGCAACAAGGGCCGCGCGCCGCATCGCCGGACATGACGGGTCGATGCGGCACGTAAGGACGGACGATGACTTGGCGATCGCTGCGTCTAATCATCAGTCTCGCTTACCCCTGCGTATGCGCGGCGACCGCGTCCAGCGTGCGCGCCGAATACACCAGCGTCGCGCCCGCGTTGATCGCCATCGCGACGCCGAGCGCTTCGGCGATTTCCTCGCGGGTCGCGCCGTGCTTCAGCGCCTCGGCCGTGTGGACCGTGATACAGCCGTCACAGCGCAGGCTGACCGCTACCGCGAGCGCAATCAGCTCGCGCGTTTTCGCGCCGAGCAGGTCGGTCTTCTGACCGGCGCTCGACATCGCCTGATACGCCTTCACGCTTTCGGGCGCGAGCTTCGACATTTCGCCGATACGGCCGAACAGTTCCTTGCGGTAATCGATCCAGTTCAACATGGCAGTGCTCCTTGGTCCGTTGCGCGCCGGCGGTTGCCGGCGTCGTGGGACAAAGTATTGCGCCGCGCCGCGATATCCTGAATACTGATTCGACTCAACTTTTAGCGCGCTCGTCTCATGGACACGCTCAGTCGCCTGATCGACCTTGCCCGGCCGCAAGCGAGTCTCGATCTTCGCTGCCTGCTATCAGGCGCATTCGACATCGATCACGCGCCGCTGGAGGCCGGCGTCGCGCCGTTTCATCTGGTGCTCGACGGCAGCTGTGTGATCGAGACCGCCGCCGGCGAGCCGCTCGAATTGCAGGCCGGCGATTTCATGCTGTTTCCGCGTGGCGCCGCGCATCGCATGCGCGACGTAAAGCGCTCGGCGGGTGGCCTGCCGTTGACGCTCGGGCATGACGGCATGCTGCCGGTGCGGCGCAACGATGGCCACGAAACCACTGCCACGGCCGCGCACGCGCCCAACGACACCGCGATTCATGACGGCGTCGATCTGCTGTGCGGCCGCTTCGTCTATGCACCCGGTTCATCGGCATTGCTGCTCAATGTGCTGCCCGATCCGCTGCACGTATCGCTCGGGGACGCGCAAACGCTCGATGCGTTGCAGACGATGATCACTCTGATGCGCGGCGAAGCGGAGCGGCGTCAGCCTGGCGCGCTCGCGATCGTGACGGCCTTGAGCCACGCGCTGTTCGCGATGGCACTGCGCGTGCACGGCGAGCGCAATGCGAACGGCACCGGGATGCTCGCGTTGCTGACGGACGCACGCCTCGGCGCATCGGTGCAGGCCATGCTCGACGCGCCCGAACGCGCATGGACGATCTCTGAACTCGGCGAGCGCGCGGCGATGTCGCGCGCGACCTACGCGCGCCACTTCAACGAGCGCGCGGGCGTGACCGTGATGGATTTTCTGACGCAGATTCGCATGGCGATCGCCAGCGATCTGCTGTTGCGCACACAACGCAGCGCGGCGGACATCGGCGAGGCGGTCGGCTATCAATCGGAGGCGGCGTTCGGCAAGGCGTTCGCGCAAAGCGTCGGTGTGACGCCGGGACGTTACCGGCGCCGCACACCAACGGACAATGCTCTGGATGACTGACTAAAGACGCAACGCGTGAGTGATTCTATCTGGGCGGTCCGCCCTTGCTGAACGCGCGCCTTTCGAGCGACGCCATCAGTCGCGCGACCACGAGCGCGCAGACCGTGCCGAGCGTCACTTCGGCAAGCCGCAGAAAGGCCTTGTCCCACGCCGGGCCGATGCCTGGCGCCAGCAGCATGATCGTCGCGGTGATGCCGCCGAGGCGCGCTGCGCTGCCGACGTTGACGACCCAGCAGATCAGGATCGCGACCGCCACGGTCGCCGCGTACGCGGCAAAATGGCCGCCGCCCGCGAGCGTGCCGATCAGCCCGCAAATACCGCCGACCATCGCACCGATGAACTGGTCGCGCGACAGCTTGCGGGTGTCGATATAACTATGCTGGCTCACCGCGATCGCGGTGATCGCGGCCCAGAACGCCTGCTCGGTGTGCAGCGTGCGACCGATGCCGAACGCGAGGCTCGCGCCCGCCACGGCCTGCACGGCCATGAAACCGCCCTCGATCAAGCGGTCGCCGAGCGGCAGCGTCTTCAGGAAAGCGAACAGCGCATCGGCGGCGTGCGTGCGCGAGGAAGGGCTTGAATCGTCGGACGGAGTCATCGGATGAAGGCGGCTCGGCTGGGCAGGGGGTGCCATATTCTAGCGGGTCCGCTTCACGCTTCCACCGCTAGCTAGATCGTGCCGAACAGCGCGCGCGGCCGGTCGCGCAGCGTGTGCGCGAGAATCTGCAGGCTACGCGTCAACTGCTCGCGCGACTCGGCGCAAGCGAGGTTGATGCGCACGCCGTGCTCGACCGTCGAGCGATCGACCGCGAACGCGGATGCGGGCATCGTGTTGACCCCGCGCGCGAGCGCGTTTGCCGCGAAGTCGTCCGAGCGCCACGCCGGCGGCACGCGCAACCACATGAACATGCATGCAGGGTCGCTCTTCGGCCAGTTGACCTCGCTGTCGACCTCGACCGCGACCAGCTTCAGCAGACAACGACGCGGTGCTGTACGACAACGCGTCCCATGCAAGCGTGACGCTCGGCGGTGTCGGCGCCAGCGTTGCGCTGGGGTCGGGCGCACAGGCGAGCGGCGCGGGTTCGTCGGCGCTCGGCGCGAATGCGGTTGCGGCCGCGCCCAACTCGGTCGCGCTCGGTGCGGGCTCCGCCGCCAGCGACGCGAACTCGGTGTCGATCGGCTCGCTCGGTCACGAACGGACGATCTCGCACGTCGCGCCGGGCGTCAGTCCGACCGACGCGGTCAACATGCAGCGGTTGGACTCGGTTCAGCAGGGGGTGAACGCGGTGGCGCGCCAGGCCTATTCAGGCATCGCCGGCGCGACCTCGTTGACGATGATCCCGGACGTCGACCCCGGCAAGACCCTCTCGGTTGGAATCGGCTCGGGCAACTACAAGGGCTACACGGCCGTTGCAATCGGCTTTTCCGCGCGCGTGACCGCCAACCTGAAGGTCAAGGGCGGCGTCGGTACGAGCGCGACGGGGAAACCGGCTGTATGTCCGCGACGATCCCGATGCATTATCGCCGCCGACGCGCGGCCGGATGCTCGCGCGCCAGATCGAATCACTGATAAGGGGGGGGGTGATCGTGCAATATGACCCCCCCTTCGAAAACACAATCCCCCCTCCCAAAGGGGGGCGATTTGAAAAGCGACTGGCTCTATCGTTCTTCTCGAAATTCACAAGGCATACGGGGCCGGCGCCGCTGGCCGCTCACGCCGACCTGGTGCCGTATGCGATTTTCTATGTTGGCTTTTTCGTCCTGTTTGAACTGGTTGCTCGTGTGAGTGAAATTCCAGATGCGAATGTCTTTCGCCGCATCTGTCGAGCGGGCCGGTCTTCAAGTCGCCAGGGCGAAAGAAAAAAGGCGATAGATGAATATCCTGTTGGTGGAAGACAATCCCGCGCAAGCTGATTCGGTCGAAAGGGAGATCGGGCAATCCGGGCATCGAATAAACAAGGTCGAGCGGGGCAAGGACGCAATCAGTTTTCTTCAGGCCAACGAGGTCGATCTCGTGGTGCTCGACTGGGAATTGCCGGGCATGAGCGGCTTCGAGGTGCTGTACTGGATACGCCGTCACCTGGGCCGCGAACCCGCGGTGTTGTTCGTGACCAGCCGGCTTCTGGAAGTGGACATCGTGCAGGCGCTGGACGCCGGCGCGGATGACTACGTCGTCAAGCCGTTCCGGGCCAAAGAGCTGGGGGCACGGGTAGGCGCGCTGTTGCGTCGCACACGACGCAGCATCAAGGTGGAAAGTGCAATCGCGGTTGGGCCGTATGTCTTCGACGTCACGCAGCGCAGTGTTTTTCTGCACGGCGAATCGATCTTGTTGACGGAAAAGGAATTCGACGTGGCGGCCTATTTCTTCGCGAACCTCGGACGGGTCGTTTCCAAGCGCCTTCTGGCGAAGCTTGCGTGGGGCCGCGAGCTGGATAGTACGTCGCGCACGATCGACACGCATATCTACCGGCTGCGACGCAAGCTGACCCTGCATCCGGACAACGGCGTGCGATTGACGACAGTCTATACGCACGGCTACCGGCTCGACGAGGTCGCTGCTGGCAGCGCGGAAGCGCAAGCGCCGGCGAGCGCCGAGCCGGAAGACGCTGTCGCGGAGAAGGACAGGTCCGAGCAGGGCGCGCAAAGCGATCTCCGCTAGCGATCCGACAGGAGGCCATGAGCGACCTGAAGCGGATTGCGCTGGTCGCGCCTCGTTGTGCGGCTCCTCATTGAGTCGTCATACGGTTCGGCGTATCTTGAAAGCAAATTCACAACGACCCTCCATGCCTCTCACGGATAGCCGGTGAGAGGACATCTCATGAATACAACCGCTGATAGTTTCGAGCGTGAATGGATCGTGTCGCTGATCCAGACCAAGATGATGCCGCCGCGTCTTCCCGCGGGTTGCGTGCAACGGCCGGGATTGCTCCGGCGACTCGATGAACGACGTCCGCGTCACATTACGCTCGTGACCGCGCCCGCGGGTTTCGGCAAAACGACCTTGCTTGCTGCGTGGAGCGAAGCGCAAACGAGAAAGAAGCGTCCCGTTGCGTGGCTCAGTCTCGATGGAGAAGACGACGATCCGCAGCAACTCGGGGCCTATCTGGTTGCGGCGCTTTGTCGCGCGTCGAAGGAGATCGCGTGGCAGGCACAGCAACTTCTCGATAACGATGCACACACGCCGGTCAGAACGGTCATTTCAGTGCTGCTCAATGGCATCGCCGCATACGGCCGCGGTGTTTTCCTGGTGCTCGACGACGTCGACCGTCTGAGCGCGAAACCCGTTCTCGCGATCGTGTCGCGCCTGCTGCGCTACGCGCCCGACAACCTGCACGTGCTGCTCGGCGCGCGCGGCGAACCGGCGCTGTCGCTGAGCGGGCTGCGCTCGCCCGACAAACTTTCGCGTGTGAATGTCGACGATCTGCGCTTTTCGCTCGACGATGCTCAGTCGTTTTTCGACCACACCGGTAACGCGCTGCTCAACCGCAACAGCGTCGAGTTGTTGAACAGCGCGACCGAAGGCTGGGTGGCCGGTTTGCAACTGGCTTCGCTCGGACTGACCCGGATCGAGGACGTGGCCGCGCTCGCCAGTCATCTCGCCGGTTCCCGCTTCGGCATCGATCGCTACCTGAACGATACGGTGTTTGCGCATTTGCCGCCGCCCATGCTGACGTTTTTGCTTTACACGTCGATTCTCGAGCGGCTTACGGCGACGCTGTGCGACGATGTCATGGGCGGTGAGGGCGAAAGCGGAGAAAAGCTGGACTGGCTCGAGCGGCATAACGTGTTCATCCGGCCGCTCGATGAGACGCAGAACTGGTATCGCTATCACGCATTGCTGAGCGATGCGCTTCGCCGCCGTCTCATGCGTCAGACGCCACGACAGGTTCCGTTGCTGCATCGCCGGGCCAGCCTGTGGTTCGCGCGGGCTCGCCTGTGGCGCGAAGCCGTGCGACATGCGCTGGCCGCGGGCGACATCGGGCAGGCGGCGCAGTGGGCCGAAAACTGTGCGATGGAGATGCTCCAACGCGGCGACCCGTTCAGGCTGCCGGGCTGGATTCGCAAACTGCCGCCGGACGTGATCGCGGGTCGACTGCGCTTGCGTCTGGTGAAAGCCTGGGCTCTCGCGATGTCGCTTGAGACCGCGCGCGCGTCGAAGGAGATCGGCGAGATTGCCGACGAGTTCGAACGAATGGCCCGTGATGATCGGTCGGTAGCCGACGAGGTCGCATGGGCGGAGATCAACGCGATCCACGCGGTGATCGCTTGCGTGAACGACGACAGCGAACATGCGCTGGAACTCGGGCGTGCCGTTGAGGCATCGACGGCGCCTGCGGAACCGTGGGTACGCCACTACGGGCAAAGCGCGGAGATTTTCGGCTTGATGTATAGAGGGCAGTTCGCCTACATCTCCCGCGTATGGAGAGCGCGGGTCGATCAGGTGGGACTCAGCCGGAAACCGAACAGCGCGGATATGTTGCGCGACGCGGTGTACGGCATCGCCGCGCTGATACACGGCGAACTTCCCGATGCGAGGCGGGTGATGGAGGTCGCGATGCGGTACTCCGAAGACAAGCTAGGAGAGTGGTCGGCGGGCGCGGCCGCGGTAGCCGGTTGCCTTGCGTCGATTTACTACGAGTGCAACGAGCTGTCCAAGGCGCGCAAGTTGATCGACGGTCGCATGACCATCGCGCTGGAGACTTCGCCGCTCGCCGCATTGATGCGCTATATGCTTACCGCGTCGCGCCTGCTGTGGCGGGATGGCAAAAAAGGGCCGGCGCTCGCCGTTCTCGAGGACGGTCGACAGCTCGCGATAACCCGTCGATGGTTGCGTCTGAAGCTCGCGTGCGATGCGGAAACCGTCAGACAGCTGCTTGCCGACAGTAGGGTGGTCGAGGCGCGACAGGTCACCGACGAACTGAGCGCGAGTGTACCGATGATGTGCGAAGGGCGACGGGGCTCGGCGATGGAAACGTGGGCAAGCTACTGCGTGCTGCAAGCCCGCGTTCTACTCGCTGAGAATGCCGCCGGCGACGCCGTTGGTTTTCTCTCGCGCTCACTCGACAATCTGGTTGCACTGGGCTGGCGCTATGCCGAGGCCGTCGTTTCGCTGCTGCTTTCTCTCGCGCATGAGCAGAACGGTGCTTCGGAACAGGCGTTCGCCGCGCTGGGAAACGCGCTGCGGATCGGCGGCGCGATGGGGATGATCAATAGCTTCGTGGACGAGGGGCCGCCGATGCGTGCGTTACTGGAACGCTTTCGCCGCACGTCATCGGAAATCGCGACCGGGCACGCCACGTATATCGGCACGGTGCTGTCGGCTTTCGACGAGGCGGATAACACGCCATCTACTTCGTCGAGCTATGCCGACACGAAGATAACGCCGGGCACACTGAGCGCGCGAGAACTCGAAATACTGGGCTACGTCGCTCGCGGGCTGTCCAACAAGGAAATCGGACGATCATTGAATCTGGCACCCGAGACGGTCAAATGGCACATGAAGAACGTGTTCGAAAAACTGAACGTCAATTCGCGGTACGAAGCCGTGCAGACTGCCTTCGGCATTCAGCCTGGAGCCGACTGAAGCGCCGTGCCACGTGATGGCGCCGCCATCCGGTCACCTCACCGCGGCTCTCGTCCAAACGCTTCGCGCAGCTTGCGCTTGGCCCGCTGCAACGTATCGCGCCGCTCCTTCGGCAGGTTTCGGCCCGCTCGATTGATGTAGAAATTGAGCATCGACATCGCCGATTGAAACGGCGTGCCCTTGCGTCGACGGCTCGCCGTCGACGAGTGCTTCAACGATTGCGCGATGGACTCCGCGCTGCCGGTTTTGAAAATATCCTTCTGGATGTCCATCGCGTCGCTCGTTTCCATTACGTGATGCGACCATCTCTTCGCGCCGGACGCGCCGTTCGACTTCGCGGTTTTGGCGCGATGCGCGGCGTGCGCCCGCGCGTGGCGTTGACGCGGTGGCCGTCCCGACTTGCCACGAGACACAGGGCGTTTCGATTTGCTGCTGGTCTTTCGGGTCGCCATTGTGTTGTCTCCTGAAGCGGAATGTCCGACTCGCCACGCGTCGAAAATGGTCGATTTGGCGATCAGAGCTTCACGCCACCGGCCTCGGGCGCATCCGACGAACCCGCGGGAATGTCATCGACGCCGAGGTTGTCGCGCCTCGTATAGACGTCGCCGCCCCAGTACGGTTCGCTGCCGTAGTACTGATGCACGGTGGTGGCCCACGTCTGATCCGCCATCGATGGCCAGTGATCCTTATCAAATCCCGGTGCGTTCTTCACGCGCTCGGCCACCATGTTCAGCACGAAGCATTTTTCCTGCGTATCGAGTGTCAGCGCACTCCACGGAATCGCGAGCAGCTTGTCGCCGATGCCGAGAAAACCGCCGCTCGACAGCACCGCATACGCGACGCGGCCCGAACGCACGTCGAGCATGATGTCCTTGATCTTGCCGATGTGCTCGCCGTCGCTGCTGATAACCTTGTTGCCGTCGAGCGTAGCCGCGGCCATTACATCCGGACCTGGGCCTTCCGCGGTTGCGGCGCCTTTACCGACGATGTTCGCACCTTGTGTCTGGGTCTGCATCACCATGATGGGCTCCTTTTGAAGGGGTGAATGTACCGAGGCATTTAGCAACGGCCGTTCCATCCAGCCATGCGGCGCCGTTACGCCGTGGCGCGCGGCGCATCCGCGCGACGAGGCAGCGCGCGCGTAAAGGATGCGAGCGCGTTTGCAATTATTTCGTCAGTGCCGACGCAAGCGCTGCTCAACAAAGCGCGATGCGCGCATGCGACGACTGCATCGCGCGGCATAGGCCTTGCTCGACTCTCAGCGATGGCAGCAGGGAACCGAAGGATCGCACCCGTCCTTTTACTTCAGGGAGAACCCAGATGAGCAAGTATCCGAAGGCATGGCTGTTCGCGGCATGTGTGGTCGCGTCGGGCGCCGTCGCGTCGGGCGCCGCGTTCGCGCAGGCGGGCGGCGGTAACGGCAATAGCGGCACCGGCGGCGGCAACGCGCATGGCGCGGCGACCGCGGCGCCGACGGCGGGCAACGAGCCCGCATCGAACGTCACGGGCAGCACCATGGGATCGACTTCGTCGATGAAACATCATCACAAGAAGTCGAAGGCAAACAAGCCGATGACCGATACGACGAACACGCCCGGCGCCAATGCCAGCAGCGATGCGAAGGGACAGTAACGCTGGATCGATGCGGGCGCGGCCATGCACCTGTGCGTTCATCGTAACGCGCCGGGGTCGATTCAGCGCTGAGCCCGTCACTGGGCCCTTGGTTTCGGTTCGGAGGCCATTTCCCGCGCAGCGCGCCGCGTACGCACGCATACCGTGGCTCGCAAATGTGCCGCGGCGCTTTTCTCTTTCGCGGCGGTGGCTTTCTTGCGCACCACGCGCGACTTTTCTAGCAGACTCGTCAACGAACCGTTGATACTGTCGTCGACCGACGACTCCCGCGTCTTGCGTCCTTTGCCACCGGATGCGCGCGCGAGTTTCGCCGTACGCTTTTCCGCCTGCGCGAGCAGCACCGCAAAGGCCACTTCATCTACCTTGAGTCCGCGGCGCGATTGGCCTGGCGCGAGGCTCTGCAACTCGTCCGCCTCGAACGCGCTGATGATCGCTGGGTGGATATAACAGCGCCGGCAGACGGCGGGCGTATTGCGTAGCAGCGTCGCCACTTCTTTCACGATCGCGACGATATGACGACGCGCTTCGGCCGCGCTGCTGCACATCAAGCGGCGCAATGCCGCCAGCGCGTACACGCTGCCGGCCCACGTGCGGTAGTCCTTGGCGGTGAAGTCCGCGCCGCTTACGCGGCGCAGGTAGTCGTTGATATCCGTCGAGCCGACGCTGTGGCGCGTGCCGTCTTCGTCGAGATACTGGAACAGGTCGTGACCGGGCAGCTCCGCGCAACGTCGCACGATGCGCTTGATGTTCGGATTGTCCACTGTCACGTCGTGCTCGATGCCGCTCTTGCCGCGAAACTGGAAGCGCAATTGACCGGCCCTGATCTTCACGTGCTTCTTGCGCAGCGTCGTCAATCCGTACGAGTGGTTATCGCGCGCGTATTCTGCGCTGCCGATGCGGATCAGCGTCGTGTCGAGCAACTGCACGATGGCCGCGACGACCTTGTCGAGCGGCATGCCGGGCAGCTTCAGATCACGCGCCACGCGCGCGCGGATTTTGGGCAATGCGCGGCCGAACTCGGCCATCCGTTCGTACTTGTCGGCGTCGCGCGTTTCGCGCCAGCGGGGGTGATAGCGGTACTGCTTGCGGCCGCGCGCGTCGCGGCCGGTCGCCTGCAGATGACCGCGCGGATCGGGGCAGATCCACACGTTTTCGTACGCGGGTGGAATCGCGAGCGAATTGATGCGTTGAATCTCGTCCTCATCGACGATGCGCTTGCCGTCGACGTCGAAATAAATGAAGCCGTTCCGGTCGCGCTTGCGTGTGTAGCCGGGCCTCGTGTCGTCGGCGTGGCGCAGTCCCGGCGGCATCGGTTGGGGTGCGGTGTTGCCGTTCGCGGTGGTCGGGCTGCGTGATGTGGTCGTGGAATGAGTCGCGGTAGCCATTGTTGCAGGTAGAAGTTTCAAACCCGGTTCGAACCGGTTCGCCGGGTAGGTGCGATGTGTGCCGTGTGATCGGCGGGAAGCAAGGGCGATGCCACTCCACTGGTAGGTGACCAGCGCGCTGAGGCGGAACGGTCCTTGCGGAAAAGTCGACGTGACCAACCGGAAAGGGAGCTTTCATGAGCAGCACACTCAACCCCGATCAAGAGCCGCAGCAGACCGTCAAGCAAACGTCCGGCACGACGGGCGCGCTGGGTCCCAGCGACTCGTCCGATAGCGGCAGCGACGTGGCGGGCGCGAAGCGTCACGATTTCGACGTCGATACGGAGCTCGACAATCACGCGCTCGAAGCCGGCGACGCCGCACTCGGCAGCGATACCGATCGCTCAGGTACGGGCGAGCGCGCGTCGGCCGATGGCGATTCGACGTTGGAGATGGACCGCGATATCGACACCGACCACGTCGTCGAACCGCAAGCGCCGCCGGGCGCGAAACGCTCCGACGAAGACGAAAACGACGTCTGACCACGACGCTTTTGCACACGCGGCGGCTCGAGCTGAACGGGGCAACCGCAGCGTCGGTGCACCGCCAACGTAATGTCAGCCCGCTGAACGCTGCCTTAACCAGGCACGTGTTTTGCTTAACCACGCTTAGCGAAGGCGCAGACCTATGCACATGCATCACGGGCAAGTGCATGAGCGCGGCGCCGCACGAAGGAGAGCACGCATGACTGATGCACTGAATGGCTACAAGGTAGCGGTACTCGCCGTAGATGGTTTCGAGCAGGCAGAACTCATGGAGCCGAAACGCGCGCTCACCGAGGCGGGCGCGACGGTCCACGTGATCTCGGCGAAGCCGGGCAAGATCCAGGGCTTCAAACACGTCGACAAGGGTCATGCCGTCGACGTCGATGCGACCTTCGACAAGGCCAGTCCCGACGACTATGACGCGCTGGTGTTGCCGGGCGGCGTCGTGAACGGCGACGCGCTGCGACTGCTGCCGCAGGCGCAGGCGTTCGTCAAAGCGGTCGACAACGCGAAGAAGCCGATCGCGGTGATCTGCCACGGCACGTGGCTGCCGGTATCGGCGGGGATCATCAAGGGGCGCACGGTGACGAGCTGGCCTAGCCTGCAGGACGATATTCGCAACGCGGGCGGCACGTGGGTCGATCAGGAAGTGGTCGAGGACGGCAATCTTATTTCGAGCCGCAAACCCGACGACCTTCCCGCGTTCAACAAGGCGCTGATCGGGCAACTGACGAAGCGCAAGGCGGCTTGATCGCGGGCGGCCGGTTGGCTTCGGAGCCTGCGCATCGGTGATTCGACAGGGAGAAAATGCATGAAATTCCGGTATTCCCTACAAGTGTTGACTGCCGCGCTGGCCGTGTTGGGCGTGAGCGCGGCATCGATCGACACGGCCCGCGCGCAGGCGAGCGATGCGCCCGCGAGCGCAGCGCCGACCGGCGGCACGACGCTGTCACCCGCGGATCAGCAGTTCGTGCTCGAAGCGTCGAAGTCGGACGCCACTGAAATCGCCGCTGGCAAGGTCGCGCTGAAGAACTCCAACGATCCGCATGTCAGGAAGTTCGCTCAACAGATGATCGCCGACCACACGAAGCTGTCGCACGCAATGGCCGGGCTGGTCGCGAAGAAGGGCTTCAAGCAAACGCCGTCCGCGGATTCCGCGCTGGTCGGCAAACTGCAGACGTTGAAGGGCACCGAGTTCGATCAGGCCTATGTCGAGCAGGTCGGCGTGGAAGCGCATCAGCGCGCGGTCGACCTGTTCCAGCAGCAAAGCGAGAGCGGCACCGACTCGCAACTGAAGGCCGCGGCCGCGCAAGCGCTGCCAACCATCAAGCATCACCTCGAGATGGCGCAGCAACTGGCCGGCAAATTGAAGGGCTCGTCATGAACGCGATCCTGCCACGGCCTGCTTATGAGGACTCTCTGATGCAGATCACTTTCCCCGATGACGAAGCGGCCTTCGACGGCGCCAATCTGACCGTGCGCTTTCTTGCGCGCGTCGATGGCGAGCCAGTGGTTTGCACGATCACTGCCGAGGCTCTGGAAGATCATTTCGGCGCGGAGTCCGCGCTTGAAGCGGCGTTGATGGCCGCTTTCGACAGAGGCCGTCAGCGCATCCGCTCGGTCTGCGCGGAAGCGCTCGACCAGAACAACGGAGAAGGCGTAGTGTTGCATAGCGGACTGTTCAGAGTGGAAGGCCTGGAACCGGATCGCGGCGCCGCGGCGTAGCGCCGCTGCGTGTCGCATTGACTGGGCGCACTGCTTCCGACTCGTGCTACCGGCGACAGGATGGTCCGCGAGCGGCAATTAACGATAAGGAGGCCGTATGTCACTCATCGTCGCAGCACGCTTCACGACTTTTCCCGCTGCGGAAAGCGCGGCGCAAAAACTGTTCGATGCGGGTTTCGTGGAAGAGGACGTCACGCTGTTTTTCGTCAATCCGCGCGGCCAGCATGCGCGTTTCCCGATCGGCGGCGACACCGATACCGACCCCGGCGCGCGAGAAGCGCCTAAAGGCGCGGGCATGGGCGTGACGATCGGCGCGGTGATTGGCGCGGTGATTGGCGTGGCGATCTTCGCGGTGTTTTCCGCGCCGCTGCTGGTGTCGCTGATCGCGGCCGGCGTCGGCGCGTATGTCGGCTCGCTGGTCGGCGCGATGTCGCGCACCACGGAGCGCGGCAAATCGGACCATCGCGTGCCGTATCACGAGGAGTCGCGCGATTCGGGCGTGCTCGTCGCCGTGCACGTGTCGCCCGACAATCAGCTGGACGCCGCGCGCGTGCTACGTGAAGCGGGCGGTGTGTCGATCGAGAAGGCGACCGGCCGCTGGCAGCAGGGACGCTGGGCCGATTTCGATCCGCTGAAGACGCCGGAGCCAATCAAGGAATTCGCGGAGAAGCGCGCGTGATATGGGCGACTCGGCATACAGACAAAAAACGGCCCGATGACGATCATCGGGCCGTTTTCCGTTTACCGCGCTGTTTCGACGTCGCGCTATACCCGCGGTTGCCGCGCATCGCGCGGCGGCTGTGATCGTTCGAGCTGCCTTTCGCTACGCATCGGCTCGCGCGAGGTGCCGGGCACGCGTGATGCGTGCTATCAAATGCAGCCCGCCGCGCGTCGAACCGATTCATCGCGAGGCACATAAAAAGGCCCGCGCGGCGGATTCCGCGACGAACGAAACCCTTGGAGGTATTGAATGGCTACCAACGTTGTTTCCGTATTGAATGATCTGGTCGAAACGTCGAAGGATGGCGAAAAGGGCTTTATGAAGGCAGCCGAGGATGCGCACGACGACCAGCTGAAGATGCTGTTCCGCTCGAGTGCCGAGGACTGCTCGCGCGGCGCGCGTGAGTTGCAGGATGCCGTTCAGACCCTGGGCGGCAAGCCCGAAACCGGCGGCAGCATGAGCGGTGCGCTGCATCGCGGCTGGGTCGACGTGAAATCGGCGGTAGCGAATCGCAGCGACCATGCGATTCTTGCCGAGTGCGAAAAAGGCGAGGACGTCGCGAAGAAACGCTATCACGACGCGCTGGAGAAGGATTTGCCGGCGGACGTGCGGGCAATCGTCGAGCGGCAGTACCAGGGCGTGCTCCAAACGCACGACCGCGTGCGCGATCTGCGCGACCAGTATGCGGCGATGAAGCGCTGATCGACGCGTCAGTGCAATAAGGAAGAGCCGGCTCTGCCAGCCGGCTCTGTTACGTTCTGTTCAGTCGAATCGGTGCGACCCGATCGCGCGGATATCAGTCAGCCGCGACCTTCAGATGGTTCTTCACGCTGGTCACGCCCTTCACGCTTTGCACGACATCTTCGGCGGCGGACTTGTCGTCGGCCGAAGGCACCGAACCCGTGAGCCACACGACGCCCTTGCGGGTCTTCACGTGGATATGCGTCGATTTGACGTTCTTGGCGGCAAGCAGATCAGCCTTGACCTTGGTCGTGATGGTGCCATCGTCGATATGCTGGCCGACGCTTTCCGACGCCGCGGGCGGGGCCGAAGCGCTGGTCTGGGCGTTCGCGTTCAGCGCGAACGCGACGACGGCGATGCTGCCTGCGGTCTTCAGAAGCTGGATCGTCTTCATGGTTCTCTCCATCAGGTGGTAATGAAAATGGCGGTCTTGTTGGCCGGTGGCCGATCGCGGCCGAAGCCGCTGATGACACACGTGGGGTCGTCGCCGCTACGGTACCGTCAGGGGCCCGTTTCTCGACACCGGACGCTGTACTCGCATCCGCGCTCGATCGAGGCGTTTGCGAAGGGCGGCGTCCGTCCACACACCGTCGCTCCGCAACCATCGTGCCTGCCGGCTGCGAGCCAATCCATGCCGCTCGCGAAAGCCGCATGCACTGGTGAGTTTCGACTGACGAATAGGGCTGCGGCGCGGCCATGCGCGAGGCCGCCGGAGAGGTGAAGAAAGGGACCGGAAATTGCCTGCCGTTTGTAAAAACCGGCGCGCCCGGTCAGGGCAATTCATCCTCCTGAATAAACAAAGCGCAATCAAAACAGCGTCTTGCGCGATCTGGTACGGACGTTGCGTTGGTCAGTGAACTCGGCTCGTTGAGTCTGAGGCTACTAACGAACGGGATCACTCCAATGCCTTCAATCGAACTACGTACAAGGCAGTCTCTCGCACTGACGCCTCGTCTTCAGCAGTCGGTGCGGCTCTTGCAATTGTCGGCTCTCGAGTTCCAGCAGGAATTGCGCACGGCGCTCGATACCAATCCGTTCCTCGAATACGACTCATCCGAAGCGGAGGACGTCGCGCTCGCCGGCACGACGCCAGGCGAAGGTGAAGACGCCAACGCGCCGCCCGCCATCGATACGCTTGCCGCCGCCGAGCCGGACGGACTGCCGGCGGAAAGCGCCGGTAGCGATACGCTCGAAAGCGCGGGCCAGGACGACATGCCCGCCGATTTTTCCGGCGACTACGGTTCGCGCAACTCCATGCGCCAGAACGGCGACGCGGACGGCAGCGACCCGGCCGATTGGGCTCGCTCGCAACCCACGCTGCGCGAACAGTTGCACGACGCGTTGCGCCTGTACCGGCTAGACGACCGCGATCGCGCGGTGGCCCGTTTCATCATCGAGGCGCTCGACGACGACGGCTATCTGCGGCAGTCGCTGGCCGACCTGGCCGATAGCGTCGATCTGGAACCCACGCTGACCGAGGAAGAACTGCTGGTGGCGTTGCGCCTCGTGCAGGCGCTCGATCGTCCGGGGCTCGGCGCGCGTTCGCTATCGGAATGCCTCGCGCTGCAGATCAATGCGCTACCCGCCAATACGCCGGGACGTGACGTCGCGCGGCAGATCGCCGAGCATCATCTGGAAAGGCTCGCGCGCCGCGAGCAGGCCGAGTTGCAAAAACAGATCGGCTGCAGCGCGGAGGAATTGCGTGTGGCTTGCGCGTTGGTGCGCAAGCTCGATCCGAAGCCCGGCAATTGCTACGGCCGCACCGAGGATAACTACGTCGTGCCCGACGTGATCGTGCGTCAGGTGCGCAACAAGTGGGTCGTGTCGATCAATCCGGCGGTGCAGCCGCGGGCGCGAATCCATCGCATGTATGCGCAGCTGTTCGCGCAGTCGGCCGGCGCGAGCCGTTCGCCGCTCGCGCAGCAGCTGCAGGAGGCGCGCTGGCTGATCCGCAACGCGCAACAGCGCTTCGATACGATCCAGCGGGTTGCCGAATGCATCGTCGCGCATCAGAAGGCATTCTTCCTGTACGGCGAGATCGCGCTGAAGCCAATGGTGCTGCGTGACGTGGCTGACGAGCTGGGCCTGCACGAATCCACGATCTCGCGCGCGACGGGCAACAAATATATGGCGACGCCGCGCGGCATCTTCGAGTTCAAGCATTTCTTCCCGCGCGAGCTCGGCACCGAAAGCGGCGGAACCTGCTCGGCCGCCGCGGTGCGCGCGCTGCTCAAGGAGATGATCGCCGCGGAAAATACGCGCGATCCACTGTCGGACGTGACGCTGGCGAAGATGCTCGCGGATCAGGGCGTGCTGGTCGCGCGACGCACGGTGGCGAAATACCGGCATCTGATGAAGGTGCCGCCGGCTGAACTGCGCCGGCAGCTTTGAAGCGCCGAAGTTTTAACGGGGGTTTGAAGCAAAACAGTCATTCAAACAGCAGTACATTGCGCACAGGGTCATGCGAGGTTATCCGCTCGCATGACCCTTTTTCGTATCTGGACGTTTCGCCGGCGTGCCTTTACATTGGCGGGTCAATTGGAAAGAGATCGGCGGAACGGATCGCACTACAACGGGTGAGCGCAATGAAGTATTCGAATCTGGTCGAGCGACTGCAAGGGCGGCGCACGTCGGCGTGGGAAATTCATCGGGTCGCGCAGCAGGCGGCTGCCAGGGGAGAAGACGTGATCGTGCTGAGCGTCGGCGATCCCGAGTTCTCGACGCCCGCGCCGATCGTCGAGCGCGCCATCGATGCGTTGCGGGCCGGCGATACGCACTATACGGCGATGGCCGGTCGCGAGCCGCTGCGCGCCGCGATCGCCGCCGAGCACGCGCGCACGACGGGCCGCGACGTGAGCGCCGCCAACGTGGTGCTGACCGCCGGCGCGCAAAACGGCGTGTTCGCGGTGTCGCTGTGCCTGCTCGAAGCGGGCGACGAAGTGATCGTTCCCGAGCCGATGTACCTGACCTACGAGGCTTGCGTGCGCGCGGCGGGTGCGACGCTCGTCGCGGTGCCGGTCGATCCGGCGCGCGCGTTTCACGTCGACTGCGACGCGCTCGAAGCGGCGATCACGCCGCGCACGAGGGCGATATTCTTCGCGACGCCGTGCAACCCGACCGGCGTGGTGATGCAGCGCGCCGATCTCGAACGCATCGCGCGGCTCGCGTGCGAGCACGACCTGTGGGTGCTGTCCGACGAGGTCTATGCGGAACTCACGTTCGAACGCGATCACGTGAGCATTGCGTCGTTGTCCGGCATGGCGGAGCGCACGGTCACGCTCGGCAGCCTGTCGAAGTCGCATGCGATGGCGGGGTGGCGTGTCGGCTGGACAATCGGGCCCGCGACGCTGATCGAGCACATGGCGCGGCTCGCGCTCGCGATGCTGTACGGCCTGCCGGGTTTCATCCAGCAGGCCGCGTTGACGGCTTTGGAGAACAGGGCGGAGATCGTCGCCGATATTCGCGAGATCTACCGGCGGCGGCGCGACGTCGTGTTCGAGCGCTTGCATCGTGTGCCGGGCTTGCGGTGCCTGTTGCCCGAAGCGGGCATGTTCATGATGGTCGACGTCAGCGGGACCGGGCTCGATACGACCGAGTTCACATGGCAGCTGTTTCGCGCACAAGGCGTGGCCGTGCTCGACGCGAGTGCGTTCGGGGAGACGGCGAACGGCTTCGTGAGGTTGGGGCTGGTGGTGGGCGAGGATCGATTGATCGAGGCGTGCGAGAGGATCGCGCGGTTCGTGGAAGGGGGGCGGGGCTGAGAGGGCGGTGGGTTGTAGATTGCGACGATCCGGTCGGTGGGCACCACGGCCAGCCGAAGGTGGCTGGGCAGTGCGTTCGGCGCGGCTTACTTTTTCCTGCGCACGAATTTCAAGCCGAAGCGCACCAGCCGCGGCATCGTTTCGGGCCGCAACAGCCGTGGGTCATACCCAGCAAATCGCCGCTCATTCTCCTGTAGACACAGTTGCATCAATTCGGGCACGCTGATATCGACATCCGTTACCGACTGCGCGCCGTTTACCGTGAAGTTGTTATCGTGCTCGTGGACGTTGCCCTCACCATCCATCGCACGTGCGAGCCCAATGCGCTCCCACACCAGAAACGCCCACACGCCCGCCACCTTGAGCTCGAAGCGGATGCGCTGCCACCATGAAAGCTGCGCGCGATGCCACGCGACCCAGTTCGCGAACAGCAGAATATGGCGGCACTCTTCCTGCATCACCGGCTCGAATGTCTCGGTCAGTGCCGGCGGGAACAGGCCCGAGCGCCGCGCCACCTCGAACAGGCCGAACGCGAAGAAGCTGTCGATACATTCGCTATAGCCGGTCACGAGGTAAGCCCGTTCCGTGTCTTTCGGATAGACGTACGACGGCTCGCTCGCGAGCGCGATGCCATACGCATGCACCATGCGCGACAGCACTTCCTTATGGCGGTTCTCTTCCCACGCGTTCAGCGCAAGTGCGTCGCGCAGGTCCGGGGTGTCGAGCGAGGCCGCGTAGGCGGCCATGCGCAGGCGCGCCCTGCCTTCGGTTTGCACGGCGATGTCCCAGATCGGCAGATCGACGATGCGCTTGAGCGTCGCGGCTTCGAGCTGCGGCCATGCGAGCACGGCTGGGCGATACGGATTGAAGGTCTCGCGAAACATGCGGCACATTTCCTGCCGGTGCACGTCGGAGCCGGGCGGCAGCGGGCCGCTGACGGTGCTAGTCCAGTGCCGCATCGCGTGGTCGGCGGCGGCGAGGGTCGAGGGGTCGGGCTGCTCGTGCGGCAGTTGCGGCGCGCGAAAGCCGGGGATCAGCGCGGCAGCGTCGAATGCATCCAGTACCAGTTGGTCCATTGGGTATTCTCGACAAGGCGACGAAGGCGCTGTCGATTCTGCCACGACTGCGCAGGTCTGCGCCACGTCGAGGAAAAAGCGCTTTGTAATGTTCGGCGTGCGGTGGCGCCGACGGTTGACGCCGCGCAAACTTGCGTCAAGAATCGAGCGCCGGGTGTGCTCCCGAACCCGGCTAGCCCGATTCCAGCGCGTTTCGACTCGCCGCGGAAAACTTCATGATCCATCGCTTCTCTTCTTCATTGCGCCGCTTGCTGACAGCCGGATTACCGGCCGCGGCGCTGATGGTGACGCTTTCTGTCGCTGGTGTGGTGCCGTTCGGCGAACGGTGCATGGCAGCCGAACAGGCCGATGCGTCGAGCACCTCGGAAAGTACGGCAACGGGGGGAAGCACGGACGCCGCCGCATTCGCGCCGATCGCACCACGCCAGGGACCGGAGGCGAACGCGTCGCTGGTCGGCGAATCGAGCGAGCCGCACGCGATGACGGCGCGCCCGAACGGCGAGCCGCGCAAGCGGACGGCGGCGCGTGGCGACACGCAGGCTGCATCGAATGCACCGGACTCGGCCGACGCGACGGCAACGCCTCGCAACGACAGGGCTTCGACGCCCGCGATTCCCGTGCCGCCCGAAACCACCAGCGTCACCACGCATTCGCTTCGCCTGAACGGCCGCAAGCTCGACTACACGGCGAGCGCGGGCAATCTGTTGCTGCACGACAAGACCGGCGCGCCGAACGCGAGCGTGTTCTATGTCGCGTACACGGTGCCGAGCAGAACGCCTGCGACGCGTCCGATCACCTTTCTGTTCAATGGCGGCCCAGGCGCCGGCAGCGTATTCCTGATGATGGGCTCGGTCGGCCCGAAACGGGTGCGCACCGCGAGCCCCGCGAGCACGCCGCCCGCACCGTACAAGCTCGACGACAACCCCGATAGCCTCCTCGACACCAGCGACCTCGTGTTCATCGACGCGGTCGGCGCGGGCCTGTCGAGACCGGTCGGGCATGGCACGGGCAAGGACTTCTGGGGCGTCGATCAGGACGTCCGTGCGTTTGCGCAATTCATCGACCGTTATCTGACGGTGAATCAGCGCTGGAATTCGCCGAAGTACCTGCTCGGCGAATCGTATGGCACCGCGCGCGCCGCGATGCTCGCTTATCAGTTGGGGCAGAACAATATCGCGCTGAACGGCGTGATCCTGCTGTCGTCGGTGCTCAATTCCGCGGCGTTCGCGCCTGGCAACGATTTCAGGAGCGAGAGCTATCTGCCGAGTTTCGCGGCGATCGCGTGGTATCACGACAAGGTCACGCCGAAGCCCGCGAGCCTGCCGGCTTTTCTCGACGAAGCACGCGCGTTCGCCCGTGGACCCTATGCGCAGGCGCTCGAACAGGGCGATGCGCTGCCCGACGATCAGCGCGACGCGATCGCCGCGCGCATCGCGTACTTCACCGGATTGGACGTGGGGTTCGTGAAGCGTAACCGTCTGCGTCTTTATCCGTCGCGTTTTCGAAACGAGTTGCTGCGCAACGAGTCGCGCAGCGTGGGCCGCTACGATGCGCGTTTCGAAGGCCTGAACTACGACGATGCATCGGAGGATCCGGACTTCGATGCGTCGGTGAGCAGCGTGTCGAATGCGTTCAATGCGGCGCTTCATCAGCATCTGTCGGACGACCTGCACTACACGCCAACCGACCGTTACCTGGTGTTCAGCGACGACGCGTTGAAGCAATGGGACTGGAAACATCGCGAATGGTGGGGCGAACGGCTGGAGCTGCCCTACGCGGGCGGCGATCTGGCCGAAGCGATGCGGCAGAATCCGCAGTTGCGGGTGTTATCGCTGAACGGCTACTTCGATCTCGCCACGCCGTTTTATGCGACCGAATATGCGCTCGCGCATCTCGGCCTCGATCGGTCGCTGCGCGAGAACGTGCGCAGCGCCTACTATCCGACCGGTCATATGGTGTATCTCGACGATGCCGCGCTGCACGCGATGAAGCGTGACCTCGTGAGCTTTTATACGGAGCAGCCGCGTTAAGATCGGCGAATCGTCGCATGGTGTCGAACGGTATAATTCCCAGCACCGTGGAGTAGCCGCGCGCTCTGTCAACCGGCTTCATCGTTCGCCGCTTATGCCATTCACCCCGATTCCGTCCTTCGCGCGCAAGCGCATTTCCGACGTGGTGTCCGACCAGATCAAGCAGTTGATCTCGGAGGGCGCGCTGATGCCCGGCGACCGTCTGCCGGCCGAGCGCGATCTCGCGGCGCAGCTCGGCGTGTCGCGACCATCGCTGCGCGAGGCGCTGATCCGGCTGGAGGCGGACGGTTACATCGAAACGTCGGGGCGTGGCGGTTTCACGGTGGTCGACGTGACCGCGCCCATCATCTCGAAGCCGCTTGCCGAACTGTTGCTGCGGAATCCGCGCGCCAGCGCCGACATTCTGGAGTTGCGCCAGGGGCTCGAAGCGATTTCGACGGTCTATGCCGCGCAGCGCGCAACCGCCACCGATCTGAAGAAAATCCGCGCGGCGTTCGAGGCGTTGAAGGCCGCGTCGCTCTCGCGCGATCGCGCGAATCTCGCCGAACTCGATGCCGCGTTTCATCTCGCGATCGCCGACTCCACGCACAATGTCGCGCTGGCGCATGTGATGCACGGCATTCATGCGCTGATTCGCGAGGGCATGCGCCAGTATCATCGGTTGATCGATTACGACGACGCGATGGAAAAGCAGTTGATGAGCCAGCACCAGGCGATTTACGACGCGGTCGTCGCAGGCGATGCGCCCAAGGCACGCAAGGCCGCCGAGCGGCATCTGGCGTTCGTGCGAGAGATTTACAAGGACGATGCGACGAAGCCGTCGGCCGCGGTGATTTCCTGATTCCCTGATTTCAAGGCCCGCGCCGTCCGAATTGACACCGCCAACGGACTTTTTTATAGTCTTGGTCAGACCAACATGACCAAGACGGCCAGACAGGCCACACCGGTCAACAGACATCGTTCCCGCCGCTTTTCCTGAAGAGCCTATGAAAGTCGCGCTGTTTATCCCGTGCTTTATCGACGCGTTCTATCCCGAGGTCGGTATCGCGACGCTCGAACTGCTCGAACGTTTCGGCATCGAGGTCGACTATCCGCCGCAGCAGACCTGCTGCGGCCAGCCGATGGCCAATAGCGGCGCGCATGCGGACGCCGCCGCCACGGAGCGACTATTCGCGCGCAACTTCGCGGGTTACGACTACATCGTCGGGCCGTCCGCGAGTTGCATTCATCACGTGCGCGAACATCTGACCGCGCTCGAGCAGACCGACGAAGTGAAGAAAGTACGCGCAGGCGCTTACGAACTGGTCGAGTTTCTGCACGACGTGATCGGCGCGCGCGAATTTCCGTGGGCCGAGTTTCCGCATCGCGTCGGTCTACACACCAGTTGCAGCGCGCTGCGTCATCTGAAGCAGGCGTCGGCGTCGGAAATCGCCGGCACGCCGTTTTCGAAGCCGCGCGCGTTGCTCGAAGGCGTGAAGGGCATCGAGTTCGTCAAGCCGGCGAGGCCCGACGAATGTTGCGGTTTTGGCGGCACGTTCTCGGTCACCGAAGAGGCGGTGTCGGTGCGCATGGGGCAGGACAAGGTGCGCGACCATCTGGATGCGGGCGCCGAGTACATCGTTTCGGGCGACATGTCGTGCCTGATGCACCAGCAGGGTTGCGCGGAACGCATGAAGGCCGACGCGCGCTTCATTCATATCGCGCAGGTTCTCAATGGAGCACGCGCATGAGCGGCGACCATCACCGCATCGATCACGCCAAAGCCGCGGGTTCTTTCATCAGCAAGACCGAGCATGTCGCGTTTCACGACAAGCGTCTGTGGGACCTGCGCGAGAAGCGCGACGCGCAGGCGCACGGCATTGCCGAATGGGAAACGTTGCGCTCGCTGGCGTCGGGCATCAAGGAACACACGCTGTCGCATCTGGCCGACTACCTGGAGCAGTTCGCGGCGGCGGCCGAGGCCAATGGCGTGGTTGTGCATTGGGCAGCGAGCGCGGAAGAGCACAACGCGATCGTCCACAAGCTGATGTCCGAGCGCGGCATGACGACGCTCGTGAAGAGCAAGTCGATGCTGACCGACGAATGCCGGATGCGCGAGTATCTCGAACCGCGCGGCATTACCGTAATGGAAACGGACCTCGGCGAGCGCATCCAGCAGCTCGATCATCAGGACCCGAGTCATATGGTCGTGCCGGCCGTGCACAAGCTGCGCGCGGACGTGGCCGAGCTGTTCGGCCGGACCATCGGCACCGATCCGGGCAATAGCGACATCCACTATCTGGCCGAAAGCCAGCGCATGAATACGCGGCCGTATTTCGTGCGCGAGAAAACGGCTGGCATGACCGGCTGCAATTTCGCGGTGGCGGAAACGGGCACGGTCGTCGTCTGCACGAACGAAGGCAATGCCGATCTTTCGGCGAACGTGCCGCCGCTGCATATCGCATCGATCGGAATCGAGAAGCTGATACCGAAGGTGTCGGATCTCGGCGTGTTCGTGCGCATGCTGTCGCGCAGCGCATTGGGTTCGCCGATCACGCAGTACACGTCGCATTTTCGTGCGCCGCGGCCGGGCACCGAGATGCATTTCATCCTCGTCGATCATGGCCGCTCCGAACGGCTCGCGATGGAGGACTTCTGGTACTCGCTCAAATGCATACGCTGCGGCGCGTGCATGAATACGTGTCCGGTCTATCGACGCAGCGGCGGCCTGTCGTATGGCGGCACCTATTCGGGGCCGATCGGCGCGATCATCAATCCGACGTTCGATCTGAAACGCTATAGCGCGTTGCCGTTCGCATCGACACTCAATGGCAGTTGCACGAATGTGTGTCCGGTGAAGATCAACATTCACGAGCAGATCTATAAATGGCGCGCGGTGATCGCCGAGCAGCACGAAGTGCCGTTCGTGAAGCAGGAGGTCCTGAAGATGGCGGGGCGTCTGCTATCGAGTCCGACCTTGTATCGCGCGACGGTGTCGTCGATGGGCAGCGCGTTGCGGCGGCTGCCGAATTTCGTGCTGTACAACCCTCTGAATATCTGGGGCCGGCAGCGCGAATTGCCGGAAGCGCCGAAGATGACTTTTCATGCCTGGTACAAAAAGAATCGCGGAGGCGGCGATGACAACGCGTGAGGCTTTTCTCGCCAAGGTGCGCGCCGCGCAACCGGCCGCGCGGCCGCGTCCCGACGTGCCGCTGTTCGAAGCGGTTGGCGGCGATCTGCGGGCGCGCTTCACCGCGGCGTTGCAAACGATGGGCGGCACTTGCGTCGAAGCGGCCAGCGCGAGCGACGTCAGCGAGCTGATCCGCGAGCGTTTTGGCGCGGCGGCATCGATCGCATCGGCGAGCGCCGAAGTGCCGGGCACGCGCGTGATCGGCGCGGATACGGACCCCGCATCGCTGCAGGACGTCGACGTCGGTTTGGTCCGTGCGCGCTTTGGCGTCGCCGAAACCGGCTCGGTGTGGTTTAGCGAGCGCGAATATGTGGTCAATGCATTGGGCTACATCGTTCAGCATCTGGTCGTGCTGCTCGATCCGGCGCAATTGCTCGATGGACTGCAAGACGTCTATCGTCGCGACGATTTCCGCAGGGCGCGCTACGCGGCGCTGGTTACCGGCCCTTCGGCCACCGCCGATATCGAGGGCGTACTGATTCGCGGCGCGCAGGGCGTGCGCTCGCTGACGGTCGTGTGGCTCGCGGGCTGATGCGAGGCGGTTGCAGCGCCGGACTTTGCTATCATCACTGTATAAACATACAGGTCCCGTACAAAGTCCGTGGCAACCGATGCTCGCTCAGAGATCCGCTCTGAAGCCCCTTACTACCTGCTGAATTTCGAGCGCGCGCTTGCGTGGCTCGCCGCGCGTTACGACCATCTGCTCGACGACGAAGAGCACGCTTTTCTGGAAACTTTCGCGACGTTGCCGCAGGCATCGCGTGCGCTGCTGGTGCGCATGCTGATGCGCAAAGGCATGCTGTTCCGCGCGAGCCGCCTGGCTTACGACGAAATCGGCTGTCCGTTGCAGGCGGCGATGCCGATGACGGTGCATCGCTGGATCGACACCGAGCCGGCCCTGTCTCTCGACGACCTGTTTGCGCTCAGCACGCGTGCGCAATTGCTGGACATCTTCTCGGACGCGATCGCGCGGATTCCCGGCGCAAAGGCTTTGCGCAAACCGGATCTGCTCGAAACGCTGCGCGAGTTTCATGAAACCGCAAGCGGCGACGCGCAAGCGTGCACATCACGTCCGCTCGCCGCCTGGCACGACGCTTCTACGGACCGCGTGCTGCACGTCGCGATCGCGCCGTTGTGCGATCGCTTGCGCCTGATGTTCTTCGGCAATCTGCATCAGGACTGGTCGGAGTTCGTGCTCGCCGATCTTGGCGTGTTCCAGTACGAGAAGGTCGCGTTCGGGCCTTTGTCGCGCGCGTTCCAGCAACGCGCGGACGTCGACGTTTATCTCGCGCTGCACGCGTGCCGCGAAGCGCTCGAATGGCTACCGGTCGGCACCGACACCCCCAACCTTCACGAACTGATCGCGACCGTCCGCTCGATCGGCACCGCGAATCCGTGGCTCGAAACGCGTCGCGCGAAACTGCTGTTCCGGATCGGCCAGGATTGCGAGCGGCGCGGGCAGTGGGACACCGCGCTCGCGGTGTACGACGCGTGCGCCTGGCCCGGCACGCGTCTTCGACGCATGCGCGTGCTCGAGCGCAGCGAGCGTTACGGCGAAGCGCTGGCGCTGGCCTCGCAGGCCGATGCCGCGCCTGAGAGCGAAGAAGAGGCGCAGCGCGTCGCCCGGATGTTGCCGCGCTTGCGGCGCAAGTGCGGCGAGCCGGTGCCGCGCGCGCCAGCGGCGAGGCCTGTGGAGCGCGGCACGCTGGTGCTGCCGAAGCCTGATACGCCGGTGGCCGTCGAGTACCTGGTGCGCGATCATTTGAGCAGCGACGCCGCGCCGGTGCACTACGTCGAGAACGCGCTGATCAATTCGCTGTTCGGCCTGCTGTGCTGGGAGCCGGTGTTCACGGCGTTGCCCGGCGCGTTTTTTCATCCGTTCCAACGCGGACCGGCCGATCTGCACGCGCCGGACTTTCACGCGCGTCGCGCCACGCAGTTCGCCGCGTGCTTCGCGCAGCTCGATAGCGGCGTCTATCGCGACACGATTCTGCGGCATCTGCACGACAAGGCCGGCATGCAGTCGCCGTTCGTGTTCTGGGGACTGCTGACGCCCGACCTCATCGCGCTCGCGCTCGACTGTCTGCCCGCCGCGCATCTGAAGCTGTGCTTCGAGCGCTTGCTGCGCGACATTCGCGGCAATCGTTCGGGCTTGCCCGACCTGATCCGGTTCTGGCCGGCCGAGCGTCGCTATGAACTGATCGAGGTGAAAGGCCCCGGCGATCGTCTGCAGGACAACCAGATCCGCTGGCTCGAGTACTGCGCGCAGCACGGCATGCCGGTGCGCGTCGTCGACGTGCGCTGGGCCGGGCAAGAGGCGCAGAGCGAAGCGGACGCCACGACGCAAGCCGCAGCGGAGCGCGTCGTATGAGCTACGTGGTGGCCGTCCGCGCGATGTGCGAATTCACCGCCCGGCGCGGCGATCTCGATCTGCGCTTCACGCCCGCGCCGACTTCGCTCGAAGGCATCGCGGGTCATCAGATGGTCGCCGGCCGTCGCGCGAGCGGCTACGAAACCGAACTCACGCTGACGGGCACGCATCGCAGTCTGACCGTGCGTGGCCGCGCGGACGGCTACGACGGAATCGCGAACCGGCTCGAAGAAGTGAAGACGTATCGCGGCGATCTCGCGCGTATGCCCGCGAATCATCGCGTGCTGCATTGGGCGCAGGCACTCGTGTATGGGCATCTGCTGTGCCGGGCGCGCGGGCTCGGCGAGCTGACGATCGCGCTCGTGTACTTCGATATCGGCAGTCAGAAGGAAACCGTGCTGACGCAGCAGCACAGCGCGCGCGAACTCGAAATCTTCTTCGTCGACCAGTGTGAACGATTTCTCGATTGGGCCGTGCAGGAAGACGCGCATCGCGTCGCGCGCAACGCGGCGCTCGTCGCGTTGCAGTTTCCGTATGGGCGGTTTCGGCGCGGGCAGCGCGAGCTCGCGGTGGCCGTGTATCGCGCGGCACGCGACGGCAAGCCGTTGATGGCGCAGGCGCCGACCGGTATCGGTAAGACGCTGGCGACGATTTTTCCGTTGCTGAAAGCCTGTGGCGAAGACCGGCTCGATCGCGTGTTCTTTCTGACCGCGAAGACGCCAGGCCGCGCGCTCGCGTTCGATGCGATCGACTCGCTGCACCAGAGCGCGCCGTTGCCGCTCAGAACGCTCGAACTGGTCGCGCGCGACAAAGCCTGCGAGCATCCGGACAAAGCCTGCAACGGCGAGTCCTGTCCGCTCGCGCGCGGCTTTTACGACCGTCTCGATGCGGCGCGCGCCGCCGCGTTGGCGACGCCACGGCTCGATCGCGCGGCGGTGCGCGAGGCTGCGCTCACGCACAATATCTGTCCGTACTATCTGTCGCAGGAGCTCGCGCGCTGGGCCGATGTGATCGTCGGCGATTACAACTACTACTACGACGGGAGCGCGATGCTGCATGCGCTCACGCAGATCAACCAGTGGCGCGTCGGCGTGCTGGTCGACGAAGCGCACAACCTGCTCGAACGCGCGCGGCGCATGTATACCGCGTCGCTGGATCAAAGCGCGTTCCGGCTCGCGCGCAAGAGCGCGCCGGCGGCGCTGAAGAAGCCGCTCGAACGCTTGCAGCGCGAGTGGAATGCGGTGAAGCGCACGCAGACGTCCAGCTATCAGGTGTATGCGGAGGTGCCCGGTAAATTGCTGTCCGCCGCGCAGAACCTGATCGGCGCGGTAACGGATCAGCTCGCCGACGCGCCGTTGTCGATCGACGAACATGCGCTGCGCATTTTCTTCGACGCGATGCACTTCGTCGCGCTCGCCGAGCAGTTCGGTGAGCACTCGATGTTCGACGTGACATTGAGCGCCGACCGCTACGCGCCGCGCGACAAAACCAGTGCGACGCTCTGCGTGCGCAACGTGATCCCCGCGCCGTTCCTCGCGCCACGCTATGCGGCCGCGCGTACCACGGTAATGTTCTCCGGCACGCTGAATCCGCAGCATTTCTATCGCGACACACTTGGGCTAGCCGAGGACACGCAATGGCTCGACGTCGAGGGACCGTTTCGCGCGGAGCAGTTGCAGGTGCACGTGGCCGCTCATGTGTCGACGCGCTGGCGTGACCGCGAACGCTCGCTCGCGCCGATCGTGGAGCTGATCGCGAAGCAGTACGACTCCCAGCCCGGCAATTATCTGGGGTTCCTGAGCAGTTTCGACTATCTGCAACGCGTGGTCGCGCTGCTGCGCGAGCGGCACCCCGGCTTGCCGGTGTGGGCGCAGGAACCCGGCATGGACGAAGCCGCGCGCGATGCGTTTCTCGCGCGCTTCAGGACGATGAATCAGGGCATCGGCTTCGCGGTGCTCGGCGGCGCGTTTTCGGAGGGTGTCGATCTGACCGGGCAGCAACTGATCGGCGCGTTCGTCGCGACGCTCGGTCTGCCGCAGATCAACGACGTCAACGAGCAGATGCGCCGCGCGCTCGATGCGCGCTTCGGCAATGGCTACGACTACATGTACCTGTATCCGGGTTTGCAGAAAGTCGTGCAGGCGGCGGGGCGCGTGATCCGCACCGAAGAGGACCGCGGCGTCGTGCATCTGATCGACGACCGCTTTCGGAGGCCGGAAGTGCGGCGCCTGTTGCCGCGCTGGTGGCAGGTTCGCTAGAACCGCGCTAGGGAAACGCTGATTAATGAACTGTCGGATCGGCTTGCAGATCAAGACGCGTCAAATTTTCTGGATAACGAATCGAATCGACGCTCATTTC
>NZ_JACHDM010000037.1:0-49709 GCF_014201065.1 Paraburkholderia sp. Cpub6
GAAATGAGCGTCGATTCGATTCGTTATCCAGAAAATTTGACGCGTCTTGATCTGCAAGCCGATCCGACAGTTCATTAATCAGCGTTTCCCTAGCGGCGGCAGGTGGATTTTGCCGCACGCCCGGATTGCGATGTTGTTGAAGGATCGAACGCTGGTCGCTGACTATGGCCTCGAAACAACCCCGCCCGAATCCAGCGTGGCGTTTGCTGATAGACCATCTCCCACGGCGGGAAGTCTCGAAGGTCTGCCCAAGGCCATCATCGACCGCGCCTGGGACGCCCAGGTACGGCTGTGCCGACGATTCCGCCGGCTGACGGCGCGAGGCAAGCCCATCAACATCACGGTCGTGGCTATTGCTCGCGAACTGGCAGCGTTCATCTGGGACATTAGTCGACTGGCCATGTCGCTTGCAATACCTCGCAGAAAACTGCCCGCGGCCTGTGTGTGATTCCCCGAACAACGGAAGAAGTTTCCTGAAGGCGGCGCAGCCCGGCATCCGAGCAACCCGCGATGGTATTACGCAACGGGCATCACCAACTTGCGGCGGAAGTTAGCGGCAGGCTCATGAGGCGGACCTCTGTAATGCGGTATCCAACCCGCGGATATCAGTGTGATCCACCGTCGAGACTTACTGCTGCGCCGCCCTCAGGAAATTCATGCGTCGATGCAACAACCTGAAAACCAATGTCGTGATTGACATGCAAAGTCATATCAATACCAGCGAACCGCGCAATTGATAACGACTGCAGGGAAGCGGTGGCCGTGATAGGGTGATTTCGTTTTTTTCATCATTTCATTCTACCGCCGCCGCCCCACCGACCTGACAGCGCCCGCGACATTCACGCTGAATGTCGCGTTGACACCTTGAATGAATAACGGCGGCATCAAAATCGCTTTCGATTCTTGAATTTTCGGTTCGGGGAATGTGGCAGCCGACCTGAGCGTAGGAAGCGGTAACCAAAGGACTCGTACACCTATTGAACGTCTTTGCAGGTCAACGACCATAGATTCGGATATTGATTCGGCCAGTCCCCAGAAATTGCCTTCTGCGCGCGAGTCAGAGGAAGCGCACCCGCGCATACGCAGTGTCTCAGGAATACAGCAAAGCGCCGCTTGCGGCGTTCACCGTGTTCGCCTTCCCACGGTATCAAGTCGATATTTTCGGGTGCGTCTGGTGCCCCGCCGAGTAGTACGGGCATGCGGAAGTCGAGAGCGTAAGCGGTAGCCGATTCGGCCGGTATATTTCGTTGCTCAAGCAGTCCCGCTTTCAGTCGCATCCGCTCGTCGAATGAAGGCATCACCTCTGCGAGGTGTCCTCTGCGGCATATCGTTGTTTTGATGGTCTGCTGAGAAACGCGCGTATCGGTCCACGCCGTCTGGGCTTCGCAAAGCGCCGCCGTGCATAGCAATAGCACAAATCCGGTAAGCGTCGCCGCCCTGCGCCACCATGCCGGGCGCGAACGTTGAACTGTCAATCCATGAACCATGAGAAAGCCGTTCTGCCTGAAAGTAGGGTAACTACGCAGAAAAGATGTGGCGCCACGGAAAAAGTTTACAGTGTAGCCGCGGCAGGTCGAGTTTATAACCCGCTTGCTGTGGACGGGATAACCCTATGCTGACGTTCTCGAGAGGCGAAAAGACGACTTACGTGCAGTTGGCCCACCGCACGTAAGCTGTCTGTGCAACCGGAGAATGTCTTGATGGCCGTTAAGGTGTGAACATGCCTCCCCTTGCTGAAGAGCGCATCGGCATCTTTAGGTGCCTGACGTTCGCAGCTTCGCGGTATCCGAATCTTCGATCGACCATGTGACGTTATCGGTTTCCCGGCGAGTGATGGCGAATTTGACAGAGCGTCAAGGAAAGAATGCGAGCGTCGGCAAGGACAACGGGCACGAGATCGGCGGCAGGCTATCGCATGAAGCAAGATATCTGATGATTGCAGGCGCGGTGATCGGGGGGAGGGCTAACGGTCATCGCCAACGCACCCAGTCCGGCCGAGATCATCCTTGTGCGACGGGGATTTTCTAATGAATCCGTCAGTGCCCTCTGGCTGCTGGCCAGCCCCATTCTTCCGACCGCTACGGCGCGCGTAGCATTCGTTTTGCTGCAGACGCGTTGCCAATCGCGCTGACGCGCTCGGACAAGCATGACTACCAGTAAAGTCGTTAAAAGCTTCGGGTGCAACGGCAGCCAGCGTGCGCTTTATGGGCGTCGCTCTCTAGGTCTAAGTGAAAAGGAAACGACGTGCTTCTTCCAGACACCACAGGAAGCCGTGACAGGAATCCACACATACTTTTGTCGAAGCTTGGCGACTGCAGGCATATCTACTGTTGCATCGAGTATTGCCGATTGCCCTGATTCTTGCGCGCCTCTCCAGGGCAATACTTTTGCGTGTAACGCATTGCCCGCCGAGACGATAATTGAATCGTAGCGCTGCCCGGTTCGAACCCATTGGTCGAACGCCGCGATGCAATTTACGACCGCTTCGCGAACATGGATGCGTCTGAGAAAGGTGTAGTCGGCTAGTGGTGAGGGTTTCGGTTGCGCATGAGCCAGGTGATACGTCCAGCAACATACGACGAGAAAAAAAAGACTAGTGATAACCTTCATTCGGTAGCAAGCCCGCAGGGGGCACTTATCCATAGGGCAACAAGCCGTGAGTATACACGCAGCCTTAAACCGGCTTTCTGCACGCTTTGCCCGGAGCGGGGATGCCCACGACAATTGCGCAGCAGTGCTGCGAGTCGGGATTGCCGGAGCGGAGCGATACTCGCATCACCGCCGAACGAGAAGGAACTGGATGCTTGCCGCGGCATTTGGATGCGCCATGCTCATATCGTGTTCACGAACGCATGATGTGTTTGAAGGTGCACCCATTTACTCGGGCGCGACTGAGCTGGACGTGTCATCCGTGGTCGAATGCATCACCGAACGCTGGAAGCGTAGCACGCGCAAATTGCACCGTTCGCGCTCCGGGGAGGGTGTGCGATTGCAAGGTAAGACTTTCTTTCGTGGCGTACCCGTTGGCGTGACGGTAGCTCGCGCAATGGGGCGCACTCGCGTGCAGTTCTTTCAGGAGCGGTCGACAGATCACATCTATATGTCGTTTGTGAAAGGCTGTGTGCGGTAGAGATCGAGCGCAGAGGGGCTCGTGCTAGTATTTTGGAGATCCCAGGCTCGGATGCTTCCTCGTACTGCCCATGTTGGCGGTCGTTCCCGTCCAGTTGGCGAAGGACATCTCCTCTGAAATCACTCAATGCGTTTCCGCTCCAAGTCCATCAATTTTTCGCCAATTTCGACTAGACCACATGCGCTGCCGCGTTGGCGTTCGCACGCGCTGGGAGCGGCTTTCTCATTGGGGTTTCTCGTCCTCGCTGCGCGAGCGGCGTGGGTGCAGGGGATCAACGATAGGTTTTATCAGAAGCAGGGGGAACTTCGACAGGTGCGCGAGTTCAGCATTCATGCGATGCGTGGACGCATTCTCGACCGCGACGGGAGAGCGCTGGCGGTCAGCCTTCCGACGCGCACGTTATGGCTGGATGCGGACGGTGCGGACACGGTCTCGTCCGACCAGGCATCTGCACTGGGTAAGTTGCTCGACATTGACGCGGACCGGATCGGCGCAATGGCGGCGTCCCACAAATCATTTGTCTACCTCAAGCGGCAGGTGCCCCTGGATGTTGCGCAGCGGGCGATGCTTCTCGATGTGCCGGGCGTTTATGCCCAACCAGATTACCGTCGCTACTATCCGGAAGGCAGCATTGTGGCGCATGTCACCGGTTTCGCTGGCGTCGACGGTAATGGTCTGGAGGGCATTGAAAAAGTCGATAATCGCCTACTGACCGGTGGCAATGGCAGGCGCCGCGTGCTGCGAAACGCTCAAGGGCAGGTCATCGATACGCTTGCGCTGCAACGTCCCATCGCCGGCAAGGACGTGACGCTCACCATCGATGAGCCCGTCCAGTACGCAACCTTCAAAGCCTTGCGTGATGCCGTTGAGCGCACCGATGCACATTCAGGCTCGGCGATCGTTCTGAACGCACACACTGGCGAGATTCTCGCAATGGCAAACTGGCCGAGTTTCGATCCGAACACCCGCCGCGGAAGAACGGGCGAGGCGATGCGCAACCACGCTGTCACCGATGTGTTCGAGCCGGGCTCGGTCATGAAGCCCCTGACGATCGCACTGGCGTTGCAACGCAATGAGGTATCGCCTCGCTCCGTGGTACCGACCAACGGTGGAAGGCTGCGGCTCGACGGGGCCGTGATTCACGACGACAAGAACTTCGGCACTTTGACGGTTAGCGGCGTCGTGCAGAAGTCAAGCAACGTGGGCACGACAAAAATCGCGCTGCTGATGAAGCCACACGACATGTGGAACAACTTCCATGCTGTCGGGCTGGGTCGGGCGCCGCGCGCGGGGTTGCCGGGCGCGGCAACCGGCACGCTGCGTCCTTACCAGAACTGGCGGCGGATCGAGCAGGCAACGATGTCATACGGCTACGGTCTGTCCGCGTCGTTGCTGCAACTGGCGCAAATGTACACGGTGTTCGGCAATGAAGGTCTGTTTGTACCCGCTACGATTCATCCGCGACATGGTATGCCGGCGCATGGTCGACGCATTTACTCGCCACGCGTCGCGGCGGAAGTGCTCACCATGCTTGAGTCCGTGGTGTCCGAGGACGGTACAGCACCACAGGCAGCCGTACCGGGCTATACGGCCGCAGGCAAGACCGGAACCGCATATCGTTGGACCGCGCGCGGCTACGACCGCAGTCAGTATCGGGCGTCGTTCGTTGGGATTGTCCCGGCACAACATCCGAGGGTGATCATCGCGGTGTCGATCGACCGGCCCCACGTGGGCTCGCATTTCGGCGGCGCAGTCGCAGGACCTGCCTTCTCGGATATCGCGGCGAAGACCATGAATCTTCTGGGCGTGACGCCTGATGACCCTGGCGCACAATTTGTGCAGGACAAGCCAGGGCCGGTCACATAGACGATATGCACCAGGTTTTGTCGCAGCGCATAAAGCGATAGTGCCGCCTGAGCTCCGTCACGTTTACGGGGCCGTCGGCTAAGTTGGTGTAACGAAAAAAGCGAAATCGCTCCGTTAGGATCATCGGTTTCGGATTGCCTTCTTAAGGCTAGGCGCGCGGAGCACCTGAAGCAAACGTTCTGTCGGCCGGCTAATGGGTGCCGCCTGTTATATGTTTGGCCTGGAGTCGACCCACTGATGCCTGAATTCCAGCACGTGTGTTGAGCGGCCGCCGGGACGAATCAGACTCTCAGCGGGGTATTTGACTATCCACCTCCCGGGCAATCGCCGGATCTGATTCTCCGATACGGCGTCGCAGTCCTGGTCGAGATCGCGTCTCACGCGCTGTCGTTAGCGGTCGACGCCTGGCAATCCTTTTGTCGTAACTGGCCACCGCTTACGGACCGTTTTCATTCTTCCTTGACACCTGCTGCCCGACGGATAACCCAGCCAACCGTGAGCCCCTGACCCAGGATCGACGAAACGACCACACAGTACGTCAACGCGAGGACGACGTCGCGCCCCGGTCCAGGCTGAATCGATAGTGCCAGTGCAACGGAAATGCCACCACGCAGCCCGCCCCATGTAAGCACACTCCACGCTCCTTTCGGTAGCCGGGACGCCCGCCCAAGAAGCATGACAGGCAGTCCCACCGACACCAGTCGCGCGAGCAGTGCGACCAGTGCCGCACCGGCGCCAGCGAGTAGTATCCTGCCGGGGAACTCGACGAGCAGAACCTCCATGCCGATCAATACAAAAAGAACGGCATTCAGAATCTCATCGATCAACTCCCAGAACATGTCCACGTATCGCCGGGTCGTCTCGGACATCGCGTCGGCGCGGCCGCGGTTGCCGATCATCACGCCCGCAACCACCATGGCGAGTGGCCCGGAGACATGCAGATGATTAGCGAGCGCGTAGCCGCCGATCACCGATGCGAGCGTCATCAGGACTTCGACCTGGTAATGGTCGACGCTTTTGAGCAGCCGATATGTCAGATAGCCTACGACACCGCCGAATAGCAGGCCGCCGCCGGCTTCCAGGATAAATGCAGCCAACCCCGTCTGGACGGATGGTGTGACGCCCGTGCTGGCCATCGTGAGCAGCAGAGAGAAAAGCACGACCCCGACGCCGTCGTTGAAGAGCGACTCTCCAGTAATGACCACCTTCAGGCCTTCGGGCGCGCCTGCGGACTTCAGGATGCCCATCACCGCGACGGGGTCCGTCGGCGAAATCAGGGCGCCGAACAGCAGGCAGAAGGGCAGCGCGAGTTCGATTCCGCAAAGGGGGAGCAGTTTCCACATCGCGAATCCGATCAGCAGCGTGGAGGTCGCCGTACTGAGCACAGCCAGACTGATGATCTGGGTCCGGAAAGCCTTCAGCTTGCGTAAATCCACATGCATCGCGCCGGCGAACAGCAAAAGCGACAGCATGCCTTGCAGAAGCACCTCACTGAAATTGATCGAGTTGACGAGATGCTCTTCTGCAACGCGCAGACCGTGCGCGACGCCAAGCTTGTCCAGTCCAACGATCGCAAGGGAGAGTCCGAGCGCCGTTACCATGACGCCGATCGTCGTCGGAAGCCTCAGAAAGCGGTGATTCACATACGCCAGTAGCGCGGTGACGACCAGACAGATGGCAATGATGTCGAGCATGCGGGTTGGTGGGGGATGAAGGTTCTGGGCTGGATTGAGCGGACCAGCGGCGCTGGATCAGGTGATCGGATTCGCACGGGAAATCTATGTTGAATTTTCTGCATCCGGACTCCAGCCGTGCCTTGGGAAACGGGAGTATACGCGGTAGCCAAACAGGTCATCCGGCAGACGCGTGGGGCAGCCAGGCGCCTGAAATCCTGTCCCAGGCATTAACCCGAACACGCTCAGGAACGGCCCGGGCGGTATTCGGAAGCGTTTATTGTGCCTCTCGAGTAGCCAATTCCGCGTGCGGTGCGAACGATGACCTCTTTGCACCGTCCTCCGCCTGTTGCTTGTTCACTACGTGGAGCGTGCGCGTCGGGAAAGCGAATTCAATACCCCGTCTACCAAATTGGGTCATCAACTCGAGATTGATTCTCTGCTGTATGTCCATGTACAGGTTGTAGGCGGGATCGGTGACGTAATACACGACTTCGAAATCGAGCGAGCTGTCGCCGAACCCCTTGAAATGCGCACGATCAAAGCGGGTCTTTCCGGCGGATTCGACTGCCTTCTGTACGATGGCAGGAACGGCGCGCAATTGCTCGGGACTCGCATCGTATGTCACCCTGAAATTGAACAGAATGCGCCGCTCGGCCATTCGCTTGTAGTTGTGAATCGTGTTTTTCAGCAGTTCGGTATTGCTGCAAACGATCTGTTCTCCACTCAGACTCCGGATGCGTGTGGTCTTGAGTCCGATGTGCTCGATGCTCCCGGCAATCTCACCGAAGACGATGAAGTCGCCAATCTCGAATGGCTTGTCGAGTCCGATGGCCAGCGATGCGAAAAGATCACTCAGAATGCTTTGTACCGCGAGTGCGACGGCAACACCACCCACACCCAGGCTCGCGACAAACGCGGTGATGTTCACGCCCATGTTGGCGAGCACCGCCAGCATAAGAACGGACCACAGCAGCGCGCGCAACGTCCACGACATCATGGTCGTGATGACCGGATTGTGGGCGAGCGTCTCTGTCGCTTGCAGCCGCCTCTCGGTCCATAGCGTCACGCCACGGTTTATCCACAGGGCCAGCTGAAAACCGATGATGAGAAACCAGAGATGGCCAAGACGGGCGTCCCACCTGTCCGGCAATGTCAGAAACTTCGTGCCGACCAGCGCTGCTGCCGCGAGTAGCGTAAGCCGGTGCGTGCCTTCAATGACCTGAACCAGCATATCGTCGAGACGGGTTGACGTTCGTTGGGACAGCATCGAAAGGCGCGTGATGGCGAACTTCAGCAGATAGATCAATGCCAGGTAGCTGACGATAGTCGCGATCGCCGCATAGATCCACTCGCTGGCAGGGATACCCAGAAACACGTTCAGGTCGAGCCACTTTTTCATCGATTTTCCTCCCCAATTGATTCCGAGTGACGGAACTCATAGACGTGAGCGGTGTAAGCGCTCGTACCGGTCTGTCAGGCCTCCAGGAAGATAGTTCCCCAATCAGCTCAGCCATGTCGGTCTCCATCGTCAAGTATGCGGAACCGCCGTGCGCGGCTCAGTCCCAGTTTTCGTCGCACCATTTGATAGCCCACGCTTTCGCGCAAGATATGGCATCGGCCTCGTCGGCGAACGAATCGATATCACCTGAATCATGCGTTTCGACGCGGTCTTCCGCGTCGCCCGGTCCGCGACTGATTCTGGCTCTCGCAACGTAACGACCATCGTTAGCGCGGTGCGCCCGGCAATCGATGTGAAATGTTCCGTAGTCGTATTGCATCGCGGCACCTCAACATTCGTTTGTTACATCAGTTGTCACGCAATCAGTCTGCATGTGCTCTTCAGTGGGGCTGCAACGCGATGTCGCGTGGGTACTCGAGCCGATTGCGTCGTCGGCGCAGGGCGGCACGATGCGCCAATCGCCGTCGGTTAGCTCGCGCGATCGGCTGAATGTCCCAGCACCGGTTCACGGCCGTCACTGCGCTCAGCAGCCGAGAGATCCCTCAGAAAACTCGAACTCCACCAGTGCACATCGAACTGGCGAATCCGCCCCATCAATGCCGCGTGACGACTGATCCGTTCTTCGATTGACATCGTCAGCGCACGCTGAATGACGTGCGCTGTCCCGTGCGTATCGTACGGATTCACAAGAAGAGCTTCTTTCAATTGTTCCGCTGCGCCGGCAAATCGGGAGAGAACCAGCACGCCGGGATCGCCTGGGTCCTGCGCGGCGATAAACTCCTTGGCGACCAGGTTCATCCCATCGCGCAGTGGCGTGACAAGCGCGACGCGGCTTGCGCGATATAGTCCCGGTAGCCGCTTACGGGCGACGTTGCGATGAATATAACGAACCGGCATCCAGTCAAGTTCGCCGAAGTCACCGTTTATCGCGCCGCAGAGGCTGTCCATCTCGCGGCGCAGATCGTCATAGGCACCCACGTCTTCCCGGCTCGGGGACGCGATCTGGATGAGTGTTGCACTGTTGCGGTTCTCGGGGTAGTTCGCGAGAAGCTCACGAAACGCGTGCACGCGCTGCGGTAGACCCTTTGAGTAATCCAGCCTGTCGACGCCGAGAAGCAGGCGGCGTCGGGAGTACTCCTGTCGCATACGATCGAACATTTCGACACCCTCCCGGTCCTGCGCGAGAGCGGCGAACTCATCGACGTCGATTCCTATCGGATACGCCCCGACCCGCAACGTGCGATTGAAGGCCCGAAGCTGTGCGCCGGGTAGCGCGTCAGCGCTGGCTTCGGACTCAACGTAGCGCGTAAAATGCGTTACGTCCGCTTCGCTCTGGAAGCCGGCCAGATCGTAGGCGAATAGTGAACGCATGAGCCATTCGTGCTCTGGAATGGCCGCCATGATGAGAGGCGGTGGCATCGGGACATGCAGAAAGAATCCGATCCGGTTGCCGCACCCCATCGCTCTGAGTTCGGCAGCAAGGGGGATCAGGTGATAGTCATGGACCCAGATGATGTCGTCGGGCCTGAGCAACGGTAGCAGCTTTCGCGCGAACAGCTGGTTGACCCGCCGGTACCCTGCTGCGAATCGTACGTCAAAATTCGCAAGGTCCAGCCGGTAGTGGAATACCGGCCATAAGACATCGTTCGCGTATCCCAGATAGTAGCTATCGTAATCCTGCTGGTTCAGGTCAAGCGTCGCCAGTTGTATGTTCCCGACTGTTTGCAGTTTGACGCTGGTCTCGCTGTCAGATTCGGGTGCCGCGTCGCGAATCTTGCCGCTCCAGCCAAACCACATCCCACCTGTCTGCTGCAGACTCTCTTTTACCGCTACAGCGAGACCTCCCGCTGCGGCCTTCCGGAGGTCAGCAGTGCGATTCGAAACAACAACAAGACGGCTCACTCAATCCCCCGGTTGGATACCGCAGCGCAAGGCAAGGGCGTGAGCGTGTTATCAGCAGGTCCGATTTGCCCAGCGCTACCGCTTGTCGCAAGGACAAAACCGCCTTTACCAAGCGTCCGTTCTTTACTACAGTGTGTAAGCAATCGTAACACAGTAGTGTTTAGCGCTATTCAAAGCCGCGAAGTTCACTACGAATGGGCTGGAAAAAGGCTCAAGGCCGGGGCCGTTGAGTGGGTGGGACATGAATTGAGCAAGAAAAACACTTTCCATTCCTATCGAGGCGCCACGGCGAAGTACATCCTGCAGGCGTTGTGCAACCTGTAGCTGGCTGCGGGATGTTGGTGGCAATCGTCATGATTGCGCTATCCGCTTTCGTGCTGTATCAGAGCCGTCGCGATGCCGCAGAATATACTCGAATCAACCTTCGCAATATCGCCCTGATTGCAGAGCGGGACATCGAGAGAAATTTTGCACTGTATCAATTGTCGTTGCAAACACTCATCGAGCGGCTGCGGCAACCTCGCATCATGACTTTGCCGCTGGCGGTACGGCGGCAGGTTCTTTTCGATCGCATGGCAACCGCGGGATCGCCTGGAACCGTCCTGGTCGTCGATCGCTCGGGTCGCGTTTTGCTCGACTCGGATGATGCGACGCCTGAACAGGTAAGTGTGGCGAGTCAAAAATATTTCATCGTTCAACGAGACGATCCGCACGCGGGCTTTTATATCAGTGATCCCTATTCTTCCCCATTGCGTTTCGGCACGCCCAGCATAGCCCTGAGCAAGCGGATCTCCGAGTCAGACGGATCGTTCGGTGGAATCGTCGTCCTGGTCATCAGTCTCGACTACTTTCGCGCCTTGCTGTTTCGCTAATCGGGAAGGATGGCGTCACGATCATGCGTCAACCTCTCGGTAATGGAATCCTTGGGAAGGACATCAGCCAGTCCCATACATTGCGGCGATTCATCTCGGCAAAGCGTCGTTCGCCAAGTCACGTAGCCCGCGCGAGTGATCGCTGGATATTTCGGTCTCCATGGGGAGTTACTCCCTTCGCGTTCAGTTTTGCGCCCGCCGACGAAGCCAGCATGACAGCCACTCCGGCGATCTCATCGACGCCGCCGAAGGGCTTTGACGGGTTGAGCTGTTCGTACCAGGCGACCATCGCGGGATCTTCCCATTGTGAACGCGCCATCTCTGTCTTGAAGGTGCCGGGTGCGATGCCGTTCGCACAAACCCCCTTTGATTAGAGGGCAACAGGCGGTCGGGTATGGACTGGCGGAATCGCGTAGTTGCCTCCGGACAGTTGATGGACGAGGCCCTGAAACTCGCTGACAAGCTGCTCGCCCAGGCACACAACGCCCTTCGGGAGACCAGGAAGATCATGAATACGGTTCTGCGTCAGAGTGCATCGCACGTGCTCGACACGACGCTAGCAGCGCAGCTTTCCGCCACGCTAAGCGATGGGCATCATCAGCTTGCAGAAGCATTTCTCGCTGGCCAGAAGCGCGCCTGGCGCGCCCCGGACTGCAGAGTACTCCATGCGCCCTCAGCTTTTCAGCATCCGTATTACCCAGCTTCTCGACATACGGCACCTGTCCGATTTAAGTTTGTTACTGACGCCTACAATGGCGGCGTCCGCCCGAGCCGCCGGCAGATTAAATTTCTGTTGACGGATGTTTTGAGGCTAGCCGATAGTCACTGCCGAAAAGACCCGTCCATTCCAGGCTCATGCGTGAAAGACACAACCCAATCTCCCTCGTCGCGCGCTGACCATGTTTATTTCAGCGTGCGCGACGATATCTTCGACATGCGCCTGCTGCCCGGCGATCGTATGACCGAAGGCAGTATCGCGGATCGCTTCGGCGTTTCCCGCACACCGGCGCGCGAGGCGCTGCAGCGCCTCCAAAGCGACGGGTTGATGCGCGGCTATGTGCGCGGCGGCTGGGAAGTCGTGCCGATCGATTTCAAGCGCTTCGAAGATCTATACGAAATGCGCAAGCTGATCGAGACGTTTTCGGTCAGCCGGTTCTTTGGGGGCGACGGCGCCTTATCCGCGACCGCCTTGCAGATGCTCGAGCGGCTCGAGCGCATCTGGAACGTTCCTCACGCACAGCGCGTTCGCGATGGCCGCGAGATGGTGGCACTCGACGAAGCCTTTCACGAGGCGTTGGTCGTCGCCGCCGGCAACGCCGAGTTGAGCGCGGCCATGCAGCGCGTGACCGACCGCATTCGCGTGGTGCGGCGGCTCGATCTCGTCTATGGTGACTGCATCGATGACACTTACGACGAACACATTGCAATTCTCGCGGCCATCCGCAATCTTGCGGCGGACAGTGCCGTCGCGTTGCTGGGACGGCACATAGAAGGGAGCCGGACGGAGGTGCGCACGCTGACGACCGAGCGCCTGCAACGCGCCCGCACCGCATTGGAGCCTCACAGCGCTCCCTATGCACCACCAAGGTTGCGCGGCACCATCTAGCAACATACGTTGGAGCGGCTCGAGCTTTTAAGCTCCTTCTGCAGTCAGCCTCTGCGGGAATTCTGGCTGTTGGCACGGTTTTCGCATAGACATGGGTATGTATACAAGCAAACCCCTGTTGCTCCCATGGCATCCAAATTCCTGAATCCGGGCCGCGGAACCCGCGGCATGGCGGTTGCGCCCCACGCGCTCGCCGCGCAGAGCGCTCTCGCGATCCTGCGTGAAGGCGGCAACGCCGTCGAAGCGATCATTTCCGCCGCCGCGACCATCGCGGTCGTCTATCCGCACATGAACAGCATAGGCGGGGACGGCTTCTGGCTGATCTCCCGTCCCGGCGCCGAGCCGGTCGGCATCGAAGCATGTGGCGCGGCGGCGCTGGCCGCAACAATCGACGAATACCGCGCGCGCGGACTGTCGGCGATTCCCGTGCGCGGCCCGCTCGCAGCCAATACCGTGGCCGGCACGGTGTCGGGCTGGCAGCGCGCGCAGCGCTGGTCGGCTGAAACGCTTGGGGGCAGGCTGCCGGTCGAACGCCTGCTGGAAGACGCGATCCACTACGCGAAGCACGGCGTGCCGGTCACGTGCAGCCAGGCGCAGTGTGTGGAGAGCCGCCTTGCCGAATTGCGCCCGATCGCGGGTTTCACCGAAACCTTTCTACACGGCGGTTCCGCGCCCGTTACCGGCGAGCGCTTCGTCGCACCGCGTCTTGCCGCTACGCTCGAACGTCTGGCCGACGCGGGCTTCGACGACTTCTATCGGGGCGACCTCGCACGCAGCATTGCCGGCGATCTGCAGTCGGCGGGCTCCCTGCTGAGCCTTGCGGATCTCGAACGGCACGAGGCGCGCCTGCGAACGCCGCTCGCGCTCAAGCACTCGCTGGGCACGATCTATAACATGCCCCCGCCGACCCAGGGGCTGGTGTCGCTGCTGATTCTGGGCATCCTCGATCGGGTGCTGACGAAGGACATGGACCCGCTCGGTCCCGAGTTCGTGCATGCGTGCGTCGAAGCGACCAAACTGGCGTTCGCCGTGCGCGACGCCGAGATTACCGACCCGGATTACATGCGCGTCGATCCGCGTGAGTTGCTGCAGCCGGCCGCGCTTGACGCGATGGCCGCGCAAGTCTCGATCACCCAGGCCGCGCCGTGGGGCGCCGGTCGCGGGCCGGGCGATACGGTGTGGCTTGGCGTGACAGACAGCAACGGCGTCGCGGTGAGCTTCATCCAGAGCATCTATCACGAGTTCGGCAGCGGCATCGTGCTGGCGGGGTCGGGCATCAACTGGCAGAACCGCGGCTGCAGTTTTTCGCTCGACGAGCGCGCACGCAATCCGCTGATGCCGCTGCGCCGGCCTTTTCATACGCTGAACCCGGCGCTCGCACGTTTTGCCGACGGCCGTACGATGGTCTACGGCAACATGGGCGGCGACGGCCAGCCGCAATCGCAGAGCGCGGTTTTCTCACGCATCGCGAAATTCGGCTGGAATCCGCAAGCCGCGATCGATGCGCCGCGTTGGCTGCTGGGCCGGACCTGGGGCCAGTCGACCGACACGCTCAAGCTCGAAGCGCGCTTCGCACCAGGTACAGTGGCCCGGCTCGAAGCGCTCGGCCACCAGGTCGAGACGATGCAGGCCTACGACGAGGCAATGGGACACGCCGGCGCAATCGTTCGGTATCCAGATGGATTGATTGAAGCGGGCTACGATCCGCGCAGTGACGGGGCAGCCGCGGGCTGGTAGACGCACACGCGCGCTTTTTTTCAATCAGATTGCAGGTCCGGCCTTTGAGGCCCGGAGGACGCTGCACGTCTGCCGGGCGCCGGCAGGCATTTGCTCAGTAAATGGAGTTTCGATGACCACACCCACACGCTCGCAATCCATAGCGTCGGCGGACCTCCGCAGCGCTTCGACCACCGTGACAGACAACCGTTGGCTTCAGCTGGGGCTGGGTCTCGTCTGCATGATGGCGATCTCGAGTCCGCAATATGTATGGACGCTGATGACCAAACCGCTCGCCGCGAAACTCGGCGTAGCGCTACCTGAACTGCAAGTCACGTTCTCGCTGCTGATCATATTGCAGACGTTTTTCTCGGCGTTTCAGGGCAAGCTGATCGATCGCTTCGGACCGCGCATGCCCATCTCGATCGGCACGGCGATGGCGGGCCTGAGCTGGATTCTGGCCTCGCAGGTGCATAGCGCGCCGATGCTCTATCTGACCTACGGTGTGATCGGCGGGCTGGGCACGGGCATTGTGTATGTCGGCGTGGTGGGGCTGATGGTGCGCTGGTTCCCGACCAGGCGCGGCTTCGCGGCGGGCGCGGTGGCTGCCGGCTATGGCATGGGCGCGATCGTCACGACGTTCCCGATCGCCACGTCGCTGCAGACACGCGGTATCGAAGCCACGCTGTGGATGTTCGGCATTGCGTTCGCAGTGGTCGGTCTGCTGGCTTCGCAGGGTTTGCGCGTGCCGCCTTCGCACGACGATGCCGCCGGTTCCGCGGGTTCCATTTCCGCGCCGACGGTCGCGAGTTTTCGCCCGTCGCAGACACTGAAGACGCCGCTCTTCTGGCTGATGTTCGCGATGATGACCATGATGTCCACGTCGGGTCTGATGGTCACCTCGCAGATGGCCACCTTCGCCGCCGACTTCGGCGTGACCAAGGTGCTCGTGTTCGGCATGGCTGCGCTACCGCTGGCGTTGACACTCGACCGCTTCACGAACGGACTCACGCGGCCGCTGTTCGGCTGGGTGTCGGACAAGGTGGGGCGCGAGAACACGATGTTCTTCGCGTTCGCGCTCGAAGGCGTAGCAATGGCGCTGTGGCTGCTCACGCGCGATAACGCCGTGCTATTCGTACTGCTGTCGGGCGTGGTGTTCTTCGGCTGGGGCGAAATCTTCTCATTGTTCCCGGCGACGCTGACGGACACCTTCGGCACGCGTCACGCCACCGAGAACTACGGCTGGCTCTACATCTCGCAAGGGATCGGCTCGATCTTCGGCGGCCCGCTCGCGGCATTGCTGCATCAGCACGCGGGCAGTTGGGAGCCGGTGTTCTCCACCGCGATCACGCTCGACATCGCCACCGCACTGCTGGCCATTGCCGTGCTTAAGCCGATGCGCCGCCGCTTTCTCGCCGCACAGCGGGGCGTTTGACTCCGCCCGCCGTCTGCCGCAATGCACACCGAACCGTCGTCGAGGAACAAACATGCCCGTTCAGCTTGCCTTACGCAATATCCGCAAATCGTTTTCGAACAAACTCGGCTCGGTCGACGTCCTCGGCGGTCTGACCTTCGATATTCACGAACGCGATTTCGTCAGCATCATCGGGCCTTCGGGCTGCGGGAAAACGACCGTGTTCAACGTGATCGCCGGCCTGCTCGAGGCGGATAGCGGCGATATCGTCTATCGCGGGCAAAGCGTCGACGGCTTACGCGGCAAGGTCGGCTACATGATGCAGCGCGACCTGCTGCTGCCGTGGCGTACCGTGCTGCAAAACGTGCTGATCGGACCGGAACTGTCGAATATGCCGGCCGCTCAGGCGCACGACATGGCGATGGAATACCTCAACACGTATGGCCTCGCGGGCTTCGAACATGCCTATCCCCGCATGCTGTCGGGCGGCATGCGTCAGCGCGTCGCGCTCATCCGCACGCTGATCAACGATCCCGACATCATCTTGCTGGACGAGCCGTTCTCGGCGCTCGACTACCAGACTCGCCTGTACCTGGAAGGCGTGTTGATGGAAGCTGTCGAAACGTTCCATAAGACAGTGGTGCTCGTCACACACGACATCGACGAAGCGGTCGCGTTGTCCAAACGCGTGGTCGTGCTCGGCGGCCGGCCTTCGCAGGTGAAGAAGATCTATGACATCGACATCGCCGCGCGCTCGCCGATCGGTGCGCGCAGCGACCCCAACTTCGCGGGTTACTTTCATGCATTGTGCGGCGAGCTCGATATTCAGACGGAGGTAAAGGCAGCATGACGCAGTCTATTTCCATCGATAAATCGGCACCGGCACGGCGTGCACCGAAGGCTCGCGTGCGGTACGCACTTGACAGCGGCTGGGGCCGCTCGCTGCTGCAACTGGCGGCCGTGATTGCGTTCTTCGCCATCTGGGAAGGGGCGGCGCGCCTGGGCTGGGTATCGAATTTCCTCGTTGGCTCGCCGTCGAAAATCCTCGCGGCGCTCGTGCGCGACATGCAATCGCATCAGCTTTTTATCGACACCGGCTATACGCTTTTCGAAGCCATTCTCGGTTTCGTGTTCGGCACGGCGGTCGGATCGGTGTGCGGGCTCGCGCTGTGGTATTCGCCGTTCGTCGCGCGGCTGATCGAGCCATTCATCGTCGCGATCAACAGTGTGCCGAAGATCGCTTTCGCACCGATCGTGATCTTGTGGTTCGGCACCGGGTTGATCTCGAAGGTCGCGCTGGCCATTTCGCTGACCGCGATCGTCGCGCTGATCGCCGCGTATGAAGCGGCCAAAGACGCCGATCCCGATTTGCAGGCGCTGCTTGTCACGCTCGGCGCGAACAAGAACGATGTCTTCATGAAAGTGGTGGTGCCGTTCACTCTACCCTATGTGATCTCCACCTTTCGCATCAACGTCGGCTTCGGTCTGGTTGGCGCGGTGGTGGGCGAATTCATCTCGTCAGAGAAGGGCCTCGGGCACATGATCTTCACAGCGTCGAGCCTGTATGACCTCAACACCGTGTGGGCGGGCCTGTTCGTACTGATGGCGATCGGCTTCGTTCTGTACTTTTTGATCGACCTGCTCGAGCGCAAGCTGCTGCCGTGGCGGCAGGCGTCGAATACCACCACGCTCAAGGTTTAACCCATTTCCGGCAGTCCAACCACTTCATCTCAGGACAGACGATGGCACTCACCGCAAGAAAGGCGCTGACCGCGCTGAGCATCGCTTTAACAGTGAGCGTTGCAGCTGTTTCGACGCCGGCGCTTGCCGCAGGCAAGAAAGTGACTATTTCGCAGGCGTTCCAGTCGATGCTGTATTTGCCGCTCTATGTAGCGATCGACGGAGGCTTCTTCGAGAAGCAGGGACTCGACGTTAGCAAGCAGACGGCGGGTAGCCCGAGCGCGGCGCTCTCCGCCGTGCTGTCGGGCAGCGCCGATTTCTCGCTGCACGGGCCGGAGTGGACGGCCGTGGCCGCCGAGAAGGGCGCGGATGTCGACGTGATCGCCAACGTCGTGAACGGTGCGGCGGTGTGGATCGCGGTTGCGCCGGACGTGAAGTTCAGCGGCATCAAGGATGTGAAGGATCAGGTTGTCGTGTCGGGACAGATGCCGACTACGAGCACGTCGCTGTTCTTCAAGCTGTTGAAGGAGAACGGCATGTCCCAGAGTGACATCAAGCTGGTTCAGGTGCCGCTCGGCTCGGAGATCGGACCGCTGGTCGCCGGTCAGTCGAAGATCGCGGTGATGTATGAGCCGGGTCTCGATCAGGCCGTCGCGAAGGGCATGAAAGTCGTGCTCGGCTTTCCGAAGCTCTATGGCGAATACGCGTTCTCGTCGATCTCCGCCAAACGCAGCGTCGATCCTGATGCGGCCGCGAGGTTCGTGAAGGGGCTGCAAAACGCGCTGGTTTTCATGCAGGGCCATCCTGCGGAAACCGCGGCGATCGCTCGCAAGGAATTCCCGACGCTCGATCCCGTGGTGGTCGATGCAGCCGTCAAGCGCATGCTGGACGAAGGCGTGTATCCGAAGAACGTCGGCATCACGCCGAAAGCGCTGACCGTCGCGATGGACACGCAGATCGCGCTCGGCAACCTGAAGCAGCAACCCAGCTACGATAGGTTCATCGTTCAGAGTTACATTCAGCCGGCGCTTGCCGCGAAATGACACCGTTTGCCGACGCTTCCATGACCATGTTCCCTGCTTCTTCCACCGTCGCCCCGATTCCCACTATCGCCCGGATTCGCGCCGAGGTCGCCTCGGGCAATGCAGACGTCGCGCAGTACGTCGTGCGCGCCCACGATGCCGCGTGCGAATCGCAGGCGTCATTACATGCGTTCTGCTATTTGCCGGAGATCGCGCCGGTCAATGCCGTCGATGCGACGGCGCCGTTGGCGGGCGTGCCTGTCGCGGTGAAGGACGTTCTGGATACCGCCGACATGCCGACCGAATTCAACTCACCCGCCTACAAGGGCCGACGCCCTGAGCATGATGCGTGGGTGGTGGCGCGTCTGCGTGCGGCGGGCGCGTCGATTATCGGCAAGACCGTGACCACCGAATTCGCCTGGCGTCAGCCGGGCGCGACCGTCAACCCGTGGAATGGCGGGTTCACACCGGGTGGTTCGTCGAGTGGCTCCGCGGCGGCGGTGGCGGCGGGCATCGTGCCGCTCGCACTCGGCACGCAGACCCAGGGCTCGGTGATCCGGCCTGCGGCGTACTGCGGCATCGTCGGGTTCAAGCCGACTTATGGCGCGATCGCGCGCACGGGCGTGTTGCCGCTGGCGTGGTCGCTCGATCACGTCGGCATGTTCGCGACGCGCGTCGCCGATGTAGCTTACACACTGGCGCTCGTCACTGGGGCCGATGCAGCCGATCCGCACGTCTCGCACGTTCCGCACACTGCCGCGACGACGCGCGGCACTGGGACGCGGCGCATCGGCGTGCTGTCGAAACAGGTCGGCGGCGAAGTCGAGCCGGCGCAGCAGGCCGCGCTGGAGAGGCTCGCGGCCCAGCTCGCGCGAGACGGTGCCGAGCTAGTCTCAATCGATCTGCCTGTCGAGATCTTCGAAACGCCCGCGCATGCGTTGAAACTGATGTCCGTGGAAGCGGCCATCACGCACGGCGAACTTGTCGATCGCACGCCCGAGCTGGTGAGCCAGGCAATGCGCGGTCTCGTCGACGAGGGACGCAAGCTGCCCGTCACCGCCTACGCCAGGATCAAGGCGGCGCAGATGCCGATGGCGCATCGCTTTCACGACTGGCTGACGCGCACGATGGCGCTCGATGCGCTGCTGGTCGCGCCGGCCACGGGCGAGCCGCCGCGCGGACTCGACTATACGGGCGACGCATCATTCTGCGCACCGTGGACGTTCCTCGGTGTACCGGCCGTGACCGTTCCGGTGGGATTCGGGCCGGCGGGCTTGCCGCTTGGCGCACAACTGGTGGGCGCCGCTCACGGCGACCTGGATTTGCTGATGTTGGCGGAGTGGGTGGAAGCGCGCACTGGCTGGCAAGCGACGGTGGCTCAGCAGCACGGCTGAGCGCAGAGGCAAGGCCGGGGGCAATCGAAAACCGCATAACGCCGAGGGGCCGGTGAGCTGGCCTTTCCCATCGGCCGGTGTTGATGTTCGTAAATTCCGCTAGCCGTGTTCGCAGCAGCTATCCGGCGGCGAAGGCCAATATCCCTGAACTGGCGAACGTCAGGCATGTGTTCGTCAAGGCGCGCGCTCGTGTCGACAACCGCGCAAAGCAGTCATCAGCCGACGCGCGAGCGCGAGCGCCGAATGCGTGGCTTCCGGGCCCCAGAGAAATTGACTAGGCCCTAGGCATCCGGATCGAAGCAACGCGTTCAGATCGCGTCGACGTCGACCGAGCTTTCGTCGTGCGCGAGCAACTGGCTGTCCGGCAGGCGCAGGGGCACGAGGTTGTCAGCGAGTTCAGGCTGATCTGCGTGTTGACCGCCAGCTCCAGTTCGCCATCATGCCTCACACGCGCGCGAATGGACGAACGGGACGAACGGCCCAACTGAGCCGCTTACGAGTCAATTGCCCGATCTTCGCGTGCAACACCTTCACATCGAGTGGGGGCTCGGCCGATGTCTGGCCCGTCTCGAACACTTCGGCAACACGCTCTTGCAGTTGCTTCTTCCAGTCCGTGATCCGGTTCGGATGCACATCAAACTGCTGGGCCAGCTCGGCCAGCGTCTTGTCGCCCTTGAGCGCCGCGAGTGCCACCTTTGCCTTGAACGCCGGTGAGTGTGTCCGTCGGTTGCGTTTCGTCATCTTCTGGTTCCTTGTTGCCGACCATGATGACCGACTCACGTCCCGGCTTTTCCACTTACCGACCTCTCCGAATTCTCGGCGCCACTTCTAGTGCCAAAGTGACATCTTTTGACACACCTTTCCAACAGATTTGAGGTCGCGATCTCTGTACATTCTCTTCTCGGCGCGCGATCCGCTTCGTGCGCCCTCTATGTAAAGGAGGATGCTCATGAAAACTCGAACGTTTGCCATGCTGGTGGGTGGGGCTTTGCTCACATCCATGACTGCTTCCGCATTCGCCGGCGTGGTCGTCGGTGTCGCCGTGCCGGCTCCCGTCGCTGTCGTTCCGGCGACACCTGTCTATGCGCCGCCGACCGTGGTCGTGCAAAACGGTTACGCAGCAGCCGCCGTGCCGGCGGCAGTCGCACCGGTTGTGACGGTTGCGCCAGCGCCCCCACCTCCCATGGCGGTCGTCGTCATGCCGCGTCGTCCTGTGATGCATGTAGTTACGGTGCCGCGTCGCGTCTGGATGCCTGGTCACTGGGTAGGTGGGGTTTGGGTGGCCGGTCACTGGTCGTGAAATCTCTGCGCCGCACCCGTCTCGTGCGATACATCACCCCGGTCCTTCAAAGCAGCAGAGCCATGTTGCACATCGCTTCGGCGCCAACGCTGCTCGCCGCGGTCTGCTGGTTGCCGACTTTGTGCTGCTGGCCGTCCTCGGTGCACTTACGGTTGGAGGGTGCATGAGGCTGAATGGACGTGCACCCAAACGATTATCCCCCGCAGCGATAATTCACCATCGTTTAACAGCTTGGCATCGCAGTGCACAGTGCCGTATGCGGCGCTAATGAACCTGGCGGAGCTCGCGCGACGCTATGGCAATTCGTCCGCCATCCTTTTGGACGCGCTGTACGGCATGACCGCGCAAGTGGATGAGTGCCTTTCCCGGGCAAGGATGCACAGGACCCACTGCGATCCCGGGACTGGTCAATCGAATGCAAAAGGCATCTGACTGTTTTATGTATACCTGCGTAGCAGGTCATCGAGAGAGCGAGATGAAAGGAAGCGGTATGTCGGTATGGCGGGGTTCCCTTTTCGCGCGCAACGTATTGCTGTTGATTGTACTGATGCTGACAAGTCAGATCCTGGTCTTTGCCGTCTATCTGAACTTTATCCAGAAGCCAAGAGTTGACGATGGCGCAGCGCTCGTGGCATCGCAGATCCGGATCCTGGACCGGCTGTTGTCAGTACTGCCGGACGACGAGCGAAACCGGCAACTGCTCGAAATGAACGGAGCGCCCCAAGGTGAACTGCCGCCGCCACAGGCTCGCGACGGGTTGCCTCCCGACTACATGGCGCACCGCTTTTTCGGTCGACTGGCATCGGAACTTGCCCCGGACGAACAGCTTCGCTGGGAGCGCGACGGGCACCGGATCTGGGTGCGTCTCCATGTGCAGGACGTGCACTACTGGGTGGCGCTGCGTGGAACGTCGGCCATGAGCAGTACGCTGCCTTGGGCGCTGATCGGCCTGTTGTTAAGTGCGGCCACCCTTCCTGCTCTTGGGGCCTATCTGATCCATCGGCCGGTCGAACAGGCGCTGCGCCGGCTGGCGCGCGCTGCCGGCACCATCGAGCGTGGCGTTTGGCCCGAAGCGGTTCCCGTGAGCGGCCCGCGCGAGCTGGCAACAGTAGCGGAGGCGTTCAACCGGATGGCGTCGACGCTCGAAGATCTCGAAGCGACGCGCGCCGAAATGCTTGCGGGCATATCGCATGATATCCGCACGCCGCTGACCAAGCTGCGCATGGCCATCTTCGCGCCGGAGTCGTTCGAGGCCCCGGCCGCCAGTGCGGAACGCTTTGTCGAGGAGATCGACACGATCGTCCAGCAGTTTATTGATTTCGCCCGTGGGTGGGATAGCGAACCGGCGACGCACGGCGATCTGAACGCGCTGATCGAACAGCTCGCCGCCGACTATGCAGGTCTTGGTCGCACGTTCGAACTGTCGCTCGCGGAATTGCCACCTGTTGCGTTCCGACCGGTCGGCATGCAGCGCCTGTTGATGAACCTGATGCAGAACGCGGTCGTGTACGGTCAGGTCGGGCTCGCAGTCCGGACTACCGTGGACGCGCGAAGTGTCACGATTGCGGTTGAGGATCGGGGGCCGGGCCTGCCTCAAGAGCTTCTGTCGTTGATCAAGCAACCATTCCGGCGCGGCTCAGAGGCGGATCGAAAGGGCGGGAGCGGCCTCGGCCTCGCGATAGCGGAGCACGTCGCACAGCAGCATGGCGGCACGCTCGATCTCTTCCAGAATGCGCCGTCCGGACTCAAGGCCGTGGTGCAAATTCCCATTCCTTAACGGGCACTTGTCGGCGCGATGACTGCGCCGTCGACGTGGTGTGGCAGGGACTACGACTTAATGTGACGCTCGAGCCCCGCCCAAAGGGTCTGGCAGGGCAGCGTGAGCATTTGATGAGATGGCCATTTTTCAGGTTGTGTGATGAAAAACCTTACAGGATACCTTGCGGTACTTAGTATATTCATGGCCGGCGTCGTGGCCGTTGGGTGGTTCCACCAGGCTCACGGTCACCGTCAGACGGCTGTCGCACCAGATCCGATCCCCGTGAGCGCGGTTGCGGCTTCGGTTACCGATGTTCCTGTCTATATCGACTCGCTCGGCACCGTGACACCGACACGTACCGTCACGGTCATCACGCAGGTCAACGGGATACTGCGTTCCGTCGATTTCAACGAGGGGCAGACGGTCAGGAAAGGACAGGTGATTGCACGCATCGATTCGCGGGCGCTCGAAGCGCAGTTGCTGCAGGCACAGGGTACGCTGCGTCATGACCAGGCTGCATTCGTAAACGCGAAACTGGACCTGCAACGTTATCAGCAGCTGATCAAAGCGGGCTCGATTACGCAGCAGACGCTCGATACGCAAGTTGCTACCGTCCAGGAGGACGAAGGCACCGTGCTGGCGGACACGGGCAACGTGAACAATCTGCAGGTTCAGGTCGGCTATTGCACCATCACGTCTCCCGTGGATGGCGTGGTGGGCCTGCGCCTGGTCGACCCCGGCAACTACGTGAGTAGCACCAGCACGACCGGTATCGCGGTCGTTACGCAACTGCAGCCGGCGACCGTGATCTACTCGGTGCCGGAAGACGACCTGGGACGGATCCGGCGGGCGATGTCGCAGGGGGAGGTTCAGGTGCTGGCCTATGACCGTGACGGCAAATCGTTGCTCGCGAAGGGCTCGCTGCTTGCGGTCGACAACCTCGTCAATACGAGCGCCGGCACGATCAACGTCAAGGCCGTCTTCCCCGATTCCGGCAACGCGCTGTTCCCGAACGAATTCGTGAATGTCCGGATGCAGGTCGACACGCTGCAGCGGATTCCGGTCGTGCCGACTACGGCGATCCAGCATGGCGCGAACGGCGATTTCGTTTTCGTGATCGGCGGCGCAGGCGCAGTGGCATTGCGCAACGTGAAGACCGGGCCGGTAAAAGGCGACGACACGGCGATTCTCGATGGCGGGGTGAAGGAAGGAGAGCGGGTCGCGACCGACGGTGCAGACAGGCTCGATACCGGCTCGCTCGTGAAAGTCGTGGCGCACTGAGCGGAGCCGACGATGAACGCTTCACGAATCTTTATCGAGCGACCCATTGCGACCGCGCTGTTGATGATTGCGTTGTTTCTGGCCGGGGTGCTGGGATACATCCTGCTGCCTGTTTCGGCGCTACCGGAAATCGACTATCCGACGATCCAGGTCTACACGCAGTATCCCGGCGCAAGCCCGGATGTGGTCAGTTCGTCCATCACCTCGCCGCTCGAAAGACAGCTCGGCCAGATGTCGGGGCTGAAGGCGATGAACTCGACGAGTTCAAACGGCACATCGGTGATCACGTTGCAGTTCGATCTGTCGTTCTCGCTCGACGTCGCCGAGCAGGAAGTGCAGGCCGCGATCAATGCGTCGTCGAGCTTTCTGCCGGCTAATCTGCCGTATCCGCCTGTCTACAGCAAGGTCAACCCTGCCGACCCCCCGGTGCTCACGCTGTCGCTGACATCCGACGTGCTGCCGCTGACGAAGATCGAGGACCTGGCCGATACCCGGCTTGCGCAGAAGATCTCGCAGATTTCAGGCGTGGGCCTCGTCACGATCAGCGGCGGTCAGCGGCCGGCCGTGCGGGTGCAGACTGATACCGGCGCGCTCAACGCACTCGGCATGTCGATCGACGACGTGCGCACCGCGCTCGGCAGTGCCAACGTTGACCAGGCGAAGGGCAGTCTCGACGGAAAATACCAGTCGTATTCGATCGGTGCGAACGACCAGCTGCAATCGGCGGCGGACTATCGCGACCTGATCATCGCGTACCGGCAAGGCGCACCGGTTCGGCTGGCGCAGATCGCCAGGTCGATCGACAGCGCCGAGAATTTGCAACAGGCGGCATGGACCAACAGCACGCCGTCTATCGTGCTGAACATCCAGCGGCAGCCGGGCGCCAACGTGATCGATGTGGTCGATAGCGTGCAGAAGCTGTTGCCGCAACTGCGGGCGAGCTTGCCCGCATCGGTGAAGGTCGCCGTGCTGACGGATCGCACGAAGACGATCCGCGCGTCGGTTGCCGACGTCGAAACGGAGCTGGCAATCGCCGTGGCGCTCGTCGTGATGGTGATCTTCGTATTCCTGCGCAATGTGCCCGCTACCGTGATTCCCGCTGTCACCGTGCCGCTTTCGCTCGTTGGCACGCTCGCGGTCGCGTACGGGCTCGGCTTTTCGCTGAATAACCTCACGTTGATGTCGCTGACTGTCGCGACAGGCTTTGTCGTCGACGACGCGATCGTAATGATCGAGAACATTACGCGCTACATCGAGGCTGGGCAAACGCCCCTGAGGGCCGCGATCAAGGGTGCGAAGGAGATCGGCTTTACGATCGTCTCGTTGTCCGTGTCGCTGATTGCGGTCATGATCCCGTTGCTGTTCATGGGCGACGTGGTCGGGCGCCTGTTCCGCGAGTTCGCGCTGACGCTGTCGGTTGCGATCGTCCTGTCGGCGTTGGTGTCGCTGACGCTTACGCCGATGATGTGCTCGCGCATGTTAAAAGCGCAGCCACACTCGCATCGGGTCGATTTCTTCGACCGGCTCAACAGTAGGTACATACGCGGTCTCGACTGGGTGTTGTCGCATCGGCGCCTGACGATCGCATCGGTGGTGTTGACGGCCACGCTGACGTTCGTCGTGCTGATGCTGATGCCGAAGGGCTTCTTTCCCGAGCAGGACACAGGTCTGATCGAAGGTGTCGTGCAGGCCGCGCCGACCATTTCGTTCCAGCGCATGATCGGCCAACAGCAGCAGGTCGTCGACCGGATCGCACGCGATCCGGCAGTCGCAAGTCTCTCGTCGTTCGTCGGCATCGACCAGACGAGACCGACGATCAATCAGGGCACGCTGTTGATCAACCTGAAGGACAAGGGCGAGCGAGCGCGCATCGACGAGGTGATTCGCCGCCTGACCGATGACACCGCAGGCCTCGCGGGCGTGCGCCTGTTTCTGCATCCGGTGCAGGATCTGACGCTCGACGACACCGTCTCGACGACGAGCTACCGGCTCGGCGTGCAGTCGACCGATCCGGCGCTGCTCACTCGCTGGACTGGCGAGCTGGTTGGCGCGTTGCGCGGCGATCCGGCGTTTGCCGACGTGCAGAGCGAGGCGATGCAGTCAGGCAATCAGGTGCAACTCACGTTCGACCGCGATACCGCGTCGCGCCTTGGCATTACGCCGCAGGCGATCGACGACGTGCTGTACGACGCGTTTGGTCAGCGCCAGGTGTCGACGATCTACACGCAGTTGAACCAGTATCACGTGGTGCTGGTCGCGAGAAACAACGCCGACGACCTTGCGCATCTGCTTTCAGGACTCTATGTCGATACGTCGTCGGGCAGCCTCGCGCCGCTCGCGTCGATGGCGACGATGAAGGTAATGCCCGCGCCGCTGAGGATTGATCGCAAGGGCCAGTTCCCGTATGCGGACGTGTCGTTCAATCTCGCTCCCGGATACAGCCTCGGCACGGCGATCGCTCGTCTTGAGCGGGTCAAGGAGCAGATAGGGTTGCCGCAGTCCGTCCAGGTGTCGCTGGAAGGATCGGCCGCGACCTTTCAGTCGTCGCTGGCGAGCGAAGGGTATCTGGTCGCCGCTGCCGTGATCGTGGTCTATCTGATGCTCGGCATCCTGTATGAGAGCTTCATTCATCCGGTCACGATCCTGTCCACGCTCCCCTCGGCGGCGCTTGGCGCGCTGCTGGCGCTGCTGATGACCGGAACCCAGTTCGACATCATGGGCCTGATCGGTATCGTGCTGCTGATCGGCATCGTGATGAAAAACGCGATCATGATGATCGACTTCGCGCTGGACGGGCAGCGCAACCACGGCCTGTCCGCGCACGCTGCGATTCGGCGTGCGGCTGAACAGCGTTTCCGTCCGATCCTCATGACGACGATGGCGTCGCTGTTCGGCGCACTGCCGCTCGCGTTCGGCTCCGGCATGGGCTCCGAGTTGAGGCATCCACTTGGCATCGCGATTATCGGCGGCCTGTGCGTCAGCCAGTTGCTGACCTTGTTCTCGACGCCGGTGATCTATCTGGCGATGCATAGTCTGGAAAGACGCTTTGCCGCGGACGAGCCGATCGTAACGGAGTATGTGCAATGAACCTGTCTGGCCCATTCGTCAGGCGGCCCATCGCGACGACGTTGCTGGCGGTCGCCCTTGCGCTGTTCGGTATCCTGGCATTCAGGCTGCTGCCGGTTGCGCCGCTGCCTGAAATCGACTTTCCTACGATCCTGGTGCAGGGGCAACTGCCCGGCGCCGATCCGACGACCGTGGCCACCTCGGTCACGACGCCGCTCGAGCGGCAGTTCGGCCATATTGCGGGCCTGGCCCAGATGACGTCGGTCAGCTCGCGCGGGCAAACGCAGATCACGTTGCAGTTCGACCTGAGCAGGAATATCGACGGCGCGGCACGCGACGTGCAGGCCGCGATCAACGCGGCGAAAACCAACCTGTCGCCCAACATGGACGGCAGCCCGACGTATCGCAAGGTCAATCCCGCGGATTCGCCCATCCTCGTGATCAGTCTGACCTCCGACACGGCCACGCCAGCCCAGCTTTACGACGCGGCGTCGACGGTGCTGCAACAGAAGCTGATGCAGACAACCGGCGTGGGCAACGTGGTGGTGGGCGGCGCCGCGCTGCCGGCGGTGCGGGTCGAACTGAATCCAGATCGGGTGAGCCACTACGGCATCAGTCTGGAGCAGATCCGCAGCACGATCGGGAATGCGAATGTCGATTTGCCCAAGGGATCGATGTCGGCGAGCGGGCAGAACTATTCGATCGGCGCGAACGACATGCTGTATTCGCCCGCCGACTACGGACGGCTGATCGTCAGGCAGAACAACGGCAACATCGTGCGTGTGTCGGACCTCGGCTATGTACGTCAGGATGTCGAGCAGCTCGAGAACTACGGCCTGTCGAACGGCAAGCCGGCCGTGTTGCTGGTCCTCTATAAGGAACCGGGCGCGAACGTGATCGACGCCGTCGACAACGTGAAGGCCGAACTCCCGGCGCTCGAGGCGGCGATCCCGTCGTCCATCAAGCTGGCGATTTCGGTTGACCGTACGAAGACGATCCGTGGCTCGCTGCTCGACGTCGAAATGACGCTGCTTGTATCCATCGTGCTCGTGACGGCCGTCACGTTCGCGTTCTTCCGCAGCTGGCGCGCGACGCTCATTCCGGCGATCGTCGTACCGCTGTCGCTGCTGGGTACGTTCGGGGTCATGTACGTCCTTGGCTACAGCTTGAACAACCTCTCGCTGATGGCCTTGACCATTTCGACCGGTTTCGTGGTCGACGATGCAATCGTCGTCGTCGAAAACATCATGCGGCATCTGGCGCGCGGCAAGAAGCCCATCGAGGCGGCACTCGCAGGGGCGCAGGAAGTGGGCTTCACGGTGTTTTCGATCAGCGTTTCGCTGATCGCGGTATTCGTCCCGCTGCTGTTCATGGGTGGCCTGATGGGCCGGCTGCTGCGTGAGTTCTCGGTGTCGCTTTCCGTTGCGATCGTGATGTCGATGCTGATTTCGCTCACGGTCACGCCGATGCTGACGAGCATTTTCCTGCGCGCAGGACCGCAAGCCGGGAACGGCGACGAGCATCACGAAAGCGGATTTTCTCGCCTGTACGGCACATCGTTGCGCTGGGTCATCCGGCATCCGCTATTGATGGGTGGCGTGACGGTGCTGGTGTTCGTGCTGAACCTCTGGCTGTTCACCGTGGTTCCGAAAGGCTTCTTCCCGGAGGAAGACACGGGGCTGCTGCTTGGCACGCTGCAGGCGTCGCAAAGCATCTCCTGGCACGAGATGCAGCATCAGTTCCAGATGGTCAACAAGGCGGTGCAGGAGAATCCGAACGTCGCGTTCGTGGGTGGCTTCGTGGGGGGAGCGAACGCGCTCAACAACGCACTGCTGTTCGTCACGCTCAAGCCCCTGGGTGAGCGTCGCGCGACGGCCGATCAGGTGATCGCCCAGGTGCGCCGACGGCTTGCCGATATGCCGGGGACACAGCTCTATCTGCAGTCGTTGCAGGACCTCGCGGCCGGTGGCCGACAGAGCGCCGCGCAGTACCAGTACACCCTTACCGCGGACGACCAGGCGACACTCGATCAATGGGTGCCGAAGTTGGTCGCGCAGATGCACAAGATGCCGGCGCTGGCCGACATCAACACCGACCAGCAGGACAAGAGCATGCAGGTCGGCATCGACGTCGACCGCGACTCCGCCGCGCGAATGGGCGTGAGTTTCAAAGATATCGACGAGGCGCTTTATGACGCGTTCGGCGAACGGCAGGTCTCGGCCATCTACGGGAGCGCGAATCAGTATCACGTCGTGATGGAGGTGGCGCCCGAGTACTGGACAAGTCCTTCGGTACTGAAGGACATCCATGTTCCGGCGAGCCCGGCGCTCGCCACGAGCGGCGCGTCGACGACCGCCGCCGGGGGGGCAGCCGGCGCAAGCGCCGCTACGCCGTCGGCCGCGGCCCAGGCGAACGGTTCAGCGCTGGTGCCGCTCGCCGCGATGGCCCGGTTCTCGACCGACCCCAGCGCCATTTCGATCAATCACCAGGCTACGTTCCCCGCCATTACCGTATCGTTCAATCTGCGCCCCGGTGCATCGATCGGACCCGTGACGCAGCAGATCAGTCAGGCCGTCGCTGCGCTCAGAATGCCGGCGAGTATCTCCGGCGCGTTCGCGGGCACGGCAGCAGCGTTTCGTGAGTCGATGGCGAGCGAGCCGCTGCTGATCCTCGCCGCGCTGTTGTCGGTGTACGTCGTGCTCGGCATGCTGTACGAGAATCTGGTTCATCCTTTGACGATTCTCTCGACGCTGCCTTCCGCGGGCGTCGGCGCTTTGATCGCGCTGCTGCTCACTCACACGGAGCTGTCGATCATCGCGTTGATCGGCGTGCTGATGCTGATCGGCATCGTGAAGAAGAACGCGATCATGATGATCGACTTCGCGATTGCCGAAGGGCGTCAGCATGCACTGCCGCCGGAGGAGGCGATCGTGCGCGCGGGCCTGATCCGCTTCCGTCCGATCATGATGACGACGGTCGCCGCAATTTTCGGCGCGCTGCCGCTCGTGCTGGGATCAGGCTACGGATCCGAATTCCGCAAGCCACTCGGCATCTCGATCATCGGCGGTCTGGTGTTCAGCCAGGTCATCACGCTCTATACCACCCCTGTCATCTATCTCTGGCTCGATCGGGCGTCGCAGCGGTTGCGGCGCCGAAGGAAACACGCATGAAATCGCCCATCGGATTCCTGTCGGCCGTGTCGGTCGGCATGCGCTGCTGCGCCTGTGCGCTCGGCGCCACGCTCTGGCTTTCGGGCTGTGCGGTCGGCCCGGACTATCACCAGCCGGCCGTAGCGATTCCAACGCAGTTCAAGGAAGCGGGCACACAGTGGCGACTTGCGGCGCCCAACCCGCAGGCATCGCTCTCAACCCGGTGGTGGGACGCGTACGACGATCCCGAGCTGTCCCGGCTCGTCGACGCAGCTCTGCAGTCGAATCAGTCGATTGCAGGCGCGGCGGCCGCCTATCGGCTCGCGCAGGCCACCGTCGCTGCAGACCGGGCGAGCCTGTTTCCGACGCTCGGTGTCGACGCGTCGGCCTCGCACAGCTCGAGCACGACGGCGGAATATGCGAAGGCCTACGCGAGTTGGGAAGTCGATCTGTGGGGCGCCGTGCGCCGGCAGATCGAGTCGGGCAAGGCGAACGCGCAGAGCGCGGATGCGACGCTTGCCGGCGAGCGCTTGTCGATTGCCGCGACGCTGGCGACCGACTATTTCGACATCCGCCAGCTCGATATCGACATCGACCTGTTGCGGCAGCAGGAGGCGGTCAACGGGCGGATTCTCGCGATCACGCGCGCAGCGCTGGCACAGGGGACCGCGTCGCAAGTCGATCTGCTGTATGCGCAGGACACGCAGGAGGCGGTTGTCGCGAACCTGCAAATTTCACAGACCTCGCGCGAGCAGGACGAGCACGCAATCGCGGCGCTCACGGGTGTGCCGCCGGCTTCGTTGTCGATTGCACCGCGGCTCGACTATGTGTTTCGCCAGCCCGAGGTGCCATCCGTGCTGCCGTCTGCGTTGCTGGAAAGACGGCCTGACGTGGTCAGCGCGGAACGCACCGCTGCTGCTGCGAACGCGCTTATTGGGGTAGAGAAGGCCGCATTCTTTCCGGACCTCGATCTATCGGCACAGGGTCTCGTGCAACACAACACCTTCGCGACGCTGTTCTCATTGCCGACCCGGATGTGGTCGCTCGGTCCCTCACTTGCCGCCACGCTGTTTGACGGTGGTGCCCGCGTGGCCGCCGTGCACAAGGCGCAGGCGACCTATGACGAAGACGTCGCATCTTACCGCGAAGCCGTGCTCACGGCGTTCCAGAACGTGGAAGACAGCCTGTCGTCGCTGAACCATCTGCGCCAGCAGGAGCACGCGTTTGCCGACATTTACCAGCGCAACTGGCAGTTGCTGGAGAGCGTCGCCGCGCAACTGACGGCTGGAACCGCGAGCGAGCAGTCCGATTTGACTCAGCAAGTGACGCTACTGACGGCCAGACAGAACCTGAACGACACGCAGGGGGCACTGGCGAAAAGCGGCGTTGGGCTGGTGAAGAACCTCGGCGGCGGCTGGATGTCGTCGAAGAGTTAGGCTCGATCCCATGATGGCGGGCGCGCCGTTGTGACGTCGTCTGCCGATCTGCGCGGTCCAGAGTCCGGTAGCGCCCACGGCCGTTTTTCAAAGTCCGCGTCTCGAACTGCGTGCAAGGCCCCGTTACGTCCACTCGTGCGGTATCGCTTCCCCGCGACGTGGCTTGACATGACATGCAACACATTTCCAACAACATGTAGCGCACAGGTTCCCTACATTGGCGGCTGTGTCATGCGGGGTTCGCCAGTGGGGCGAATCCATCACATGGAGAGTGTGCAGTGAAATTTGAAATCGTTCTCGTGTCTGCTGCCAGTGCGGCAATTTCAATGGCTGTCGGCAAGGCGCCTGCGGGGTCCCTGGCGATTGATATCAGCGTGGGCGTTGCGGTTCGCCGGACAACCATCGATAGATGGGCTTGAACATGCATGACTATCGCTTTGTCGCCGCGGTTTTCAAGCGAGGCCGCGCACGGCGGTGGCTGGGCGCGCTCGCCGTCATCGCCACTGAGTGCCTGCATTACTCACCAGCGTTGGCGCAGTCGTCGCCGGACGATAGCATGGGCATCAACGTGACCGCATTGCCCCACTATGAAGGCAGCAAGTCCTATCGTGTGCTGCCGTTGCCCATGCTGTCGCTGTTGAACGGGGCAATCTTCGTGCAGGGGCTCACGGGCGGCGTCGCCTACCCGTTGGGGCCGAGTGTTGCGGTGGGCCCGCTGATCGGCGTACAACTGGGCCGCAACCAGGACTATGCGGCGGTGCTCAACGGCATCGGAGATATCGCAACGTCCTTCGACTTCGGTGCGTTCGCGCGCTGGCATTATGGTCCAGCGAGCGCGGGTCTGCGCTTCCTTCAGTCCGCGCATGCCGGCTATGGCAATCGCGTCACGCTGAGCGCGTCCTATGCGCTGGTCCAGAAACCCGTTGACCGGGTGTCGGTGTCCGCCGACGCCGTGTGGTCCAACGGACCTTCGCAGCAGACGCGGTTCGGTATCGACAGCGAGCAGGCTGCGTCCAGCACGGCCGGCCTCTCGCCGTATCACCCCTCAGCCGGCTTTTCGCGAGTCGACCTCAAGGTCGACTGGAATCATCGGCTGAACCAGCAGTGGTCACTGCAAAGCGCCTTCGGCGTCGGTTCCTTGCTCGGCGATGCTGCGAACAGTCCGATCGTTGAACGACGCGCGGCTGTATTTGGATCGGTGGGCGCTGCTTACCACTTCTGAGCGCTTACTTCGCGCTGCATCATCGTGAGAGCATTATCAATGAACCAGAATCTGACATCGACTCGTATTGCGCCACTGCTTGTCAGCCTCGCTGTTGGGTTGGGCATGGCGGGGTGTGCGGTTACGCCGCCGAGTGCGCCTACCGTCATGGCGGTCCCAGCGAACGGCAAGACCCTCAACCAGTTCCAGCAGGACGACTATAGCTGCCGCATGTACGCGACGCAGGTCGTGAATCCGGCGGCGGTCTCGCATCAGGCGGCAACCTCCGGTCTTGCAGCTACCGCCGTCGGCACGGCTGGAGGCGCCGCGGCCGGGGCTCTGATCGGCGCCGGGGCGGGCAACGCCGGTGCCGGCGCCGCAATCGGTGCGGGTGCCGGACTGCTGCTCGGCAGCATGATGGGCTCGGCGCAGCACAATCAGACCGAAGCGTCATTGCAGCAGCAATACGACAACGCGTACGCGCAATGCATCACGTCGAAGGGAGATACGATCGAAACACCTCGTTCGGCAGCGATCGTCGTGCCTGTACGCCCCGTGCCGCCCCGCGCCGTAATCTATGGCGCCCCCCCACCTTACTACTACGCACCGTACTGATTTCGCTCATATGGTCGTGGCATGGCTTGACCTGGAATTCTGCCGGCTGGAAATCCTGGGTCGAGCTTTATCCCCCGGCTATTCCGTGCACGTCATTCATTTTCTTAAAGGAGTCTTTGATGAAACGTTTATTCATTATTCTGGCTGCAGCGTTCGCTGTGTCGTCTGCGTTCGCGCAGAGCAGCATGCAGCAGATGTTGGAAGCGCGCTTTACTGCCGCGAATGCAACTCATGACGGCAAGCTCACGAAAGAACAGGCGGAGGCAGGTATGCCGCGCGTCGCAGCCCATTTCGATGAGATCGATACTACGCATCAAGGGTACGTGACGCTTGAGCAGATCGAGCAGTTCGCTGCGCAGCATCGGCAGTAAGCGCTTGCAAGGCAAGCTTCAATACCCTCGGCTGGTTCAACCGTGTATTGAATATGTCCCATCGGGTCGCCTCATCACGTCGAATGATGGGGCTGCTGCGCGCTCCGGTAACCCGACGCCAGCAACCCGCCATGCGCAAGCCGATAGCTAGAAGTTCTGCGGGCCTTCGCCCCCAGCGGTAATGCCTGAACGCATCCCTAATGCCAGTCGCTGAGCCTCAATTGAAAGGAGTTGAAATAATGCTTGATGCGCGTGTTCTTTGTCGCTTTGCGCTTGCTGCCGGTTTTTGCATGAGTGCCGCGGTGCTTAGCGGCTGTGTAGTCGTTCCGGTGGGTCGTCCAATAGTGGCCCGGCCACTGGTTGTAGTCCCTCGACCGCCACTGATCGTCGCCCCCGCGTACTATTGACCTGAGTCTATTCGTGTCCGCCCCGTGGGCGGGCGGGATGCATAGCGGCCGCTTTGCATCCTGTCCGAAGCTCGCCGCAGGGACGATGCGCAACTGCGTCCAGTTCACGGATAGCGACCAGGATATAACGGCCGCTCAAAAATCGTGTATATCTGAGTGAGTCAGTGAGCCGGCGCTCGACTGATCTTCGATTACCCTTGCCATGGCGTTCGCGGTGGTCACCACCTGGCCGCTGCTACCGTATAGTAGTTTGGCGACTGGTCGCGCTCGAAGCAATAAGCGCATATTCCGCGAAAGGCGCAACAGCAGCATGAGGGCAACCAGAGACTTCAGTTATGCGAATGGTGAGTCGATGTGCCGGCAGCATGCTCTTCGAGGTCCGGCACGAAGACGTATCCGCACCCGCGAACGGTCTGGATGAATCGTGGTGTCGACGGGTCAGTTTCCACGATGCGGCGCAGACGATAGACCTGAACGTCGATGCCGCGATCGGCGGACTCGGATTCCGCGCCATGAAGTGACTTGAGCAGACGCCGGCGGGTGAGTGTGCACATGGGAGAATTAACGAAAATCTGCAGCAGCGCAAACTCACTGGCAGATAAGGTAAGAGACGTCTCTCCGCTATTCAGGGTGCGCGACTGAAAGTCCAGCGTGAACGCGCCGAATGTGTAAGGTTGCCGTCGTTGGGGAATGCCCGCATCGGGTACGGCGCGCTGGCGCCGCAGCACTGACTGAATCCGTGCTACCAGCTCACGCGGGTTAAACGGTTTGCGGAGATAGTCATCGGCACCCAATTCAAGGCCAGCGATGCGGTCCTCTTCGTTGGCGCGGGCGGTGAGCATCAAGACTGGAATGTCGTCGCCTGATGCGCGCAACCTACGTAGTGCCGTCAAGCCGTCGACGACCGGCATCATGAGATCGAGCACTATCAGGTCCGGGCGTTCGTGTTTGAGCCGGTGTTCGAGCGAACGCGCGTCATGTAGCACTGACACGTCGAAACCCCACCTTACCAGGTAGCGGCGAGTCGCATCACACAATTCGGCGTCGTCGTCGATTAGAAGAATCTGAGCTGACATAGGAAGAGAATAACGCTCACAAACGAGTGATGACCGGGGCCGCGACTAACCGCAATGCGAGCGCACCGCAGAAGCTGCAGCACACGATCGATCGAAGAAATGTAGGCGAAATTCATAACGCCAGGTGTTAGCAAATCATGTCAGGAAATGTCATCGACGGGGCCTGTTTTTCTGTCTGCAAATGCACGGGTGCACTCGCTTTCTCGCTGACCACGAGCGACAGATGTAATATGAGCAGTCAGGATGGCATGCCCGGTACATACGGGTGGCGCCGGGCGGTCGTGGGCTTTCGCCAGTCAGTGTTGTGGCCAGCACAATCGATGACATCTTTTGACATACCTTTCCAACACATCCAGTGCGGAGATCCTTGTATATTCCGTTCGTCGAACCATACGGAACTTCCTGTGGCATGCAGATGCATGCGAAGGTGTTAGCGGGTTGCAAGTCCGTTTTCTTGCCAAAGGAGGCATTGGATGTCGCTACGGAACTGCATGCCGCACTGGCACTGTCTGAGGTGCAACGTATCGCCGCGTAGCATCGGAAGCAGGAACTAAAAGACAGGCTTTATTAGAGGTGTCTGCTTAATCATATGTCAGATGATCTGCCAACCGGTCGCATCATCGTGCTTGACGATGATGTTGAAATCCGCAATATGCTGCAACGCTTTCTGACGGCACAAGGTTTCTCGGTGCGCGCGGTGAAGACAGGCATTGAGTTGGACGTATTGATCGAGCGCTACCCGTTCGACCTGTTGATTCTCGATATCATGATGCCAGGCGAAGACGGTCTGTCCATCTGCCGTCGGTTGCGTGCTCGGAGAGAGACAATCCCCATCCTCATGCTAACAGCGCGTGGCGATCCCGCGGACAAGGTCGTAGGTTTGGAGATTGGCGCCGACGACTATCTCGCGAAACCGTTTCTGCCGAGCGAGCTGATAGCGCGGGTTCGGGCGATGTTACGTCGGCAGCAGTTTCAGGTGCGCCTGCAAAACGTGCGGGGCGAGATGCTGCTCGCAGGCGAGTCGCAATGCTTGCGGTTCGGCGCCTTCAGGCTGGACGTTCGGCGTAGAGAATTGATGTCGGACGAAGCGGGCATCGTCGAACTCGGCGCAGCTGAAATGCGTCTCCTGTGTGCGCTTGCGGAGACGCCAAACCGTCCCGTAAGCCGCGCAAATCTGATAGAGCGCGCGCGTGGGTCGCAATATGAGGCGAGCGCCCGCAGCGTTGACGTGCAAGTTCTTCGCTTACGACAGGTGATTGAGACAGAGGCAACCTCGCCGCGACATATCCGCACAGTGTGGGGCCTCGGCTACATGCTCGTTGCAACCCCAAACTAAAGCGTCACCTGTTGGACGCTCGAAAGTGACATTCGACCGTTCAGCTATTTCAGGCCCTGTCCAGCGCCTTGATCGCAAGCGCAGCGCCTGCCGCGCGCGTCTCGACGTGCAGCTTACGGAACAGATGTTCGAGGTGCTTGTTCACCGTGCGCGGCGCCATGCCGAGAATGTCGCCGATATCGCGATTCGTCTTGCCGCGAGAGACCCAGAGCAGCACTTCGGCCTCGCGCGCCGTCAAATTGAAGCGCGCCGCGAGTGCGCTGCTGTGCACAGTGTCATCGGTCTCCTTGAGGGTGAGGATCCACTCTCCAGGATCGGGAGCGGAGGTTGCGCTCGCGGAACGCCGCACGTGTCCTGCGGTGAATTCGAGGACGGCGCCGGTCGGACTCCCGCGCCCGAGCCAGTCCGCAAACCAGTCGCGCAACAGCGGCGGCAACATGGGGTGCGCAACCGCTTGCACGTGGTCATCGGCGTGGCTGGCCCGGTAGGCAGAAATTTGCCGTGCCGCTTGCGGACTCTGCCAGCGGATCGCGCCATCGGCGCCGACGATCAGCGCCGCCCGCGCATCGAGCGACAGTGCCGCGTGCGCATAGAGTTGCGCACGTGAGCGCTGCACGTGTGCGCCAATGCGCGCGCAAACCTCCTCGGGACGCACGGGTTTCGTCACATAGTCGATGCCGCCGACGCGAAACGCGCGCACCACATGCTCGCTTTCCGTTAATGCCGTCATGAAGATCACGGGCAGATGTTCGTGGCGAACGTCCTGTTTCAGGTGGCTGCAGGTCTCGAAGCCATCCATGCCAGGCATCATCGCGTCGAGCAACACGACGTCGGGCGTCACGCGTGCGAGGCGCTTGAGCGCTTCTTCGCCCGAGAGCGCGACCAGCACCGCGTAACCATGTGCCTGAAGCGTATCGGAGAGAAATGCGAGGTTGTCCGGCGTGTCGTCGACAATCAACACGACGGGACGCTCGCGCAGCCACTCGGGCGACGCATCGGTGGAGTTCATCGCGCGCGCGTCAGACGTCCGCGGCGCGAGACAGTCGGTCGAGTTCATGCTCAAGCTCCCTTAGCTGAAAGCGTTCCGCCAAAGCGCGCAACACGTCGATCTGCTCCTGTAGCGCGGGCCATGTCGCGCGCGCCGAGTCGAGTTGTTCGATCACGCCTTGCAGGTAGCCGACTTCGAGGTGTGCGCGCAGCCGCTCGAGCACCGCTTTCGGCCACGCGACATCCAGTGACGCGTGCCTGACGGGCGGCGTGGCTTGCGCGGACGTGGACGGCTCGGATGGGATCCAGTCGAGCACGAGTAACTGCGCGAGCTTGTCGAGCAACAAATTGATCTGGAGCGGCTTCACGAGATATCCGGCGCATCCGGTCGCACTCGCGCGTTCCCGATCGTCGGCAAATGCATTAGCCGAAAGCAGCACGATCGGGGCGTTCGACAACTGGTTTTCGCGGATCAGCCGGCTGGCTTCGTAGCCGTCCATCAGCGGCATTGAGATGTCCATGATGATCACGTCGACGCTGTGTGTCGCCAGCCAGCGCAACGCGTCGGGGCCGCTCTCCGCCTCGGCGACGTCGAAGCCGAGCGGCGTCAGCAGTTGCACGACGATGCCGCGCTGATCCGCGAGATCGTCGACGACGAGAATCGCGCGCTTCGGCCCGGTATAGCCGCGGATCGCCGCGAGTTCAGTGCGCGCGTCGGCTGCGCTGTTCACTGCTGGCGCGAACAGTCGCACGATGAAGCGGGTGCCGCGCCCGACCTCGCTGTCCACTTCCAGACTGCCACCGAGTGCCTGCGTGAGAAGCCGGCAGATCGTGAGCCCCAGTCCCGCGCCGTGATCGTGCGCATGCGCCGCTTCGCCTCGCTCGAACGGCAGGAACAGGCGCTCCATCTCGGCCGGAGGAATTCCGGGGCCGGTGTCGACTACTTCGAACTTCAACGTGTCGAGCACGTGACTCACACGCAGCGTCACAGTACCCGTGGACGTGAAGCGAATCGCGTTGCCGATCAGGTTGGTCAAAATTTGACCCATGCATTTCTGGTCGGTACGCACGGTGGCGGGCAGGCGGCCTACGGTCTGCACGTCGAAAGCGAGCGTTTTCTCGAGCGCCTGCGGGCGCAGCATTGAGGTGACGTGCGCGACGAAATCCACCAGTGACACGCGTGCGATGTTCAGTTCCAGCTTGCCCGCCTCGATACGCGCGACGTCGAGCAGCCCATCGACGAGCGCAAGCAGATGTTCGCCGCTGCGGTGAATCGTTCGCACGGCACTGTAGCGCGTCGGCGAAAACTCCTCTTTCGCCTGCAAAAGCAACTGTGCATAGCCGAGAATGCTGTTCAGCGGTGTGCGCAACTCGTGGCTCAATCCGGACACGTAGCGGCTTTTCGCCTGATTCGCCGATTCGGCGGCGGCCGTCGCGCGCTTGAGCGCGGCGTCGGTTTTCTGGTGCGCGTCGATTTCCTGCATCAGCAATTCGTTTTGCCGTTGCGATTCTTCCTGCGTGACGCGACGGCTTTCGCGCTCCAGCACGAACCACCACGCCGCTATGCAGCCGACGAGAGAAAGCGCGAAGAATATCTTCAGAAAACTGTGGCCGATCGCGCTGTCGATCGACGATCCGTCGACGGCGAGCGAGGTCACACTCTGTGACCAGATCAGATAGAGCACGCTCGCGAGCACCGCGAGTATCGCGCACATGAGGCTGGCATAGTGCATGAGACGCAGCGCGGCTGGGCCGAGCCGCACGCGGGGAAACACGCGATGTAGCGCGCGATCGGCTTGCGACGCGAAGCGTGCGTGCGGCTTGCAGCGATCGTGGCAGCGCGAATCGAGCGAACAGCACAGCGAGCAGATCGTGCCGCCGTAGGCAGGGCAGAAGGCTGTGTCTTCCGGTTCGAACGCGTTCTCGCAGATCGCGCAGCGAAGCGAAGTGGCGTTGCCCGTGGGTTGGGCGGCGCGCGCGATGTAGTAGCGTCCGCGCGTGACGATCGCGAGCACCGGAGCACAGGCGACTGCCACGCCGAACGCGATGAACGACGACATGGCTTGTGCCAGCAAACCGAACATGCCGCTCTGCGCGAGCATCGCGGCGGCGGCGGCGATCAGCATCGCGCCTACGCCGACGGGATTCACGTCGTACAGATGTGCGCGTTTGAATTCGATATGACGCGGGCTAAGCCCAAGCGGCTTGTTGATGACGAGATCGGCGAACAGTGCGCCGATCCACGCGATCGCGATGTTTGCGTAGAGCGACAGCACCTTGGCGATCGCCTCGAATACACCCATTTCCACGAGCAGCAGCGCGATCATCACATTGAACACGAGCCACACCACCCGCCCCGGATGGCTATGCGTCAGACGGGCAAAAAAATTCGACCACGCGAGCGAGCCCGCGTACGCATTCGTCACGTTGATCTTCAACTGCGAAACGATCACGAACAGCGTCATCGCGGGCAGCGCCCAGCTCGCGAGCCCAAACGGATCGAGCAGCAGGTGATAGGCGACGAGGTACATCTGGGTGGGCTGCGTGGCCTCCGCCGGACTGACTTCATACTGGATCGCGACGAAGGCGAGGAATGCGCCGCCGAGCATCTTGAGCGCGCCGGGCACGATCCAGCCTGGTCCCGCCGACAGCAGCGCGAGCCACCAGCGCGTGTGGTTCTTTGCAGTCAGCGGCGGCAGGAAGCGCAAGTAATCCACCTGCTCGCCGACCTGCACGATCAATGCAAACACCACGGTCGAGGCCTGCCCGAACGCGATCACGCTGAACGCGCGGCCTTGCGCAGCGAAGCCGGCAAAGGTCGTCCATTCGTGCACCAGACCCGGATGGTGCCACAGCACGGCCGCATAGGGCAGCGCGAACAGTACCAGCCACAGCGGCTGAGTCCAGCTTTGCAGCCGATTGATCAGCGTGATGCCGAACATCACGATCGGAATCACGACGAGCGAGCTCAGTACATAGGCGATCGCCAGCGAGATATGAAAATAGAGTTGCAACGCGAGCGACATGATGGCCGCTTCGAGCGCGAAAAAAATAAACGTGAAGACGGCATAGAGCAGCGACGTGAGCGTCGAGCCGATATAGCCGAAGCCCGCGCCGCGCGTAAGCAGATCCATGTCGACGCCATGGCGCGCGGCGTAAAAGCTGATCGGCAGACTGGTGAGCCAGATGAGCACCGATACGACCGCGATCGCCCAGACCGCGTTCGTAAAGCCATAGTTGACGACGAGACTGCCGCCGATCGCTTCGAGCACCAGAAAAGACACGGCGCCGATTGCCGTGTTGGCGACGCGCAGTTCCGACCAGCGTCGAAACGAACGCGGCGTGAAGCGCAACGCGTAATCCTCAAGCGTTTCGTCGCCGACCCACGCATTGTAGTCGCGCCGCACCTTGACGATGCGTTGGGTACTGGGCGTGCCCACTGACGGGTGACTCTGGGGCATGGAGATGATCTGGATTGGTGCGGAAACGATCGGATCGGTGTCTGATGCAAATTACATTCCAGTGGGACTGCGGGGAATACGTCAATCGACGTATTCCGGTTGCCAATTTGGCTTTCTACATTGCGTCCAACCTCGAACCAGCTCTCGCAAGAAGCGCAGGGCGACCGATAAGGAGAATGTGATGTCCGCAGACGATCGAATCGATGATGATGCTCGCACACCGTCGCCGTTGCGCCGGAAACTGATCGGCGGCCTCGCCGCCGCGCCGTTGATGGCGCTGGGGCTGCCACGTACTTCATTTGCTCAAACGCCGCCCACCGCCAAGGTGAACACCACCGGACTGGCGGTGACCGATACCACGGTGACAGTCGGCCAGTTGCATTCGGCGACCGGCACGATGGCGATCTCCGAAACCGGTTCGATCCAGGCCGAACGCCTTGCGATCGAGCAGATCAACGCAATGGGCGGCGTGCTCGGGCGCAAGATCCAGATCATTCAGGAAGACGGCGCCTCCGACTGGCCGACCTTCGCGGAGAAGTCGAAGAAGCTGCTCGAGAACGACCACGTCGCCGCCGTGTTCGGCTGCTGGACCTCGGCCTCGCGCAAGGCAGTGCTGCCGGTGTTCGAGAAGGACAACGGGCTGCTCTATTACCCGACCTTCTACGAAGGCCTCGAACAATCGAAGAACGTGTTCTACACGGGCCAGGAAGCGACCCAGCAGATTCTCTGGGCGCTCGACTGGGCGTCGAACACGAAGAAGGCCAAGACGTTTTTCCTGATTGGTTCCGACTATATCTGGCCGCGTACGTCGAACAAGATCGCGCGCCGCCATATCGAGCAGCATCTGCACGCGAAGGTCGTCGGCGAGGAGTATTACCCGCTCGGCACGACCGAGTTTGCGTCGCTGATGAACAAGATCAAGCTCGCGCGGCCGGACTGCATTTTCGCGAGCGTGGTGGGCGGCTCGAACGTTGCGTTCTACAAGCAGCTCAAGGCGGCCGGTATCACTCCGCAGAAGCAGTTCCTGCTGACGCTGTCGGTAACCGAGGACGAAGTGCTCGGCATCGGCGGCGACAACTTCGCGGGCTTCTATTCGTCGATGAAATACTTCGAGGCACTCGATAACGAGAACAACAAGAAGTTCGTCGCTGCGTTCAAGGCGCGCTACGGCCAGAAGTCCGTGATCGGCGACGTGACCCAGGCCGCGTATCTCGGCCCATGGATCTGGAAGGCCGCCTGCGAGCGCGCGGGCAGCTTCGACGTGGACAAGGTGGTGGCGTCGTCGGCGGGCATCGACGTGGCCAATGCGCCGCAGGGCTATGCGAAGGTCGATGCGAATCACCACCTGTGGAGCCGCTCGCTGATCGGCCAGGGCCAGGCAGACGGCCAATTCAAGGTCGTCGCGCAGTCCGACCAGCCGATCCAGCCGAATCCGTTCCCGAAGGGCTACATGTAATCCGTCAACCGCAGCTGCGCGGCGACGCAACGCGCCGTCGCGCGAGGAGCGCTCGATGTCCGCCACCGACATTTTCAACATCACGCTGATGCAGGGCTTCGCCGGTCTGAGCCTGTTCAGCGTTCTGCTCCTGATGGGGCTTGGGCTCGCCGTGATCTTCGGCCAGATGGGCGTGATCAACATGGCGCACGGTGAATTCATGACGATCGGCGCTTATACCGTCTACATGTTTTCGTGGTTCTCGCAGAACGTCTGGCACGCGTTCACGCCGGTGTACTTTTTCTTCGCGATCGTCGCGGCGTTCGGCCTCGCGTTCGCGGCGGGCTGGCTCGCCGAATGGGCATTGATCCGCCATCTATACCGCCGTCCGCTCGACACGCTGCTCGCTACCTGGGGTCTGAGTCTCGGCATGCAGCAAGTGTTTCGCTCGACGTTCGGGCCGAAGGAAGTGAGTCCTGCGCTGCCCGACTGGCTGATGGGCTCCTGGGAGCCAGCGCCTGGCCTGGATATTCCAGTCAGCGGCATGTTCGTGATGGGACTCGCGCTGGTCATGACAGGTGGACTGCTGCTCGCGCTCTACCGCTCGCGCTGGGGCCTGCGCGTGCGTGCCACGGTTGCCAACCGGCCCATGGCCAACGCTGCCGGCATCAACACGCGGCGCACTGACCGGATGACCTTCGCGATCGGCTGCGGTATTGCGGGGGTGGCGGGCGCGGCGTTCACAGCGATCGGCTCGACCGGACCCACCAGCGGTTCTCTTTATATCGTCGATTCGTTTCTTGTCGTCACCTTTGGCGGCGCGGCGAGCCTGCTCGGCACCGTGGCCTCGGCGTTCGGCATCGCGCAGATGCAGTCGATCAGCGAGTTTTTCCTGTCGGGTTCGATTGCACGTGTTCTTACGCTGCTGACGGTCGTCGTGATCCTGATGCTGCGTCCGCAGGGACTCTTTGCGTCGAAGGTGCGGCGCGTGTGAGTGCAGGGCGCCGTGCACGGCTCATTCGTGCACGGCTCATTCACTGATTAATTCGTATGGAGATGGACATGGAACCCATCCAAGCCGTGGCGGGGAGCGTTTCCCCGCGATCCGGTCCCAGCGCGCCGGGAGGCTGGCGCGCGCTCGCGATGCGGCTCGACGCGTCGGGTTACGTGGGCATCGCGATACTCGCGGTGCTGATCGTTGTCGTGTTTCCGCTTGTGCTGGATACGTTTCGCCTGAACCTGATGGGCAAGTACCTCACCTACGCTTTCGTGGCGATTGGCCTCGTGATCGCGTGGGGCTACGGCGGCGTGCTCAGCCTCGGACAAGGCGTGTTCTTCGGCCTCGGCGGTTACGCGATGGCGATGTTCCTCAAGCTCGAGGCGTCCGACCCGGCCGCCACCCACACGCAGACCACGCCCGGCATTCCCGACTTCATGGACTGGAATCAGCTCACCGCGCTGCCTACGTGGTGGAGGCCGTTTCATTCTCTACCGTTCTCGATCCTTGCCGTGCTCGTGGTGCCTACGGCTCTCGCGTTTGTCGTCGGTTATGCGATGTTCAAGCGGCGGGTGGGCGGCGTGTACTTCGCGATCATCACGCAGGCGGTCGCCTTGATTCTTTCGGTGCTGATCATCGGCCAGCAAGGATATACGGGTGGCGTGAACGGGATCACCGATCTGCGCACGCTGCTCGGCTGGGACATCCGCACCGACCACGCGAAGCTGGTTCTTTATTTCGTCAATGCGGTGCTGCTGATCGGCGCGCTGCTGGCCTGTCGCTGGGTCCAGCGCAGCAAGCTCGGCACGCTGCTGCTCGCGATGCGCGACAAGGAGGACCGCGTGCGCTTCTCCGGTTACGACGTCGCGATGTTCAAGGTGTTCGCGTTCTGCCTCGCGGCGCTGCTCGCGGCTGTCGGTGGCGCAATGTTCACGTTGCAGGTGGGTTTCATGTCACCGTCGTTCGTCGGCATCGTGCCGTCGATCGAGATGGTGATCTATGCCGCAGTCGGCGGGCGCATGTCACTGGTGGGCGCGGTGTACGGCGCGATTCTCGTCAACCTCGGCAAAAGCTGGTTCTCGGAGAGCCTGCCTAATCTCTGGCTCTATCTGATGGCGGCGATGTTCATCGGCGTGGTGATGGCCTTTCCGAACGGGCTCGCGGGTCTCTACGAAGAGCATGCCCGGCCGCGTATCCGCCGGTGGCTCGGCGCAGCGAACAAGGAGATCTGACGCATGAGCAACACTGACTTTCTGCTTGCGATCGAAGATCTGAGCGTGTCGTTCGACGGTTTCAAGGCGATCGATTCGTTGAACCTCTATCTCGAGCGCGGCGAATTGCGCGTCGTGATCGGCCCGAACGGCGCGGGCAAAACGACGCTGCTCGATCTGATTTGCGGCAAGACCAGGGAAACCGCCGGCAGCATCAAGTTCCGCAACGAGGAAATCACGAATCTCGCCGAGTTCCGGCGGGTGCGCAAGGGCATCGGCCGCAAGTTCCAGACGCCGTCGATCTACGAAAACCTGAGCGTCGCGCAAAACCTCGAAGTGTCGTTTCCGCGCGGACGCAGCGTGTTCGGCGCGCTCGCCTATCGCGAGGATGCCGAAGTGGCCGACCGGGTGCGTGCGGTAGCCGATGAGATCGGTCTTGCCGCTTCGCTCGATCTCGAAGCCGGGCTGCTGTCGCACGGCCAGAAGCAGTGGCTGGAAATCGGCATGTTACTGATGCAGGACCCCGAACTCCTGATGCTGGACGAACCGATTGCAGGCATGAGCGCGCGCGAACGGGAAGTCACGGCGGAACTGCTCGATCACATTTGCCGCAATCGCTCGATGATCGTGATCGAGCACGACATGGCCTTCGTCGAGCGGATCGCGCACAAGGTCACGGTCATGCATCAAGGCAAGATCCTCGCGGAAGGGCCGATGGCGCAGGTGCAATCCGATCCTCGCGTGATCGATGTCTATCTCGGCCACTGAATTTACACGGAGAACACATCATGCTGGAAGTCGACGATCTCGTGGTCAGCTACGGCCAGAGCGAGGTGCTGCATGGCATCGGATTTTCCGTGGCGAACGGCGAAAGCGTCGCGGTGATGGGCCGCAACGGCATGGGCAAGACGACGCTTTTCAAGGCGCTCATCGGCATGCTGCCCGCCAATCGCGGCACGGTGCGGGTGGGCGGCGCCGACGTGTCCAAAGACGAGAGCTACCGGCGCGTGGCGAAAGGGATCGGCTACGTGCCGCAAGGCCGGCAGATCTTCGCGTCGCTGAGCGTCGAGGAGAACATCCAGACGGGCCTCGAAAACGCGCGCAGCCAGCTCGTGCCCGACGATCTCTACGCGCTCTTTCCCGTGCTGTTCGACATGCGACGGCGCAAGGGCGGCAACCTCTCGGGCGGCCAGCAACAGCAGCTCGCGATTGCGCGCGCGCTCGCGACCGATCCGAAGGTGTTGCTGCTCGACGAGCCTACCGAGGGCATTCAGCCGTCCGTCATCAAGGACATCGCGAAGGCACTCAATCAGATTCGCACGACCCGCAACATCGCCATCGTGGTGTCCGAGCAGGTGTTGAGCTTCGCGCTCGACGTCGCCGACCGGCTCTTCGTGATCGAAGGCGGCCGCTTCGTACATCAAAGCACCCGCGATGCAGGCGACACCGACCGCATCCGCGAATACCTCTCGGTATGAGTGCGGCGCACCGAACCGCATTTACTGACCCTCGAATCATGGAGCGAACGCAATGCCCGAAACTCTCATCAAGGTGGATCTGAACCAGCCGGCCTACGAAAACACGCAGGTGCACAACCGCTGGCACCCGGATATTCCGATGGCTTGCTGGGTCAAACCCGGCGACGACTTCATCCTCGAAACCTACGACTGGACCGGCGGCTTCATCAAGAACGATGACAGCGCCGACGACGTGCGCGACATCGATCTGTCGATCGTCCATTTTCTGTCCGGCCCGGTCGGCGTGCATGGCGCGGAACCCGGCGATCTGCTGGTCGTGGACCTGCTCGACATCGGTGCGAAGTCCGAGAGCCAGTGGGGCTTCAACGGATTTTTCTCGAAGTCCAATGGCGGCGGTTTTCTGACCGACCATTTTCCCGCCGCGCAGAAGTCGATCTGGGATTTTCACGGCGTCTATACGAACTCGCGCCACATTCCAGGCGTGAATTTCGCGGGTCTGATTCACCCCGGCCTGATCGGATGCCTGCCTGATCCGAAACTGCTAGAAACGTGGAATGCACGCGAAACCGGCCTGATCGCGACCGCGCCGGAGCGCGTGCCGCCACTGGCGAATCCGCCGTTCGCCGCGACCGCGCATATGGGGCAACTCACGGGCGACGCGCGTGACAAGGCGGCGGCGCAAGGGGCGCGCACCGTGCCGCCGCGTGAGCACGGCGGTAATTGCGATATCAAGGATCTGTCGCGCGGCTCGAAGGTGTTCTTCCCCGTCTACGTGGATGGCGCAGGACTTTCCGTCGGCGATCTGCACTTCAGCCAGGGCGACGGCGAGATCACGTTTTGCGGCGCGATCGAAATGGCGGGCTGGGTACACATGCGCGTGAATCTGATCAAGGGTGGCATGGCGAAATACGGAATTCGCAATCCGGTATTCCAGCCGAGTCCTATCACGCCGAATTACAACGACTACCTCATTTTCGAAGGCATTTCGGTCGACGAGCAGGGCGCTCAACATTATCTCGACGTGACGGTCGCGTATCGGCAGGCTTGTCTGAACGCGATCGAGTATCTGAAGAAGTTCGGCTATTCGGGCGCGCAGGCGTATTCGTTGCTCGGTTGTGCGCCGGTGCAGGGGCACATCAGCGGCGTGGTCGATATTCCCAATGCGTGCGCGACCTTGTGGCTGCCGACACAGATCTTCGACTTCGACATTCGCCCAAATGCCGATGGGCCCATCCAGCACATCAAGGGCGGTGTGGATTTGCCATGCTCGCCGGATCTGGCGAACGTCTGAGCCAACGCTACCAGGAGAGCTTGTCATGCCGATCTACGACTTCGAATGCGTGAGTTGCGGTCCCTTTTCCGTCATGCGGCGCATGGCGGACCGCGAAAAGCCTTGCCGCTGTCCCGAGTGCGGAGGGGAGAGTGGCCGGGTGATCAGCGCGCCGTCGCTAGCCTTGATGGCGAATACACGGCGCTCCGCGTACGCAACGAACGAGCGCGCGCAGCACGCGCCGCGCCAGTCCGGTGACGGGGCGCCGTTGCGTCATCGGGCGGGATGCAGTTGCTGCTCGGGTGGCAGCGCGAAGCTCGCGGGATCGGCTTCGGACGGCCTCAAACGGCCGGCAGGACGACCATGGATGATCAGCCACTAGTGAGTGTGTGCTGAAGCGGAGCGGGCGGCCCGAAGTCCGCCTGCGATCTGAGGGACTTAAGGAGGATATGTCATGCGACATGGCGATATTTCGAGCAGCAACGATTGCGTGGGCGTCGCGGTGGTCAACTACAAGATGCCGCGTCTGCATACGAAGGCGGAGGTGCTCGACAATGCGCGCCGCATCGCCGGCATGGTGATCGGCATGAAACAGGGATTGCCCGGCATGGATCTCGTCGTGTTTCCCGAGTATTCGACGCACGGCATCATGTACGACCGGCAGGAGATGTTCGATACGGCGTCGACGGTGCCGGGCGAGGAGACGGAAATATTTGCGGCGGCGTGCCGCCAGGCCAACGTCTGGGGGGTGTTCTCGATCACGGGAGAGCGTCACGAAGAACATCCGCGTAAGGTGCCGTACAACACGCTTGTGCTGATCGACAATCGCGGCGAGATCGTGCAGAAGTATCGCAAGATCATGCCTTGGACGCCGATCGAAGGCTGGTATCCGGGCGATCGTACCTACGTGACGGATGGGCCGAAGGGTTTAAAGATCAGCCTGATCATCTGCGATGACGGCAACTATCCCGAGATCTGGCGCGACTGCGCGATGAACGGCGCGGAATTGATCGTGCGCTGCCAGGGCTACATGTATCCGGCCAAGGAGCAGCAGGTGATGGTGGCTAAGGCAATGGCGTGGATGAATAACACTTACGTCGCCGTGGCGAATGCCACGGGCTGGGACGGCGTGTATTCGTACTTTGGTCACTCGGCGATCGTGGGTTTCGACGGGCGCACGCTCGGCGAGTGCGGCGAGGAGGAGATGGGCGTGCAGTACGCGGAGCTCTCGCTGAGCATGATCCGCGACGCGCGGCGCACGATGCAGTCGCAGAACCATCTATACAAACTTCTGCACCGCGGGTACACGGGCACGATCAATTCGGGCGACGGCGCGAACGGCGTGGCGGCCTGTCCGTTTGGGTTCTATCGCGACTGGATCGAAGACCCCGACGGCACGCGCCGCCGCGTCGAAGCACTCACGCGCCCGACGCCAGGGACGCCGGAGTGTCCGATTGAAGGGATTCCGAACGGGGCGTGAGGATTGGTTCGCCGGGCGTTGTCACGTTCGCGCGCTGGTCAGCTACGATGACGTGATGAAGAAGACGAAATCGCTCTACCATGGCCATCGATTCCCGGCGTCAGTCATCAGCCACGCGGTTCGGTGGTCAGGACTGCCCGTCGCAAGCCGGGCAGCACATGGCATCTCGACGAAATGTTCGTGACGCTGCGCGGCGAGCCCTGGCTGCGGTGGCGTGCAGTCGATGAGCACGGCATTGAACTCGACATCCTGCTTCAGAAGCGCGGCGACAAGGCCGCTGCCAAACGCTTCTTCAAACGGGTGTTGGCGGCCTGTCCTGCGGCGCCGAAGAAAATCGTCACCGACCAGTTGCGCAGCTACCCGGCCGCGAAAACAGAGATCCCTGAGCTGGCGAATGTGAAGCACGTGTTCGTCAAGGCCTGCGCGCGCGTGAACAACCGCGCTGAAAACAGATCCTATGAAGCATCCAGGTCGTCGACTGGCTAACGCTTAAAATCGGCGTACCGAGATTTGCTCACGGGAGAGCATCATGCGTACAGATCAGGGATACACGCGTACTGAGGAACCGGCGCTGGCGGTGTCACTCGAACTCGCTGCGGCGAAGTGGAAGGTAGCGTTGCACGACGGGCAGCGGGAGCAGCCGGCGGTGTACACCG
>NZ_JACHDM010000038.1:0-49642 GCF_014201065.1 Paraburkholderia sp. Cpub6
GACGCTCGGCTGGGACTCCCCCGAGGAAGCAATGGCTAAAGAGTTAGAGAAGGCCGGATTAGCTAAACGTTGCACTTGACTCTTGAGACTGCCCACTCCCTGATACGTATTACACCGCCCGACTTCCATCGGGCGAACTTGTTCACGGCATTACCGATTTGCAGGGACGCACCAAGCGCTATCAGACAGAGGGCGCGCGATCTATTCACCTTTTTATCGGTCACAGGGAGGCGTAATGCCTGATGCACTGGGAGCAGCACTGACAGATACAAACCCGAACTCACTTGTAATTCTCCAGTCGGCCAGGATTGGCAAGCCGTGGCATGTTAGCCCGGATGGGTTGTCTTTTACCGCTGTATGGGAGTCAGGGGTGTTGAATGGCGTGTACAAAGGTCATCAAGTAACAGAGGGGTTCATCTTAAAAGCCTATCGGGACAATGTTGGAATTCCTACTGTTGGATGTGGGCATCGCATTGTCCCTGCCGACCGCATCGAAGTCGGGCAGGTGATCAGCGTGGAACGTGCGCGAGAGTTCAGACGGCGGAACGTTGCCGAGGTAGAAAGACGTCTGAATGCTGACATGAAGGTCCCGTTGTTTCAGTTCGAATACGATGCCCTTGTGAGTATCGTATATAACTGTGGCTCAGGAGACGGCGCCAGCGAAATTATTAGAAAAGTTAATTCTGGCCATTATGATGATATGCATGATTTTATACTGACGTATCGGGTGGGAACGAATCGTGGCGTCAAGAATCGCCGGATTGCCGAAGCTCGTTTATTTGTCTCAGGAGTTTACGATGCATCTCATTAGGATCATGGTAGTTTTTTTTATCTCGGGTGTATTATCTTCTAGTCATGTGGTCGCTAAGTCGAACTCGGATTGCCTGCAGCATTTGGGGGGCGGTTACGGTGACGCCGAATGCTATTCCGAGTTACAGAAAGACCTGACGGTCCAGAGCAAATTTATCTATAACAAGTTGCGTGCGACCATGCGGAACGGCAACGTCCATGCGAAGTTGCTCGACGAGTACATGGAAACGCAAGATGCATCCGTGAGGTACTGCGAATTACCACGTAATGCCGGGGCAAAGTGGAAAACGGAACACGATGGATCGATGTTTTCAGCTTTGCGAGAGGAGTGCATCTACAATCTTCGCAAAGCGCAAAATCAGTTTTTAAAGGATTTGCTTGATATGGCAAATTGGTAGAGCGTGAAATCGCAGCCCCGCTTCGGCGGGGCCATTTAAAGCCAGATTACGCGGGCAAGCGGCACCACCACGACTCGGCATAGGCGACATCACCGTCGCATCACGCCCCCTTAACGCCGACCATCAAAGCGACCCCACTAACCACAAGCAGCCCCGCAAGAAGATAAACGGCAAGATCCATACTCCCCGTCGTCGTGCGAATCTGACCGATCACCCACGGACTGACGATCCCGCTCGTAATCCCAATACTGCTAATAAACGCGATCCCCGACGCAGCCGCTTTCCCGGACAGATAGCTGGTAGGCACCGCCCAAAAGATCGGCAGCGCCGCGAAAATCAACACGGCAGCGAGCGACAGGATAGCCAGCATCGCAGGAAAGCTGCTCAGATGCAGCGTAAGCGCCGCGAGCGCGAGACCCCCGCCCACCGTGCAGAAAGCAAAATGCTTACGCCGTTCCCCAGTTCGATCCGAGCGGCGCGCAATCAGAATCAGACCCACCGCACCGATCGCATTCGGCACCACGGTATAAAGACTCACCGCCACGACATCCTGAACCCCAAAATCGCGGATCATCAACGGCATCCAGAAATTAAGCGTCAGCGACGCACAGGTCAGCGAAAAATAGATGAACGCGAACAGATAGACGCGCGGATTGAGCAACGCGGCGGCGAAGCTGCGACTGTCATGCCGGTGGTCTTTCGACTGGCCTTGCGCGCAAAGCGCGACGAGTCGCTCTTTTTCGTCCTGCGTGAGCCAGCGTGCCTCGTGCGGCTTGTCGACCAGATAGCGCCACGAGAGCAATCCGAGAATCACAGCGGGTGCGCCTTCGATCGCAAACATCCACTGCCATCCGAACAGGTTCAGCACGCCGCTCATGTCGCGCATGATCCAGCCGGAGAAAAGTCCGCCGAGCACGCCCGCGACCGCCACGCCCGCGAAAAATACTGAGATCACGGCGGCGCGCCGGCTGGCGGGAAACCAATACGTCAGATACAGCACGATGCCCGGGAAAAAGCCCGCCTCGAAAACGCCCAGCATAAAGCGCAGAACGTAAAAGTGCGCGGGCTTCGACACGAACATCATGCACATCGACGCGATGCCCCACAGCAGCATGATCCGCATGAAGGTTTTACGCGCGCCGTATTTGGCCAACAGGATGTTGCTCGGCACCTCGCACAGCGCGTAGCCGACGTAGAACATAGCTGCGCCGAGTCCGTACATCGCGTCGCTGAAGCCGAGATCATGCTTCATCTGCAATTGCGCGAAGCCGATGTTGATCCGGTCCAGAAACGACACGACATAACAAAGAAACAGAAACGGCACGATGCGCCACGCGACCTTCCTGAACATCGAATCGTCGCTCGCGACGGGCGCGGCGTGGCCAATGGCGTTGCCATCGAGGGAATGCTGCATGTCTCGCTCCAGGTGCGGAGCGCGCCTGTGCGAAGACGAGCGCGCCCGAGGCGTCTAGCGCGCCTTCATGGTTTGAACGGAAAAGAGGAAAGACCGAACGGCCTTTCCCGAGTGCGCGGCGCGATCAATTCTGCAGCGCGTCCCACATTTCCTTGTCGCGCTGCGCGGTCCAGATGCGCGGATGGCTGATGCCGCTCGCTTCGTCGTAGGCTCGCGACACGTCGAACGGCAGGCAATGCTCGTAGATGAAGACGTTGCCGAACTTCGGGTCCATGGCCTTGCGCGTGAGCGCCATCGCGCCCTTCAGATCGAGCTTGTCCCTGAATGCGTCACGGCCCGCATGCAACAGCGTGGTGACGAAGTCTTTCGTGTAGTCGAGGCCCTTGTTCACATCCGCCGGCGACAGCAGCGCGGGGCCGCGACCCGGCACCAGCTTCTCCGCGTTCAGGGCGCGCAATGCTTCGAGCGTTGCCGGCCATTGTTCGAGTTGCGCGTCGCCGCAATAGCAGGCCGCTTCATACTCGACCAGGTCGCCGGAGAACAACACCTTCTGCGACGGCAGCCAGACGACCGTATCGCCCTTCGTGTGGCCGGGGCCGAGATGCGCGATGCGCACTTCGAGCTTGCCGAGAAAGAGCGTCATTTCCTTTTCAAACACCAGCGTCGGCCACGTCAGACCGGGCACCGTTTCGACGCCTGCAAAAAGACGCGGGAAGCGTTCGATCTCCGACTTCATATCGGCTTCGCCGCGCTCGACGATCATTTCGTAGGTGCCGCGGCTGGCGATCACCTGCTGTGCCCCTTCCTTGAAGTACGCCGACGCACCCAGCACACGCACCGCGTGATAGTGCGACAGCACGACGTATTTGATCGGCTTGTCGGTGACGCTGCGGATCTTCGCGATCAGGTCTTGCGCCATGGCCGGCGTGGCGGTGGTGTCGACGATCAGCACGCCGTCGTCGCCGATGATCACGCCCGAGTTAGGGTCGCCTTCGGCCGTGTAGGCATACGCGTTTTCCGATAATTGGGTCCACGTGATCTTCTTCTCTTCCAGGTCGGCCTGGGATGCGAAAGCCTTCGCCATGTCTATCTCCGTCTCACGACTCGTTGGGGGATGACTCATAGTCGTCGTCACGCTGATATTTGTCAATGACAAAATAACTTGTCATTCACTAAGCTAGGGTAAACTCCGTTGGTTGGTCGGCACGGTCCGATCGGATACCATCTAGGCCTTCCACGGGCGACACCGGACGGGCCGAATCTCCTTCGGGTCAAGGGCGGACAACACGATGGCTGATACGACAAGCGAAAAGAAACAGCGGGGGATTCAGAGCGTCGAGGTCGGCGGACGTCTGCTGCAGGCGCTGGCGCGACAGCGCGAACCGCTCGGGCTGACCGAGCTGGCCGGCGAGGCGCAACTGTCGTCGGCGCAGGCGCATACCTATCTCGTGAGCCTGACGCGCCTCGGCCTCGTCAAGCGCGATGCCCTGACCGGCAACTACGAGCCGGGGCCGCTGTCGTTGCGGCTTGGCCTCATGCATATCGAACAGCAGCCGGTCTATCGCATCGCGGCTGCCCACGCGGCTTCGCTCGCGGAGCGGATCGGTCTTAGCGTGGCGATCTGCGTGGCGGGCGTGCAGGGCCCGACCATCGTCCGATACGAGCGCAGCGGTGCGCCGCTGCATGTCAATCTGCACATCGGCACGGTGATGTCGCTCGAAGCGACATCGACGGGCCGCGTATTCTGCGCGTTCTGCGCTGCCGAGCAGGTCGCGCAAATGGCGCGAAGCCAGGCGCATTCGGCGGACCCGACGCCGGCGCGCGGCCGCGCCGCCAAAGGGCCGACTAGCGCGGAGTGGCGCAAACGCTTCGATGAGATCCGCGCGCGCGGCATCGAGCGAGGAATCGATGCGCCGAGTCCGGGCATCAGCAGTCTGAGCGTGCCGGTGTTCGATGGCGATCAACGGATGCAACTCGCGTTGACGGCGATCGGCTCGTCGGGCTCGATCGAAGTCGCGTGGGACGGTATGGTCGCGCGTCAGTTGCTCGAAACTTCCCGACGTATCACCGAAGCGCTGGTCACACCCAGCTGAGAATCATGCAGATCGAAACCCCGGACGCGTCCGACGCGAACACGCCCCAACTCAACGACACGAAAGCTCAGCGCGGAATCAGCGCGCTCGACAACACAGGCGAACTCCTGTTGGCACTCGTTGCCGCCGGCCGTCCACTGTCGTTGCGCGATCTGGCCGCGGCCGCCGATATGCCCGCCGCCAAGGCGTTTCCGCATCTGGTGAGTCTGCTCAAGGTCGGCTTGCTGAGCCGCGACGACACCGGTCTTTTCAGTGCGGGACCGCTCGGCATGGAGCTCGGCCTGATCGCATTGCAGCGCATGTCGCCGATTCGCGATGCCGAACCGGAGATCGTCACGCTTGCGGCGGAGTCCGGCATGAGCGTCGCGGTGGCGATTCTTGGACCTTTGGGTCCTACGGTAATCCGCTTCGAAGAATCGGCGAGACCACAACACGTGAGCCTGCGCGTGGGCACCGTGATGTCGCTCGTCAACACGGCGATAGGGCGCGTGTTCGCCGCGCATCTTGCGGACGACGTATTGGTCGGGCTGTTGTCGCAGGAATCGATCAGACTCGCGGGCGCGCCGGTTGCGGAAGTGCTCGTGGCGCCGAAAAAGGGCCCGCCCTCGTTGGCTCCGGCCTATCTGGCACGTCGCGCGAAGGTTGTGAGCGACGGCATCGATGACGCACTCGATGCGCCGGTGCCGGGCATCGGCGCGTTGGCCGCGCCCGTGTTCGATCATACGGGCAGCGTCAGTCTGGTGGTCGCGGTGATCGGTCCGTCGGGCGGCTTTGATTTCAGCACGCACGGCACGACCGCGCAGAGGCTGCTCGCCACGACACGACGGCTGTCGTGGCGGTTCGGCTGGATCGGGCGCTGAGCCTGGGTCGTCAATCCGCGCGCGCCAGCGCCAGCGCTTCGAGCAGCACGTCGGCATCGCCGATGTGGTTCGCGAGCAGCAGCACGAGCTTTGCGTTCATGAAATGGCTTTGCTCGTCGGTCAGTCCATTGTGCGCGTCGATGAGCTTTTCATAGAACGCATCGGGATCGGCCATATTCGTTTCGATGTTCAGCTTGGTCATGATGGTTATCCGTTGCAGGTTGCGCGATCCACGGCCTTGGCGACCGATGCGGTGTCGAGGGCGCGCCAGCGCGCGCAGACGTGCTGGTCCGGACGCAGCAGATAAAAGGTGCCGGGCCGCGCATCGAAGCGATGCGTGACGATGCCTTCGACGTCCTCGATCACCGTGACATGAGGCATCTCCGCAAGAGCGGTCACGGCCGCGCCACGCGGCACGACGATCAACGAGTGAACCGGCACCGCGAGGCATGCGAGCGCGCGAAGCTGTTCGGCGCATTTCGTCAGGTCGTCTCCCGGGCCGCAGAATTGCACACCCGTGAAGCCGCCATGTCCGGTCTGATTCAGGAACCAGGCGTCTTCGCCAGCGAGCTTGACCGGCGCGTCGGTGCTGGCCGCGCCGGGCACCATCGCACCGGTGAACGCGTCGGCGTCGGGCGTGTTAAGGGGCGAGTCGCGCAGAACCGCCGGCACCGACAGACGGCCGCTGTTGACGATGCGCCGCGCGAACGGACACTCTTTCGCGAGCTTGAGCGTGGCATCGCGGAACATCCGCGAAACCGCGCTTTTCGGCGTGATGAAGTCGGTGGCGCGCGATGAATTCAGGATGTTTTCGTCCGCCGCATACTCGCGCTCGGATGCATAGGTATCGAGCAGCGCCGGCGGCGCGTCGCCGTTGACGACGAGCCGCAGCTTCCAGGCGAGATTGTCGGCATCCTGCACGCCGCTATTCGCGCCGCGCGCGCCGAACGGCGACACGCCATGCGCCGAATCGCCCGCGAACAGCACGCGGCCATGCCGGAAACTGTCCATCCGCAAACACGAAAACGTGTAGACGCTGACCCATTCGAGCTCGAACCCGGCATCGTCGCCGAGCAGCGCTTTCACGCGCGGAATCACTTTTTCAGGCTGTTTTTCGGCGACCGGATCGGCGTCCCAGCCGAGCTGGAAATCGATGCGCCAGACGTTGTCGGGCTGCCTGTGCAGCAGTACGGATTGATTGCGATGGAAGGGCGGATCGAACCAGAACCAGCGTTCGGTCGGAAACGGCGCCTTCATTTTCACATCCGCGATCAGGAAGCGGTCCTTGAAGGTGCGACCATGACTGTCGAGACCGAGCGCCTTGCGCACCGCGCTGCGCGCGCCGTCGGCGGCGACCACGTATTGCGCGCGCATTGGATAAATGCCGTCGGGCGTTTCGACCCGCAACTCGACGTGGTCGTCTTGCTGGGTCACACCGATCACATTGCTTTTCCAGCGCATCTGCAGATTCGCGGTTCGCTTGGCCTCGTCTACCAGATAGCCCTCGACGTAGTACTGCTGCAGATTGATGAATGCCGGGCGCGCGTGGCCTGTCTCGGGCAGCAGGTTAAACGTATAGATCAGTTCATCCTGCAGGAACACCTTGCCGACGTTCCAGCTCACGCCTTTGTCGACCATCTGCTTGCCGCAGCCGAGCCGATCGAAAATTTCCAGCGTCCGCTTCGCAAAACAGATTGCGCGCGAACCGCTCGACAGCGTGTCGTCATTGTCGAGCAGTACGGTGCGAACGCCCTGCTGGGCCAGATCGATGGCCGCTGACAACCCGACCGGGCCAGCGCCGATCACCACGACCGGATAGGTGAGCGGTGCACCGGCATCGTGGTCGGCGGCTCGCTCGTAGTCGAACCGCATCGTTTGGTAGTCGATCTGCATGGCGTCTCCGGGTTCTGCGGGATGTCTTTTATTAATCTATAGCAAGCATTATTGCTCCTTGCTAATATTGGTCATTCTATAAAGCTTTTTGAGCGATCGAATCTGTATTTACCCTGGTGCGGTTCCATTGCACGCAAACCCGGCAACGAATATCCCGGCGAATCGCACTTTCGACAACGTCGAGGAAGCGCACGCCGCGCTAGAGGAGCGTCGGCAGGCAGGGAAGACGGCGGTCGAGATCGGCTGAAGGCAGACGCGTAGCGCGCCGCCAAGCATTGAAACGTCGGGTTGACCTTGGCAAGTGGCATTCGTGATACGTTAGCTGGCACAAGCAGCGATCGAGACCACCCATGCTGATTCCTCTGCTGTTACTTGTGGGGCTTCTTTGGTGGATGTTCGCGATCCATCCGGGGCATGCGGCGCTCGAGCGACTTCGTGCGATGATGGAATTTGCCCGCTTGGACTTCAAACATTTTCCGAAGCTTGCCTCGCAATCGACTGCCCGGTCTGCGATTGCCCTGGCTCTTTACGCCATCGCTTGCGCGATCAGCACAGACAACCTTGGCCTCGCGCAGGCTCAAGCACAGCCGCCGTCGTTCGAGAGCTTCGCCGTCCCGGCCGGCAGCGCACCGCATGACGTCGCACCGGCGCATGACGGCACCGTGTGGTACACCGCGCAGGCGCGGGGAGCGGTCGGGCGGCTGGACCCGCGCAGCGGCAAAACCGACATGATCGCGCTCGGCGCCGGATCGGCGCCACATGGCGTGATCGTCGGCCCCGATCGTGCGGTGTGGGTCACTGACGGCGGTCAGAACGCAATCGTGCGTATCGATCCGAAGACGCTCGCCGTAACGCGTTTTCCGCTACCCAAGGACCGGCCAGATGCCAATCTGAATACCGCCGTGTTCGACAAACAGGGGCATCTGTGGTTTACGGGGCAAAGTGGTATCTACGGCGAACTCGATCCGCAGCGATCGCGCATGCGCGTCTTTGATGCCCCACGCGGCGCCGGGCCCTACGGTATCTGCGTGACCCGCTCCGGGGATCTGTATTTCGCTTCGCTGGCGGGAAATTACGTTGGTCGCATCGACCCGACGACGGGCGCGGCACAGGTCATCGAGCCACCAACGTCGAATCAGGGCGCGCGCCGCGTCTGGGCCGATTCCAGGGGGCGCATCTGGGTCAGCGAGTGGAACGCCGGAAAAGTCGGCGTGTACGATCCTGGCACGCATCATTGGCGCGAATGGCGACTGCCCGGCAACGATCCGCACGCGTATGCAATATTCGTCGACGACCAGGACATCGTCTGGCTCAGCGAATGGAGCGCTAATGCGCTAGTGCGCTTCGATCCGCGTGCCGAGCGGTTCGACGTGTTGCCGCTGCCGCGTGACCACGCGAACGTGCGTCAGATGATGGGTCGTCCGGGCGAGGTCTGGCTGTCCGAATCCGGCACGGATCACCTGCTGCTCTTTCGATCCCGTGCAGCCGATGTGAGCGGGCAGTGACCACGCACTGCACCGGGAGCGGAATTGCGCGGTCCGCTGCGCCCCGCGTGCGCGGGACCGCTACCAAAATGGTCTAGAGCAGCTGGAGGGTCCGCGGATCGGCTTCTCCGCCGAAATACTTGCGCAAAGCTTCGATGAATACGTCGTTGTCGTTCGTGGCGCGCGCGAACAAGGTGACCGACGAGCGAAACTTCAGGTCATCCGGATACCCGAATATTTCCTCGACGGAGCGGTCGCTGACGAGGTTGACCAGGTGCGTCGTTTCGCGCAGCCGTGGGCCGAGTATCGGGTGGCGCAGATAGGCTTGCGCTTCGTCCAGCGACGAAAGCGCGAATCGCTGAGCCATTGCGCTGGTTCCGAGCCCCTCGATTTGAGGAAACACGAACCACATCCAGTGGCTTCGCTTACGTCCGTGCCTCAGTTCATCGCATACCTGGTCGTAGACCGGCTCTTGTGCATCGAGGAAGCGCTGAAGATCATAGGGATCGTCCATTTCGTACTCCGCTGCAGGTGTGGAAACCATCGTTAAACCACGATTCTCGCGCGCTCGCGTCCGGTATGTCCGCGCGCGGTGCGCGTGATCATTGCGATGATCGCGCATCCGATGACGCCGACCGTGAACGTATGAATCGCGACCGAATGCGCGACGACGCCTGGCGCGGCGAGTGCCAACATCACGAAGCCCAGGGGAATTCCCGCGTAGGCCATATGGAGGATCAGGAGGATAGGCCGATAGCCGACGCGCCACGAACGCCATCCGCTGAGCCGTAGCCCATGAATGGCCGCCGCCGCGGCGGCCGCAGCAACGATTGCTGCCCACGGCGCACCAAGCGCGTCCAGCAGAAACGCGAGCAGCGTCACCGGAATGACGGTCGCTTCGACGAATCGCCAGCGTCTCGCGCTAAAACCGGAACGGCATTGGCAGTAAACGACGGAATGATGCGCCCGCCGATGATCGTCACGAACAGAACGAGCATACCGACCGCGAGCCACGCACTGCGCAGCGCCAAGTCGCCGTGACCATGCGTTGCCCACACATGGAAGAGGGCATTGAGAAGCGCGAGCAATCCGACTGCGACCGGCAGAAAGGCGTTGTGGCGATTCTTCGCCCGCAGGAGCACGCGCAGCAGAACGAGCGCAACCACGGGCAGAAACGCCACATCCACGACGACGCCGACCGTACCCGAACCGCGCCACATCAAGATCCGGCCCGCGAGCCAATGAAGCAACAGTGCCGCGAGACCGGCGCCATGCGCGGGATTCGTGCCGGTCCACGCGCGAACCGCTGTCAGCAGAAATCCCGCGACGATCGCGGCGCCAAATCCAAAGATCATTTCGTGAACGTGCCACAGCGTTCCCTGACATATAGGACGCGGAGTCCAGCAGCAACCACCCTGCCAGCGCGCCGAGCCAGAGCAGCATGGCAATACTGCCGAACAGAGCACCGGCCAGATAGAAAGGCCTGAATCCGAGCGCCCACAGAGCGATGCGCGGCGATGTGTCGACTGGATCTGATTCGATCCTGATGGTCCGCTTCATGACTGCTCCAAACGGCAACTAGCTGTTGATTTACCTTATACGCAGGCCCTTTTCGCCGCATGCGACGAATGTTCGCGATAGGGGAAACGACTGGATTCCGATCGCGCGCAGACTATTTCCGATCGAACGTTGATTCGCTCCGTCATTAGCGATACCTTTACGTCTATCCAGGTCGTCGGGTGCTGGTCAACGAAGGGAGAACCGTTTCGTGAAGAGAGCGTGGGCTGTCTCCTGCATCGTCGCATTGAGCGCGATCTTCGGCGGATGCGGCAAGCAGGGACCGCAAAGCGCCACTGAGGCATCGGGCGCATCCGCGAGCTCGGCGCCGGTTCAGCCAGCACAGGGTGCGAGCGATGCAACCGCTGCATCAGGCGCCCAAGGAACAGGCGCGCTGGTCACCGTCACCAAGGCGCAGTTGCCGGCGGAGGCGGCCGAAACTCTGCGACTGATCAAAGCGGGCGGCCCCTTCCCGTTTAGCGATGACGGCGTCTTGTTTCGTAACAGTGCGGCTTTGCTGCCGAAGCATCCGCGCGGTTACTACCACACCTATACGGTTCGCACACCAGGCGCGACGGATCGCGGGCAGCGTCGGATCGTATGTGGTGGGCCGCGCAAGCAAACCGGCGAGTGCTATTACACCGACGATTACTACGCCAGCTTCAAGCGCATTGGAGAATAAAGACGGAATGAACTGCATCAGCGACGCTATCTGCGAACTGGCGGCGGCGTCGCAAGGCATCTTTTCGCTAGCCGCGATGGCGCATGTTTCAGCGAGTTCGGCGACGCAGTCATCGTGCCATTGAGGCCCACAACGATGAGATACCTGCCGACAGCATCAATCCATCGACCAAAAGTGTGAACGTCGATGGCTTCATCCTGATCACCACAGATCTGGCGAAGAACGACCCCCAGCCGTCGGCGCGGCACCTACGATCATCCCTTTGACGACCACACCGAGTGGAAGGGCGCCGAACTGCGTTCAGCAGTACGTTCGAGCGCCTGGCCATCGCGGCGAGCCGACTGCGCCGAAGTGAAGTCGCGCGTCGGGTCTTGGGGCTCGTGCGTGTGAACCTGGAGGGGTTTCCAGACAGTGCGAGTACGCCGTTGAGGGCGAGGTCAGTAGGAGATCTCTCAATCAGAAAACCTGAAGGCAGCCATCAGAACTATGAGATTTTCTTGCTGTCGGGCTTCTGCGATAGTTGTTCTCAACCGTTGTGTTGGATTTCCGTACCGCGCGTCGTCGTCCAGGGAGAATCTGCATGCATCGTTTTGTGATCGTGGGAGGAGGAGCGGGTGGCATCGAACTCGCAACGAGGCTAGGCGATCGTTATGGTGGTCGGCGAAGAAGCGGGGCGCAACGTGCCTCCATTACGTTGATCGACCGCAACCCGACGCATATCTGGAAGCCCCTGTTGCACGAGGTCGCAGCGGGAAGTCTGGACCCATTCGCACAGGAACTGGCGTACGCCGCGCAAGCCCAGTGGCACGGCTTCCAGTTCATCCATGGCGAACTTGTCGGACTGGATCGTGGCTCGAGGCAGGTCCTGCTTTCGCCACTGCTCGATGACGACGGAGCCGAACTGGTACCGCCGCGCCGAATCGGGTACGACTCGTTGATTCTTGCCATCGGCAGTACAACGCACTACTTCGGCGTGCCGGGCGCGGCGGAAAATTCGCTCGCGCTTGACAACGTCGCTCAAGCGGAACGCTTCAGAAAGCGCCTGATTTCAGCTTGCATTCGCGCCGAACAACAACGAGACGCCGGTGAGCGGAGTGCATGTGGAGTGCCCGTCGATCACGCGCCTCGTGTCCAGGTCGCGATCGTTGGCGGGGGCGCTACGGGCGTGGAATTGTCCGCCGAATTGCGCAATACGGCGAAGGTACTTTCATCATACGGCTTGCATCGGCTCGACCCCACACACGACGTCGGGATCGTGCTCATTGAAGCTGGGCCGCGGATTCTGCCGGCGTTGAAAGAACGCGTGTCCACCGCAGCGGCCGGACTGCTGGGCAAACTCAATGTCAAGTTGATGGTCGACGAGCGGGTCGCGGAGGTCGCGCCCGGACTCATCCGCACGAAAAACGGCAAGACGATACGTGCGGATCTCACGGTGTGGGCCGCGGGCATCAAGGCACCCGCGGTGCTTTCAACGCTCGATGGGCTGACAGTCAATCATCTGGGGCAACTCAGTGTGCGTCGCACGCTTCAAACGGATCTTGACGACCATATATTCGCATTCGGCGATTGCGCGGCCTGTCCATGGTTGGGTTTCGAGCGCAATGTTCCACCGCGCGCCCAGGCGGCTCATCAGCAGGCATCGTTTTTAGTCAAGGCACTTGCGCGACGCATCGAGGGGCAAAAGCTTCCGGAGTTTGCCTATCGCGATCTCGGCTCGCTAGTGTCGCTCGGGCACGCGAATGCGGTAGGGAGTCTGATGGGAGGTCTTATCGGCGGCAGCATGCTCGTGGACGGACTGCTTGCTCGCTTCATGTATTTGTCGCTGTATCGGATGCACGTTGCAGCGCTGCATGGCTATGCACGCATGATCGTCAATACCCTCGCGCATCGGCTCCGTCGAAGCACCGCGCCGCACGTCAAACTGCACTGAGCACGCCTTTCAGCGTCGACTCGAGCGGAGGCGCCATGCACGCTCGAAACGGCACCTCGGCCAGACGATGCCGACGTCTCCGGCGTCTCGAATGGCTTCATCCAGCAAGGTCTCGATATCGGGGTGCTCGTGTTCTTCGGCAAGCTCCTCGTGCTCGTGGTCGTGCCAGACGAGCTGCCCGCGCAGTTTCGCGACCTTCACGTACTGATCGTTGACCCGTGCGACAACTTTCGGCGACCAATGATCCGACACATCGGCGAACGCGGCTTCAAGGTCGAACGATTCGGCGAGCGGATGGGAAGACATGCTTATCTCCAAGTCGGAATGAGGGACGCAGCGAGCAGCACACCCATCGCGAGATTGAGAATGCGCCAGTGGCGCGGCGTCCGAAACAGCCGCGCGAATAGAACGCCGAGCGCACACCACAGCGCGAGCGACGCGCACGCAGTCACCCCGAACGCTGCACCGAGCAGCATCGCGAGGCGGTTCGGATTGTTTGCGAGCAGCGCGAAAGACGCCGCCGCGCCAACCGTCATCGCCCAGCCTTTCGGGTTGAGCCAGAGCAGCAGGAAACCGTTGACGAGCGAAACCGGGCGCACGGGGCCATTGCTCGCGTTTGGCGGCCCGCTGCGCGCGATGCGCCATGCGAGCCACAGCAGATACGCGGAGCCGAGCGTCCTCACCGCCGTTTGCAGCGACGGCAGCGTGAGAAGCAGACCGCCAAGCCCGAGTGCGGCGAGCGCAGCGAGCAAGGCGAGGCCCATCGCGATGCCGAGCATCAGCGGTATCGAGCGTACGAAGCCGAAGCGTGCGCCTGAGGCGGCGGCGAGCGTGGTCGCGCCGCCGGGCGTCACGGTCGCGACGGCGACGAAGAGCAGAAGCGGCAGAATCGAGGTCATCGGTGCACATTCGGATCAGTGAATTCGCACTGTACGGATCGTCAAAGCAACGTGAAAGCTAATAATATTGATGCGGTACATTACGCCGCATAATGCATAGATGAGCCGAAATCTCGACCTCGATCTGATCCGCACCTTCGTTGCCGTCGCCGATAGCGGCAGCATGACGGTCGCCGCGAATCTGCTGCACATGACGCAAGGCGCCGTGAGCCAACAGGTGAAGCGCCTCGAAGATGTGCTGGATTGCCTTCTGTTCGTTCGCAAGACGCGCCGGCTGGAACTGTCGCACCAGGGCGAGCAGTTTCTCGTGAAGGCGCGCAAGCTGCTGCGGCTGAACGACGAAATCTGGGCCGACATGACCGGCCAGCCGTTGCGCGGCGCCTTGCGTGTGGGCGTGCCTTACGATCTCGTGACGCGGCTCGCGCCCGCGATGAAAGCATTCGCCGAGGCGCATCCGCACGTCGAAATTTCGTTGGTGTGCGCGGCGTCGCGAGAGCTGAGCGAAGCGGTGAATAGCGGTCGCGTTGACGTGTCGTTGGTCGAATATGTCGCAAGCGAAGCCGAAGGTGAAGTGGTCTGCATCGAGCAGTTGGTGTGGGTCAAGGGGCGCGGCAGTGATGCATGGCAGAAGCGGCCGTTGCCGCTGTCGATGGTAGACGAGCGTTGTGCTTTCCGTCCGGTGGTGCTCGGCGCGCTCGCGGACGAGGGCATTGCGTGGCGCACGGTGTTCGAGAGCGGAAACATCGAGGCGACCGCCGCAACGGTGCGCGCGGGCCTCGCGATCACGGCCTGGCTCGCCTCCACGGTGCCGGCCGATCTGGAGACGCTCACGTTTCGAGTCAGCGGCTTGCCTGCACTGCCTCCGTTCGCGATCTGTCTGCGATTGCCCGCGACGGTTCAGCCAGCGGCACAGGAATTCGCGCGCCATGTGCGGGATTCGATGTCGAGCGACGCTGGCACTCAACGCACGCCGCTCGCGAACATTGCGTGACGGACGGCGTTTGAAGTGCGCGCCGGAATCGACTGATTAAGACGCACGCAGTGCCGCGAGCCATCTTTTAGTTCACGGACGTCGCGATCCTACAAGCGCTGCGGCAGCGCAGCCGCAAAATAGTCAGTCACCCGGCGCACGCGCGCAGGCACGAAACGACGCCTCGGCCAGATGATGCTTACATCACGGGCGTCGCGAATGAAGTCGTCTAGCACGGTCACAATGTCGGGATGCTTGAGTTCGTCGGCGAGCGAGAGCTTCGCGAAGAGGCCGATTCCCACGCCGGCGAGCACGGCCGATCGTATTGTCTCGACGCTATTCGACGACAGGTTGCCTCGCACCGGTACGCTGAATCGGCCTCGTGGCCCATGAAACGGCCAGTTTGCCGACTCCATCAGACCGCCGTAGAGCAGGCAATTGTGATTGGCGAGTTCGGTAGGATCCTTCGGTACACCGTATTGCTCGAAATAGCGACGCGATCCGACGCAGACCAGCGGGGTGCTGGCAATCCGCTTCACGACCGAATCCGGATCGTTGACGGAGCCCACTCGAATCGCGAGATCGATTCGATCCTCGACCATATCGCGTACGAAATCCGACAACACGAGATCGACCCGCAGACCAGGATAGCGCGACAGCAGCTCGGGAATGAGCGGAACAACGTGCAGGCGACCGAACGTAGAGGCAGAGGCGATCCGGACAAGCCCCGAGACATCCAGCGTGCTGCTGGTCAGTTCGCTGTCGGCCACCTCAATCTCGTCCAGCAACGGCTTGGTGCGTTCGTAGTATTTCTGCCCCTGATCCGTCAGCGTCACGCTGCGTGTGCTTCGGTTCAATAGCAGCACGCCCAGGCGCTTTTCCAGCGCGCCGATCGACTTACTGATCGCGGACTGTGACTCGCCGGTTCTGCGCGCCGCGGCGGAAAAGCCACCCGCTTCAACGACGGCGAAGAAGGCGTTCAATTCGTGAAACCGATCCATTGTATTTCTCTCGTGCGATCTATTCTCTCGGTGAATGGATCTTATGATAAATCCGCCGATTATCATTCGCAGGGGCCGCAATTACGATGTCACTTCCATTCACGAACAGGCAGAAGCTTCAATGTCTACTCTCACAGGGAAGATCGCCGTGATTAGCGGCGGAACGACGGGTATCGGCCTGGCGATCGCCAGGCGATTCGTCGCCGAAGGCGCTCACGTCTTTATCTTCGGTCGGCGCCAAGGCCAGCTCGACGAGGCCGTCAAACTGCTCGGACGCAACGTTACCGCGCTTCAGGCCGACGCCGCGAATCTCGATGACCTCGACCGTGTCGCTGCGGCAGTCAGGGACGAAAAAGGTGTCGTCGACATCATCGTGTCGAACGCGGGCTTTACCGAGCAGGCTTCGATCGACACCATCACGCCCGAGCATTTCGACAAGGCATTCAACCTCATGGCGCGCGGCCCGGTATTTCTGGTGCAGAAGCTGCTGCCGATGATGACAGGTGGTGGGTCGATCATCCTGGTTTCGTCGGCCATGCACGTCATGGGCATCCCTGGTCATACCGCCTACGCGGCGACCAAGGCCGCGTTGCGTTCCTATGCCCGCACCTGGGCCGCCGAATTCAAGGATCGCGGCATTCGCGTCAACATGCTGAGCCCCGGTGTCACCGACACCCCGATTCTCGACGCCCAGTCGGCGACACGCGAGGATCTGGTGAGCATGTACAAGAGCATGGTCCCGATTGGTCGACTCGCCCGCGCCGAGGAGATGGCCAGCGCGGCGCTCTTTCTCGCCTCCGAACAGAGTTCCTATATGACGGGCGCGGATTTGATGAATGACGGCGGCATCGGCCAGGTCTGAGGCCCGAGGCGCTCACCTCCGCGATTTTTACTCGTGCTATTTAGCGGCCGCGTTGTACCACTTGACGGCGTCCTCGCCGGCGGGGATGTGGAACGGGCTCGATGAATCGGTCGCTGCGAGCCAAACCGCTTCGGCGACATCCGATGCGTGCGTGACGGCCGTTTCTTTCTGCCAGTTTGCGAAAATCTGCTCCACGAGCGCGCCGTACGGCTCGGCGAATCCGTCTTTCATACGTGCCTGCGCGTTCTCGCCGAAGCGGGTGGAAGGCGCGCGTCCCGGCAGCACGACACGCACGCGCACATTGAACTGCTCCAGTTCGAGCGCGAGCGATTCGCTGAACGCGTTGACCGCGGACTTGCTCGCGGTGTAGACCGACAGCAAATGCAGCGGTCTGCAGGTGACGGTCGATGTCACATTGATGATCACACCTTCGCGGCGCTCGCGGAACTGCGGCAACACGGCTTGCGCCATCGCGATGGTACCGAGCGTATTGGTCTCGAAGATATCGCGCACGGTGTCCATCGGCGTTCCTTCGAGCGCGTTCAGAAAACCGATACCCGCATTGTTGACGAGCACGTCGATCGGACCGGCGGCATCGATGACGGCGCGAATGCTTTGCGGGTCCTTCACGTCGAGGGCGAGAATCGAAAGACGATCGGAGCGCGGCAAGACGTCTTCGCGTGGCGCGCGCATCGTGGCGATAACGCGCCAGTCGCGATCCAGAAAATAACGCGCGATTTCGAGGCCAAAGCCGGACGAGCAACCGGTAATCAAGACGGTCTTCATGTCGAATCCTGTGGTTGGTGACAGTCCCAACACAATAAGTCCTGACCGCCCGGACTCGCTACAATTGAGCGTCCAGGTTTCATTCGAAATCGTCCGATCATGATCGACCCGCTCGCCGAAATCGTCACATTGCTGAAGCCGACGCCCACGTTCTCGAAAGTGCTGAGCGGCGCCGGGCGCTGGCGCGCGAGCCGCACGGAAGTCGGCCAGCCGTTCTATTGCGTGGTGCTCGAAGGTTCCTTCCGTCTATCCGTCAATGGTTGCGAGCCGCTCATTCTTCAGGCCGATGACTTCGTGCTCGTGCCCGAAGTTTTTAGCTTCACGATGACGAGCATCAACCCGCCCGACGATGACGACGTCTCCGATATCGCGCCCGCGGCACTGCCCGACGGCAGCTTTCGTTTCGGCGATGCATCGGTCGCGCCAGAAGCCCAATGGCTTGCGGGCCTCTGCGCGTTCGGTTCGCCGGATGCGGCCTTGCTTGTCTCGCTCTTGCCCAAGCTCGCGCACGTGCGCGGTGAACCCAGGCTGGCGACGCTCGTCAAGCTCGTGAGGGAAGAATCGCGCGCGCAGCGGCCCGCGCGCGAGGTCGTGCTGGCGCGACTGCTCGAAGTGCTCTTCATTGAAGCGTTGCGAGCCACGGGGACGGGGGCGTCGCCCGGACTCGTGCGCGGCCTCGCCGACGCCCGTCTCGCGCTCGCCATCCGTCATATGCACGAGAGTCCGCACAAGCCCTGGACGATCGCACAACTCGCAAAAACCGCCGCGCTTTCACGGTCCTCTTTCTTCGATCGATTCAGCCGCGCAGTCGGCGTGGCACCGATGGAGTATCTGTTGTCGTGGCGCATGGCCGTCGCCAGGAGCCTGCTGCGCCGGAACGAAGTCAGCATCGCGGTGATCGCGGAACGTGTCGGTTACGGCTCGGCGAGCGCATTCAGCGTCGCGTTCACGCGTCATGTCGGGCTGCCGCCCACGCAGTATGCTCGAGACGCAGCGAATGTCGTCGCTCGATAGCGTCGTGTTTTGCCTCATGCGACCTGCGCATCGAAGCGAGGGCACAGATGTGCGACTGGATCCGCACGAGGTCGCGCAGCACGTCGAGATGCAATGAGCTTGACGCGATGCTGTCGGGCTTGCCCTCGCGCAGGCGGTCGAGATGAGAATCCCGTGCGGCGCGTTCGAGACGCCGCAGCGCCTGTTTGTCCTCGAGCAACTGCGCCGCAGTCTGCATCCTTCCCGACACGAGCAGCGCCTGAGCACGGTGAAAACTGTCGATCACTAACTGGTGCAGCGCGCGCAGATCCTCGGCGCCTTCAGCCGAAAAGCTCACCTGCGCCTTGATCTTTTTCTGCGCCAGTTCCATCAGATTCTTGTCGACGATATCGCCCATCCGGATCAATTCGCGGCCGGCCTGTCCCGGCGTCGAGTACTGGATCTTCTGCCTGAACTGCGGCGCGAGCAGGTCTGCGTAAGTTTTGGGCGGGCTCTTCAGCACCGCCGAGTTGTAGATGAAGCTCGGGTAGTTGCCGACCATCGCGTAGTACAGGCCTTTCGGATCCTTGTCGTGCGTCTCGATCTTGTCGGCGGCCGCCGGCGAGTAGGACTGCAACAGGCCGTCAGCTGCGGCTTTCTGCATGAAGGGCTAAATGCAGCGAGCTGAGGCGCGAACGACCCCGAAATCAGGTTTTCGCGCAACAGTCGCGCGTTGCGCCTTCGTGGAGCTTCAGGTCGATCCGGAGATTCTCACTAGAGCATCGTCTACGCCGAAGTGATGAGATCAACATCGAGCCTATCCGGCCGATGCCGCGAGACGTTGCTCAATGCTTGCTGCATCGCTCTTTCGCATTGTCAATCTGTTCGTCACCGCCTTGACTCCCAGCACTGATCTTGCTGCATTGCCAGCGCGCGAGATCTGCCAGCTTTCCGGCACCGATCCGCTGAGCGTGACGACGCCGTGGCTCGCCCTGATGTGAATCTCTGAATCATCCATATCCGGTACCCGCCTGAGGGCGCGGCGAACGTCACGAACTATCGAAGTATCCGGCCTGGGTCGAGGCGGCGAGCCCGAGGCCGCCACCCTTTGTGCGACCGCGCCGGCCGTCGCGCTCATACCTTGTTGCGCGTTCGCATAGGCCGCGCCACTCGCGATGGCCGCAATTAACATTGCGCCGATTATTCTGCTCGCATTGCTTATGTTCATGCTGGCTCCTTTGGGTTCTGTCAACCTTGCAAAATCCGCTGTCCGTGTCGAACGATTTCTTCGACCAGCAGATCCAGGTCGTCCTTGCGGGTTCGGTGGTTGCATATCGCGACCCTGAGGCAATGCACGCCGTGCACCGTTGTGTCGGACAAGGCCGCGATGCCAGCTTCCTGAAGCTGCAACATGATCTCGATGTTGAGCGCCTTCAATGCTGCCTCTTCCATCTCCTCCGGTTGATATCTGAAGCATACGATGTTGATGTTGGTCGGCACGACTAACTCGAGGTGTCGCTCGGACTCGATGAGGTCACTGAGGTAGCGAGCCTGCGCGATGTTCTGGTCGATCAGACGGCCGAACTTCTCGACTCCATGCTCTTTCAGAGCCATCCAGACTTTTAGCGCACGGAAACCTCTAGACGTCTGCAATCCATACTCGTAGAGCCAGGGGGCCGAAGCAATTCCGCGCGCTGTTGGTTGCAGGTATTCCGATGTCACCGCGAATGCGCCTCGATGCGCCGCAGCGTCGCGAACGAGGGCGCAGCCGACCTCAAACGGAGCGTGCAGCCACTTGTGAGGATCGAGGGCGATCGAATCAGCGCGCGCAATGCCCGCGACGCGATATGAATTGTCGGGTGCGATCTGAAGCAGCGCGCCGATGCATCCGTCTACGTGTAACCAGACGTTCTGTTCAGCGGCCAGATCCGCCAGCGCCATCAGATCGTCGATCGCACCTGTATTGACTGTCCCCGCCGTTGCGATCACGCAAGCAGGCTGAAATCCCGCTGACCGGTCCTCTGCGATCGCAATCCGCAGAGCGGCAACGTCGATTCTCAGCGCCGCGTCGGTCGGGACCCGCCGCAACGCCGCGTTTCCCAGGCCTAGCGACTCCATCGCCTTACGATGGCAGCTATGCATCTGATCGGAGCCATAAAATCGCAACGGTCGGTCGATGGCGGCTACACCATGCTCGCGCACGTCGATTCCAGCCTTCGCATTGCGTGCCACTGTCAGGGCAATGATATTTGCCATCGAGCCGCCGCTGACCAATGTGCCGCTGGCGGAAACTGGAAAGCCAACCATCTCCTTGCACCAGTTGACGACCTGCTGATCCATCAAAGCCGCCGCATGATTGCCGCCACCCAGGTTGGAACCCTGAATTGCCGCCAGGAAGTCTCCCAGTGCGCCGGTGAAGTTGCTTGCCCCCATATACCAGGACCAGAAGCGAGGATGTACGTTGCCCAGTGGATAGGGCATCAAATTCTCGCCAAGCTCGTGATAAATACTTTCCACTGGTGACGCCGAGCGTGGCAGCGCCTGCTCGAATAAGGCCCTGGCCTCCTCGGGCATGCTTCGCCACACTGGCCGGCTGCGCACGTCGCGCAGGTAGTCGACCGCATCGTCGACGATGCGGTGCGAGAGTGTCCGCAGCGCAACCCAATCGTCCGGATCGAGCGTTTCCTCGGAACGCGGCTGAACGCCGTGCATAGGGAGCAAACCGGCTGCGTCGTTCTTCTCCATCTCGGCACCTGTCGGGTTCGACGTTGAGCAAACAAGAATAGCCCCAGGAGGAGGCAAGATCGGCGCCGTAAGCCGTCACCACTCGGACACGATGCGATACACGCTTGCCCTGCCCTGGAGGCCGCGAAGCGGAGCCTCAAATTCGACGACAGTGCGGCCACCAAGGAGGTCGCGGACCCCAGGCGCACTATAGAGCGCTTCCGAAATGCAAATCTCCCCGGCGTCGGCGAGAGACTGCACGCGCGCGGCGACGTTGACGGCCTGACCGAAATAATCGAGATTGTCGTTCAGTGTCACCGCAATCGACGGCCCGCAATGTGCCCCGATCTTCAGGATGATCGCCGGTTCTCCACGTTCGCGATTGAAGCGCCCAATTTCCTCCACGATACTCAACGACGCGGAAACTGCGTCCGTTGGTCGACAAAAGACGGCCATCACAGCGTCGCCAATCGTCTTTACGATAGCGCCGGAATACCGTTGTGCGATCATCTCAAGCAAGGCGAAATGCTGTCTGACGAGGCCGTACGCATTCAGATCGCCGATGCGTTCATACATGGCCGTCGAACCCTTGAGATCCGTGAAAACGAACGTCACTTGCCGAATCCCAAGGCCTTCCTTCTCGTCAACGTTCTCCGAGCGGAACAGGCGCCGGAAGGTCTGTCGCGCCACCAGCGCCCCTCCGGAGAGATACGGTTCGAATTCGAGCGGCGGCTTGATGGCCTGAGCGACGACCTCTGGAGGCCAATTGATCAAGAGCAGCGACCCGCGCGTGCTCCCGGTATTCCTTACCTGAATGACGACAGGACCAGGCGGCACAACGGAGAGCGCCGGGGCAAACCGTTGACCGTCATAACCGACCTGCAACAGTGTCGGCGAGGTAGCGGCCTCACCAGCGATCGGAACGATGAGAGCGGCTTGTGTCTCGACATTCACACCCGTCAAGGCACCGGGGCCAAGAACAGCCTGCAGGGTCGTCGTCGAACCTGGCGGCAGGAACGTGAGGCCGCGCACGAGCCCCCGCAAGAAGTCGAGAAACCGGACTTGCTGGCCGGCGAACCGACCGTCACCGTTAAATCGCAGTTTCCAGTGGAAATCTTCCACGGAAAGCGACTCGGGATCGTGGAACGTCAGCCTCCGAAGTTCGGGCGATATTGAAAACGTGACCTGGATGAAATCGTCGAGGTCGGTTTCGCCCGTAACGTCGCATAGCCCACAGACGTAATGGGTCTTGAGAGTGCGCAATGATCCGAAGCTGTGGAGGACCATTCCCGACTGCGGACAAAGAACGTCCCAGTTCATCTCGAACAATCCGTATCGCGCCGCATGAAGAAAGAGGTCAATGCATTCAGCCTCGCTTATGCCGCGATCTCGCGCAAACGCCAGCGGATTGACCCGGTAGACGGACAGCTCGTCGCCGCTCCTGATCAGAGTCTCGAGCTTGGAAATGACGCGCGGACTCCATGATCTCGCCTGCTCGATCGCGATCATTTTGCTCTCGAGAAGCCGATCGTCAATGTTCATCGTCGTGGCCAGGTCAACGGAGAACAGTCAGACACAACTGCCGTGTCATGTCGCTTTACCTTGGATTGCAAGATACGGTGATGGTTGGACGGCGTCAACAGGAGTGAGCGCGGCGACCCTATCCTCCTCTATCGGCCTCGCCCGAAAGCGCGGCCTCGATCGCCTGGAGCGCATAAAGGAAACCCAGGCCGCTGCCCTCCTGCCGTAGCCGCTGGAGTTCCTTCAGCGATGCCGGATCGCGATTGCCGGTTCCATACGAGACAAGCGCCCGTGCGCGCGCCACAAAAAATCCGGAAAAGGGCGTTGGCTCGCGGCGTGCATAGTCTTCAAGGGCCGCAGCATGATGCGCGGCCGCATCCCAGCGTTTGCGGTCGATGCATGCATCTATCGCATCACGTCGAAACAGAAAGTGGTTGTGGCTCACCGCTCCGGCCGCGAGCAAAGCTTCGCCCTCCGCGAGCGCCTGTGCGAAGACAACGGGGTCGTCCGTCGTGCGCGCGAGCACACCGAGATAAGCGGGGCCCAGGTAGTTCATGCCGGTCTCCCGGCTGATCGACAGCGCCGCTTCGATATCGGCGCGCGCTTCGCGCGGACGGCCGGCGACCCGATGCAATTCCGCGCGAAACGCGAGCGCTTCACCTTCGAAGCGCCTTGATTTCAGCTCGCGCGCGCACTGTAGCGCAGGAGCGACGTGCTCCCACGCGCGATCCCACTCCGCGCGATCGTGCAGGCAGTGCCAGGCAGCGTGATGGGCGACGGCGAGTGCGCGGGGATGCCCCACCTTCTGCGCTGCGGCGACGCTGGCAAGCGCGGCGTCGAGCGCGCGCGCGGCTTCGCCGGTAAACCACGTCGTGATCGCCCGCATCGGAAGGTTGGCCACCTCGATCCGTCCGAAGCCATGGCATTGGCAGAGTTCGATGCAGCGGCTGAAGGCCACGTGGGCGCTGATCATCCGGCCGCGCATGTACTCGCCATCGCCAAGGCCGCCGAGCGCGGCCGCCTCCTGTTCGGGATCACACGCGTCGCGCGCGAGGGCAAGGCTGCGCCCGTGCTCACGCACGCAGCCGTCGATATCGCCGCGGGGAAAACACAGATTGCCGCGCAGGAAGTGAATGCGCGCCTCTTCGCGCAGCAGGCCTTGGGAGGCTTCAGCGGCGGAGTCGAGGTCGGCCCATGCACCGTCGAGATCGTCGATGATCCGCTTCACCGTGGCCCGCCCGATCCATGCGCGGCAACGCTCCGCGTCCGTCGTCGCATATTCGAGGGCGATTTCGAATGCATGAAGTGCCGACTTCATGTCGCCCAGGTCATGCAGGACGCTGCCATGTAGACACTCGAGTGCGGCGCGGTCGCTACGTTGATCCGCGAGATCGAGACCTCGTTCGACAAGCCGGAGCGCGGCTTCATGGCGGTGCCCCGACGCCTGCGAGCGCGCTGCTTCGCAATAGGCGAGCGCTGCCCCGGGTTCTCCCGCGCGATCGAGATGTTCGGCTCGCAGGACGAGGTCGCGCTCGCCGTACCACTGTGCGGCGCGACGATGCAAATCGCGGCGCCGGCTTTTCAGCAGCCCGTCATAAATGGCGTCGCGAATCAGTGCGTGATGGAAGATGAATCCGGTGCCTTGACGTCGTAACAGCAGACCGATCACAAGCGGTTCCAGCGCAACGCCGGCATCCGCATCGGCGCCAGCGCCATCGACGAGAAAATCGACCGCCTCCTTCTCGAACAACTGGCCGAGCACCGAGGCAGCCTGCAGCACAGTCTTATCGGCGGGATCAAGCCGATCGAGCCGCGCCTGTACGAGGCTTCGCACCGACCCCGGCACGCCGGTCCCTTCGCCGTCCTGCGCATCGTTCAGCAACTGTTCGAGAAACAGCGGATTGCCCGCCGCCCGCTCGATGCAGCGTCCCGCCAGAGCTGCCTGCGTCCCGGGAAACGATCTGGCCATCGCATGCGCGTCGCCGGCGCTCAGCGGACCCAGATCGATCAGCGAATAAGGTCCGCCGGTCGCCACGCGCCACGGCTCTTCACTCGAATCGCCGTGCGTCCGCACTGTCAGCACGAGTACGGCCGGACATCCCGTCATGGTTTCCGACAGTCCGGCGAGGTCGCGAAGCGTCGATTCGTCCGACCAGTGAATATCCTCGACGACCAGTACCCGAGGTTGCTGGCGGCTCGCGCGTTGGACGAGGCGGGTCAGGGCGTTGCGTCGGCCGCGAACGCGCATTTCATTGTCCATGGCGTCGTAGACTGCCCGGTCCTCGAACCCCATCGGCAAATCGACCAGATCTTCGAGAAAGAGTGCGTCGCCAGCGTCGATCAAACCGCTGGCGAGCGCGTGCTCGACGCCAGTGGCACTCGCAGCTCCGTCAGTTGAGCCGTCGGCTGCCAACAGGCCGCGCACGAGAGACCGGATTGCGCCACGTCCGGTTGACGCACCGAAGTCGAGCACGAGGCCAGTATGAGAAAGGAATCCTGACTCCCGCGCCTCGCGTTCGAATTCCTCGACCAGGCGTGTTTTACCGATCCCGGCCTCACCGCGCAGCAGAACGGTGCGTCCGCCTCCGGTGTCGCGGCACGAATGGAGCACGGATCGAAACTGCCGCATCTCATGATGCCGGCCGACGAACGGCCGGCCCGGGCGTGAGCGCCGAAGGCCGGCAATACACCACGCCGTGACCGCTTGCGCGAAACCTTTGACCGACAGCGCGCCGCGTTCGACACAGTCCAGGCTATCAGCCAGCGGGCGTCGCACGCTTTCCGAGATCAGGATCGTCCCCGGCTCAGCCGCATCGGTGAGACGCGAGGCGAGGTTGACCGTGTCGCCGGTGACGGTGTATTCCCTGTGAGTCGCGCTACCGGTGCCGCTTGCGACGACTTCGCCGCCGGCGATGCCGATATGCACGCAGACCGGGCGGCCGAGCGCACGCGACAGGTCGGGCATCCCGTCCCTGATCGCGAGTGCCGCCCGCACGGCGCGTTCGACATCATTGCCATGCGAGACCGGCGCGCCGAATACTGCCATGACGCAGTCGCCGACGTGCTTGTCGACGTGCCCGCCATGCTGCTCGATGGTGCGGTCAACCTGCTCGAAGTAGCGATCGAGCACGGCGAGTACTTCCTCCGCGTCGACGTCACGGCTCATCCGCGTGAAGCCACACAGATCGGCGAACAGGACGACGACCTGCCGTCGTTCGCCTTTCGCCTCGCCTGGGCTCGCGCCGCTATGCCGGGGCCCGGTTCGCGCCCGCAATTCAGTCAAGGCATCGAGCAGTTTGCGGCGATGACCAACCGACGCAATACCCAGTTCTTTCAGATCGTCCGCGGTGAGATCGCGAAGCACGTCGGCGTCGATGGCGTTCTCGCGAAACACCGGTTCATACCGCTCCATTCCGAGGCTGTGCAGCCACACGGCGACGTCCACGCGCCCTCCTGAGAGGAAGGTGTCGAATCCGTCAAAGATAGCACGGGGCTGGCTTCGTGGAGCCCTGCGCCCCGGGGCGGCGGCAGCTTCGGCACTGGCTCGAATCAGCGCGGTGGCCGTCAAGGAAATCGCCAGCCGCGCGAAACGGCAGTGAGGCTACACCGCGCCTGTGCTGGGCTTTGAGCGTGCCAACGCTAGCGCCAGCCTTGCGCCGACCTCGGCGTTGTGTTTCACGAGCGCGATGTTTGTCGCCAGGCTGCGCCCGCCTGTCAACGCCTTGATGCGCGCCAGCAGGAAGGGGGTGACGGCCTTGCCAGTGATTCCTTGTGCAGCGGCCTCGTCGAGCGCCTGCTGGGTCAGCGCGTCGATCTCTTCGAACGACATCGCTGCGGCTTCCGGCACCGGAGTGCTCAACACCACACCGCCGTCGAGGCCCAGGTCCCACTTGGTGCGGATGAACCGTGCCTGTTCCTCCGCGTCGTCCAGCCTGAAGTCCGCGCGAAAGCCGCTGTCACGCGTGTAGAACGCCGCAAAATTGTCCTGTTCGCAACTGAGCACCGGCACGCCGTGGGTTTCCAGGTATTCCAATGTGAGCCCGATGTCCAGGATGGACTTCGCACCGGCACAGATCACCGCCACCGAGGTCTTCGCCAGTTCCTGCAGGTCGGCCGAGATGTCAAAGGTTTCATGCGCGCCTCGGTGTACGCCGCCAATGCCGCCGGTGACGAAGACCTCGATGCCGGCCAACGCCGCACATATCATCGTGCCAGCCACGGTCGTGGCGCCCAGCCCGCCGCCGGCCAGCACGGCCGGCAGGTCGCGGCGGCTGACCTTATGTACGTGGTCCGATCGGCCGATCGTTTCCAGCTCGTCATCCGAAAGGCCGATGTGGATTCGCCCATCGATCAGCGCAATAGTCGCCGGCTCGGCACCCGCGTCACGGATCAAGGCTTCCACTTCGCGCGCAGTGCGAACGTTCTCCGGGTAGGGCATGCCGTGGGCGATGATGGTCGATTCCAGCGCCACGAGCGGGCGACCGGAGGCCTGCGCAGCGGCTGCAGGCGCGCTCCAGGTCAACCAGGAGCGTGCAAGGTCAGCAACCATGTCGATCCTTTCGGTGGTGTGATTCACTGAAGTATGCGGTACAAGAGGCCTTCAGCGAGTGCTTAGGCGTCCGTGTGCCCTTGGCGCCTTAGGACGACATGCGCGGCCTTCTCCGACGCTACGAATTCAACGCATTCGTATCCCAGAGCCCGCAAGTCGACCCCTTCGAACAGCGATTCTCCCCGGCCGAGCAGGACCGGCGCGACGGCAATGTGCAGATCATCGATGAGGCCCTCGCGAAGATACTGCTGAATTGTGTCCGGCCCACCGCCAATCCGCACGTCCATTCCGGCAGCGGCCTCGCGTGCACGGTCGAGCGCCTCGCGAATGCCTCCTGTTATGAAGTGGAACGTCGTGCCGCCTGCCATCTCGATGGGGGGACGAGCGTGATGGGTCAAGATGAAGACTGGAACGTGATACGGTGGATTGTCTCCCCACCAGCCTTTCCAGTTTGTGTCCGGCCAGTCCCCACGAATGGGTCCGAACATGTTGCGCCCAAGAATCCAGGCCCCGACATTCTGAAAGCCGCGGACGGCGAAATCATCGTCAACCCCGGTCGTACCGCCGTCCTTGCCGAACAAGGCTTGCTGGAACGTGTGGGTTGGGACTAGCCACTGATGCAGTTCCGTCCCGCCAACGCCGAGCGGATTGTTGATGTCCTGATTCGGGCCTGCACCGTATCCGTCGAGCGAAATGGTGAAGCCCGCAACGCGAACGCGTGTCATCGTTTGCCTCCGTTTAGACGCCTAACGTAATGTGGACCGCAAACCTGCATGGTTTGCCGGAACTACGCGAAATAGTCTGGCAGCAGATGTTTGCTCAACCCTATGTCTCCAGGAGAAGTTTTCCGAATTTGTAAGCTGGCATACAGCGGCGACCATCCATCCAAACACGGCACGCACCTGCCCAGAGCCAACTTTTGCCTGCCGCAGGCGTACGATGAACGGCATAGTCCCGTTTGAGGACGGCTTGATTGATGGAGGGTCGAGATGAGACGTCTTTATTTCCTCGCATCTGACACGTCGACGGCGAAGGCGATCGTAGACGACTTGCTGCGGGCGCGGATCACATGGCGACATATCCATGTTCTCGCGAATCACAGCGTCGCACTCGAACAGTTACCCGAGGCAACTTTGCTGCAGAGCAGCGACGTCGTGCACTCGCTCGAACGAGGCGTGGCGCTCGGCGGTGCGACCGGAGCGCTTGTCGGCCTCGTGGCGCTGGCGTTTCCTCCCGCGGAGCTCGTTATTGCGGGCGGAGCCGTCATCGCATTGACGTTGGCGGGTGCCGGCTTCGGGGCCTGGACGGCCGCGATGATCGGCGTCGCCGAACCGAATGCACGACTCGAGCGCTTTCGGGACGCCATCCGTGACGGCCAGCTCCTGATCATGGCCGACGTGCCTGGATCGCGCGAACAGGAGATCGAGCAGATGGTCGCGCAGCATTTTCCGAAGGCCGATATCGAGGGCGCGGAGCCCACGACACCGATCTTCCCCTGAGAAGCAGTCGGGACGAGGCGAGCGGCGCCACCTTTGGGGGCGACTGCGATCGAAGAAGGGCGGGGGCGTCTCGGCCGATGCCGTTGCAGGCAGCTTTCGTTAGAATCTGTTTTCGATTCTTTTACTCGTCAATTACCGGAGGCGAACGTGCCAGGGTTACTTCCCGATGTCGACCGCGATGGACTCCTCGAATATTCGGTCGTCTACACCGACCGATCGATCAATCACATGTCGCAGCTCTTTCAAGGAGTCGTACGCGATATTTCCGGCGCCCTGAAAAAAGTCTACAACGCGAAGTCGGCCGTTATCGTCCCGGGCAGCGGGACTTTCGGCATGGAAGCCGTCGCCCGGCAGTTCGCGACGAACAGGAAGTGTCTGGTCATCCGCAATGGCTGGTTCAGTTTCCGCTGGTCGCAGATTTTCGACATGGGCGACATTCCGTCTGAATCGGTGGTGTTGAAAGCGCGTCCGGTCGAACGAGGTAGGCAGGCCGCATATGCACCGGCTCCGATCGAAGAAGTCGTCGCTGCGATCAAGGAAAACAAGCCGGATCTGGTCTTTGCGCCGCATGTCGAAACCGCATCCGGGATGATGCTGCCTGATGCCTACTTGCGCGCGGTGTCCGACGCGGTGCATGCCGTCGGCGGCATGTTTGTCCTGGATTGCATCGCCTCCGGTACGATCTGGGTGGACATGCAGGCCAGCGGCATCGATGTCCTGATCAGCGCACCGCAAAAAGGATGGAGCGCGTCACCCTGCTGCGCAATGGTCATGCTCAGCCCTCTCGCCCGCGAAAGAATCGACGCAACGACCAGCAGCAGTTTCGCTTGTGATCTTGGGAAATGGCTGCAGATCATGGAAGCCTACGAGAACGGCGGGTTCGCGTATCACGCCACGATGCCCACGGACAGTCTCGCGACGCTGCGCGACGTCATGAAGGAAACCGAGGCATATGGCTTCGAGAAAGTCAAAGCTGAGCAGCTTGAACTCGGCAAGCGCATTCGCTCGCTCATGAGTGACAAAGGTTTCAAAAGCGTGGCTGCTGAAGGTTTTCAGGCTCCTGGCGTCGTGGTCTGCTATACGGACGATGACGGCATACGATCCGGCAAGAAATTCGCCGATGCCGGCTTGCAGATCGCGGCCGGTGTTCCCCTTCAATGCGACGAGCCAGAAGACTTCAAAACCTTCCGCGTCGGATTATTTGGCCTGGACAAACTGCATGACGTCGAAGGCGTGGTCGCCAGGCTCGCCAAGGCGTTGGACAGTATTCTTTAGAGCGTTTTTCCAAAGCACGTGCGCGTGGCTCGCTCTCGCGACCGGCCGCCGCACGGCGCCGCGAAACTTCATTTTTCATCCGACGCATCAGTCGGATAACCTTTTCAGTCTGCTCTTTTCATCCCGCCAGGATCCCAGCTCTCAATCGGAGTTCCTAACACGCTTTAATTCGGGGTTTTTTGAGATGGTGCCTTGTTGCACAATCGGGCCTCCTTTATTGCCTGTGAGGCACTATGCATTCAGTTTCCCTGGGCTCTCATCGCGGCGCCAATGAAAGGCGGCACGGACATTTCTTTTCGATCAGCCTTAGCAGATCGTTCTACCTTCACATCGAGTCTCCCTGGCTGTTTGACGTGGACCGGTGGTTCCACTTTGCATTGCCGGCGAGCGTACCTCGCGAAGCACACGACGACACTGTGCAGGCCATGGAAGAAGCGCGCGCAGCGTGGCTACAACATAGCCCATCCGTGCTGGTGTCGCATCAGCCATACGAGTTACGCGATATGCTCGGCCGGAGTGAAAACCGCTTTCATATGCACAGGATGGACGACCATGAGATCGCCAAGGCTCTATACAACGAAGTGAAGAACGGCAACCTGCTCTTTGTTCCCGAACGGGACGAGATGCGCAAGTGCGTGCAGGCGATACGGCAGCAGCGGGAAAAGGCTTCCCGCTCAGCCGCCGTACGCGCGCAGAAACTGGCCAACGCGGACATGCTAAGGTCGCTCTACCGCGACACCCCACGCGTGCCGCAGAACTTCGACAATGCGCAGCCGTTCAAGTACACACCGGACGCGATAAGCGACGATGTGCAGAGCATCGCGGCGCGCGGAGTGAGCGAAGCGCACGACGCAGAATGCCACGCGCAGTACGAACGAGACATGGACGAATGCACTGCCTATCGGATGGCAATGGGTGGGCAGAGATTCATGGATGTGTGCTCGCAGAGAGCATTTCAGAACTATCAACGATGCAGAGGATATTGAATGGTAACTCACCCCCAAAAGCGATGTGTCGTGGTCATGTGGTCCGAGGAAAAGCAGGCACTAGTCTCCTATACGCTTGACGTTGAAAAGGTGCTGGCGGTTACCACGCGACAGTTTCCTTTAGAACTGCCGGTGGCCGACTACAACAATACGCTGGACGATGAGTTCGCGCGTCGGTTCGGCGGGGCGACGCTCAATCTTCTCGCTCTGTCAAATCCTGAACTGAGGCCGTTCATCAAGATTACCTCGACTAACGACTGACTTGCTGAATGGAAGCCCTCGACGGGATCATCGGGGGTGACGAATGCCTCAGGAAGTCAACCGAATGTTAGGTTCACTGAACAGTAGCCGACCCGATCCCGTCGACCGCTCGCGCCGCCTCGACGGCAATTTTCAAGTCGAAGCGGGTACCGCTTCGAAAATAGGCCGGTGTATAGCGTGTTCGGGGCTTTGCGAATGCTACGGAGTCACGGGATCGTGACAACAAACGCAAATCCTGTTTCCCTCCGGGTCGCGGAAGTACGCCCCGTAATAGTCCGGGTGATAGTGTGCTCGCAAGCCGGGAGGACCTTCGCAAGAACCTGAGTTTGCCAGCGCGCTAGCGTATGCGTTGTCGACTGAACGACGATCAGGCGCAAGCAATGCCACCATTTGACCGTTTCCGTGTTCTGCTGCGTTGCCATCATATGGCCTGCCGATAAGGAAGAGCGGGCGCGGCATACTCTCAGCCATCCAACCAGCCCACGGTTTATCTGGCTCGCAAAACTTCAGTCGATGTCCCAACTCGCTCATGACGACCGAATAGAACTTCAACGCACGGTCAAAGTCATTAACCCCAACGAAAACATGCGAAATCATCCTGGTCTGTTCCTGTTCGAGTTGCGATGTCTTTGCACGTTATCACGGCGGAGTTGCGCTCGACCTCTTGAACGCTCGCGAGCGTCGGGCGTGCGAGTGGAAACCTGGAAGCTTCGATTAATGAATGTAATGACAAGCGGCAGAACCGTGCACGCGTGCCCCCGATTGGGCGGACGACAGGGGAACGCGCTCGCACATGGTGCCTGGGTACATTCAGTCCGTCTGCCGCATTCCGCCAAGAAGCCTTCTGACAGTGCTGCCGCCCAATCCCGCTCCCTTCCTCACAACATCCGTCTGACCGCCGGAGGACCCGAAGTTCGGCTCCTCCGATAATTCCCCGCTCCAATACCTGTCGTGCGAATGGCATGAAAGTTGCTTTGAACGTCTCCGCGCGCTGAGCCGCGGTCATTCGCAGCGAGCATCGGGATGGGCGATCAACGGAGAGGCAAATTGAAACTAATCAGTGCGGTCATCAAGCCATTCAAGCTTGATGAGGCTCGAGAAGCCTTGTCATCGCTTGGCGTCTCTGGAATCACGGTTACGGAGGTCAAGGGTTTTGGGCGTCAGAAAGGGCACACCGAACTGTATCGGGGCGCGGAGTACGTCGTCGATTTCCTGCCGAAAGTGAAGATCGAGGTCGCCGTCCCGGACGACATCGTCGATCAGGCTATCGAGGCGATCGAGCGTGCGGCGCGTACCGGAAAGATTGGTGACGGGAAGATCTTCGTGACGCCGATCGAACAGGTGATCCGGATCCGCACCGGCGAGACCGGCGCCGACGCCCTATAAAAAACACTGGGATAAGAGGAAAGAGAGATGCGCAAACTGTTGATGACGTTGTTGATGGCCGGCTCATTGCTCGCCGGCGGGCTGGGCTCCGCATTCGCGCAAGACGCCTCGGCGCCCGCGGTCGCCTCCGTGCCGGTCGCGCAAGCGTCCGCGGCTCCAGCGGCACCGGCCGCGGCGGATGCCGCTGCATCGGCACCGGCCGCCCCAACCGCACCGTTCTCGGTCGATTCATCGAAGATCAACTCCGGCGACACCGCGTGGATGCTGACCTCCACCGCGCTGGTGCTGTTCATGACGATCCCGGGTCTCGCGCTGTTCTACGGCGGCATGGTCCGCAAGAAGAACGTGCTCGCGACGCTGATGCAAAGCTTCGCGATCACCTGTGTCGTGACGATCGTCTGGACCGTGGTCGGCTACAGCCTCGCGTTCACGCCGGGCGGCTCGTTCATCGGCGGCTTCTCGCGCGTGTTCATGACGGGCATGAACTACATCAAGGGCGACAAGGCCACGACGCTGACCGTCAGTCATCTCGCGCCGACGATCCCCGAGACGGTCTACTTCGTCTACCAGATGACCTTCGCGATCATCACGCCGGCGCTGATCACCGGTGCGTTCGCGGACCGCATGAAGTTCTCGGCGATGCTGGTGTTCATGACGCTGTGGTCGATCATCGTCTACTCGCCGATCGCGCACATGGTGTGGGAGCCGAGCGGCTGGCTGGCTAGCGCGGGCATCCTCGACTTCGCGGGCGGCACGGTGGTGCACATCAACGCCGGTATCGCGGGTCTGGTCTGCTGTCTGGTGCTCGGCAAGCGCGTCGGCTATGGCAAGGAAGCGATGGCGCCGCACAACCTGACGCTCACGCTGATCGGTGGCGCGATGCTGTGGGTCGGCTGGTTCGGCTTCAACGCGGGTTCGGCGGTGGCAGCGGATGGCCGTGCCGGCTTCGCGATGTTCGCGACGCAGGTGGCGACCGCCGCGGCGGCGCTCGCGTGGATGTTCGCCGAATGGGCAGCCAAGGGCAAGCCGTCGGTGCTCGGTATCGTGTCGGGCGCGGTCGCGGGTCTGGTGGCGATTACGCCGGCGTCGGGCTTCGTCGGCACGCTCGGCGCGCTCGTGATCGGTATCGTCGCGGGTGTGGTCTGCTTCTGGGCGGCCACGTGGCTCAAGCACAAGCTCGGTTACGACGATTCGCTCGACGCGTTCGGCGTGCACTGCATCGGCGGGATCGTCGGTGCGCTGCTGACCGGCGTGTTCGCGGTCAAGGACATCGGCGGCGCGGACGGTGACGTGATGCTGCAACTCAAGGGTGTCGCGACGACGCTGATCTACAGCGGGGTGGTCTCGTTTGTTCTGCTCAAGGCAATCGACGCAGTGATGGGGTTGCGTGTCGCCGAGGAAGAAGAGCGCGAAGGACTGGACCTGGTGCTGCATGGCGAGGCGGTCGAATAACGGTTGCGCCGCGGATGGAGCGGGTACGACGGTCACCGCCCCTCCTTTGGGGTGCCGCGTACCTGCCGGCATCGCTGCCATGCGGGGCAGGGCGCCTGCGTGCCTTGGGTTGGGGCCTGGCGCTTACAGCGGCCAGGCCGCGACAGAAGTCGGAGCACCCTTCGTACTTGAGAGCATGCGGGTGTCTGCCAGGTACGCGCCCGTACTGCCGAAGTTCGGCCAGACGAGCGAGGAGGTCGTGCCGGGTTCGAGCAACCGGATTTCCGCCAGCCGATGAAAAAGAATAATCAGCAGCATGTTGTCGTACTGGTTGTTCTCATGTCGCAAATCGCCTTTTTGGCAATGTTCGCATTCGCCGAACATGTCGTCAGGCATAACAGATGGCTCGCCGCAGGATTCGGATTCGACTTTTTATTCGGGCTGATTCTGTCGGTCGGCTTTGTCGGGATGTGGCGCACGCGCGCCGTCGATTCAGATTTTCTCGGATTTCTTCTGGCCAATCCGGTTGATCTGGCGATCGTGATTGCGACCGCCGGTCAGCTTGTGGCCATTCTGCTTGTTTGATGCGATTGGAAAGCACATTTCGATTTAGAAGCAGATCGGCGCGGGCTGACCATCCCAGGTGGAATGTCCCGGGATAGAACTCCAATTAAGAAAAAGCTGTTCTATTTTTCCGTAATCGCAAATGGGGCATAAAGACATGAAAAAAACCTTGCTGGCAATCGGGGTCCTCGGCGCATTTTCGGTTTCCGCGTATGCGCAAAACAGCGTGACCCTGTACGGTCTTATCGACACGGGACTCATCTATACCAACAACCAGGCCGGTCATAGCAATTGGCAAATGGCGACCAGCTCCACGCAGAATACGGTGTTTGGCCTCAAGGGTACTGAAGATCTGGGAGGTGGTGTTCGTACGATCTTCAAACTCGAGCAGGGCTTCAATCTAAACAACGGTAGCCAGGCCTTTCCGGGCGACGCCTTCGGTTCTCAGGCCTGGGTCGGGTTGCAAAGCGACAATCTCGGCACCGTGACGTTGGGCCGCCAGTTCGATGTGCTGAACGACCAGCTCGGACCGATCACTGCGGGGAGCAACACGTGGGGTGGCAACCTCGCCGCACACCCGTTCGAGAACGACAACCTGGCGGCTGATTCGGTGGTCGTCAACAACTCGGTCAAGTATGTGAGCCCGACCTATGCCGGCGTGACGTTCGAAGGCATGTATTCGTTCAGCAACAAGGCGGGAGGATTCGCTGACAATCGCGCGTACGGCTTTAGCGTAGGTTATGCGCAGGGCCCAGTGAATCTTGCTGGCGGGTACCTGCAGTTCAATAACGCAGGCGGTGGCGTATCGGGCACGAATCCGAATGGGGCAATCGCGCAGGGCGACGGCAGCGCGAACTTCATCGCGGAGCGCCAGCGTATCTGGGGCGCCGGCGGCAATTACACGTTCGGCCCCGCAACTGTCGGATTCGTGTGGAGCCATACTCAGATCGACAACATGGCGGGCGTCATCTCGCTGGGCCTCGGCAGCTATCTGCCGCTTGGCGGCAATCTGCGATTGGACAATTACGAGGTGAACGCACACTACTCGGTGACGTCTGCGTGGAGCGTATCCGGTGCCTATACGTTCACTGACGGTGCTTACAACCAGGGGGCTACGAAAGCCTCTCCAAAATGGAATTCGGTCATGCTGCAGACCGACTATTCGTTGAGCAAGCGTACCGACGTGTACCTGGAAGGCGTCTATCAGCATGTTCATGGCGCGCCGGCGGATTCCGTGCTCGCAGATGCGATGATCAATACCCTCTCGCCATCGTCGACGGGCACGCAGGTCGCGGTCACCGTGGGACTGCGACACCAGTTCTGATCTTCTGATTGCACGAATCGTGCGTTGTAGCGATGCGGCTGTGGGCGTAACGTGATGCACGGACACAGCCGCGTTGCAACAGAGGTCGCCTGACTCTCGCAACTCGTCGCCCCGGGCTACGAGACCTATCGCGGTCTCGGCCGGGACGGGTTATCCGTCAACGTCTCACGCAGGTCGAATCGACCGTAGGCAGCGCGCGGACTCAGCGAGTGCGGACGCTCAGCTATCGGGATGGCTCGCGACAAAACTCGCGAACGCATTGTACGGAAGCGCAAGCGCCGTGCCGTTGATCATCAGACCGTAAGTTGCGTCCCCGCTATCGAGGTCGTAATACATCGCCGATTGAATGTTCTTCGTCTTTCTCGCCTGATAGTAAGTGAGCAGGCGCGACGTGATGTAGTTGGCCCGGTACGCCTCGGTCTGTTCCGGTCCTGTGTTCCATTCCGAGATCACGAAGGGGACGCCATATCGGGCCTTGCAATAGGTGGGCAAATCGAAGCCGGGGCCGGACCCGTCGGAGCCGATATCGAAGATGTCGCCGTACACCTCGTAGTTGTGCCACGTAGTCAAGTCCCACCTGACGGTCGGATGGCCGCTCGTGCCATCGGGCTGCTTGCCATCCCACAGAGCGTCGGATGCACCGGTGTCCGCGACGCAAAAGTTGACGCCGCATTTAGCATCCGCCTGCACCGACTTGACCCCGTCGATCATGCCGCGCATCACGCCGCGCATTAGCGGCCAGTTCGCATTGTTGAAGTCGACGACGCTCGTTCCTGCGTTGGTGGAGTCGAGAATGATTCCGTTCGTGCGCGTCAGTTCGTTGCCGCATTCATACAGGGTCACGCCGTGGGGTTGCAACGCCGTCGCAACAGTTACCGCGCAATTGAAGCCGCGTGTGTAGGCGGTCGATTCGCTCGTGAACAGGTTGCCGTTACCGTCGTAGATGCCGGCATCGATCAGCACGAAAAGGGTCAAGCCCGCTGGCTGGAATGCTTGTGCCAACGCCACGACCGCGGCGAGTTGCGGTGCGTAGTCGGTACAGCTGAGCCGGTACGTCGAGCAGCCCAGGGCTTGCATGATCGACACGAGCTGCGACGTCGAATACAAATAATCGTAATGCCCGTTGATACCGTGAAACGAGCCGGCCGGCGCCGCGGTCGCGATGCGCGGATCGTTGCACGGCAACCATTCATCCGCATCGGCGCACACGTAGAACTGACCGCCGGTCGATTGTGCCCAGAACTTGCCGCCGTACCACAGCAGAAGCGCAGCATTCGACATCGTGCCGACGGCACTCCGATTGCGGTACACGACACCGTTCACGACGGTCCATATCGCGCCGACCTTGTCGATCAGATACGACGCGGGCGGGATCATGGTGCCGTCGACGGAGGTGCCGCCCAAACGTGGGTCATTGCACGACTGCCATCCCGAACCATTCCATCCGTAAAATTGGCCGCCGGTTCCCTCGTGATAGATCGTACCCCCGTACCAGAGTATCAACGAGACGTTGTAGGCGTTGCCCGCTGCGACACCGTTCCTGTAGACAGATCCGCCGACCAGGGTCCACGACGCGTTCTGGCTGTCGATAATCACCGTCGCCGGGGGGATGGTCGTGTTCTGTGGCGAAGCGTTCGAAGCGTTGCCGGGTGACCCCGAGTTCGGGTCCGATGGAGCGCCAGAACTGTCGCCCGAGGTCGAGCCGGACGAACCGGTGGAGGCCGTTCCAGTCGAGGCGGTCGGCGATGAGCCGTTCGCCACCGTCGTCGTGCCGCTAGTCGAAGTCGTAATACCGGAGCTGGTCGAGCCCGTCGAGGTCGCGATACCGGAGGTTGCCGTGCCCGCAGAGGGTGCCGCCGTCGTGCTCGACGGGTTCGTGGAATTGCCCGTGGAAGAGCCGCCGGCATCCGCAGTACCGCTATCACCACCACTACCACCACCGCCGCACGCGCTCAATACGACGCTTCCGCCGAGCGCAGTGAGACAACCAAGAAATTGACGTCGCGCAATCATGACAATAGCGCGAGCTGCCGCGAGGCGGCCCGCAAGGAATCCGGAGAGAAGTTGGGGAGTCCTTCGGGTCGCGAGTGCGTCGCGTGAGCCGTTCAGGACATTCGATGCGCGCTCGTGGGTGGTCTCTCGTTGCGACCGATCACTGAGTCCGGCAAGTCATGCCTGTCTGTCGGCACAAACTGCGCATGGGAGCAGGGTTGTGCCGAAATAAAATCTTTTCGCTCGCGATGGACGAACTGCGAAAAGATTTCACTCTGCGGGTGAGGGCGTGGGAATCGGACGCTGTCTGCACAGTGGCAGACTCAGACGGGCGATCGCGATGCCGCTTATGTGCGATGCGGCCCGACGATGCCCAGCCGCGCGATGCGCCGGTACAGCGTCGCGCGCGATATGCCTAATGCCAGCGCGGCGGCGTTAGGCCGCCACTGGCAACGCGTGAGTGCCGCGACGATCCGTGCCCGCTCGTCGTCGGCGCTGGCCGGCGACGTGGAGTTCGCCGCGAGCGCCGGCGTGACGGCGGGCGCGAGTTGCGCCGCGAAGTCCGGCGTCACGTGCCGCAACTCGACGCGAGCCGAATCGCAGACCGCGCACGCATAGCGCAGCACGTTGCGCAGTTGCCGGATGTTGCCGGGCCACGAAAAAGCGGCAAGACGCCCGGCGAATTGCGGATCGAGCATCAGCGCATGCGTGGCCGCCTGGGCTTCCTCGTTGAACACCGTATCGATCACATCGCGGATATCGGTGCGCTCGCGCAGCGGCGGTATCCGCAGCGTCGCGCCGCTCAGGCGATAGTAGAGATCTTCGCGGAACGATCCAGCTTCGACCATCTGCAGATGAAGCGGATGCGAATGATCGAACGGCGTTCCGCCGCGATACCAAAACCACTTGCGTCCCTCACTGAAGCTGGCCGTCGATTCGCGGCAGTAGCTTAAGGCGCAGCAAATACACGGATGAGTTCGGCTATCTGTTGGACCGTGCCGGTGCCGGACAACCAGCGAATGATGGGTGCGGATTCTCAGCTACGCGTCAATGGCGGCGACCGTCTATCGATATCCGCATAGCGGCACATCTTTAGCGATCCACGCGCGCTGCGCCGAATGCGAGCGATCGCGCGACAACGCTTTGACCGCGGTCACCGATTGCCCGCTACGAAGCTCACGCGCACAGCACACAAAATGGCCACGACCCCGAATAAGGCACCAATCCAATCGCGTTCTGTGCAGTGTTCCTCGTAGTCGATGCAAGGCGGTGCCCCAGTACATTTTTGTGCAACGCACCGCCCTCTGATTTAGGCAGTTCATGCATTCAGACATGCACGCTCAAACGCGATTCCCTATTGCCGTCAGGAATGATGCATTTATTGCCGCAAAAAAACTTGCATTTGTCGCGGAAAAAACTACCTTGATTTAACCAAAAGCTTCTGTTCGGCACCGGAGGAGACACATGCCGGCTACACGTATGATGATTGCGCGTCGCGCGGGCGTTAGCGTGGCCACGGTCGATCGTGTGTTGCGCGACGACCAGGCTGTGCGTCCGGAAACGGCAGATCGCGTCCATCTCGCGCTGGCGGCCCTGCGCGACGAACGCGCAAGTCGCGGTCGCCCCGCCAAGATCAATACGTATCGGGTGGCCTTCGTTCTGCCTCAGGTCAATTCGCGCTTCCTCGACCACGTCGAGCGCAATATCGCGTTGTCCGCCAGCTTCTTTCGCGAGCACCGCATCATTCCGTCGTTCTACCGCTGCGATTTCGCGAGTCATCGCGACACCATTGCTTTCGCTGAGCAGGTGATCGACTACGACGCACTCGTGCTTGTGCCGCTCGACTACCCCGCGGTCGAACGCCTCGTTGAGGATATGAGCGACGCGGGCGTGCCCGTTGTCACGGTGTTCTCCGATCTGCCCGCAAGTCGCCGCGCTGCGTATGTAGGCGTCGATAACCGGATTGCTGGCCGCACCGCAGGACTTTTGATGGGCCGCTTTCTCGGCGCGCGACTCGGCACGGTGGCGATTTTATCGGCCTCGTCGCGCCTGCACGATCAACTGGAACGACGCACCGGCTTTTCGCAGGTACTGGAAGAGGACTTTCGCAACCTGCGCTGGATCGCCGAACCAGACTTCGCCGAAGACGACGAGGGCGCAGGCCTTGCCGTGCAGGGGCTTCTTGCGCGTCACCCGGATCTGGTCGGGATGTATGTGACAGGTGGCGGCATCTCAGGCATCGCCACGGCATTGCAGGAATCCGGCGACAAGGCACGCCTGGTACTGATCGGGCATGAATGCACCGCGGAGACTCGCGCGCAACTGTCCGAGCGCGCGATCGACGTGATCCTCGATCAGGATGTGCGCGGCATCGTTCACTGGGCAGGCCTCGCCGCCATCAATTTTCTTAACGACGTGCGTGGCGCGCTCGCCATCCCAACGCCGGAGACCCGGATTTATCTTCGTGAGAATGCGCATGCCTGAAGCTCGCGACACGTGGATTGCAGTCTGAGTCCGCTGGAGCCGAAACACAGCACCCGGCGCATGGGCGCTGTTCCATAGCAGGTTGGAGACCCGAGAAAGACAAGGAGAAGACAAATGTTACGTCTTACGTCAGCAAGGGTAATAGCGGCGGCCATCATATCGTTGGGACTCGGCATGGCAACGGGCGCGCAAGCACAGGGCAAGCAGTTGACGTTATGTTGGGCGGCATGGGACCCGGCCAATGCACTCGTCGAACTGTCGAAGGATTTCACGAGCAAAACCGGCATCAAAATGAAATTCGAGTTCGTACCATGGACCAGTTACGCCGATCGCTTCATCAACGAGCTTAATTCGCATGGCAAACTATGTGATCTGATCATCGGGGACAGCCAGTGGATTGGCGGCGCCGCGGTCAATGGACACTACGTCAAGCTCAACGAATTTTTCGCGAAGAACAGGATATCGATGAACGACTTCGTGCCGGCGACCGTCGTCGGTTATGCGGAGTGGCCAAAGAATACGCCGAACTACTGGGCGTTGCCCGCCATGGCGGATGCAGTTGGCTGGACCTATCGCAAGGACTGGTTCGCGCGCCCTGAGTTACGCGCCGAGTTCAAGCAGAAATATAAACGCGAACTCGAACCACCCAGCACGCTGGACGAACTCAAGCAAACGGCCGAGTTCTTCCAAGGCCGCAAGATCGATGGCAAGACCGTGTACGGTGCCTATATCTTTACAGAGCGCGGTTCTGAAGGAATCACGATGGGGGTGACCAATGCGCTTTACAACTTCGGCTTCGAGTATCAAGACCCCAAGAAACCCTATCACCTGGACGGCTTCGTCAACTCGCCGGGCGCGGTCAAGGGGCTGGAGTATTACAAGGCGCTTTACAAGTGCTGCACGGCGCCCGGCATGACCAACGCGTACATGCAGGAAGGACTGGACGCCTTCAAGTCTGGCCAGGTGGCGATGCAGATGAACTGGTTTGCATTCTTCCCAGGACTCTACAAAGACCCGAACGTCGGCGGCGACAAGATTGGTTTCTTCGTCAATCCGCGTGAATTGCAGCAGTACACGCAGCTTGGCGGACAGGGCATTTCTGTCGTCTCTTATTCGGATCATAAGGACGACGCGCTCGAGTACATCAAATGGTTCGCGCAGCCGGATGTTCAGAAGAAATGGTGGCAGCTGGGCGGCTATTCGGCGGCGAAGTCGGTGGTGGATGCGCCCGACTTTCCGAAGAGTGCGCCTTTTGCGCCGGCATTCCTGAAGTCGATGTCGATCGTGAAGGACTTCTGGGCTGAACCCGCCTATGCAGAATTGCTGCTCGACATGCAAAAACGCGTGCATGACTATGTGGTGGCCGACAAAGGCACGGCCAAGGAGACGCTGGATCTGCTGGTCAAAGACTGGGACAAGGTCTTCAAGGCCGAAGGTAAGAATTAGCGTGTATCCAGGACTGGACCGGCGGCCCCTGCACGGATGCCGCCGGTCCGCTTAAAGGAGCCAGGCATGTTGGCAAACAAGCCTTTTTCGTCGGCGGGGCTGGAGTCGCGGGCGTCGGCGCATGCGCGCACACGTCTGGCCGGGTTATCGGACAGAGCCATTGCGTGGCTGTTCATCCTTCCAACCATCCTGCTGCTGCTCGCGATCAACATCTTTCCGTTGATCTGGGCGTTACGTCTGTCGTTCACGAACTTCAAGTCGAATATGCCGAGTGTGCCGGCGCGCTTTGTCGGTATCGACAACTACGTCGACATTCTCAGCGACGAAGACATCTGGTACGCGATGCAGGTGACGGCGCGTTTCGTGTTCTGGTCGGTCGGACTCGAGGTTCTACTGGGTTTCGGCCTCGCGTTGCTGATCAACCGGCAGTTTCGCGGTCATAGCTTCTGGACCACGCTGATCCTGCTGCCGATGATGCTGTCACCGGCAGTCGTGGGCAACTTCTGGACCTTTCTGCTGCAACCGCAAACGGGCCTCTTCAACGATATCGTCGGCTTCTTCACCGGCATTGCGCCCGGTTCATTCCAGATGATCGGCGACGTGTCGCTCGCGCCGTGGACCATCGTGATGGTCGATACGTGGATGTGGACCCCCTACGTGATGCTCATCTGCCTCGCGGGCCTACGGTCGATTCCCGACTACATCTACGAAGCGGCTGAAGTGGATCGCGCCACACCGTGGCGGCAGTTCTGGTCGATCACATTGCCAATGACCTTGCCGTTCCTGATGCTCGCCGTGCTGTTTCGCGGCATCGAGAACTTCAAGATGTTCGACATGGTGAACCTGCTGACTTCGGGCGGTCCGGGTTCGGTGACTGAAACCGTGTCAATCACATTGAAGCGTGCCGCTTTCGAGAAATGGCAGACGGGCTACTCTTCGGCGCTAGCCATCATTCTGTTTGTGACGGTGTTCGGTGCGGCGAACATCTATGTCAAGGCCCTCAACCGGGTGAAACAGCGATGAGACCGACTACGACCCAACATTCGGTGGTGGCGTCGTCGCCACGCGGCAAGCGCTTCGCCGCGGCGGTTGTCATCACCTACGCGCTGGTTGCAACCTTGCCGATGGTGTGGATCTTCCTGACGAGTTTCAAGACGCAGGAAGACGCGATTGCCTATCCGCCCGTGCTGCTGTTTCAGCCGTCGATGGAAGGCTATGTGAACCTGTTCACGATCCGTTCGCGGCAGACTCCCGAGTTCATCGCCAGTCTGCCGCCCGCGCAGACCTGGTATGAGCGCGATGTGCGCAGGCGAAACATGGTGATCGCCGGGCCTTCGAAGGTCTTGCCGCGCTTCGTAAATTCGCTCGTGATCGGTTTCGGCTCGACCTTTCTCGCGGTATTTCTCGGCACGCTGGCGGCTTATGCGTTTTCGCGTTTCAAGGTACCGCTCGCCGACGACCTGCTGTTCTTCATCCTGTCGACGCGCATGATGCCGCCGATCGCAGTCGCGATTCCGATCTACCTGATGTATCGGGCACTCGGCCTGAGCGACAGCTATGTTGGCATGATCGTCCTCTATACGGCGGTGAATGTATCGCTGGCCGTCTGGCTTCTGAAGGGCTTCATGGACGAGATTCCACGCGAATACGAGGAGGCCGCGCTCGTCGACGGGTACACGCGGCTGCAGGCTTTCGTCAAGGTGGTGCTGCCGCAGGCCATCACCGGCATTGCCGCAACCGCGATTTTCTGCCTGATCTTCGCGTGGAACGAGTATGCATTCGCGTCACTGCTTACAAGCGGCGATGCGCAGACCATGCCGCCGTTCATTCCGTTCATCATCGGCGAAGGCGGGCAGGACTGGCCGGCCGTCGCGGCGGCGACGACCCTGTTCGTGCTGCCTATCCTTATCTTCACTGTGGTGCTGCGCAAACATTTGTTGCGCGGCATCACCTTCGGAGCGGTGCGCAAATGAAACGAGACTCCGTTTTGCCGCAAAGACATTATCTGCGCCGTGGCTACAGCGAAGCGGTGTCGACTGCACTGATTGTTCTCGGCATGGCGATGCTGGTGCAGCCGTTTTCGTTGACGTTGTTCACATGGTCGTTTCCGGTCATCCTGGTAGGCGCGCTCGCGTTCGTCGTGACCAGCCATTTCCCGGACTGACACCATGTCCACGATCGTTCTTGCCAACCTTCACAAGCGCTTCGACGACTTCGTCGCGGTGCGCGACACCAGTCTGACGATCGGCGCCGGGCGCTTTGTCGTGTTGCTGGGTCCTTCCGGCTGCGGCAAAACGACGACGCTGCGGATGATAGCCGGCCTCGAATTGCCCACCTCCGGCACGATTCTGATAGACGGTGAGGACGTGACGGCATTGCGCGCGCGCCAGCGCGACATCGCGTTTGTGTTCCAGATGTTCGCGCTCTATCCGCATATGACAGTGCGTAATAACATCGCCTTTCCGCTGAAGAACGAGCATGTGTCGCGCAAGGAGATCGCGGCACGCGTGGATGCAGCCGCGCACCTGCTGCGTATCGAGAACATTCTCGATCGCAAGACCGGTGGGCTGTCTGGCGGCGATCGGCAGCGCGTCGCGCTGGGCCGCGCGATCGTGCGGCAGCCGAAGGCGTTCCTGATGGACGAACCACTCGGCACGCTCGACGCGGATTTTCGTGAGCTGATGTGTCTTGAGTTGCGCAAGCTGCATAACGCGCTTTCCGCCACGACCGTCTATGTGACGCACGACCAGAGCGAAGCGATGGCGATGGCCGACGACATTGTCGTGATGAATAAGGGTGAATTGCTGCAAGCCGGGCCGCCGCACGAAATCTATCACTTTCCGGCAACGGTGTTCGTCGGCAACTTCATCGGCAGTCCGCCGATGAATTTCCTGCCAGTCGATGGCGGCGTGGACGCGGGGCACGAAGAAGTCCGTCTGCACGGGGTACAGGTCCAGGTGCCTCACTGTGAAGTCGCCGCTGAACGTGTGCTGCTGGGCATTCGTCCCGAGCATGTGGCGATCGATCAGAACGGCCCGCTGCGCGGCAAGGTCATCGCCGATGAGTACCTCGGTTCGCATCAGGTGCTGGTGGTCGAGACCGCGCTGGGCGTGATGAGGGTGCGGGTGGGAAAAGACGATGGTTTGCCTGCCGGATCGCCGGTCGGTTTGTCGTTCCGCAAGGAACGCACGCTGCTGTACGACGCGCAGAGCGGCCGGCTGCTGCCGCGCGCCGCTCACACGATTCCTGCACACGGAGAAGCTCATGGCTGAAATCCAGTTGCGCAATGTGTCGAAACGATTTGGCGATATCGTCGCGGTCGACGATCTTTCGATCGATGTGATGGACGGCGAGTTCGTGGTCCTGCTCGGGCCGAGCGGCGCAGGCAAGACCACGACGCTGCGTCTGATCGCCGGGCTGGAGCGGCCGGATGCGGGCAACGTGCTGATCGACGGTGCGCTTGCGACCGGCGTGCATCCGTCCGATCGCGACGTCGCGTTTATCTTCCAGCAATATTCGCTGTATCCGCATCTGACCGTGTTTGGCAACCTGGCGTTTCCGTTGCGCTCGCCAAGACGGCGCATCAGCGAGGCGGACGTGCGTGCGCGTGTTCACGCGGTCGCGGAGATGCTGCACATGGAATCAAAGCTCCAGAACATGGCGACGCATCTGTCCGGCGGCGAAATGCAGCGTGTGGCGATAGGGCGCGCGCTCGTGCGGCAACCCAAGGTGTTTCTGATGGACGAGCCGCTGTCGTCGCTCGATGCGAAGCTGCGTGAAGAGTTGCGCATCGAACTCAAGCGCCTGCATCGTACGATCGGCGCGACGATCATCTACGTCACGCACGATCAGGTCGAAGCGACCACGCTCGCGGATCGCATCGGCATTCTCGAACATGGGCGTCTCGTGCAGCTCGGCACGCCGCGCGAGGTGTATGGCAATCCGGTGTCGCTCAGCGCCGCGCAGCGGCTCGGCTCTCCGCCGATCAACCTGCTGCCGCCCATGCTGTTCGATTCGGCGCACCTGCCGAAGGGAACGGCGACTGTCGCGATCCGTCCCGAGGACATCGTGTTGCATGACCCTGACGTGGGCGATGCGCGTGGCGTACAGGACGCACTCAATCTGACGGTGCTCGAATATTCGCCGCTGCGCCATCTGCTGATTCTCGATCGCGCGGGAACCGCCGTCGTCGCAACGACCGTTGCGGAGCGCAATTTTTTGCCGGGGCAAGCGGTCGGCGTGTCGCTGCCGGCGCGCAGCCTTTTATATTTCCGTGCCGACGGCAGGAGGGTTCCGACATGAACGGCAAAACGGTCATGGCGTGCATCGACGCTGCCTATGCGACGTTGAAGGAGCATACCGACGAGATCGCGTCACTCGACCAGCAGATCGGCGATGGCGATCATATCTTCAATCTGCTGCGCGGCATGGAAGCCCTGCTTGCGGTGCGCGCGGAGATCGAGGCGCAAGCGTTCGGCCCCGCGCTCGAGATCGCGGCTTCCAAGGTGCTCTCCACGGTGGGCGGATCGTCCGGGCCATTGTTCTTCTCGTTGCTGAACGGAATGGCGAAAGCGTCCGTGGGCCATGCAATGGATGTGACCGGCTTCGCCCACATCTTCGCGGCGGCCGTCGAGGCCGTCGGGCAACGCGGCAAGACCGGCGTCGGTAGCAAGACGATGATGGACGTTTTGATTCCGGTCGCGAAGCGCTTCCAGGAACTTGCCGCAGAAAGCGCTGCGGCGCGCGTGGTGCTCGACACGCTGCCGCAAGTCGCCGAGCAGAATATGCTTGCGACCCGCGACATGTTGGCGACCAAGGGACGGGCGTCGTTTCTCGGCGAGCGTTCGCGCGGACATATCGATCCCGGCGCGCGCTCCAGCCAGATCATGATTGCTTCGGTATGCGCGCGGCTTGCGCAACCCAACGGATAAAGGAGCAGGAGACCGTGAAAAAATTCATCAATCATGTGGACGATTTTCTCGCCGAGAGTCTGGCAGGATTCGCCGCAGCCCATGCCGACCTGGTCGTACTCAATCGCGAACCGGTGTTCGTGCGGCGCAAGGACCTGAAGCCTGGCAAGGTCGCGCTGATATCGGGCGGCGGCTCGGGGCACGAACCGCTCCATGCAGGGTTTGTCGGCAATGGCATGCTCGACGCCGCTTGCCCGGGCCAGATCTTCACGTCGCCGACGCCGGACCAGATGATGGCCGCCGCCAAGGCCGTCGATACCGGCGCCGGCGTGCTCTTCATCGTGAAGAACTACTCGGGCGATCTGATGAACTTCGAAATGGCGTCGGAGATGTCCGAGGTGCCAAATGCGATGGTCCTCATCAACGATGACGTCGCGGTAGAGAACTCCAGCTATACGACCGGACGGCGCGGGGTTGCGGGCGCGGTGATCGTCGAGAAACTGGTGGGCAGCCTGGCTGAAAGCGGTGCGAACCTCGATGAATGCAAGATGTTTGGCGACCGGATCAACAAGCACACGGCTTCGATGGGTGTCGCATTCTCCAGTTGCACGGTGCCGGCAGCTGGCACGCTGACGTTCAAGATCGGCGACGATGAGATAGAAGTCGGCGTCGGCATTCATGGCGAACCGGGCAGGCGGCGCGCGAAATTTGCGTCGGCCGACACGATCGCGGGGGAGTTGCTAACGGCTATCGTCGACGATCTCAAGCCACCTGCGGGGGCTAGCTTGCTGGTGCTTGTGAACGGCCTTGGTGGCACGCCGCTTGGCGAGCTTTATCTTCTCTTTAACTCTACGCGCGCCTGGCTTCAAAAGCGCGATCTGAAAATTGCGCGCGTGCAGGTGGGCGCGCTGACCACTTCGCTCGAGATGGCGGGCGCTTCGATCACACTTTGCATGCTCGACGAAGAGATGACGAAGCATTGGGACAGCGCGGTGCACACGCCGGCGCTAAGGTGGGGTGTGTAGCACGAAGGCGACGATGTGTCGGCGCGAACGCAAGTGTTCGGCGGTCGAAAGCGCATGGACGAGATTGAAACTTATTGAAGCGGCATCACTGTCTGCAAGGTCCGATTGTGCGAGAGTTCACGAGGGCCGAAAGGCGGTGGTTCGAATCCTGTTAAGCGAACGTCTCGCGTTGATTTGGGAGCGACGCTCGTGGTGATTGTCCGACCCGCCGCTCCACCTGCTGCTTGCGCTCTTTGAGCGTCGCTTGTGGCTGGCGGATCTCCTCTGGGACGACGCTGGCCGTCTCGACCTGTACGTGCGCCGCTCGCACGCTGGCGCTGACGCGGCACGGCCTCTTCAAGTGCTGTTCTCAATGCTGCGCGTAATGCTCTTCGATGCCTTGTGCGAGTTGCATGACGAGCCGCGTCATGGCCACCTGGGTCCGCCATGCAACATGCGGCGTCACGATCAGATCGGTGCGCGCGCTGGATAGCAGCGGATGATCGGCCGCTGGCGGTTCCTGCTCGAGGACGTCGAGCGCGGCATTTGCGATCAGCTTGCGGTCGAGTGCCTCGATTAGCGCCCCCTCGTCGACGATACCGCCGCGCGCGGCGTTCACGAGTGACGCGCTGCGCTTCATTCGCTCGAATTCGGCGAGACCGAATAGATGCCGCGTTTTGTCGGTAAGCGGGCAATGCAGGCTGATCGGCATTGTCACGTTAGCGCGCTGGTCAGCTAAGACGACGCGATGAAGACGACGAAATCGCTCTACCATGGCCATCGATTCCCGGCGTCAGTCATCAGCCACGCGGTTCGGTGGTATTTCCGCTTTCAACTCAGCCTTCGCGACATCGAGGAGCTACTGTTCGAGCGCGGCGTGGTTGTCAGCCATGAATCGATCCGGCGGTGGACGGACAAGTAAGGTGCCGGTTTTGCGCGTCAGGTCAAGACTGCCCGGCGCAAGCCGGGCAGCACATGGCACCTCGACGAGATGTTCGTGACACTACGCGGCGAGCCCTGGCTGCCGTGGCGTGCAGTCGATGAGCACGGCATTGAACTCGACACCTTGCTTCAGAAGCGGCGCGACAAGGCGGCGGCCAAACGCTTCTTCAAACGGGTGTTGGCGGCCTGTTCTGTCGCGCCGAAGAAAATCGTCACCGACCAGCTGCGAAGCTACCCGGCCGCGAAAGCAGAGATCCCTGGGCTAGCGAATGTGAAGCAGGTTTTCGTCAAGGCCTGCGCGCGCGTGAACAACCGCGCTGAAAACAGATCCTATGAAGCATCCAGGTCGTCGACTGGCTAACGCCTAAAATCGGCGTACCGAGGTTTGCTCACGGGAGAGCATCATGCGTACAGATCAGGGATACACGCGTACTGCGGAACCGGCGCTGGCGGTGTCACTCGAACTCGCTGCGGCGAAGTGGAAGGTAGCGTTGCACGACGGGCAGCGGGAGCAGCCGGCGGTGTACACCGTAGCGCAACCGCAAGCCCCCGCGCGCCTACAGGCCGTGCTGGAAGTGATCGAACGACAGAAGCTGAAGTGGTCGCTGCCCGCGGGCGTGCACCTTGTCGTGAGTTAAGAAGCCGGCCAGGACGCGTTCTGGATCTATCGGGCGCTACGGGCACGCGGTATCGAGTGTCATGTGGTCGATCCAGCGAGCATTCCGGTCGAGCG